>NZ_NPFM01000011.1:0-345348 GCF_002258645.1 Rhodococcus sp. 15-649-2-2
CCCCACCCCGCACCCCGCCGCACCCGCACCCCGCCGGCGGATGAATGCGACTCTGTTGCACCGCCCTGACCGACTGGCACCCACATTGATCCGGATCTCAGGCGCGCTTGGACAAGTACATTCGTTCGTCTGCGATTCGCAGCAGTTGGTCCGGGTCGGTGGTCGGTTCCCAACTCCATCCGACACTCACCGAAACCGGGATGTCGGTGCCGTCGATGTCGTAGGGACCGGCGAGGAGGCCGCGGACTCGGTCTGCGAGGCGTTCGACTCCTTCGGCCGATCGGGCCGTGTGCAGCAGGGCGACGAATTCGTCTCCACCGATGCGGCAGGCCACATCGTCCGCACGCACGTTGTCGAGGATGCGACGTCCGATAGCGGCGAGCACGCGATCGCCCACTGCGTGCCCGAATTTATCGTTGATGGATTTGAACGCGTCGACGTCCACGAAGAGCATCCCGACCGGCCGATCGCTGGACATGTCTCTGAGACTGTTCAGCTCGGTCATCAGTCGTCGACGATTTCCCAGCGAGGTGAGGTCGTCGATCAACGCCTGTCGTTCGAGTCGCGCTTCGGCGGCCTTGCGTGCGGTGATGTCCTGGATCTGCGCGATGATCACGTCGCCGGATTCGTCGTCGCGCACCACGGTCGCGTTGCGCTGCACCCAGATGGTGGCACCGTCCTTGCGGATGTATCGCTTCTCCGACGCCACGTTCGTCAGAGTCCCGTCGGCCAATCCCTTCAGATGTTCGTCGGCGAGGGGAATGTCGTCGGGATGGGTGATGTCACGAAAAGTTTTGTGCTGCAGTTCTTCTGCGGTGTAGCCGAGTAGTTCGCACAGAGCTTTGTTCACCTGGAGCCATCGTCCGTCGCGGGTCATCACAGCTTTGCCGATCGGAGCGTTCTCCATCGTGATTCGAAACAGTCGTATCGCGCGATCGCGCTCCCGTTCGATCTCGGCGCGGGCACTGACGTCGACGACCAACGCGGTGAATCCGACGACGGTGCCGTCGACTATGTCGGGGACATAGGTGGCCTGGGTAACGCGCACAGCACCGTTGACGTCGATGAGCGTCCGATCGAACTGCTGCTGTTCACCCCCGAGCACGGCGGTGATGTACGGCAAGTTCAGTTGATACAGCGTCTCGCCGAGCAGTTCGCTGATGTGCTTACCGACCAGAACCGACGGCTCGATGCCGAAGTAGTCCGCGTACACCTTGTTGGCAAAGACGTTGCGGAGATCGGAGTCCCAATAGCCGATCATCGACGGCAACTGATCGACGGCGCGGCGCATCACCTCGTTCGATGAATTACGCGTGACGGTCATGAACCACCCCATTTACGACGCCGACCTCGCAACGGTACCGAAAGTATTCGCACTTGGCGTGCAAGAAGCACCCAACAGGCCCATGAGTGCGCAAGTGCGCACATATGTGTAGGTTGAACCCATGCTTCTCGCCAACCTCACATTCCGACGTCTCTTCACGGCGCAGGTCGTCGCGTTGATCGGCACCGGACTGCTGACGGTGGCCCTGGGCCTACTCGCCTACGACATCGCCGGCAGCTCCGCCGGAGCGGTCCTCGGCACCGCGCTGGCGATCAAGATGATCGCGTATGTCTTCGTCGCACCCATTGTTTCGTCTCTGACGAACACACTCCCCCGCAAGCTCGTACTCGTCACCGCGGATGCCGTGCGGGCACTCACAGCGGTGGCATTACCCTTCATCGATCAGGTGTGGCAGATCTACGTCCTGATCTTCGTTCTGCAGGCGGCGTCGGCGACCTTCACGCCCACCTTCCAGGCCGTCATCCCATCGGTTGTTCCCGACACTGTGCAGTACACCCGCGCACTGACGCTGTCCCGGCTCGCCTACGACCTCGAATCCCTGGTGAGCCCAATGATCGCGGCGGCACTGTTGACGGTGATCAGCTTTCACGCCCTGTTCGCCGGGACGGCACTGGGCTTCGTCGTCTCCGCGGTGATGGTGATCGGGACTCGTCTACCGAAACACGTTGCGGCCAAGCGCAACAGGCCGACCGACGGCATCACGACGTTCGCGAAAAGCCATGAACTGCAGGGCTTGATGGCATTGAACACGGTCGTTGCCGCAGCGACGGCACTGGTGACCGTCAACTCCGTGGTCTACGTTCGCGATCTGTTCGGAGGTGGTAGCAGCTCACTGGCCATCGCGCTCGGTTTCTACGGTGCCGGCTCGATGGTCGCCGCACTGTGCATTCCGCGAGTCCTCAGATCCATCGACGATCACCGCCTCATGCTCACCGGTGCCGCAGTAGCCGTCGCGGGAACCGCCGCAGCAACGGCAGTCTCGACCCTGAGCGGAGGACCGACGGCCTGGATTGCTCTCGCTACGACGTGGTCGATACTGGGCATCGGAACCTCGATGATCAACACGCCGTCGGCGAGAATTCTGCGTCGTGAATCCGACGAGAGAACTCGAACGTCGATCTTCACCGCGCAGTTCTCGCTGTCTCATGCGGCGTTTCTGATCACGTATCCGGTCGCGGGATGGGTGGGGGCGCAATTCGGACAGTTCACCGCAGCGGCGGTGCTCACCGGCTTGGCTACACTTGCGGGACTGTCCGCAGCACGCCTGTGGAGTCGCTCCCGTGATCCGGTCGTCGTCTCCGCTTAGGGAGAAGACGTTCGATGCCACCGAAGAAGGAACCGCGCATCAGTCTCGACCATGCCGTTCAACCCGACTCCGCCCGCCTGGCTACTGCGAGCGACACCTTTCGGATGCTGTCCGATCCCACCCGACTCCACATCCTGTGGCTGCTCGACCGCGGCCCCGCGGACGTCAGCGCACTCACCACAGCCACCGGAACCTCGCGTACCGCCGTCAGCCAGCATCTGGCCAAACTCCGATTCACCGGACTCGTCGAGACCCGACGCGAGGGCCGCAACGTCATCTACCGGTTGGCAGACGGCCACCTCGCCCGTCTCGTGCGGGAGGGCCTCAATTTCGCCGACCACAAGGTAACCGGCGAACCTCCACACGAATAGCAAGGAAGCACTCGATGAAACGCCTGGCCGTCATTGCAGCCACTGTTCTCGCCGCGACGGCACTGTCGATCGGTCCCGCGTCCGCGCACGCAGCTCTCCAGTCGAGCAATCCTGCCGAGAACGCTGCGCTCGACGCCGCGCCGGACGAGGTGACCTTGACGTTCAATCAAGCGGTGCAGTCGAACTTCGCCACCGTCACCGTCATCGCGCCCGACGGGATCGATTGGGCAGCATCGGATCCCGCTGTCGACGGCAGCACGGTGACGGTCGATCTCGACGGCCTCGGCGCGGCAGGCGAGTACACCATCGGCTATCGGGTGGTCTCGGGCGACGGGCATCCGATCACCGGCAGTGTCCCGTTCCAGCTCACCCAGGCTTCCCCGGCGGCGGCAACACCGCCGGCCACGGACCTGGACTTCACCAACGAGGCCGCGCAGGCCGCACCTCAGGACACCGAGGTGGTCGAAGACAACGGCTTCCCGCTCTGGACGATCGGCGCGGTAGTGGCCGTGGTCGGCGCAGCGGGTGTGCTGTTCGCGCTGCGCAAGCGCACCCCGTGACGATCCGCGAAACCCTCTGGTGTCAGGGTCGATTCAACTGGCTGGAAGCACCGAGATAGCCGTCGAGCTCGGCGCGCAATTCGTCCGCTGTGCTCGTGGCGCTTCCGATGGCAACCGGTGCGCGTCCGGGGACTTCGAGCACGACGGTCGGAAAGCCGCGCACTCCCCAGTTGCTCGCTCGCGCGAAGTCCGCTTCGGCTGCTGCCGACGACGCATCGGTGAAGGCTTCCGCTTCTGCTCGCCCGCCGTCGAGACCCACCCGGTCCGCCACGGCGCGATACGTTCGGGCATCGGACAGGCTCGCGCCCTCGAGATAGAAGGCGCTCTGGAGCGCCTCGGCGATCTCGACACTGCGATGCGGTGCCTGGGCGCGCACAGCCGCGAATCCACGCGCGGCGTCGGTCGAATCCAGGACGAATTCTCCGTCGTCGACGAGGTCGCGGAAGGCCGGGCCGAACTGTGCGCCCGTCAATGCGGTGATTCGTTCGTTGGCGGCGTGAAGTCCCGTGAACGCGCCGATAGGCCCGACACGATTACCGACGAACAGTCCACCGGAGATCACCTCGATCGCCGCGGAGTCTGCACGCGATCGCGCGAAGTCGCCGAATGCAGCCTCGAAGCCGTAGCACCAACCGCAGTACGCATCGAACACGTAGGTCAGCTTCGGAGCGGGTGTCGTCTCGTGCGCGTGGGGCGGGTTCTGTGCGTGGTCGGTCATGGTGCCAGCGTAGGAGCGGTGCCGAGGCATTGCACTCCCGGCCAGTGCGGACGTGAGAACATGCAGCATGAGCGACGGTGGGTCACGCCCCAAGTCCGACGGCCGCAAGCGGCGTTGGGAACAGCACAACACCGATCGTCGACGCCACATCATCGCGGCCGCCATGACGGTGCTGGCCCGCGATATCGCACCCGGTGAACGGCTCACCACCGCTCAGATTTCCGCGGAAGCCGGGGTCCATCGCACCGGGCTGTACCGTCATTTTCGAGATCGCACCGACCTGGACACCGCCATTCAGCGGGCCATCTGCGACCAGTTGACGGCCGCGCTGGTCACCTCGTTCGAGTTGACCGGCACCCCACGCGATGTGGTGCATCGCGTGGTGAACACCTACGTGCGATGGGTTGCCGAACACCCCGCGTGGACGCGTTTCGTCGAACAGGATGTCAGTGCCGAATCGCCCACTCCCCTCGAAGAAACCAACGCGATGTTGGCCGAGCAGCTGGAAGTGAGCGTTGCCGCGTTCCTCGCGATCGTGCACGCGGATCTCTCGCCCGAGGACTGGTCGCTGGTACGGCCGTGGGTGGCCGGACTGGTCTCCGGCTGCATGGGCGCGGTGCGCAGTTGGAGCGGGCAAACCGAATCACGCACCGGCCTGGACCATTTCGCCACGTTCCTGGCCGACACCATCTGGCTCCAGGTCAAGGGACTCGGAGCCTCCCGCGGTATCGCCATTCCCCAGGTCCCTCTCGAAAGCGTCGTCGAAGACACCCAGCCGAACGACGCCTCACTGCGGTAGCCCGAACGAGTGGGAACACGCGACCATTGGGCACATAGACTACTTTCGAAGTATCAAAGTATATTTGAGGCCGGACTAGTCGCGTTTTCTGACGATCGGGGGTGCAGTGCTCTGGTCTCCACATCGCGTCGAATCGCGAAACTGGCAGCCGAGTCGACGTCACGGTTCGCGCGCCGATCGCATGCTGGACCACATCGACGTGTCCATCCCACCCATGATCTGCGAAGCGCACTGCGATCTGTCCGGCTCGGTTGCTCGGGCTCACGAAGAAGCGGTCATTGCTGTCGCACGTCTGGAGGCGGGTTTCGGCGAGCACCTGGCACCCTTGTCCGACTTTCTTCTCCGGAGCGAGTCGGTGGCGTCGTCGAAGATCGAGCACATCGACGCCGGCTGGCGAGCGTTCGGCAAGGCATTCGCCGGAGGTAAATCCAACGCCGAGGCGCAATCTCAGCTCGCCGCGGTGCATGCCTTGGCGGCCATGGTCGACGCCGCCAGTGAAGGTCCGATCACCGGTGACGACCTGATGACCGCCCACAAGCTGTTGATGGCACCGGATTTCTACACCGCACGCGACTCGGGAATCGTTCGCGACGTCCAGAACTGGATCGGGGGCAGTGATTACACCCCGATCGACGCACTGTACGTGCCACCGCCGCCAGAGCTCGTCCACGAATCGATGACGGATCTGCTCGCCTTTGCCAATCGAACGGATCTGCCCATACTCGCTCAGGCTGCGATCGCACACGCCCAGTTCGAGTCCATCCACCCGTTCACCGATGGCAATGGCCGCATCGGCCGCGCTCTGATCAGCGCAATCCTGCGTCGGCGCGGGTTGACCACACGGGTGACCGTCCCTGTGGCGTCGGTGATGCTCGCGGACACAGGGCGCTATTTCGACAGACTGACCGACTACCGCGCCGGTGATGCAGATGGATTCGTGGAGTACGTCGCGCACGCGGCAACCGTGTCCAGCCGCGCTGCAGAGGAATCCGCCCATGCCTTGGCAGAACTTCCCGAACATTGGCGCGCGATCGCCCGTCCCCGTGCCAATTCTGCGGACGCACAGATCATCGACGCCTTGCTCGGTTCCCCGATATTGAACGCGGACACAGCCAGCCGGATCACCCGCACCACCGATGCGAGCACCTATCGCGCTCTCGCTCGGCTGACCGAGGCCGGTGTACTCGAGGTACTGACAGCAGGCAAGCGCAACCAGATATGGGCTGCCACCGCAGTATTGGCCGAGCTCGATGCGCTCAGCATCACCATCGGAAAACGCTCGATCCCCGAGTAGAGTCTCGGCAACTCAGCCGAACGACGGCTCACTGCGGTAGCGCGACGGCCGTCCGTCGATACCGAGAGCCCGCCACACTCGCTTCGAGACTCGGTTCATCAGTCCCAGTTCGCCGGCAAGCATGCGTACGTCACCGAAGGTGTCGCGCAATATCTTTCGTGATGAGTCACTGTTCCACCACACGGCGTCCACTACCTCGTCGGGGATGTCGAGGTCGCGTCGCATCTGCTTGCTCGGTTTCATGATGACGTCGCACAGCAGTCGCATGATGACCGGCGTCAGGATCGAGATCGATGCCTTCTCGAATGGGCCGAGGCGGGGAGCCTTGTACTGCAGGAACTGATGCGCGAAGCCGATGTGGCGGGCTTCCTCGGCGATGTGAATCTGCATCACGCGCTGGACCAGTGGGTGTCCGACGCTCCCGGCACGCAGAACGCCCTTCTGCATGTGGTCGATCGGCTCTTCTCCCGCGAGGACGCCGACGAAGAATCCGAACGGCGCCAATCGGCTGGCGAACAGTGCGAGCACCGGCACGATCTTGCGGAACCACGCGGGCCCGCCCGGCACGTCGATGCCGATGCGGTTCACCAGTTCCTGGAACATCTGGGTGTGGTGGCACTCTTCGGTGGCCTCGTGCGTCGAGTACCGAAATTCGGGTGAGTCGTTGGGCAACGTCAGGGCGTAGTGCATGAGGCCGCTGATGAGGATCTGCTCGAACTGCAATCCCACCTTGACCATGCTGGCCTGGCGATACATGCCGATGTGGATCTGCCGGTCCAGGGGAAGTGACTTGTACCAGTCGGTGTGACCGAGCGGGTCCGCGTCGGGCAGCACCCAGCGCGGATCGTTGGGAACGATCGCGTATTCGGGCTCGTCCCACGGAATGTCGAGGAAGGCGTCGAAGTGCTGATGCACCGATGCCGTCGACAGCGCATGCAAGGTGTCTCGGTAGTGCGTTCGTGAGTCGTCGACTGCAGTCATGGTGGTCCTTCCGCCTGCGTCCGAACAGAATGTGTACGCAACACAGCGTCACACATAAACCCGGTTAGTGCAACGGACCGTCGCAGGTACTTGAGGAATTGTCCGGAGAACGAACAGTTCACCGAATCGGCGACTGCTGACGTAGAGGCTGTAGGACCGGCGATTGCAGCAGTTCTTCTCGCTGTCGGCTCATCTCCGTGCGCAGGGTCAAGCCACATACTTGGACAGTGAATTCATCTCTGGCCGAGCCTGGTCTGCCACTCGTGTTTCTCTGCCTCGTGATGGTGGCGCTCGCTGCGATCGTCTATCGGGTCTCCTCGATCGGGCGAATGATCACCGCTCCCGCTGCTGCTCTGCGCGGGTTCGTTCAATTGACGGCGATCTCGCTTGTTCTTGCCGCGGCGCTCGAGCATCTATGGTCGTCGTTACTGGTGCTGCTGGTGATGTTCGGGGCTGCGGCCTTCACGTCGATCCGGCGTTCGGAGTCCGGTAGGTCGGGTATCTGGCTCGTGGTTCCCCTGGCAGTGGGGATCGGTATCGTTGTCCCCTTGTGCCTGATCACCGGTGTCGTTCCAGCGCAGGGAATTTCGATCGTGCCGGTCGGCGGAATCATCCTGGGCGGGACGATGACCGCAACATCGCTGTCCGCACGACGCGCACTGGCCGCGTTGACCGACCGGCACGGCGAAGTGGAGGCAGCACTCAGCCTGGGGATGACCGAACGTGACGCACGCGTGGAGGTGGTACGTCCCACCGCGAACGACGCATTGCTGCCAGGCCTGGACCAAACGCGAACAGTGGGGCTGGTGACTCTGCCGGGCGCGTTCGTGGGCGTCCTGCTGGCCAGTGGTTCGGCCCTGCAGGCAGGGGCCGTACAAATCCTGGTGCTCACCGGACTGCTGCTTGCACAGACCGTGGCCGTCGCGCTGACCGTAGAACTCGTCGCGCGCGGATCCGTTCACCGGAGCCCGTGAACGGGTTGTTCGGCGGAGCCGGCATGCATGGAGCGTGATCCTCAGGGGACCTTCAGCAACACCCGGGTACGGTCCCGGCTCATGAGTGATCTCACCGATTCCGAGCACCTGACGGTCCACCGCCGGGCGCTGAGCAAGGTCCCCGAAATCACGGTCTGGTTCTGGGTCGTGAAGATCCTCTGCACGACGGTCGGGGAGAGTGTCGCGGACTGGGTGAACATGACGCTCGGTGTCGGACTGACCGCGACGGCGGCGCTGTTCACCGTGATTCTCGTTGCAGTGCTTGCTGTTCAGATTCGGCTGACGAAGTACGTACCGGCCGTGTACTGGCTCACGGTGGTGGTGCTCAGCGTCACGGGAACGCTGTACACCGACATCCTCACCGACAGTCGCGGTGTTCCGTTGGCGGTGAGCATGTCGGTGTTCGCCGCGTTGTTGGCGGTGGTGTTCGGGGTGTGGTTCGTGCGGGAGCGGACTCTGTCGATCCACAGCATCGTGACGGTGCCCCGAGAGCTGTTCTACTGGCTGGCGATTCTGGTGACCTTCGCGCTCGGTACCGCGGCAGGAGACTGGACGCTGAGCATCACCGGATGGGGCCCGGGCACGTCGGTACTTCTGCCCACCGGCCTGATCGTGGCGGTCGTCGTCGGATGGCGGTTCGGCGCGAACGCGGTGTTGGCGTTCTGGTTGGCCTACATCCTCACCCGTCCGCTGGGCGCGAATCTCGGCGACTGGTTCGCGCAATCGAGAACCGAACACGGTCTCGGTCTCGGCACGTTCTTCACCAGCGTCGTGTTCCTGATCGCGATCCTGGCTACGGTGCTGTACCTGACGAGAACGAAACGAGACGTGATCGGGAACCATCGCGTCGAGCCCGAACCGGTTGCCACCGACACACGCCGCGAGCGCACGATGCTGGTCTACTTCGCGGCAGTCGCGGTAGCCACCGCGGGGCTCCTGTCGTGGGCGTCCGCGCAGCCACACACCACTCCGACGAGCGAGGCGGAGGGTTCCGGTGGTGACCTGACAGATCTGGCACCTGGAGAGGCGATCGCGAAGTTCCCGCCTCAGCGCGTCACCGAGCTCCGCTCGATCGTCGACGACACGGCCGCTTCCGTACGGTCCGGTCAGCAGGACGAGGCCAAAACCGCTGCAAAGGACCTCGAAACCACCTGGGACGACGATCAACCCGTGTTGCAGTCGCTCGACGCCGCGGGGTGGACGGCACTCGACACGCGCATCGACATCGTGCTCACCGCAGTCCGCTCGAGCAACCCCGACCCCGCCGCGGAGACTGCTGCGCTCACGGATCTCGCAGCCGCCTTGCAGTGACACGACCACGTGCTCTGGTCGTGAATGAAACCTCGTAGTGGGCTACGAGGTTCCGTTCGCATGCGACGAAGTCGCTCTACAACACCATCGCAAGGAAGCCCACGCCGACGATGATGCCGAGAAATCCGGTGCCGATGGCCAACGCCGTGTCGGTACGTTCGGCGCGCTCCCCGGTGAGGTCGGGGGTGCGGTCGGCCCACAGCGCGGCGGCGACGGCGATGATCCCGGCGGCGATGCCGAGCCCGGCGGCCCAGAACGAGACGATCGACAGCGCGCCGAACATCACGGCGATCTCGGTCACCTGAGCGCGGGTACGGATGCGTCGGTTCCACCACTTCGGCGACATGTCGTCGTCCATATCGTGGGCATCGAAATTCGGGGAGGTGACAGTCACGGTTCTCTCCTTCCTCAGGCAGGCTGAGCTGGGGTTCGGTGCGCGAAATACGCTCCACTATTTTGGCACTCGGCAACCGAGAGTGCCAATCCCCTGGTCGCGATGCGCCGATGCATCCACTTTTGAATCAGGGATTGTGCTCGCGGGCACTGGACACGAAGACCACCGCCGCGATCAGCGAGGTGATGCCGGCGAACCAGTAGAAGGTCTCGGTGATGCCGAGGTGTGTCGACACCAACCCCGCGATGATGGCGGGCACGGAGATCGCGATGTACGCGATCACGAAATACGCGGCCAACACCTCGCCGCGCTGGGCATCGGGTGCCGCTTGGGTCACCCGGCGCGTTCCTGCCATGAAGGCGAGGCCGAAGCCGACACCGGTGGCGATGGCTCCGGCGAAGAAGGTCACCGAGGTGGACGTGGCAAGTCCGATCGAGGCAAGGACGAGGCCCACGATCAGCGCAGCAGATCCAACCAGTGCCGACGAGCGAATGGTGGCCGCGGGCCTGGTGAGATTCCAGATCAGTTGGCTGACCCCGCCGACGCCCTGAACGGCCAGGATCACCAGACCGGCCACCAGATGATTGTTGACGTGCAGAAGTTCCTTCGCGATGGTGCCGCCGAGCGCGAGATACAGGCCACCGACCGACCACGCCGCGGTCACGCTGAGTCCCCCGATCGCGAACTCACGGCGGATACCCGCGGGCAGGCTCAGTCGCTGGATTCTGATCAGGCTGCTGCGCAACGACTGGCGATTCGCCACCGTCTCCGGAACCCAGATCGCGATCCCCACTCACCGTGGTCCGTGAGGGCAGCGTGTCTGCGGCAGCCAAGGAACTGCGTATCGCCCAGCCGAGTCTGAGCAATCAGCTGCGCAAGCTCGAAGCGCGCGTCGGCGTCGAATTGTTCGCCCGCTCGGCCGGCGGGATGACCCTGACGCCTGCCGGCAGAATCTTCCTCGACGGCGTGGAGACCATTCCCACCCAGTTCAGAGCGGCAGTTGCCAATGCTGTGCGAGCAGAACACAACTGGTCGATCGGGGTGTGTTCGGGCGTTCCGTCGCACGTCATCGAGTTGGTGGAACGAGCGCTCGAGCGGCAGGCACGGGATGCAATGGGAACCTCGGCCAGCATCGAACTGCGCTCGGCCGGCTCGACGCGACAGGCCACGCTGCTCGAGCACGGAGAGCTCAGCTTCGGGCTCGCGCGGTTGCCGCTCGACAACGACCGGCTGGTCGCCGCGCAGGTGTGGCGCGAGGAGCTCGGCGTCGTGGTGGGCAAACACCACCCGTTCGCCGCCGGCCCCACCGTCACCTGGTCGCAGCTCGTCACTCAACGACTTCTGTGGTTCGACACCGCGAAGGCCCCGCTCTACGCAAGCTCACTCCTCACCGCCCTGCATGCGGCCGGTTGGGCACCCGACCTCGTGGTCGCCGACACCAGCCGCCACATCTTGTTCCAGCATCTCCTGCAGACCAACCCCGATCTGGTGTCGTTGCGGCCACGATCGGCGATCGAACCGGATCCCATCCTGCAGTGGAAATCGATCTCCGACGGGCCCGCGCTGGAGGAGAGGCTCGGCCTCACCGCCATGCAAGGAACCGGCTACGCCGAGATCGTGCAACGCGCCGCTGTAGCCAGCGGATGGCTACCCGGGATATAGCCACATCGATATGTGGTAACGACCATCTGGTACACGACTCAGCACACAGCGGCTGCAACACCTACCCCCGGAGCGACCTCGGTACTCGGCGCCCTGACGGGGGCACCTACTGGGCTCCACCATCGCCACCGTCGTAGTCATCCCCACAGAAGACGCTGCCCCACAGCCGCTTTCATCGGACCGAGATCGAATGTCTTCGCATCCGGCATGAGGTAGGGAACGAGAATGCGTATCGCGTACTCGCGGTGCTCGAGCAGAACCTCGAGATGAGTGTCCGACGCTCCCTCGACGGTCGCGTCGGACACGATGGCGTACGAGCGAAGATCGTCGGACTTCGCCCGTAGCCGACCGAGGAGTTGCTGATGAACCGGCATGGTCGACGACGCATCCGCCTGCCCCTCCGAAGGAATAACCCGTTGACCGAGCGAGATGTGATTGACGACGGCCACCGGTTCTAGTCCCCACCTCTCGCTGATTCGTTCGGCGGCGATCTCGACACACACGTCGAGTAGATCGTCGAAATCTTCTTGGCACTCGGCGCTCGTCACTTCTCGCCACTTCGTCATCATCGAAAACCCCATCGTCCGCCGGCTACCCCACTACTTCGACGGCGCTCGACGGCAAACGGTTCCCAAAAGTCGTACATTCGTGCCACTTTGTTCGAGCGGCACTCAACGTCGATGCTTCGGGGAGGTCCGGTCGCCCCGGCCTACGGCGATGGGCGCGATAGCAATCAACACGGCCAGGAACGCATATCCGGCGGTCAGGGTCAGGGCCGCGCCCGCCGAGGCGACCAGCAGGGGTCCGCCCGCATCGCCCAGCTCGCGTCCGAGTTCGGCGGCACCCATCGTCTGCCCGATGCGTTCCTCGGGCGTGGACGCGGCAAGCGTGGCGAAGGCCAGTGGAGTGATCAACCCTGTGCCGATTCCGATTCCCACGGCAGCGAGCACAACACCGGGTAGTCCCGGAATCATCGCGCACCCCAGCCCGGCTGCCGTGATCAGCAACCCCACGCCGATACCGACACGGGGCGGTAGCCGACCGGCGTCCATCGCCCGTCCCGCCCACGGTTGGACAAGCGCGGCGCACCCCGCGAGAACCGACACCGCGGCTCCCGTGGTCACCGGCCCGAGCCCGGCGGCGGCCCCGGACACGGGCAGGAACCCCACCCCCACCGACAGGGCGGCAGTCGCGGCAGCGAGCGCGATTGTCGGCCGTAGGAACACCCCTTCCGACAATCGCCGAGCCAGATCCACGAGGGTCTGGCGGGTGCGTGGAAGCGGGGGCACCGACGGCACGACGCATGCCGCCCACACCGCGACCACCACAGCGAGGGCCGCCATCACCGCAAACAACAACGACAGCCCACCTACCCACACGATGACGCCACCGAGCAACGGGCCGAGGGTGTATCCGATGCTCTTGAAGAATCCGTAGCTACCGAATGCTCTACCCTGCTTGGCTTTCGGTGACATTCTGGAGACCAGCGCGCTGGCAGCAGGTGAGAACGCCGATGCTCCCGCCCCCTGCCCGAGTCGGGCCGTCCACAACCAACCCGGGTCGTCCACCACCACGAACACAGCCGACGCGGCAGCGAACGCCACCAGACCGCCGATCAGCACCGGACGAGCACCGATTCTGTCCGCGAGCGAACCGAAGACGGGTTTGAGAACTACCTCGGCTCCGTCGTAGAGGGCCAGCAGCAGTCCCAGATAGAGCAGTGAACTTCGAAGGTCCCCGGTCTGCGCACCCAAGTTCGCCGCGATACCGTGCGCGCCGAACGCTGTGACGAAGCCCGCCGCATACAGCGGCAGTATGCGCCGGCGAGGGGAGGCTGTGAGGTCGTTTGCCGCGGCCGTCACGATCTACTGTCGGCCGCGGCGGTCAGTGCCGACGTCATAGCGAGATCCTGTTCATCAGCAGTCGAGGTGGCGTCGACTCTGCGACGCCGCCGGAGTCGAGACGATGAAGTACGTAGCCGCCGACGGTGGCTGCACCCGCCGCGAGGAGAGCGCCGGCGCAGACATCGGTGAGCCAGTGGACACCGAGATACATGCGCGTGCACGCAACGGCAACGGTGAGCGCGACAGCAATACCGAGGAACAGCGTTCGCACCGCCGTCGACCGCCGCATTCCGGCAATGAGGGCGAGCATCAGCGACAGGGCAGCGGTCCCGGTGACGTGCCCCGACGGGAAGGAGAAATCGGTTTCGAGCATCAACTGAATCGACTGCGGGGGCCGCTCGCGTCCGACGATCGATTTGAGTGCAGTGCACATCATCGACGCCGAGGCCACGGTCAGCAGCATCACCAGTGCCGGGCCGTATCGTTTCGTTCTCCACACCAGGATCACCGCGACGACGAGACCCAACGCGGCAGTCTCGGCGGGGCCGCCTGCCGTCGTGACGGCGACGGCGAGGTCGTCGAACAGGGGCGATCGGTGATCGACGAACCATGCGGTGACAGGCGCGTCGGCACCGGTCAGCCAACCGTCGGTGTGCACTGCGACGGCAAGAACCATCACTGCGAAGGCGTAGCCGAGTGCGCTGAAGATCGTCGCGCCGACTTTGTCGCTACGCATGCGGAGGACCGAACCGACAGCGACGAGAGCGACAGCAATCGCCAGTCCCACCACCTCGACGTCGGTGGTGGCCGCTTCGGTGAACACTTCGGTGGCCGTTGCGTGTACGGCAGACATCGATGAGGTGAGGAGCACGCGAATCAGTGTGCTGGGGTGATCCTGAAGAACCGCTGAGAGCGAACCTCCGATGCCCGCACGGTTCCGGGACGCAAGTCCCGCTGGGCCCGACCCGACCTCGACTAGACTCCCGATGCAGGAAGGGGAGAAAGCAGGTCGTTGCGTCGTGGAGGATCACTGGTACCGGCGCATGTTCGCCTCCAGCCCCGTGGCGCAGGCTCTCTCCGACGCCGATGGATTGTTCGTCGACGTCAATGCCGCCTACTGCGAACTCGTCGGCTTGTCCTCCTCGGAACTGTTGGGTCGATCCGCGACGGTGCACACTCACCCGGATGACTTCGCGCTCCACGGCAGCGTCGAGGATCTGATGGCCGCCGGGTCGGCCGCGGACAAATCCGTGAAGCTCGAGGTGAGGTTCGTTCGACCGAACGACGAGACCCGCTGGGTTCTTCTGACTCTGGTTCCTTTCACCGGCCCGTTCGATGCCGAGTGGACGCTCGCTGCCGCTCTCGATATCACCGAACGAAAGGAAGTCGAGGACGGCATCCTGCGTGCGTCCCGAACAGACCAACTGACCGGGGCACTCAATCGTCGCGGTTGGTCGGACTACGCGGTGTCCGTAGTCGACGGCGATTCGGTCGATACCGTCGTCGCGGTTCTCGATCTGGACCATTTCAAACAGTTCAACGACAACTTCGGCCACGCAGCCGGCGACGCGTTGCTCCGCGACTTCGCGTCGGCGGCCCGTGAGTGCATCGGCGTCGATGGACTCGTAGCACGTTGGGGCGGAGAGGAATTCGTGATCACTCTGCGCAACTGCGATCGTCGGGGCGCTCTTCGATCACTCGAGGCTCTTGCAGCCGCCACCACGCCGTCGGGTGTGACGTTCTCCGCCGGATACACACTCCAGCGACCGAACGAAGGTCTTCGCAACACACTCGACAGAGCCGACGCACTGATGTTTCAGGCGAAGCGCGCCGGCCGCAATCGAATGGTCACCGACGCACCTCGCTGAGACGGTGCGAGTACTTCGTGAAACTTTTGGCAGGTCACCGGTGCCGACATCTCCGCTCTGTTCGACGCCTCATGGCGCATCGACACGGCGTCCGAGCGCTCCAGGACCGTTGTCGGTACTGGTGTGCCAAGACCGGATTCAGCTGGACCCGAACGGAGTGACGGCCTCGGCAGCGGGGAGGGTTTCAGACCAGCGTAGGAGCCTTTCCGACTGCGCGGGGACCAAGGACGTGCCAGCGTTGAATGCTGCAAATCCGCTGCTGTGTACTGCGATCGCTGTTGTCGGGTCGGAGTTGGCGACCACAGGTGAACCACTCTGCCCTTCCGCTGTGTCCAGGTCGTAAGCGACGGTATCTTCTGACACCGACGTCACCGATCCGCGAGCCGTCCACATGAAGGAAGGGAACTTGTCGAGCGGGTAACCGGTCGATGCAAGACCCTCGCCAACGGGCAGAGGATCCAAGGACGACCCTGGCCTCAGCCAGCCGATGGGGTCACCGACAGAGCAATCGAGCTGCAGGGCACCGAGATCGAAGCGGGTCGACCTGTCCGCCGAGAACTGCGGATGCACGCTGGCTTTCACCCAGCCGCACCGACCGAACGGCGAGGCACCGCCGTCCACGGCAGGAAAGATCTCGAAGTCGCTGTTCCACCCCGACTCACTGAGTAGGCAGTGTGCCGACGTAGCGAGAGAGCGCGGGCCGTAAAGGAAACCGGTACACGACCGCTGTTGTCCCGCAGCGTCCGTTGCCACCACGAATGCCGTTGTCCTGGAGGGGAAAGACGACGGACTGGGCGTACGCACGCGATCATCGGTGCCGATTATCGTGCGTGTCGACACCGATGGATGCGTACCGACGAAACTGTCACCTCGGGCAGTAGAGGAAGACCACGAGTCGGGAATCGTTGCATCGGCATTCCAGATCGACATCTCCGGTACCGGTGCAGCCGAGGCGGGTTGATACACCGAGCTCAGTGCCGTCGCGGCAAGAAATGTAGCCGCGACGGCAACTCGGCTACAGAACACCGGCCACGAACACAACTGCAGTACCGATAGTGAACAACCCCCACACGATGCCGAAGAAGGTGGTGCTGTCCTTCGCCCAGGCCCAGTAGGCCAGAAAGCCGAACACGATCGCCAGCAGGCCGAAAATGATCGTGTACAGCGAGGTTTCGTGGCCGACGAAAAGCTGCGTCACCGCCACTATTCCGGCGGCGACGATGCCGCCGGCGAACGTCCGAGTCACACCGAGTTCGGGAGCTGGTGAGTCGGTCATCAGTTGATGATGCCCTTGAGTGCGTCGTACAGGGCCGCTGTGCCGAGCCCTCCAGGAATTGCGCACAGGAAAGGATTCCGGACGCACCAACCGTTGAATGAGCTGTACCCACTGCGGACAGCGGATGCGAGCGCGTTGTAGACCGCGGGACCGGCAGTCCGTGCGCCCGCGACGATCGCACGCGCAGCTGCTACGGCCAAGAATCCCCATTCCTCGGACCCCTCGGGTGCCGTCGACGTATTGAGATTGTCGATTTCACGGGCAATCTGTGCCTGCAGTTCCGGTGGTAGCGCCGCTGGGTCGATCGTGTCGGTCGGCGATTGTGGAGCGACTATCGGAGCCTGCGTAATCGGTTGCGCGACAGCTGTTCCTGCCGCCGCAGTGGCAGCTGAAAGTGCGACGGTGCCGATGATCGCGGCAGATGCCAGTCGGGTCTGAATCTTCACGTATCTTCCATTCTGTACATGGATGGATGCAACAAGAATCGACGCCCCCCTCGACAGTGGAGTGCACACCGAGGGAGTGACGTGGAGGTCCACCCGACACCGACAAGGTCGAACCTCAGACGCTTAAAGCGTGAGTAAAAGCTAACAAAACTCACCGGAGGCCGCAACGGCTGGGGCACCGCACGCCACCGTCAGCGCGCTTGCTCTGCGACCCGATCGTGGAAGACCAACAGAATCGCGTCGACGGCGTCGGCCAGACTCACGTTGTGAACAGTCGCCGGCACCTCCTTGTACAGTCCGTCCCGGGCGCGAAGACGCACCGACGAAACTTCATCGCGTGGCCCCTCGTCCACAGCGCGTGCAGCAGAACGAACCACCTCGACATCGTCTGGATGAACGAATGCCCCATCCGCGTCGAGACCGGTCCGCTGCCACTGAACAAGTTCCGGCGCATCGCCATCCCAGTGCAACAACACCATGGTTTCGGGATCGAGCACCGCTCGATACTCACCAGGTCGGCGCAGCGACCTCGCCACGGCCTCCGCAACACTCGCACCGGTCGAGGAGCTTTCCGAAACATCGGTCGCAGAACCCAAATCGACTGAAACACCTCGAACAATTCCGCGACAAGGTGCGCCACTACCGCCAGGTCGTCCGAAACGGGCGACGATCTGCAACGCACGATCATCGCCGTCCGGACGCCGCTCCACACCTCGAACCTGCAGAACCCGCCCCGGAACACCGGCAACCACGTCGGCCAGAACGCCGACCGTGTCCGACCCGAGGTCGAGCTTGTCCAAACCCTCGGCGAACGAATAGGTCTGCTGCACACCCAGCGACGACCACGATTGGTCTTCGCTGGCGATCGCGCTGCGCCGACCCCTACCCGTAGCCAGATCCCACGTGAAAGCCCAGGCGGATGGCCTACGCGAAGTATCGGGCGAACCGTAGCCGACCCGCAACCACACCCCGTGCACAAGACCGGACACGTCATCCGCGATCGGCTCCGCCACCACCGATCTACCTCGCGACGACGACGTCACCGCGCGGTTCGTCGCGCGTACCTCGCGTACCGCGGAGAGCGCAGACGATCGATCGTCGGACCGAATAAAAGAACCCAAAGCTACACGCTTCCTGGGGGTTTCCCCAACCGCAACGACGAACGGATGGCCATCGTCGAGCACTTCCACGAGCAACCACTGCGGCGCAGACATTCGATCCGCCTCCTCATAGAAATTCGAGCCCAGCACCTACTACCGCCCTCCATCCCAGCAAACCACACCGAAGACCGCTCGGTATGTAAGGCCGGCAGAAGTCTGCGTGAACTATCCCGCTCCTCGGCAGGACTCAGCCCTGGGTGTTCACCGCGGCGGCCAGTCCGTCGACCAGTGTCGGGAGGAAATGCGGAATCGACAGTGCCGTCGGGCCTACTGCAGCTCCAGCTTCCTGGCCGACGAATCCAGCGACTGCACCCGCGGCAACAGCCGGAATCTGGCGTGACACAGGCGAATCGACGAACTGCTGCAGGGCGTCGTGTGTGTCGACCTGAGTGAACACCACATCAGCGTCGATTTTCGAGATGTTCTCGGCCGAGACGGTGGTCGAGTACGTGGCGTCGTCGGTCGCGAGGTCGGTCACCGATGCAGGCGAGACGAAGCCGAGATTCTCGAGCAGCTCCACCCGAGGATCGGACGGCAGCAGCAGGTAGTACACATCGGCAGCCTCGGACACGTATGCGATCGATCGGCCGTCGAATTCGGGATGCTGCGCACCTGCCTCGCTCACCTGCCGGTCCAGATCGGACACCAGATCGCGGGCCCGATCCGGAACGCCGAGAACATCTCCGGTGGTAGTGATGACATCGCGCCACGGCGTCGACCACAGCTCTTCGGGCGGGGCGATGACGGGGATTCCAGCGTGTGTCACTGCGTCGTATTCGGCTTGCGTCAGGCCGGAGTGCGGGGCCAGCAGCACATCAGGATCGGCGGCGAGCACCTTCTCGACCGTCAAGGCGTTGGTGACGTTGTCGAGCAGAGTCGGCGCCGGACCGCCGCTCGCGTCGATCGCGTCGGAGATCCACGGGTAGATCAGATCGTCGCCGCCGCCGTATTCGGCCGCGGGCATGGCCACCGGCACGACGCCGAGCGCGAGTACCGCGTCCGTTGTGCCGAAGCCCCAGGTCGCTACCCGTTGAGGCACAGCGTCGAGGGTGGTCTCGCCGTACATGTGTTGCACCGTCAGCGGGAACGAGCCGGTGGATGACGCTGCGGTAGGAGTCTCGACGGTATCTGAAGAGCTGCAGCCCGCGAGTGCGATGGACCCGGCCAACGCGGCGGTGAGCACGGCAGCGAATCGAGTAGTTGCGCGATGAGTCATGAATGTCCTGTATGTCGGTGATCGGACTTATAGGTTAGCCTTAGCTATCCCCGTTGGTAAAACCGACCGCCCGGGGCTCACAGGAACCTCGCAGTGAGAGTCCAGGGTTCTCACCGGAACATCCCAGAGTATTGGCATTACCGAAAAGAACCGATGCCATCTCAGGAGACCAGACGATGACCCCAATTCCAGAGCCCACCAACACTTCTGCCGGACCGACCTACCAGGGACGGCTGCTCGATCGCCCCACCGAAGAGGTGGTCGATCAGGGTGCCGGGTTCGACATCACCACCCTGATCACTCGCCGCCGCGTGCTCAGCATCGTCGGCGCGGGGGCCGGAGCGGTTGCACTGGCCGCCTGCTCGACGACGTCGAACGGCGCAAGTGCAACCAGCACAACCACTTCCACCACTACGGCCACCGCGAGCGCAACGAGCGCAACGAGCGAAATCCCTCAGGAGACCAACGGCCCCTACCCGGCCGACGGCACCAACGGCGTCAATGTTCTCGAAGAATCAGGGATCGTGCGCAACGACATCACCTCCAGCCTCGACGGCGGAACCACAGTCGAGGGAACGCCAATGTCGTTCACCTTCACACTCACCGATATGGCGAACGACAATCGGCCGTTCGAGGGTGCGGCCGTGTACGTGTGGCAGTGCGATGCCGCCGGCCTGTATTCGATGTACTCCGAGGGCGTCGAAGACGAGACGTATCTGCGCGGTATTCAAGCTGCCGGTGCCGACGGCACGGTGACGTTCGAGACCATCGTCCCCGGCTGCTATTCCGGTCGATGGACCCACATGCACTTCGAGGTCTATCCCGACGCGGCGTCGGCAACCAACGCGGACAACGCTATTGCCACCTCGCAGGTCGCATTCCCTCAGGACATGCTCGACGCGATCTACCAGCTCGACACCTACCCGAGCTCCGCGAACAACCTGGCCCAGCTCGGCAGCCTCGACAACGACAACGTTTTCGGCGACGGCTACGACCTCGAGATGGGGACGTTCTCGGGCGACCCCACATCCGGCTACGTCGGATCCTTGGCCGTGGCCATCGACACCACCACCGAACCCGCCGCAGGCGGCGGCGGAGCACCTGCCGGAGGTGGCGGTCAGCCTCCGATGGGCGGCGGCACTCCCCCTGCAGGCGGCCCACCGGCCGACGGCACCGCACCCACCAACTGATCCCCTCTCCCCACATCACCGAAGGAAATACCATGTTGCACAACCTGACCGGATGGCACGCCCTCATCGTTCTCGCCATCCTGCTGCTCGTGTTCGGCTCCACCAAACTCCCGTCACTCGCCAAGGGCGTCGGCCAATCGCTGCGCATCCTCAAAGACGAAGTGCGCGAGGACAAGAACGCGTCACCCCGCGATGACGCGGTTGCCGACGCTTCGTCCGCCACAGTTCCGTACCGACACGCGTCGTGATCACGGCCACCGCCGCGCGGGGCACTACTGCACGGGGCACTGCCACGCGGGCTACCGCTCCGCGGGGCACCATGCCCCTGGCAGGGCATATGCGCGAGGCACGTCGCCGTGCGATCCGCGCGGCGGTGTCCCTGCTTGTCGGCATAGCGATCGGATTCGCCCTCTCCGACCAGATTCTCGACATCCTTCGCGCACCCGTCGAGGAACTCGCCCTCTCGCGCGAAGCCAGTCTCAACTTCGAAACTGTCACCGGCGCTTTCGATCTCGAACTGAGGATCGCGCTGTTCGCAGGCGTCATCGTGTCGAGTCCGGTCTGGTTGCGTGAGCTGTTCGCCTACCTCACTCCCGGTTTGACGCGTCGCGAGAAGAAGTACGTGTACGGCTTCTCCGCCGCCGCGGCCCCACTGTTCGTGGCCGGGTGCATGTTCGGATTCACCATCTTCCCGCGCATGGTCAGCGTCCTTGCCGGCTTCTCCTCCGACGAGGACAGCACCATCCTGAACGCCTCGTACTACGTGGATTTCGTCATGAAGATCGTGTTGGCGACCGGTATCGCCTTCGTCCTTCCGGCAGTGCTGGTGATGCTCAACTGCCTCGGCATCCTCTCCGCACACAGACTGCGCAGCAGCTGGCGGCTCAGTGTCGTCACCATTGCGTTGTTCAGCGCGCTGGTCACTCCCGCTGCCGACGTCCTGTCCATGTTCCTGGTCGCGTTACCGATGGCGACCCTGTTCGGTGCGGCCATTGTGATCACCGAGGTACACGACAGGCGAGCTGCCAGGCGCGCCCTCACACCCTCGAAACCGGAGCTCACATCATGTTCGGATTGACCTTCGAAAAACTGTTCCTGGTCGCGATCATCGCCGGGTTCGTTCTCGGCCCCTCACGCCTCCCCGGTTACGCCCAACAACTCGGACGGGCCGTGCGCTCAGTTCGACAGTTCGTCGACACCACTCGCAGTGCAGCGGAGGACGAGATGGGCGTTCCGCTGCGCCGCAGCCATTGGGAGACGATGGACGTGCGCCAGTACGACCCGCGACGCATCGTCGCCGACGCACTACGCGAGACCGACATCGACCCGAATACCGAGTGGCCCGGCGAGGTCCTCGTAGAGGCCGGCCGAGTGCGACCCGGTCAGAAATATCTGATCACCGGGCCCGCATCGCATCCACGCCGAATCCTCATCACTTCCCTGCCCGAAAACGACCCACGTCGCATCGCGGCGCAGGTCGTCGGCGAATGTCGCACTGCAGGTTAGAACGGCGAAAGAAGGACGTTGAGTAACACAGTCCGGCATGATGTAGCGATGACTACCAGCGTCTTGGCTGCTTCGGAGTCGGGTGTGTCCGCAATTGCGTTGTGGACCTTCATCGTCGTGGTGATCGCCGCTGTCGGTGCCGCGTGGGCTGCGTTGAGCGTGCGTCGGGTCGGCGCGAACGAGGACGTCATCTCCCGCGAGGTGGCGGCCTTGCACAATGCTGTCGATCGTCAGGTGCGCCAGTCGAGTGACAACGACTCGTGGAATCGCGATCAGGTGACCGCACGCTATCAAGAGCTGCTCTTCGCCCTGTCCAATGTGGATCGTGTTGTGGCCGAGGAGATTTCCGCAGCGGTGATCTCGACGCCGGTAGGCGATCTCGCCGCTGCGACTCGGGCGCTGAACAAGGCCTACGACCAGTTGAACCTCGCACTGAGCGCAGCACTGGTGGTGGCTCGCCGGCGCGTTCATCCCTTGGCGCTGGAGTTGTCGACGGGCATCGATCGCCGAGTGTTGACCCCGCTGGCACCCGAGACCGGAATTGCCGGCCCGCCTACGAACGCCTGCAGAGCGAGCACGCGTACATCATCAGAATGCATTCGTTGTTGCTCAAGGCGATGCGTGCCGATCTGGGTCTACTCGATCCCAGCGCCGAGGCCACACTGATCTTCACCACGAAGGAAGTGGAAACGGGTGTGCTGTCGGATCGGTCGACGGCAGCCGGACGCAGTGGGGTGCAGCTGATCAACCTGCTCGAGGATTTCGGTGTGACGCCACTGCTGGGCGCGGCGGACGACTACGTGATGTCCGACGCCCTGGTGGCCCAGTGCGAGGAGCTCTACAGCTCAGTGAGCCCGTCGTTCCAGGCAGTGATGCGGCACATCGGTGACGACATCGATCTTGCAGTGCGACCAGACCTCACCGACGAGCGACTCGACGAGATCTACGACATCGCCGTCCGTCTGGTCGAAGCCGGACTGCGCGGAAACATCCACCGCAGAGACGGATTGGACGGCAGTAGCCTGTTCCTCATCGATCCGACGCATAAGCCAGGCGTGGACCGGGTGTAGCCGGCCTCAGGGCGTAAGTGATGACGCGCGGGGTAGGAACAACTCGACGCAACGATCAAGGCGACGGATAGGGCGAGAGTCCGTTCCCATTCCTGCGAGCGCACACCGAGCTGTTCGACGGTTCAAAATCGCATCCCTCGAAGTGATGCGCGGAATAACTGCGGTCTCGACTGCCCCAGCGGACATCAGCTCGCCAAACCGCGTTCCCCTCGTCCCGTCAGAATGCGGTTCCGTACAACACCGCCACGTCTCCGCTGATGTTCGTGGCGACAATGTACGAGCCGTTCCGGCTGGCAGTCACTTGCTGGTAATCGCTTGCGTTGTTGTTGATGTCGATGTTGCTGGCGTAGGGGGTACTGCGTGAGGGGTCGTTCAAGTGCTTGGACACATCGATGACGTACAGCTTGCCGTGGGTGACCACGAAGGCCCGTTTTCCATCTGCGGTCGTCGCGATCGAGTGCGCGTAGTCATTGATGTTGATGTAGGAAACTGCGGGTTGCGCTGCCTCAAGATCCACATAGGCCACGGTATTGCTGGTCGAGTGATTCGTGATCCAGCCTCTCGTCCCGTCCGCGCTGATTGCCATGAAACCGACTTGATCGTAGGAATCGAACGTGTCGGTGATCCTGATGGGTTCCAATGTTTCGGAGATCAAATCGATGACGTCCACGGAACCATTGGCGTTGTAAACCATTGCGCGCGTTCCGTTCGCGCTGATGACGACCGACCGAGGTGATCCACTGACCGCCACTGTCTGCGTCGGTTGAGTCCCGCCTTCGTTGATGATGGTCACCGTTCTGGACTGGTAATTTCCAATGATGGCTTTGGATCCGGTCGCGCTGATCGCGACAGCCGCCGGGCTCGTTCCGATATTGATCGGAGCGCTGACCGACGTTGTGACGCCATCGAAGTCGAGGACTATCGCTGTGCCGTTGGATGAGTCGACGACGATTGTGCGCCGACCATCATCACTGGTGGAAATGCGGGATGCCTGGCCACCGACGTTTACCGTCGTCCTAATCGGAACGCCGGTTGAGTAGTCGACGACGGTCACCGTTCCGGCCGACCCGTTGGCTACGTACGCGCGAGTACCCGCAGCGTTCACTGCGATGTCCGTCGCAGATGAAGACAGTTCGACCTTGACTACGTCGGGCTTCGGTGCAGCAGTCGTGTCTACGACGTACAAGGCATTCGTGCCATCGATGACGAAGGATTTCTTTCCGTCCGCAGAAGTCACGATGTCGATGGGTGCTCCGGACGCACCCAAGCTCGTCGACACCGACGCACCGATGCGGTAGTTGGTCGCAACGATTCCTACGTCGTCGAACCCCTTCTGCAGTGCTTGGATCTCGTCCACGCTGAAACCCTGTGCTTTCGCGGAACCGATGATCGCCGAGCGGGCGTCTGTGAAGCCTGAGGTGACACTGAGCTTGTACAGCGAATGAAGCACAACCCGTTGCCATTCCACGCTGGTGACGCCCTGGGTTCGATCGTCGGCCATTGCAGCGGATACCGCGGAGCTGAAGATCGTGCTGTTGTTATACGCTCGATATCCACCGCCGGGCTTGTCGTCGCGCTCATTTCCTTTCGATCCATCAAAATCGTCGTAGTGGTAGTGAAAGTCGTTACCCTCGCTCTTGACGGCGCCCGGAACCAGGTTGTTCCTGAACGCACATTGGGACAGAGCCTTCTGGTCGTCCGGGACGGAATCGCAGACAAGCATATCCTCACCGAAATCGAACCGACCACGATTGCTCATCGGCTTGTTCTCGATGAGGTTGCCCATCAGGTCGGCGTACGCCTCCTTCATCGCGTAACCCTCGGGGTTGTAGTCGAGGCCCTTGCCGTCGCCCACAATCATCTTTTCGACGATGTGCGTGTATTCGTGAGCAACTATGTCGCGAGCCGCCTCACTGCCGTATCCGAAAATCATGTCGCTCGACGCCAAATTCGTTCCAGCGCCAGCTATTATCTCGATTTTCGGAACTATATATACATCGGTTGCGTGCCCGTATGCACCGCCGTCTGCATTGTTCCTCCCCGATGGGATTTCGAATCCCAGTACGTTTCGATAATGATTCGAGACATATTGGACATACCGCAGTGCGGTGAGCGCCGCGCCATCGGGCGAACCGGTCTGCGTCTTCACGAGCACCGCGTCTTCGGCATCATCCCGCGTCGCCCTGTATACCCGCACGATCTGCCCGCTGATTGGGTCCACGCCCTCGTAAACGAGAGTGCTTCCTTCTGTCTTGATGTTGTAGTTGAAACTCGTTCCGCCCCAGTTCCCCTGCCGGATGGCGCTGGCACCTTCGAATTCCACATCCTCGTCGATTACGGTTCCGCTGCTCGCTCCGTTCGCGCTGACGAAGTACGTCGACACCGCACCCAGGCCAATGGTTTTCGTGTCGACTGCTGTTACTTGCCACGCGAGAGTCAGCCTCCCCGTGTTGGTATCAGGGACAATCACCTTCTCAGCGGTGAACGAGATCGAAGAAACGCTCGATGCCGCTCCGGATGACTTGGCAGCGATTGCTGCCTTCACTGCGGCAATGGCTTCGGACACCTCGTCAATACTTTCCGCCGCGGCGGTGTCAACTGCGGTCAAGTCGTTGTCGTAGGTGCTATACAGACCGGTAACGTCGCCGGATGCATTGGTCACCAACACAATCTGGGATCCGATCACGCGAATACCGTTCTGTGTCGGGCTGACGTAGTAGTACGTCTCAGCGAAGGCTGTGCCGTCACGCCTCACTTGCTGCACAGTCTTCGAAGTAATGTGCGCCGTATCCGCAAACTGCGACGGTGCTCCTATCAACGCGGCGACACGGTTGAGTGTCGCAGCTGCGTCGGCCGCGTCTTTCACGCTTGCATCGATGAATTTACCCTCGATAGTGCGTATTTCGCCATCGGAGTTCTCGACCACGTCGATCTGCCCTGTTGCCACGAGCTGAGCCAACTCGGAAAGCTGTATCGATGATGCCTGGGAAACCTGTTTGGCAACGATAGGGAGTCTGACGACGACGCTGGCATCGAAGCCCTTGCCGTCTGTCACGGACACCGTGAATCCCGTGGCGTCCTCCGCCGTCGTCGCATAGGCGGCGTGACGCGCTTGGGCAGTCGGCGTGAAGACGAATTGACCGGTGGCTGCGTTGACGGACAAAACACCCTTCGTTGGGTCGACGGCCGAGACAACGGTGAATCGAAGTGGATCAGTGTTGGGATCGACTACGTTCACTCGTCCGATCACGACAGCAGTGTTCGGGTCGACGGTGTAGCTGAAGGCCGGCGTCGCCACTATCGGAGTGCCGTCGGCCGAGGTGATAGACACCGGCACAACCACACGCGTCGTACTACCATCGTTGAGCGGTATTCGCCCGCCGGACCATGCGCTGAGGATGCGGTTGAGGAACCCCGACGGTCCATGGATGTGTTCGGATGCGTTCGTTTCAGCCACTGCCACGGTGAATGTGTCTGTGCCACCTGACGCCGTTAGCGCTGGATTCGCCGTGTAGACGTAGGTTCCGTCTGCATTCAGCTGAATCGTTCCCCTGGAGGGTGCAACCGCAAGTGCGTACTGAAGCGGATCACCGTCAGGGTCGCCGGCTCCGATGCTGCCAGACACGGTCCCATTGCTCGGGGACCCGGTGACGATCGGTGACGCGTAGGGGGATTGATTGAAGAAGGTCGATTGGAAACGCCTCGTGAGTCCCCACACCAATGCGAAGTATGGCGAGGCTCCTGTCGGAGTACTGGGGGTCGTTCCATTCGATGGCATCAAACCGAGCAGTGTCAATAGGTTTCGCTGCAGCGTCGGTTCCTGTGTCTGCGGGGCTATATCTGCATAGACCGACAGCGTTTGCGGCGCAGTCCTTGTGTGCACCGACACTGCAGCATCGATTACGTTCTGTTGCGACCCTGACGAAAAGTTGACCGCGACCTGAGCGTCGATACCGGAAGAGGGCGGCGTCCCGGCGGTTGCGGTTGCTGTCGACTTGGTTTTATTCGGCACCACCGCTGTGATAGGCGGCTCCAACGTGGGCTTTACCTGCGTAGTTGTGGGCGGCGCGCTGGTGCCCGAGTCGACGTTGGGCGCTGAGTTCGACACGGTCCCCTCGATGGAGCCGTCTCCTGTCGAAGACGAGGACTGGCCGTCATCACCGTCGATCAGATCTTCAGCTCGATCCTTTTCCGGATCTTCGGTCAGCGGGGCCGGAACCGCCGGTTCGGTCGTTGCTGCAGCGGTCGTCGGCTGTAGTGGCGGATCCGAGACAGGATCATCGACAGCCGGTGCCTCTGACTCCTCCACGACGGTCGATGAGCTGCCGGAGTCCCCGTCCACCAACTCGTCCGGGCCGATCGCTGCGCCCTCTTCCTCTTCGTCGAGATTGACCGAGTCCACAACTGCTGTGCTCGGTGATGCGACGGCGGCACCTTGGCCCGTCACCAAGGCCGCACCGACGCCTACCGTCAGGGCTCCAACCCGAAGCCATTGCACGGTGGTCGGTTCCGGCCGGGCGACCCTATGACGTCCTTTGGTCCGACGTGACTTGCGAGGACTCGAAGCGGACATGGCATTCCCCTAGCGGCAAATATCCGCCGGTGCGCGGACCTCGGACAATGCTGGCTCTCCCCGATCGTTTGCGCTATCCACCGAATAGATGACCTACCGATCCGTCGAACTACCGTAGGTAGCAACCCGTCGTGATCATCAGCGCGGTGCGTCCGCCTGCACCCAGCAGTATCTGTCCGCCGTCGGGGTCGCGCAGACTCACCGAGCGCCGTGTCCCGCCGTCACGCCCCTGACCGACACCGTCGAACCCATTGGCGACGGCGATGGAATTGACCGCCTCGAGCACGGCCCGCCACCGATCAGCCGGGATCGGCGCATCGGAACTGAACGGCACGAGAGTTACATTCAAGCCGGGCGTATTGGAATACGGCTCATCGCAGGGTGATTCGCCGCGTGTGCGGGTGGTCGACCATTCCAGCCCCGGCACCAGCGCCGAGATCGCCTCCTTGATGTCTTCCTGCATCCGCTCGAATGCGGGCTCAACCGTGCTCTGCCGACCCACTCGCTGCTTCAGCTCCTCGAACCGCAAAGCTGTCTGCTCGGCAACGATTTCCGAGTCCGCCTTCTCACGCGGACGATGCTCCCCCTCGTACGGCTCCGGTGTGTTGCTCATGCATCCCCCCAGGAACACGGCGGCCAGTATTGCTGCTGTAGCCGTGCACGCATTTCTCGGTCGTGTCATCGGGCCACTGCCACATCGGGAATGCCCGCGATCACGGCTGCTTGATTGAACTGACTCGTGGTATCCACCTTGTAGTAGTCGCTGTGACTTCCCATCCGTTCGATGATCGGGCCGGTGAATCGATCGGTGGACATGAGCGCGACGTCGGTGCCGTCGGGCATCACCACGTCGGCGGCGCGAGTCGACAGATCGTGCACTCCGGCGATCTCGCGTGGATCACCGCCGAATGCCGCCAGGGCCGCAACACCGTCTCCGCCGGACGCGAGCGTGTACGCGTCACCGGTGATGTTCAGCGCACCCAGGTTGTCGGTGCCGACACCGGGCGATCCCATGAACACCGCGTCGTCCACGCCGGCACCGTCCTGCAGCGCGAATCCTGTTGTGAGAGAGCCATAGGAGTGCCCGACGGCGGTCAGATGCGGATCGTCCGAACGTGATGCGTCGATGCCGTCGAGGAACGACGCAAGCCTGCTGCCTCCGGTCTGAGCCATGTCGTCGGACAACACCCCGACCTTCTGCGGGGCCTCGTATCCCATGTAGGCGACCGATGCGACGGTCTGTCCGGCGGCGTCGGGACTGTAGTGATCGAGTTGCCATTGCGAGAGGTCACGAATGTTCGCCGCATCGTTCACCAGGCTGCCGAGCCCCTTGTGGACGGTGCTGGTGAAGCCTGGTGTGTGTACGGATACGTGATCTGCGGTGTCCACGTCACCGACCACGACGACGGCGGTCGCCAGCGTCCGCTCCGGCGAGGCGTCGAAGGACAGCAGGTGCCGATCCGGAACCGGAACGCGCTGTCCGTCCGCGCCCAGCACGAAGCTCCCATCCGTTCCCTTCTCGAACATCAGACGTTCGACGGCATCGAGCGACGTTCGTTTGTCGAGCGCAAGTTCCAGTCGCTGTCCGTCCATCGCACTGCCGGTCTGATCGAATCGAGCCTGCGCCTCGTTGACCTGACCGTCGACGGAGCTGCGATCGAGATCCAACTGAGCGAGGTTGGCGCTCGACCGATCGGCCGCCGGAATGCCGTCGAGGTCACCGATCCAGTGGGGCCGCTCTTCTCGTACGTAGTCGCGTTGATCGTCGGTGAGCGAGTTCCACCATTGATTGTTCGCGGCGGGATGTCCCTCGGCCGGCGGCTGCGGGGCTTTCGTCGCTCCCTGATCGCTACCGATCCCCGCCGCCTCGCGCACGTCGGTACTGTCGTTGTCGCTGATCAGGTTTCGAGCAGCTTCGGTCATGATCGCAGCTGCGTTCTCCTCGATTTCTGTTCCGCGACGGACGATTTCGCCGACACGGTCGAGGAGTTCGACTTTCATCCGCTGACGGTCCGCGGCTTCGGCGTCGGTCTGATTCGGCGGTCGCTCGAAAGCCCATCTGTCCCAGAGCGTGTTGTCGTTGCACACGGCGAAGTCATTGGCGAAGGCCAGCGACGACACATCGGCGAGCGCACGCTTCAGCGCCACGACAGAATCTTCGGTGTCGTCGGTCAGCCGCTTGATCGCTCCGACTTGCGCGGCGGAGTCGGTCAGGTGATCGACGACCGCGTCGAATGCCCGACGGGCCACCTCACTTGCCTCCCCCACCCAGCCGTCGATGAGCTCGAGGCGATCGACCTGATCGCCCAGATCGATCAGTGTGCTGATTCTGCTGGTGAGCGAGCTGCTGAGCCGCTCGAGCCCCGCCGTGTCCCAGTCGTTGATTCCCCCGATGTCAACCACGCGGTCAAGGTACCAGCCCACTGCCCTCCCGACCGGGTGTTACGTTCACCGTAGTGACAGGCACCAACAGCCTCGGGGGAGGAATGTGATGGGGGATCGTCTGGAAGTCGGTGTCGCGGTGCTTCTCGACGTTGCAAGTAGAACCGACCTCGCAATCGAGATGGCGTCCGACGATCTGGCCGTGGTGGCACACGATATGTCGGCGGGTGCAGCGTGTTGGCCGGGAGCAGCAGGCGAAGCGTTCTCGGCCCTGCTGTCTGCGTGGGATGCAGCCGACGCGACACTGTCGACCGACGTGAAAGATCTTGCTCGAAAACTGCAGGCATCTGCACGCGAATACGCCGAGGCCGAGGCTCGAACAGAAGCGCAGATTCGCGGTACCGGCTGAACTACACCGGGCGGAAGCCCGCACCCGGAGCCCCCGATGCACTCAGCAAATGCAGCGATTCCGACGCGGAAGCGTACGCGGTGGGACTGAGCAGCGGAACGCCCGAGGCATGGCTGGCGATTCCGATCAGCGTAGTTCCGGCCACTAGCGGAGCTCCGGAGTCGGCCCAGACGGTGACGGCGTCGGACATGAGGTCGCTGCCCCGAGTGTCGACGATGGTGCCGCACGTCAGTCCGCTGCCGAGCCCGCTCTTGCAGACCGGCTGTCCCACCGATCCGATGCCGATGTCCGTCACGGTGATTCCGCCCAGACTCGACACCGGCGTGACCTTGGTGGGATCGAGGACGATGACGCCGTAGTCGGGTCCCCAATGCCCGACGGCCGTAGTGCCGACCGGGGCGGCAGGCGATCCGACGAGCGTGACGGGCAGACCCGTGCGCAGAATGCAGTGCCCTGCGGTGAGAGCAACGAGTCGACCGGCGTCGTCGTATCCGACGGCCGCGATGGAGCATGCGGTGAGATCGTCGATGCCCCCGGTGGTGACGAAACCACTGCCGGGCCCCACGACCGGAAGAGGTGCTGCGGCAGCGGTTCCGGGGGCCATCGCGCTGACGGCCATTACCGCGGCGGCGAACAGTCCACTGACAACACTGAGCCGGGCATTCTTCATTGTGGGCATTCCTCGTCAGTTCGAAGGTATGTCTGCAGCGGCCAGCGTGAATTGCACAACGTCGATGCGTGAAATCTTGAATCGCGCCGACGAGCCGGTGAGGTACTGCACGTACTTGTCGTAGGTCGCCTCCGAGGACACGGCAATGGCCTCGTCCCGGGACGCGATCAACTTCTCGGCCCACGTGTCGAGGGTCCTCGCGTAGTGCAGCCTCAGGGGGTGTTCCCGCAGCAACTCGAACCCGGCGTCGGCCGCCTTGGACTTGATCACCTTGACGAGTGTCAACTGACCGCCGGGGAAGATGTCGCGCAGAATGAAGCGTGAGAAATGCGCGTCCTCGCGTGTGAGTCCACCCGCACCGGACGCCGGATCGGGCGGCGTGATGACGATGGTGTGCAACAACATTCGCCCGTCGTTCGCCAGTACCGAGCGGCACTTGGCGAAGAACGCCGAGTATCGGTTGCGCCGAAAATGCTCGAACGCGCCGATACTGACGATGCGGTCGACGGGCTCGTCGAATTCTTCCCACCCCTGCAACCGGATGTCGACGGTGCGGTCGGTCGACAGGCCGGCAACAACGGTGCGTCCGTGCTCGTACTGGTTCCGGCTCAACGTCAGACCGATGACGTTGACGTCGTACTTCTCGACCGCCCGCTTGGCGAGAGCTCCCCAACCGCAGCCGATGTCGAGCAATGTCATCCCCGGCTTCAGGTCGAGCTTGCCGAGGGCAAGGTCGATCTTGGCCGTCTGCGCCTCCTCCAGCGTCATATCCTCACGCTCGAAGTAGGCGCAGCTGTACGTCATACTCGGATCGAGGAACAGAGCGAAGAACTCGTCCGACAGGTCGTAATGTGCACGCACGTCATCGACGTACGGCTCCAGTTGTTCGCTCATCACGCCACACCTTTCCCCACAGCATCGGTGCCGATCACTCGGCCTAGTGCACGGGCACCGAACTCGCCCAGCATGTTTTCGTGTTCTACATCCACCCGGTGAACCGAAATCCGGCCGTCCACAAATCCCGTCCAGTGCTCCGCACCGTGTGAGTCGCGGGCGGCGAAGTAGTGCACCGGACCCGCGAACACCGCCGGCGCGTACGACGCCACCCAGGTGGGAGCCGCCGCGACGGGACGATACATTCGCCGCAGATGATCCACGGTCAGAAACGCCAGTTCGCTTCTGTTCTCGCGCAATCGATCCACGATGGTCTCGAACGAGTCACCCTCGACCCCGAGCTGACGAGCGAGATCGTCGATGCCGAACTCCGTGGCACCGTCAGGTGCCGAGAGCTGCGCGTCGACGAGCGAGAGCAGTGCGACGTCCTCACCCTCCGACTGCAGTTGCGTGGCAACCGCATGCGCGATCACGCCGCCGAGCGACCACCCGACCAGGTGATAGGGACCGTGCGCCTGAACACCTCGGATCTCGCGTACGTATCTCTCGGCGAACTCCTCGATCGAGGACGGCGGCGCTTCACAGTCGGCGATGCCCGGCACCTGCAAGCCGTACAGCGGACGGTCGGTCTCCCCGAGCAGCGAGAAGTAACTCCATGCGATTCCGATGGCCGGGTGCACACAGAACAGCGGTGCGCCCACGCCCTCGGTTCGCAGCGGTAGCACCACATCGAAGGCACTGTCGACACCGTGCTCGCCCACGTCGAGTTGCGTTGCCAGAGCCGAGATCGTGGGGTGCACCAGCAGCAGGCTGATGGGCAGCCGACGTCCCAGCCGGTCCCCCAGCGCATCCATCACCTGCACCGCCGAGAGGGAGTGCCCGCCGAGATCGAAGAAGTTGTCATCCACACCGATGTCCTCGCCGGCCACCTGCAGTACGTCGGAGAACACGTCGTGCACCAACACTTCGTTTTCGGACCCCGGGGCACGTCGTTCGGTCGACATCACCGAGGGCTCGGGCAGTGCGCTCACATCGACTTTGCCCGACAACGTCATCGGCAGTGCGGCGACGACGGTCACGGTACTCGGCACCATGTACGCCGGGAGCGTCCTGGCCAGGAACTCGCGAGCCTCCCGCGGTTCGACGCCTCCCACCACGTAGGCAGCGAGCGAGTGCGCATGTCCGATCACGCTGGCCTGAAGTACATTCCGGTGTCGCAGCAGCGCCGCTTCCACTTCGGACAGTTCGACGCGATGACCACGAATCTTGACCTGCGAATCCACCCGGCCGAGATATTCCAGTTCGCGACCGCTGCTCTGAACAACCCAGCGCACAAGATCGCCGGTTCGGTAGAGCCGTCCGTCCCCGAACGGATTGGCGACGAAGCTATTTGCCGTCGTTCCGCTCTGCCCCACATATCCTTCGGCAAGACCGGATCCGCCCAGGTACAGCTCCCCGACGACGTTGTTTCCCACCGGGCGGAGACGGGCATCGAGGACCACGGCGTCGTAGCCGCGAATCGGCCCACCGATGGTCACCGGACCCGCTGCCTCTGCCGAGCCCCAGTCACGCTGGTCGGTGCAGGTGCTCATGACGGTTCCCTCGGTGGGACCGTAGGCGTTGAACACCGAGCGATGACGTGACCATCGCTGCAGCAGAGCAGAATTGGCGGCTTCGCCCGCCATCACGACCACCCGAAGCGACGGCACGGCCTTTGCGTCGGTCACCTGCAGCACGGTCGGCGTGAGGCAGGCGTGGGTCACCTGGTGTCGATCGATGAGCGCTTCGAGCTCGCGCCCTCCATGCACCTCGGTCGGAACGATCACCACGCTGGCTCCCGCACCGACGGCCATCAGTGTCTCGAAGATCGACGCATCGAAACTCGGGGATGCGAACTGGAGCACTCGCGATTCCGGCTCCACCCCAAAGAGATCTAGTTGGCTCTGAACCAAATTCGCGATGCCGCGGTGCGTCACCCGCACGCCCTTGGGCACCCCGGTCGAACCGGAGGTGTAGACGACGTAGGCCACGCTGTCCAGCGGTGCTGCACGAACATCGACACGGTCGAGCTCGTCGCCGGTGACGCTCACCCAGTCGCCACCGATGGAATGGAAGTCGGCAGCCGAGATTCCCGTCACCGGGGCTGCGCGATCGAGGATCTCCTGCACCCGGGCAACGGGTTGGGAAGGGTCGATGGACAGGAAGCCGGCACCGGTCTTGGCCACGGCCCACATCGCGACGAGGTACTCGACGGATCGGGGATAGGCAATCGCCACCAGGGCGCCGGGCCGAGCGCCTGCGCGTATCAGACTGTCTGCCAGTGCATTCGACTGTCGGTCCACCTCACGGTAGGTCAACGATCGTGACCCGTGGATCACCGCGGTATTGTCCGGCCAGCTGGTCACGGCCTGCTCGAACACCGCCCCCAGAGTGCATTCGGATGTGCTGCCGCGGTGGGAAGCAACGGCCGACGGGGCGTGCCCGAATTCTGCACTGCCGAGCCGAAAGTTCGGCTGCGTGGAGACCATCGTCAACACCTCGGCCAGGCGCTCGGCGAGTCCGAGAATCACCGATCGTGAGAACCGTGCGGGTGAGTACCCGAGATGGCCGATCAGTCCGGCCTCGGACTCGTCGACCAAGACCTCCAGGTCGAACTGTGTCGCCGTGATGTCCACCCGACGCGGGGTGATCGACGACGACCCCAGTTCGATTGTCGGAGTTGCCGTATCACCGAACGCAAGAAGTACCTGGAACAGCGGATGAGTATCGACGGCGCGAGTGGGTTGCACCGCGTCCACCACCCACTCGAACGGGACGTCCGAGTGCGCGAAGGCATCGAGATCCCGGTCGCGGACCACGGTCACGAAATCCTCGAACGTCGTCGACGGATCGACCTCTGTCCTGAGTACAACGGTCCCGACGAACATGCCGACAAGGTGGTCGAGCGCCGGGTCGGATCGGCCCGCCACCGGGGTTCCGATGGCGATGTCCTGGGTTCCACTGGATTCGGCGAGCACGGCGGCCAGCGCCGCGTGGACCACGACGAACACCGTTGCGCCCAACCGATGCGCGAGCGAACGCAGCCGCGTGAGGGTGTCCGGGCCGACGGAGAACTCCACGGCAGTCGCATGGGCCGAGGGATCAGGGGTTCCGGTCGGCAGGTCGAGGAACTCCGGCACGCCGGCCAGGATGCGACGCCAGAACTCGAGCTGATCCGACGCCACGGCGTCGAGCACATCCCGCTGCCACACTCGATAATCCGAATAGTCGATTGCGAGAGGGCCGAATTCCGTTACGGATCCCGACATTCGAGCCAGCAGGGCAATCTCGACGTCTCGGGCCAGTGGACGGAGCGAAAGGCCATCGATCGCGATGTGGTGCGCGACGACGGACAGCATCCGCTCGCCGCCTCGATCCACCAAGCCCAGTCGCAGCGGCGCTTCGAGGGTCAGGTCGAAGCCGTGCAGGGGCGACGCATCGTTCACTGCATGAGCATCGTCCAACGTCGACAGCACGATCTGCGGGTCGAGAACAACGGTGACGGGACCGTCCGTAGCCGACGGATACACCGTCCGCAGCGGTGTATGCCGTTCCAGCACATCCGCTATCGCGGCTCGCAGAACATCGAGGTCCAGGTCTGCCGGAAGCGGCACCTCGAAGGCGATGTTGTATGCGGCCGAGGCCGGGTCGTATCGATTCTGCAGCCAGATTCGTCGCTCGGCCGGGGCAAGGCCGGGGTAGGATCGCGCGTCCGGATCGTGGACCAGAGCCGGTAGCGGTGTGTAGTTCTCGGACAGCAACTCGATCGCGGACGCGAGCTGTGCCGCAGTGGGCGACTCGAAGATGGTCCGCACCGGTACGTGGGTGCCGAGCGCCGCACTGATGCGGGTGGCAGCACGCGTCGCGACGAGAGAGTCCCCGCCGAGGACGAAGAAATTGGCGTCGACGGCAGGATCGTCGATGCCCAGCAGGTCGGCGAAGATTCCGAGCACCACCTCCTGCGCCAAGGTGCGCACCGCCGCGGGATCGCCGCCATGCAGCGTGTCCGAGTGCAGCGTCTCCGAGTACAAGGCTGCGAGATCCACTTTGCCGTTGCCGGTCAGCGGAATACCGTCGATCCGGGTGATAGCGGCCGGCTGCATCGACAACGGCAGTCTGTCCAGTAGCCAATGGGCAGCGTCCTGCGGATCGAGACCCACGACCCAAGCGTGAATTCTGTTCTCACGCACAGCGGTTACTACTCCGCTGACGTCGGGGTGCGCCGTCAGTGCACTCTCGATCTCCCCCAGTTCGATGCGCACACCGTTGATCTGGACCTGGTCGTCCCGGCGCCCGCGGTAGTCGAACATGCCCGAGGGTTGCTGCCGAACGAGGTCACCGGTCCGGTACATCCGCGTGCCGCCGGGTGCCGCGACGAAGCGCGCGGCGGTCGACGCCGGGTCCGCGTGGTAGCCGCGAGCCACACCCGAGCCTGCGAGGTACAGCTCCCCGACGCCAACGACCGGCACCGAGTGCAACCGGTCGTCGAGTACGAACGCTCCCACGTGCGCCAACGGCCGACCGATGGTGACCGACTCACCGGCGCGAAGTGACTCGGCCAGCGTGGACACCACCGTCGCCTCACTGGGACCGTAGGCGTTCAGCATCGACCGTCCCGCCGACCAGTCGTCCACAACACCGGTGCCCAGCACGTCTCCGCCGACCGCGACGGTCTCGATCCCAGGGGTCGGCGGCACGGTAGCCAACACCGCAGGTGTGGACAGGTAGTGCGTGACGCGATGCGCAGTGAGGAAAGCCGACATCTCGTCCCCGCCGAGTAGGTCGGGCGGCGCGATCACCATGGTTGCCCCGGCCCCGAAGGCAAGGACCAGCTCGAGTACAGCGGCGTCGAAGTTCACCGAGTATCCATGCAGCACGCGCGAACTCGATGTCACGCCGTACCGCGGGATCACCTGCTGCGCGAGAGCGTGCACACCCCGGTGCGTCACCATCACGGGCTTGGGCGTTCCCGTCGAACCCGACGTATGGATCACGTAGGCGGGGTGCTCGGGCTTCAGCGATGCCAACCGGTCCGCGTCGGTCAGGGGCAGATCGCTGAAGTCCTGGGTCTGAGTCTCGTCGAGCCAGTGCACAGGTGGCTCGATGCCGCCGAACCCGATCTCGATGTGCTCCAACATCTGTTCTCGCCGAGCCGCCGGGTAACGCGGGTCCACGGGCACGAATGCGCCGCCAGCCTTCACCACGCCCCACAGCTCAACGATGTACTCGGCCGAGCGTTCGAGGGACAGAGCAACAAGAGTTTCCGGTCCGACGCCGTGTGAAATCAATAGGCGTGCAATCCGATTCGAGCGACGATCGAGCTCGGCGTACGTCACCGATTCCAGGCCGTCGATAGCAACAGTGTCGCCGGAAACAGCTGTGTCACGGCACAACACGTCGAGCAGCGTTCCGTCGGCCGGCGAGGAAGGCAGTGCCGGCGTCTCGGCAAGGGCCAGGTCGCCGACGACCACAGCGGGGTTCGCCACCGCCGCGCTCAGGATGCTCAGAATCACCGAGGCGAAGTGTTCGACGGTAGCCCGCTCGTACAGGTCCAACGCGTACTCGATCTGGCCGGCGAGGACCGCCGAATCACCGTAGTCCTCGGCCAGCACGAGCGTGAGATCGAACTCCGAGGTGCGAGTGGGTAACTCCAGTACCGAGACGGGCAGGTCCTCGACCGATCGGTGCGGCGCGTTGTCGAATGCCAGCATCACCTGGAACAGCGGATGCCGGTCGAGGGATCGATCGGTCGTCAGGGTGTCGACGATGCGCTCGAACGGGACGTCGGAATGTGAGAATGCATCGAGGTCTGCGGTGCGGACTGCATCGAGCAAGGACGCGAAACTTGCCGACGGGTCCACAGTGACTGCGAGAGGCAGGGTTCCGACGAACATCCCCACCATCTCGTCGAGGGCTTCGTGACCTCGCCCGGCAGTCGGAGACCCGACCACCACCCGGTTCGAGGTACCGAACCGACTCAGGGCCGCAGCCACGGCGGCATGGACAACCATGAACGTGGTCGAGTTCGTCGATCGGGCCAGCTCACGAATACCCGCGTGCAGTTCCGATCCGATCTCGAAGGGGACCGAGTCCGTCATCATCGATTGCACCGATGGCCGGGGGAAGTCCGCTGGTAGCTCCGCAGCTGCGGTGTCGGCATCACCCAGAACCGAATCACTCAAGACTGAAGCCCAGAACGAGAGCTGTTTGTCGGCAACCGAATCCACCATTACCCGGTTCCACACCGCGTACTCGCCGTACTGCGCACGCAGACGTGGCCATGTGGGCGCGTGACCTGCTCCACGAGAGGCGTGGGCGAAGGCGAAGTCGCGCACGAGTGGGTCGACCGACCACCCGTCCATCGAGATGTGGTGCACCACCACGACGACGACGGTGTCGCCGGATTCTTCCACGCTCAGAAGAGTTGCACGGATGGGTACTTCGGCCGACACATCGAACCCCTCGGCCGCGGCCGCTGCGACAGCAGAGTCCAGATCCCGCTCGGACACAGTGCGCTCGGGCACCTCGGCCAGGACGGTATCGGTAGGCCGCACCACCTGCCGCGGCCCGTCGCCGTCGGACGGGTAGTACGTGCGCAGGGCTTCGTGTCGTTCGATGACGTCGCGGAGAGCCGTCAGAACCATCGACGGATCGTCCCCAGCTCCCACTCGAACGGCCACCGGCATGTTGTACGCGGGTGATGCAGGATCGAACTGGTTGAGGAACCACAGCCGCTGTTGCGCGTACGACAGCGGGACACGTTCGGGCAGCACGGTATCGAGTAGCTCGAGCGACACCTCGCGCGTCGCGGACGAGTCGATAGCCGCCGCGACGGCGCGAACCGTGGGGTCGGCAAACAACGCGGTCAACGAGATCGAGGACCCGAGGCGAGCGAGAACTCGGGTGGCACTGAGCGAGTCACCGCCGAGCTCGAAGAAGGAGTGCTCACGCCCCACATCCTCGACACCGAGGACGTCGGCGAATGCTTTCGTGACGGTGCGTTCGGTGTCCGTTTGCGGCGCAACGTAGTCGGTGGTGACCGATGCGATGGGGGCCGGCAACGCACGACGGTCCACCTTGCCGCTCGAAGTGATGGGTAGTGCGTCCAGAACAACAACGGTGCCGGGAACCATCCAGGCGGGCAGGCGGTTTCGGAGATGACCGTCCAGCCCCGCCGAGACTCCGGTGACGTACAGGACGAGTCGGTCGTCGCGAACGACGGCCACAGCGGCGGTCACTCCCGCACACGTCGTTGCCGCGGCCTCCACCTCGCCGAGTTCGAGACGACGCCCGTGCAGTTGGATCTGCTGATCACTGCGGCCGAGGTACTCCATCGTGGAACCGTCGTACGACCTGCGGACGATGTCTCCGGTGCGGTACATCCGAGCTCCGGGTACCCCCGGGTCTGCGACGAACCGCGTCGAGGTCACGCCCGCCTGCCCGCTGTACCCGCGGGCGAGTCCATCGCCGCCGAGATAGAGCTCGCCGACACCTCCACAGGGCGTGGGCCGCAGGTGCGCGTCGAGCACCAGCCCGCGGACACCCGGCAGCGGAGCACCGATGGTCACTCGTTCGGCAGCCTGCATAGGCTCGGACAGCGTGGCCAACACCGTCGTCTCGGTCGGCCCGTAGGCGTTGAGCATCGCCGCATCGGCCGCGACGAACCTGTCGCGCAACGCAGGAGGGCATTCCTCTCCCCCGACGTCGAACACGTCGATGGAGCTGAGGTCGTCGGTATCGAGAGTGGCCAGCACCGTCGGCGAGGTGATCAGATGCGTGATCTTCTCGCGGTCCAACACGTGGGCGAGGGCAGGACCGGCGTAGACGTCTGCCGGGGCGATCACCAGGGTGGCACCCGCAGCGAATGCGGCAAGGATCTCCTGGATGGACGCGTCGAAGACCGGCGAGGCCGCGTGCAGCACCCGCGAGTCGGGAGTGACGCCGTACCGGTCGACGACGTTGGCGGCGAGTTGCGCGAGTCCGCGGTGAGTGACGCTGACGGCCTTGGGTTTCCCGGTCGACCCCGAGGTGTGGATGACGTAGGCCTCGTTGTCGACGTGCAGGGTGGGCGGCGAGAACGCGATCGGGTCTGCGTCGAGTAGGTCCTCGATGTCGAACCAATGGATCGTGCTCGGAAGTTGTTCCAGCACAGCCCCGGTGGTGACACCGAACTCGACGTTCGCCTCGGCGAGTACTGCAGCCAGCCGCTCGGCAGGCTCGGTCGGGTCGAGTGGAACGAACGATCCGCCCGACATCGAGACTGCCCACGACGCCAGCACCGATTCATAGGAGCGCTCGATTGCTACGGCAATGCGCCTGTCCGGGCCTGCACCGATCGAGACCAACTGCGCAGCAATATGTTCCGCAACCCTGGTGAAGTCGTCACTGGATTGATCGACTCCGGTGGCACGCACCACGGCACCGGCCGTCAACAGCGAGGGCAGCAGCGCGGCGGTTGCGGTGGCAGATGCGCCGATCACCTCTTCCTCGGCGTCGATCAGCTCCAACTCGGACACAGCGAGTCCCTCGGGTGCATGAACCACCTCGCCGAGGAGAGCCAGGAAGCGTCGATGGTGCGCTGCGAGCTCATCGGTGGTGTACAGCGCCGGGTTACCGAGGAAGTCGACGCGGGTACTCGTGCCGGCGACACCGGGGTAGACGTTGACCATCATGTCGTCGATGGGTCCGCTGGAGAGCACGCGGTATTCGCCGATGACGTCGCCGAGCCGAATTGTGCTGTTGTACATCATGATGTTGACCGTCGGACCGAACACTCCGCGTCCGGCGGCGGCACTGCCGGTGCCGTCGCCCGTTGCCCGCTGCATGTCCTCGACGCGGAACCTCTGATGGCGCAGTGCGCCGGTGAGTTCCACCTGAATCCGTCGAAGGAGTTCTTCGACGGTGACGCCCGGTTCGACACCGATACGCAGCGGCACGACGTTGGACATCATGCCCGACGATTCCCGCAGTTTTGTGGTCGCTCGGCCCGATACCGGCAAGCTGAGCATGACGTCTTCGGTGTCGGTCATGCGCGCGAGATAGAGCGCGAACGTGGCGAGCACAACGGGAACGTCGGAGGAGTTGTACCGATGTGCCACTGCGGCAACGGCTTCGGTGAGATCCGCGTTCAACACGGCACCGACACTCACCGTCACTCCGCTGGGAGCGGCCGGTTCACTCGGGCTACCGGCCAGCCTGGGGGCCTCGAGGTGGCCGTCGAGTCGGCCCAGCCAGTACTGACGGTCGGTCTCGTAGCGGGAGGAGTCGGGGTACGCGGCCTCGTAGTCGTAGATCTCCCGCACTCCGATGGCACGAGTCTTCGGAATCTCGGTGCCCGAGATCAACGCGGTGTAGACCGCAGCGGTGCGCTCCTGCACCGAGATTGCGCCGAGGCCGTCCATCACGATGTGGTGCGCCCGGCTGTACCAGTAGTAGTGGCACGGGCCTACCTGGATGATCTCGGAGGCAATCAGTTGGTCGCGAACCAGATCCACGGGCTGTCGGTACTGCTCGTCCATGTAGCGCTGGGCATCCTCGATGGGATGGTCGCGGTCGGTGAAGTCGCGGTAGATCATGGCGTACGGCACTCGCAGGTCCGACCACTGGTACGGGTGACCGTCGTCCACGCCGATCCGCACTGCAGGCGATTCGAGCCGTCGGCAGGCGATGTCCGTGGCACGAATCAACACGGCCGGATCGATATCGCCGCGGATCTCGACGTATTGCGCAATGGTGAACGGCACGTCCGGTGCCAGCTGCTGAGCGAGGTAGATATTCATCTGAGCAGCCGACAGGGGGAAGCGGCCATCCTCGAACCGCTCGTCCGCCTCTGGCGACACTCCCCGACCTCCTCAACGGACGCGCCCTGACGGCTTCGATTCGGCCGGCGCGCCGCTTATCGACGTCGATCTTTCATCGCCCATTACAAACTAGTCGACCGGCTGTGAATGCTCTACCTGGATCGGACGACAGGTACGCCAGATTGTCCACTCCCCTTTAGGCTGTGCACGCGAATACATTTCCTCGACCGAGAGGCCACCGACGATGGCAACCAGTTCCACCGATACCCGAGGTCGGAAATCGGGTAGAAAGCGGCCGATTCTCATCACGGTGGGCGTATTTCTGGTCATTGTCATTGCTTTTGTAGTCTGGCTTGGTTACGAGTCCTATTCCGCGCAGTCGAGTCTGACCGCCACGCGCGACGCGGCCACTCAAGCCAAGGACGCGTTGCTCGACGGCGATTCGGCCGGAGCCGAGGCAGCAGCGGCTCGTGCCTCCGAATCTGCGAACGATGCGGTCTCGGCGACGACGTCCATCCCGTTTTCCATCGCCAAAGCCGTTCCTTATCTCGGTAGTCCCTTGAAATCGGTAGCGCAGATCAGCGATGTGGTGCAGGGATTGGCCGTGGATGTGCTTTCCCCCGCGTCGGCAGCGGGTGCCAGCCTGAACCCGAGCAGCCTCGTCGAGGGCGGCGGCAAGGTGGACACCGCGGCCCTACGGGACGCGCAACCGGTGCTGCAGCAGACCTCCGCCGCGGCCGACGAGCTCAGTGAGCGTGCCCAGCAGGTGGACGAGCCCGCCTTCCTCGGTGTGGTGGACGAGGCTCGCACGTCATTGATCGATCAGACTCACGAACTCGCGAATCTGCTCACCAACACCCGGATTGCCAGTGAACTGCTGCCGTCGATGCTCGGCGACAACGGCCCGCGCAGTTACTTCCTCGCATTCCAGACCAATGCGGAGGCTCGGGGCACCGGCGGATTGCTCGGTGGCTACGGCATCATTCGGGCCGAGAACGGTACGGCCCGTGTCGATACCCTCGGCAGCAACAACGAACTCGAGTTTGCGAAACAGCCCATCGATCTGGGCCCCGAATACAACGCTCTGTGGGCTCCACGAAACACCACGATCGACTTCCGTAACTCGAATGCGAGCCCGCACTTTCCGTATGCCGGCCAGATCTGGTCGTCCATGTGGACGGAACAGACGGGTGAGGTGCTCAACGGCGCTATTGCCACCGACCCGATTGCATTGAGCTACATCCTCGGTGCCACCGGCCCGGTCACGTTGGCCGACGGCGAGCAGATCACTGCTGAGAACGTCGTCGAGATCACCCTCAGCACGGCGTATTCCAGGTTCGGCGACGACCAGTTGGCCCGTAAGGCGTATCTGCAGGAGATCGCCGCGGCGGTGGTGCAGAAGATGACCACGGGCGCGGCACCCACCAGGTCTTTGCTCGACGCGGTGGGCCGCGCCGGCAGCGAGGGCCGCATCTCGGTGTGGAGTGCAGACCCGGCCGAGCAGGCAATTCTGGCCGGCACCAAAGTGGGTCACGTATTGCCGGACAGCCCAGCGCCGTACGCCAATGTGGTGGTCAACAACGCCGGCGGCAACAAACTCGATTACTACCTGACACGCGACATCACGTATTCGGCTGAATCCTGCACGGCAGGTACCCGCAAGTCGACGGTGACGGCCACGCTCACCAACAACGTGGATCCGACGGGCCTGACGCCCTACGTGGCGAGCACATTCCAGCCGACGGTGGAGTACGGAACCAACGAATCGATCGTCTACCTGTACGGCACACAGGGCGCGAAGATCACGTCCATGAAGGTCAATGGCATCACGGGATTCTCCATCCAGGCAGGCACCGAGCTGGGCCGGCCGGTGCAGGCTGCGTATCTCACCATTCCGCCGGGTAAGTCGCAGACTGTGACGTGGGAACTCGAGGAGCCTTCGGCTCCAGGCGAGGCGACGGTGCCCGTACAACCCCTGGTGGATCAGCCGACGGTGAGCATCGACGTTCCCCAGTGCTGAAGATTCCCGGCGTCTTTGTCACAGTCGACGCGAGGGTAGTGCAGTTGCCCGAAGACTGACCTAAAGTTTCGTTCCGTGATCGGAAAAAGACGTAGTGACGAGATACGGCCCCCAGAACAGACACATCCAGTCCTTTGGATCATGTTGGCGGTGCTCATACTTGCCGCAGTTGCGCTGTTCGTCCTCACCGAATACGAGGGTCGGTTCTAGCGCGACCCGTTGCTCCTCGAAACCACGGGCCACGGCCGGGATTCTGTGCGGACCGTCATTCAGTTGGATGATTTTCCAACCCGGAAGTACTCCGCAGGACGACTCCTTCGACGGCTGCATCGCAGGTATTCGACACATCTTATGCCCCGCTATCGGGCACTCATCGATCGACGAAATAGATAGCTCGACGACGAATTGGCGCCCGTCCGTACCGGCGGGGACTCGAGTTCGAGCGCCCGCACCAGGGGTTCAGGACGTGGCGGCCACCTGTTTCAACACCCGCCCATAACACCAATTATGGCCCCACGAAACGGGGCATAAGAACCTAAATGCCCTGCCACGCAGGCATTTTGGCGTTGCCATGAGGGTGTAGCTTCGGCTTGTCAGTTCAGCATTCGACCAGTCAGGAGTTGCTCATGAGCAAAAAGAAGCCCGAACCAAGCATCAACGACAAGCTCACCGCCGTTGTTCAAATACTCTTCGCGATCGCCATCGCCGCGCAGGTTCCTCACGTCGAGACACCAGTCATTCTTGCGGCGATGACCCTCGCAGGAATTGTCATCGGCACGAGCGGACGGCCGAAGCCGGACTCCTCACGATCGAAGTGAGTCCGGCCCGCCGCTGGCTACTTACGCAGTCTCGGGTTTTCAGTGCCGTTTCTGGGCAGAGTCTCCGGCCGCTGGGATCGAGGGTGGGTCTCGGGTTCCCGGGTTGCCTCTGCTGTACGCGGGCCGGCAGCAGGAGACGCGGAAGCAGACCGAGGGGATGTCTGTCGTGTCGGCGGAGCAGGCACCAGTGCGGGAGTGGGAGGGGACACCGGCGTAAGTGGGGCAACGGGTGCCTGAGGTGCCGGCGCAGGGACCGGCGGTGTCACCTGCTTAGGCAGGTTGGTATCGGCGGTGTAGTTGTACGAGTAGCTGTACATGTCGCCCTTCTTCGAGGGCGTCAATGCCAGCACCACACCGAGGACGTGCGCTCCGATTGTTTCCAAATTGCCGATGGACCTGGACAATTCGTTGCTCTTGGTATGCCCGTAGCGGGTGACCAAGAGGGCACCATCGGCATGGGTGGTCAGGACGGCCGAGTCGGTCACCGGCAACAACGGCGCACCATCGACAATGACGTAGTCGAACTTGGAGCGCAGTTCCACCAGCAAGGCGCGAGACGCTTCCGAACCCAGTAGCTCGGACGGGTTCGGCGGGATCGGACCGGACGCCATGGCTTGCAGACCCTCGTACTGGGTCGGCTGAAGCACCTCGTCCACTTTCGCCTGCCCTGCAAGCACGGTGCTCAGACCGACCGAACCGATGAGGCCCATGTACTTCGAGATGCGAGGACGACGCAGATCGCCCTCGACGAGAACGACGTGGTGGCCGGCTTCGGCGAGCGAGATCGCCAAATTCAGTGCAGTGGTCGTCTTACCCTCGCTCGGGATTGCACTGGTGACAACGATGACGCGCGGCGGATGATCGACTTCGAGGAATTGCAGGTTGGTGCGGAGCTCACGGAATGCCTCGGCGCTGGCCGATTGGGTGAGGTCTTGGAAATCGACGGCCGGATGCGCCTTGCGTTCCTTGTCGAACGGGATGGTGCCGACCAGTGCCTTGCCGGAGATCGACTCGATCTCACGACGATTCTTGATCGTGTTGTCCAGACGGTCACGCAGCACCGCCAGTGCGATGCCGAGGAGCAGGCCCACCGCGGCACCCAAGGCGAGGTTGCGCTTGGTCTTGGGGCTGACCGGCGTCGACGACGCATCGGCCTGCTGGAAGGTCTTCACCCCGGCCGACGGGGTTCCCCCATCCTCAGGGGTTTCGAGCTCGCGCACCTGGTTGGTCAGCTCAGTTGCCATTGCATTGGCAATGTCGCGCGCAATCGCCGGCGACGCATCGGTGACGGTGATATCGAACAGCACGGTATCGGGAGTCGACGACGCCTTCACCTTCGCAGCCAACTGCGACGGCGTCAGTCCGAGCGGGAGAACGTCGAGGACTCGAGCGGCTAACGCTTCGCTGGTGACCAACTCGGAGTAGGAAGCGACACGTTGCTGAGAGAACAGGTTGCCCTGATATGCCTCGTTAACCGATGTTCCACCGGACGTGGAGACGAACATCCGTGCGCTGGACTCGTAGAGCGGAGTCGTCAGCAAGGACGCGCCCAGGGCCCCAAGGATCGCTACGACCACGGTGACGGCGATGATGATCCATCGCGCCTTCAGGATTCTCAGATAATCCTGTATCTCCATGCTTCGCGCTCCTCGTTCGTTTCGTACAGCTCGCAACGTGTCACTGCGTGGCTCAATCGTTACATAGCTGGCTGCTTTCCGTGCACCGGATGAGCTCGGGGTTGACGCGCGTCAATTCATTCGTTCGATATGCGTTCACAACTAAGCTAATTCCCCGTTGTGACGTATCACCGGGGCAATCGAGCCCAATTCACGCGCGCGAACTTTGCTGTTCGGCTCCGTTTCCCCATTACGATCACGCTTGCCTGTGCAGCGACGATAGACAAGAACACACCCATCGCGTCACTTAAAGTGATCCTCGACACCCGTCCGCCTCGAGCACTTGGTCGACCGTGAACAGCGACCCGGTCAGCGGTACGACAGAACGATGAGGTCAACACGCCCGTGCGGTGCCGATCAGCAGCCCGACTCCGGAACCACTCGCGGCGTGAGTCGCAGATCTGGGCCGATCGGCGCGGCCGACGCCTTGGCCCTCGGCACAAAACGCTCACTCGTCGCGAACCCCACGCTCTTCGCGCCATCCCTGCATCGGTACTTCACGAAACTTACCGGAGACCGTAACAAACCGACCCATTTGCTGAAGCCTCGCATTCAGGGACTTGCCCGGAGTCTATGCGCATATTACTGACCCAAGCCTGCATCGACGTCCGATTTCATGAAGTCCTGACTTTTTCCGAAAACCGTTTGTGCTCCGAACTATTCACATAATTTACTTACTGGGCCAACAGGGTAGTTGTTGTATAACATCGCGTTCGACAACGCATTTATCGATCGTGCACGGAGGTCGACGAGCGCACAGCGCATCACTTTCCGGTGGGGGCCACTCATGTCTCGTACGGTTGCAATTATCGGAACGCGTGGATATCCGAGTTTCTACGGTGGTTTCGAGACTCTGGTTCGACATCTCGCGCCCTACCTGGCAGATCACGGGTGGAACGTGGTGGTCTACGGCAGGCATGCTGCGCTGAGCTCCAATCCAACAGACATGGATCCGCGGGTGCGGTCGGTCGTCACACCCGGTTTCGACAGCAAATCCGCGAGCACACTCACCTACGGTGCCACGTCCTCGCTTCACGCAATGGTAACGAAACCCGATGTGGCACTCGTGATGAACGTTGCGAACGGCTTCTGGTTACCGTTCCTTCGTCTCCGCAACATTCCTACGTTGGTCAACGTCGACGGTATCGAGTGGGAACGCGAGAAATGGGGGCGGATCGCGAAAACGATCTTCGCCATCGGCGGCCGCGCGACTGCGCAGCATGCGACTACTCTGATCTACGACTCCCGCGAATTGGGCGCTCGATGGGAGGAACTCTCCGGCCGAACGGGGGTGTTCATTCCGTACGGTGGTGACCCTCGAACCGGAGATGACCCACCCGAGGGGCTCGGTCGACGTAAGTATGTGCTGATGGTCGCGCGATTCGTACCCGAGAACACGATCACTGCCTTTCTCGATGCGGCCGAGAAGCTCAGCGACCGTTGGAATGTGGTCATCGTCGGTTCATCCGGATACGGCGGCGAATTCGACAACCGCGTGGCCGCGCTCGCGGCGGAGAAGCCCAACGTGCGGTGGTACGGGCATCTCAGCGACGATGACATCTTGTACTCACTGTGGGAGAACGCCGGTGCATATTTTCACGGCCACAGTGTGGGCGGCACCAATCCTGCCCTGGTGCAGGCCATGGCCTGCGGAGCACCGGTGGTGGCTCGAGACACCGTCTACAACCGCGAAGTTCTCGGCGAAGGAGCACTTTTCGTCGAACCGACGCCGCACAGCATCGCCGCCGGTATCGAAACCTTGCTCAACGACTCCGAACTACAGCAGAAGTTCAGCAACATCTCGACCCAACGCGCTCACGACCTCTACACGTGGGAGCGGGTCTGCGCCGATTACGACAGCGCGTTACGCAGTCATCTGCCATCGGACGAAGTAGTCAGCGAACCGAAGATCGCGCGGGAGTGATGTGCGAATTCACGGGCCGAACGACGATATCCACCAGCGGGATTTCGCAGAGATTGCACCTGGAACACCAGTGCCCGAAACGCGAGACCGGTACCCACCACCAGGCCCCACCACAACCGCTGCAGTCCTGACCGGGCCAGGTCGGCGCGGTAGAACTCGTAGAGGTTGAGCACCCAGGCGGAGTTGGTCTCGGTCGTGGTGTTGCTGTTGCTGCTGCCCACCAGGTGTCGTGCCTGGGCTCGAGGCTGAATCAGTACCGCGCCACCACTGCGGCCTACCCGCCAACAGAACTCGATGTCCTCGGCGTACATGAACCAGCGTTCACTCAGTCCGCCGACTCGACGCCAGGTCTCGGCGTCGACCATCAGACAGGCACCGGTGACCCAGTCGACGGCCACGAGATCGTCACCGATGTCGGACGGCAGCAGGTAGTGGCCCTGCAATCCGCGTCTGCCACGGGCAAGCCTGGAGAGCCCGAAGTAGTGCGAGGCCATCGCCCACGCGGTGGGCATCCGGCCGGCCGCGGCCACTCGCACATCGTCGGTACGAATGAGCGGAGCAACGATTCCGCCATGCGTGGATGCAACGGTCTCGGCGAGGATCCGGACGTCTGCGGCCGAGATGACGGCATCGGGGTTGAGCAGCATGATGTTTCGGCCGGTGGCCTGCGCGGCGGCTTTGTTCACTCCACCCGCAAAGCCTAGGTTCCGGTCCCCGGCGGTCACTGAACAATGCGGAAAAGTCTCTTCGATCAGAGTCACGGTCTCGTCGGACGAGGCGTTGTCGTAGACGATGACCTCGTGGTCCGAACCCAACGCCGACAGGCAATCACCGATAACGTGCGAACTGTTGTAGGTGACGATCAGAACGGAGACATCCGGCCGACTCATCCGGCAGTGTGCTCCCTCGCCTTGATCAGCTTGGCCGGCACCCCTCCCACGATCGTGTACGGAGCCACATCTTTCGTGACCACAGACCCGGAGCCAACGATTGCCCCCTCACCGATGGTCACTCCCCGGGTGACGACGGAGCCTGCGCCGATCCAGGTGTCCGCGCCGATCACCGTGGGGCTACGGATGAATCCCTGACGGTTCATCGGCACGGACATATCGGCAAACTCGTGGTCTTCGCTGAAGATCGATACGTGGGGCCCGATCATCGCGTTGTCCCCGATGGTGATGCCGCCCTGCCCCCAGATCACGTTGTACATTCCCACAGCCACGCCTTCACCGATCACCACGCCCACGCCGGGCTCCGAGATCACTCCGGATCCGTTGATCGACGATCCGCGGCCAACCGTGGTGCGATCTCCGATCGTGATGCCGTGTGCTGAGTGCGCGTCGATCGCAACTCCGTCGCCGAACACGACGCCGGTACCGACGTGAAGCTTGGCCGCGTTACGTACCTTGACACCGCGACCACGGAAGTGCACCGCGGGCCCTTTTACGTACGGCAACCCCAGAATCTGGCCTCGTAGAGCTTGCGCCACTCGATCGAGGATGAAGCTCATCAATGTTCCGGCTGGAATGTCGTCGGGCATATGCCGGTGACGCAGTCGCCAATAGATCCTGTCGATCAACGTGTGCAGCATGACGCACTCCCTCGAGTCGCAACAGATGCGCTCACGGTAGCGCCCCGCCCATCGATCGGCATCCCGATCGATGGGCGTTACGCGTGGCGAACAATACTGCACCGCAATGGAAACCGTTCTCGACCGCCAAGAATGAGCCCCCAAACAATCACCGGGATGGATACGGGAGCATTCACCCGACCACCGAAAAGGCAATGAGACGAGTATTCGTCAATTCGTCGAAATGGATCGATTTCTTACCGCGAAAATGCGCACCGATTGGGACTATCATTCGCGACATCGGCCGGGTATTCCGGTATCGCGCAATCACATCGGGGATCGTAGATGACTCTGCTCGAGAGGAGAGCCGACTCCACGTCGGCCACTGTGACACCACCGAAAGTTGCCGCTGCACCCGGAAAGTCCAACGATTTCGGATTCCTGCTCGACATCCAGGGTTTGCGGATGATCGCGGTAACACTGGCCATCACGCACCACGTCTTCCGTTGGCCCGAGGGTGGATACGTCGGTGTCGACATGTTCTTCGTCATCTCGGGGTTCCTCATCACCAGTCTGCTGCTGCGAGAAGGTCTGCGCTACGGGCGGGTGTCCATCGCAGACTTCTATCGTCGACGGGCCCGTCGCATCCTGCCGTTGGCACTGTTGGTCATGGGTGCCACCCTCACTGCGTCGTACGTCCTGGTGCTGACCAGCCGGTTCGAGTCCATCGTCGTCGATACCTGGTGGTCGGCAGCGTTCGCGATGAACTGGCATCTCATCTCTGTCGGCACCGACTACTTTCAGACGGCGCTGCCGCATTCACCCCTGCAGCATTACTGGTCCCTTGCCGTAGAAGAACAGTTCTACGTGGTGTGGCCGCTACTGATGGTGGCGCTGCTATTCATCGCCACCCGGTGGCGAAAGAACCTGCCGTTGAGGCCTTTCGTGGCCGGATTCGCCATCATCGCCATCGCCGTGTCGTTCCTCTGGGCCATCGACGAGAGTGTAGCGAGTCCGACAGCCGCGTACTTCTCCACTTTCAGCCGGATCTGGCAGTTGGCCGCCGGGGCGCTGCTGGCCGCCACGGCTCCCCTTTTTCATCGCATACCCGTCTGGCTGAGGTCTGTCATGGCCGTTGCCGGTCTCATCGGAATCTTCTACGCCCAATTCACCTTCGAGGTCACGTACACCATCCCGGCCCCCTACGGTGCTGTTCCGGTGATCGCGACCTGCCTGGTGATCGCCGCAGGAATCGGGTCTACCGGCCTCGCCGTGACAAGGCCCCTTCGGCTGCGACCCGTCGTATACATCGGTGCCATATCCTATTCGCTGTATCTGTGGCACTGGCCGCTGGTTGTGCTGCTCCTGACCGTCATGAACGTCGGGCTCACGTACTACGTATCCGTCGTCGCGGGCACCGTAGTGTTGTCCATCGCGTCGTACCACCTGGTCGAGAAGGCCGTGCTTGACTCGAATTTTCTTGCGCCCCGTTCCCGACGGCGTGGACACCGGGCACCTGCGAGCGACAGCAACGATGGGCAGCGGGTCCTCGTCGGTGCCATGGGTGTGGTGATGGTCTTTCTCCTGGTCGCACTATTCAATCAGCCGTCTGTCGTTCTACGCGACGACGGCCCTGAGCCCGTGCTCGCCGCGGCGTCCGTCGGGCAAACTCAGGATCCACTCGAGACAGCCATCCGAGAATCGCTCGCTGCCAAAGCCTTTCCGGCGACGAGCCCGCCGTTGGACGATGTCGAGAGCGGCAAACCCATCGAGATGACACCGGAAGCCGGGTGCCTGGACCCGCCGGAGCTCAGCCTCGACACCTGCAATTTCGGAGCCGCGGATGCGCCGCAGTCGGCAATCGTCGTCGGTGATTCGTTCTCCGCTTCGTGGTTACCTTCCATCGTCGGAGCATTGGTGCCCAACGGTTTCCGGGTGCACGGTATGGGCCTGAACAACTGCCCGTTCATCGCCTCCGACGTGACCATCGGGGTGGATCAGGAGTCGACGGATCGATGCAATTCGAGCCGGGACGAGATGGTCGATCAGATCAATACCGCCCAGCCCAGCATGGTGGTGATGATCGACATGGAGTATGGAATCCAGGCAATGGTAGGCAACGAGGGCTCCGAGCAAGCCTGGACTACTGCCCGAACGGAGATCATCGACCGGATTGCGCCCAGCGGGGCCGCCGTCGTCATCCTCACCCCGAATCCACTCGTCAAAGCTGCTACCGAGTGCGCAGGACGGTTGGCGGTGCCGTCCAACTGCATCAGCACCGTCTCGGAGAATTGGCTGGCCAAGCGCAGTGCCGACGAGGCGGCTGCCCAGCAGACCGGCGCTAGGTTCGTCGATACTCGGTCATGGTTTTGCTATCGCAACAACTGCCCATTGTTCGTGTCAGGCATCGTTATCAGTTGGGATACCGGGCATATCACCCGGCAATACGGCGAATACTTGATACCGCGCGTCAGACAAGCTCTGCTGCCGGCATGAGAGGCAAGCACATCACAAGGCGCACCGTCTCTTTCGTTGCTAGTGTGTGCCGATGATCAGCGATCAGACAAACTCGAACGAGGTTCGACGGTTGTATCTGAACATCGTCAAACGGTCGCTGACCGGTGCCCTCGCCGAGGACAACGACTCGGTGTTGGGTGGAGTCCGGTGGCAGGGCAATCCCTCACTCACCAAACGCCTGGCCAGTAGATTCGCCGCAGCCGCGGCGAAGTTCGACATCGAGATAGCGATAAAGAAGCCATACGACGAGCACCATCGCGCCGTCGGCTTGGACTGGCCGTCGCGAGCCGAGTCGATGATAGGCCTGGCTCGAATGACCAACATCGAAGAATGTATCGCCACCGTCGTGTCCGAGAGCGTCCCCGGCGATCTCATCGAAACCGGGGTCTGGCGGGGCGGGGCATCGATCTTCATGAAGGCGAACCTCGTTGCCTGGGGTGACGAAATCAGAACAGTCTGGGTCGCAGACTCGTTCGAGGGTCTGCCGCAACCTGATCCCACCAGATTTCCGGCGGACGCGGGGGACAGAAATCACGAGCTCGGCGGTCTCGCGGTAGGAACGCGGACAGTGCAGCACAACTTCGAGCGTTACGGCCTCCTGGACGACAGAGTGCAGTTCCTCGTGGGGTGGTTCAAGGACACACTTCCCACCGCCCCCATCGAGTCGCTGGCGCTGATGCGACTGGACGGCGACATGTACGAATCGACCATTCAGGCTCTGGAATCGCTGTACCCCAAACTCTCCCCCGGGGGGTTCTGCATCATCGACGATTACGGCAGCCACTCCTCGCAAGCGGGGCAGGCGGTGCGCGATTATCGACTGGCCCATTCCATCGACGAGGAAATTGTCGACATCGACGGTTCCGGAGCATTCTGGCGTCGGGCACCGATCTAATTCGCACCGCTCAACACCTATCGGCGGTAGGTTTCGATTCGACAAACCGTTACGAAGAATGTTTCGCCTCAGTAGCTTTCGTCGCTAGCGAGCGTAACGGCTTCGGTCGAGTGGATACTCCCCCAATTCCATCCCCTGCCAGTAGATTGATGGACGATGACATTCGAACGACCGGTGATGCCGCACAGATCCACCCTGCCGAGGAGGTAGCCGCGTGTTGATTCGCGAGTATGCGGCTGCGCTCAAGGCTCGATGGCTGATCATCGTGGCGACGACGATCGTCGGAACCACTGCGGCCGTGCTGTTCTCGCTTCTGTCCACACCTGCCTATCAGGCCACCACTCGCTTCTTCGTCTCGACCACCGCTATCACCGCCAGTGACGTCTATCAGAGCAATCTGGCCTCGCAGCAGCGCGTCGTCTCCTACGCCGAACTTCTTACCGGACGCACACTGGCGCAGCGGGTTGTCGATCAGTTATCCCTGCCCATCGGCGCGGACGCACTCAGTGCGCAGATCGAGGCAACGTCCACACCCAATTCGGTACTGCTGGACGCGTCGGTGCTCGATACATCCCCGCTGCGGGCCCGCGACATCGCCAACGCACTCGGAGAGCAATTCCCCGCACTCGTCAGCGAGTTGGAGACACCAGCCGACGGTGGGACTGCGTCCGCGTCCGTAGCCGTAGCCGAAGCCGCCGAGACCCCTACGGCACCGGTGACACCGAAGAAGCTGCGCAACGTGATTCTGGGCATGACGATCGGGCTGTTGGTCGGCATCGCCGGAGCTCTCGTTCGGGACAGGCTCGACAACACTGTGAAGAAAGTCGGTGAACTACAGGAGCTGACCGACAGCGTGTTGGTGGGCACCATCCCGTACGCCAAGAAAGTGCGCGACACCGCAGCCATCGATTTCGGCCGGTCCACTGCCCCCGTTGCCGAGGCGTACCGGGAACTACGCATGAATCTGAAGTTTCTCGCCGTCGACAACCCCCCACGCCTACTCTTGATCACTAGTTCCATTGCTGGAGAGGGCAAATCGGTCACCGCCGTCAATCTGGCACTGTCTCTGGCCGAGGTGGGCAACAGGGTGGTTCTGGTGGACGCCGATCTGCGAAGGCCACGAATCTCGGAGTATCTCGACATCGTCGGATCGGTGGGAGTCAGCTCGGTCCTCGCGCACGAGGCCACGGTGGACGAGGTCATTCAGACCACAACATTCAACAATCTGTGGGCGCTGGGCGCGGGGCCCGCACCACCCAACCCGAGCGAGCTGCTCGGAAGCGCTGCTGCGCAATCACTCCTGCATGAGCTCAGGCGCGCATTCGATTACGTAGTGGTCGATTCCCCTCCGGTGCTACCGGTCACCGATGCCGCAACACTGGCCACCCAGTGTGACGGCACGATCCTGGTCACTCGCTACGGTTTCACTCGACGCGACGAGGTGAGTAGGGCCGCGGCCAATCTGGAGACGATCGGCGCGCCACTTCTCGGGGTCGTCATGTCGGTGGTGCCGACGTCGAAGAAGTCCGAGTACCGCTACGGATACGACTTCGAGTCGGGCCGTACCCCGGCCCGAGTTCCAACACCACCGACCATCAGCACCAACCGGCACTGATCGGATTCGTGGGACGTGCGTCCGCATATCGGTGGTCGATTGATGAGTGGTAGACCCAGTGCGTCCACGACAGAATTGTGCGGACTGATCGCGTTCGCCGCCGCGGCGGTGTTCGTCGCGTTGGCTGCGCCGTTGGTGGCCATCGTTGCGGTCTGCGTGACAGCGGCAGCCGTCGCGGCGATACTGTCGATCCGAAGTATCCGGTGGGCTTGGAGCATCTACTTTTTTGCGCTGTGCGCCAACGGCCTGCAGGTCACGGTCGGCGGTTTCACCCTCCGACCCGAATACCTCGCAACGCCGTTGTTCCTCGTCGCGCTTCATGCCTACGCGGATCGCGAACCCGGGGCCAGAACTCGATCTCCATTCGCAGTGGGCTTGATCATCGGCTCGGTAGGGGTAGTGGCCGTGGGACTCACCTCCAGTGTGTTGTTCGCGCCCGACACCGCAGCAAGCCTGCGCATGGCGGTGCAGTTGATCACGGCACTGATCGTGGTGGTGCCCATGACGCAGGTGGCACTCGACCACGGATTTGTGGTGCGCTCGGGTACCGCAATCCTGTCGACGATCTCGGCTTTCAGTGTGCTGAGCTTCCTCATCGACCCGAGTACCCGGGTCGACGGCCTCGCCTTCGAGTACAACATCATGGGGTGCCTGTGTGCCGGGTGGATCGGTGTCATCTACTTTTTCGCAGACGACCGAACCGTTGTGACCCCGCGGGTGCTGCTGCTGGCCGCTCCCATCCCCGTCGCACTCGTCCTCACCTCCACGCGCGCGGCGTGGATCGCGCTCGCAATCATCGCCGTCTGTGTGATGGGCAGAAGTGCGAGAACCTACCCGGTGACCATCGTCAGCTCATTGCTGGCTTTCACGGTCGGGCTCGCGTATCTACACGACGTCTACTACCGCGTGGGCGACACGGACACGTTCCTGTGGCGGGTGGTCCACGTCATCGATACCGAAAGCGGCACCGGGGCATATCGACTGCAACTGTGGAACACGGCAATCGACCAGATCGCCACCCGTGACTGGAGCGCAGCGATCGGGACCGGGTTCAACTCGTTCTCACAGTTCAATCCGGTCGACCCCACCAACGTCGGTGCCGCATATCTGAGTTCGATGTGGTTGACGCTGATCTACGATGTCGGGTTCTTCGGGTTCGCCTTTTTCGTCGTGCTCGCGGTGAGCCTGATTCTCGGTGTGCGGCAGAAGAAGCATGCCCTCCCCCTGTTCGTGGCACTGGCCATCTGCACGTCGGTGACCAACGTGATCTGGTTCGCGTTTCCGTGGGTGTTCATGGCCCTTACGGTTACGGCGCGACGAAAGGAGTCGAGCTCCCCGCCGAGCGGGACCGACGGCCGCGGGCCCAGCCGTCCTCGGCAACGCCGACGGCACCGAGTGTCGGTGATCGCGTGAACGACCGTAGACACGCGATAGTGCTGTCCTCCTTCACTGTTCACCCGGATATGCCCAGCGAACCCGGTATCGGCTGGCAGTTCCTCATCGCCACACTCGAGCATGCTCGAACGGTAGACGCGACGGTAATCTTGATGACGATGCGTCGTTCGGCCCAGGCGTGTTCCGGGCGGATCCCCGCCGAGCTCGAGCAGCACCTCGAGATCGTCACCGTCGAGATCCCCCTGGCTCCGCCGTTCTTTCGATGGCACTATCCACGGTTCACCCGTATCGAACACGAACTGTGGGTTCGATTGGCCGTCAAACACATCCGCGAGATCGATCGAACGTACTCGGTTGTCTATGCACACCACGTCACATTTGCCTCGGAGATTCTGTCGACGCCGATCACCAGGATGTCGCCGAGCACCTACAAGGTCTGGGGCCCGATCGGCGCGGGCGGCGTCGCCGAGGTGTTCGCCATCTCCCCCACCTCACCTGCCTCACGTAGGCAATGGTTTCTGCAGACGGCGCGCGATCAGCTGGCCTCGATCCCGGCAAAACATATCGCTCGTCGATGCAACTTGGTACTTGCACAAAACGGAGCGATGGAAGCGACTGTCGCACAAACAGATACCCGATGCCGACGGTTCCCCAACGTCGTCGTCGATCTCCCGACTACTCGGCCTGTTCGGACCGAGCACGACGGCATCGTAGTCCTGGTCGTCGGGCATCTCATCACTCGCAAGCGCCAGGAGTTGGCGATCGAGGCGTTGGCGTCGAGCAGGTTGCAGCATGCCCACCTCCATATCGTGGGCTTCGACAGCACGAGCCACGGGGCGTATCTGCATCGACGCGCAAAGACGCTTGCCGTGCAGGATCGAGTGACCTTTCATGGATCGCTCGACCGCGCAGCGGTATTGGACATGATGGTCCAGTCGGATGTGTTGATGCATCCCTCAGGACGGGAAGGCGCGAGCGGCGTCGTGGGCGAAGCGGCGGCCTGTGGGCTACCGGTGGTGTGTTTCGAGCGGACCGGAGCAAGTTCTGTGCTCGAGGATTCCCGTACATCCGGGGTAGTGCTTCCGGCCGATTCGGCCACCACCCGGGACATGATGGCGGAAGCCATCGTTCGCGCGTCGACCATGAAGCGCATCAGCACGACGCAGTGGACGAAGCAACGGTTCGTCGGCCTCGCTGCGCAGCTCTACGCCGAAGGCCTTGCGTTCGATTCTGCACTTCCCGACCGGGCGGGTCGGCCGTGATGACCACCAGTGCCGACGTGGAGAACTCGTCCGTAACTCGGGCGAGCGTACTAATCCGCACTCTGGATCAAGGCCTGTGGTCCCTCGGCTTCTTCGTCTTCAACGTCACGGCCGGTGTGTCGTTGACGGTGAGCGAGTTCGCATCTCTGTCGGTGGGTGCAGCACTGGGTTTCATCGCCGTGGGCACCTCCCGGGCGTGGGGGATCTATGCACCGATAGTGGACGCGGCGAAGATCGGGGTGCGTCCGGAAGACTCCATCGACCGGTGGTCGAGCTGGCGGGGCACCATTGCCTTCGCGACCGTCGTCGCCATTGCCTCGTTCCTATGGATCGGCCGCGGCGGTGAGTGGGGATATGCCGCCGCGGTGGCAGCGTTGGTTGCGACGATGGTGATCTCCGATCTGCCGCGTCAGGTCCTCATCATCCGAGGCAGCTACTCCCGCGCGGCACTGTTGGCGGCCCTCTATGCCCTTGGTGCGCTGGTCGCTGCCGGTGCGCTTGCGCTCGGTGTCGACAACACCGCGCTGCTGCCGATCTGGTTCAGCACCTTGCTGATCGTCCTCGCGTCCGGGCTCGTCTTCTGCGGCACGTCGACCTCCACCACCAAGTCCGCTTCCCACTTCTCCATCGCATGGCGGATCACCGCGGAGGCCGTCTACCTCGGGTTCGGAAGCCAGATCGCCACTCTGCTGCTGTATCTGATCCAGGACGACACCGCCACTGCCGGTATTCGGTTCGCCTACTCGCTCGTGTTCGCGCCGGCGTTCGTCATCATCCAGAGCATCCAGCCGTTGATCTTCAAGCAATTCGCCACCCTCAGTGCGCAGGGCACGCGCGCCGTTCTCGCGGTCTCGGTGCGGTGGAACATTGCGATGGCTCTCGGCCTCGGCGCGTGCGGGCTGGTGGGGTACACGGCGCTCTCGACGGTGTTCTCCGACATCGGTCCCGCCACCGCGCTGCCGTACGTGGTTCCAGTGGGCTTGGCGATTCTGTCTGCACAGACTTTCGAGGTGGCGCTGATGGCCACCCGTTTCTTTGTCGGTCCCGTCTTCACGCACCGAGCGCGCCTGGCCTCGGTGCTCATCGATGTCGGGAGCCAAACGATCGGCGTATTCGTCGGTGGTGCAACCGGTTTGGTCTGGACGCTGATAGTCCTGAGCGCGCTACGCATCGCAGGATCGGTGGCGATGCTCATCGTACTGCCACGACGCGACAGAGCGGAGACGTCATGAGGGTCTTGTTCGACGGGTACTACTGGTTCGGCGGTCCGCCCGCCGGCATCGTCATCACACACGAGAAAATCGCAGCGTGGCGACGCGAGTTTCCAGATGATGTGCTCACAGTGGCGCTCCGAAGGAGGCCCTCTCCCGACGAAGCGTCGGACTTGGAACGACAGGGGCTGCGGTGGATCCGCACGTACCTGCCGACGCAGCCGCTGAAGAACATGCTGGAACTTTCGCTTCGAGTACGTCTCGGCCCGTACGACATGGCGTGGGGTTCGAATTATTCTCCGCTGCTGGGCAAATCGGCCGTCTTCGTGCATGACGCACTCTTCCAGTCCAACCCCGAGTGGTTCACCACGATCGAGCGCATCTATCTCTCCCCCATCATGATCGCCGCACGCGCGGCGAGCGTGTTGTTCGTCAGCAGTAATACCGAGGCGGCTCGCATCGTTCAGCACAACCCACGCCTGGCACCGACAGCCGTCACCGGCTTCGGCATTTCTCACGCGCTGCTCGACGCGAATCCAGCACCACCTCCTGCCGCCGACCTTCGGCCCGGCTCCTTCGTGCTGTCCGTCGGGCGGTTGAATACGCGAAAGAACTTAGCGACAACGCTATCCGCTGCTGTGCACTCGGGAGCGATCTCACCGAGCCGTCCGTTCGTGGTGGTGGGTCCGGCAAACGGAAAGGCCGACCAGCTCGAGCAGCGGGTACTCGCGGCTATCGACGACGGCTCGATTCGGTACACCGGCTTCGTCGAGACCGAACACCTGGCGTGGCTGTATCGCAACACCGCTCTGTTCGTGTACCTTTCGCTGAACGAGGGCTACGGGCTACCCCCGCTCGAGGCGCTGCGTCTCGGCGCACCCGTGCTGGTTAGCGAACGGCCGATCTTCAGAGAGCTGCTCCGTGAGTCGGTACGGTACTGCGATCCCACCGACATCGACGCAGTGGCGCAGGCCATGAAGCTCAGCCTGTCCGATGGTCGACTCCCACTCGCGTCTGACTTCGAGTTTCCGTCGTGGGAGCACATGGTCCACACCATGCGTGGCGCGATGACCGATACGAAAGGCAAGTCCCGTCGGCGGTTGACGTCGTGACGCGGTGGCGCTTGGCTGCCGCTGCGATTGTGGTGACGCTGGTAGCCGCAACGGGGTGCAGCAGTACATCGGACACTTATCGACCGGTCACGGCCACAACGACCGATTCCGTTGGGCAGCAACCACTGTCCAATAAGTTGGCCGCATCGGACGATCCTGTCGACATTCTGCTCATCGGCGACGGCACGGGCATCTCGCTCGGTAGCTGGGTGTTCCTGACCATGCAGAGCCTGGCGCAGGAGTACGGCCGGCCTGCTGTGATCCACGAGTGGGATGTTCTCGCGGGCGCGGGGTACGTCGACCCGCCGATATCGGTTGCCGATGGCGTCGGCACGCCTATCTCTCTATGGAACGCGTCGGTGTCACGCAACGTGGAGTTTCTGACGAACGCTCTTCCCCAGAATCGTCCACCGCCGGATATCGATGTGGTGTTGGTGAGCAACGGTCTCGACATGGGCCCTCGAACCCTCGCCGCCGAATCCGTTCCCCTGCTGCGCACACTTGCCGAGACGTACCCGCAGGCGTCTGTGGTCGCGGTACTCCAACCGGCACCTCGGCAGCCCGAGGAGCTCGGCATGCAGGTGAAGGCCAACGTTCACGATCTGGAGGTCTCCGCCCGGAAGAACAACTTCCAGGTCATCGACGCGGCGACGACAGTAGATGGAGCCGAGGGAACTTACGACGGCGAGAGTCGGTACCCGACCCCCGAGGGATACCGCCTTTGGTCCGTCTCCGTCACCGATGCCCTCATCGCAAACATCAGTGTCCCTGCACCATGAGGGCGCGGCGGACGGTACTTGTCTATCTCGCGGTCTCGGTGCTGTTCGTGGCGTTCAGTGGAATCGTCGGTTGGCAGGTCGGCACACGGTCCCAGCCCCAGCAGGCAGAACCGGCACCCCCACCCGCACGTTTCATTCCCGATTCGGTGCCGGTGGTTGCATTCTTGGGCGACTCGTACAGCAAGGGCATCGGTGCCTCCACGAACGGGAAGCGATGGACCACGCTCGTCTCGGCGGCGATGGGATGGTCGGAGCTCAACCTCGCCGAAGGGGGCTCCGGCTACACCACGAGCTATCTCGGCCAGAAGACCGACTACGCAATTAAACTGGATGTGGTTGCCGCGGCCCAGCCGGATATCGTCATCGTGTCTGGTGGGCGCAATGACTATGAAGCCGGTACCGCAAGCATCACTGGCGCGGTCGCGTTATCCCTCTTCGAGGCCATTGAGGCGGCAGCCCCGAACGCTGAGCTGATAGTCACCAGCCCGATCTGGGACTCGACCGAACCACCGGCGGAATTCGCGACGCTCCTCGCCGGAGTGAAGCTAGCGGCCGCACAGGCAGATGCCCGGTACCTCGACATCGGGGAGCCACTGGCCGGTCATCCAGAGATGATCGATCCCGACGGCCTGCATCCGAACGAAGCTGGCCACCGGGCGATTGCCGAGGCGGTGGTGAGCATGACGGCATGACGGCATACCTTGCGGTTCGGATGAACCCCGCCTGCCTGCGTCAGATCGGGGAGCGTCGTAGTCAGAGCCAGGCCACCCCTAGATCCATCCGGACAAACGGAGGTGTACCACGCTCGCAGTGTTCACCCCCGACCACCACGACCGTCTCAGTCTAGGCCGATACCCTCCTACGTGAGACGCAGGTGACAGAGCCAGTGCTCACTGGTCCGGCCTCTTACTCAATCCACTCAAAACATATGCTGAGGTTATGTAGTGACACTCACACCGCAGAACAACCTCACCCCCGTCTCAATCCCTTCCAAGGTTCACCAACCCTCGCGCCGCGAGGCGCATAGCCTCCCTCGACCTGCACGTCGCAATGCGATCCACTCAGTCGACAAAAACACGCTCCTTGCAGAACAAACGGCCCCAGATCGGGCCATCCATCGGGTGCCGGTGTTAGCCGCCTGCACACGTCTACTGATACGGGCATCCGCCCGGCACGAGAACCGGAATGACCGAGGACCTACATATCACAGCGAGTCTCACGCGTGATGATGTGCAGTGAAAGGCTTAACCCGTCATACTGAGGAAGGGTTGACTGTACGCCTAGGCAGCAGCACTTACCCGACACTTCGATCGAAAGTCGAGAAAACGATGGCCGTAACATCCTCGGCAAGTCTTGACCTTGAACGGCCAGACAGCCTGAAGTCTGCGCGCAGGGCTTTTTACTACGTATATATTGCGTGCACCCTGGGCACAAACACCGTGCTGCTCATTCCGAGGTCACAGGGTAGCGTCACAACCGGAGGCGGAGCCCTCTTCCAAGGCAGCTGGATATTACTCCTCGGTTTAACAATAATTGCATTGCTTTCCATCCGTAAACACCACGGCCCGAACCTCTTTTTTGTTCTCATGGTGAGCGCTTACATCATCTCGTCAGCAATTTGGTCGGTCAACCCAACATCTACACTAACTTACGGGGCAATGCTATGCGGAAACATCCTGGTCGCATACATGCTGACCTGCGACTACGATCTTCGGCAAATCCTGAAAATGTTCTCGACCGTAATTCTTATTCTGACGATTGCAGGTTTGGCTGCATACGCCGCAAGGCTCTCTTTTAGCTTCTATTTCGACCACCAATCTCGGGCGAATCTACTGGGACTGCAACCACTTCGCGGACTCTTTCCTCACAAGATCACCGGAGGGTTGTACGCCGTGATGGGGGCCGTGCTCGCATTAAGCCTCCAACGGGGTATTTTTCGCGTTTCGTCTCTTGCGGTGTACACCATTTTCATAGTTCTAACTGGGTCCGCTTCTGCTATCATTCTCGGTCTGACAGCGACATTAATTTTTGTGCTCACAAACAGTGCGGTACGAAGTAAAATTCGACCCGGAGCGTTCGCGATTCTTTTTCTAGGCGCATCCGGCGCTGCTTCGATCACGGTACTCATCAAACAGGCTACGATCTTGGAACTACTGGGACGCGACAGCACACTGACAGGAAGAACATACCTGTGGCAATATGGACTTAACGAATGGCGCGAAAGACCAATATTCGGATGGGGATTCAATGGGTACTTTACTTCCGATATTGCACAGTACATTCAGAACATAGGGGTCTTTCGAAATTATAATGTACCCCACTTTCACCAGTCATACATTCAGACCCTGGTCGACCTTGGACTCGTCGGGCTCTTAATCATGATAGGAATGATTCTTTACTCGCTTTACTGGAGTTACCGATCATCAGTTCAGGAAGCTTCTAAAACGGGTGTCGCAGCTTTCACACTTATCTTGCTGATAGCCATCGGAGGTCTTGCTATATATGTCATGTTTGAATACAATCATTTCGCCACATTCACGTTATTTACCATATTTCTTGGCCTGCGATCAGTTCAGCTCCGGGGTTCGGACTCCAAGTACGGGGTTACCGATATAAACCATGCACAAACCACCCGTATAGTACCGCACCCATAGGGTAACAATTTACACGCACTGCGGTGCATAACCTTTGCACAAAAAGCCCACCATTATCACCTTACCGAAGCAAAATGAGCGCGGGATTGGCCCGGCGACTCCCCGCTGACATTAACTACAGAATACTCGATCTGCACACATGTCACCCGAAAATTTAGAGAATGCATCGATATCGCAGACTCGGCCATTACAATTACTAGTTCGGTAAACCATTGCCGTACAGTCATACAAGATCGCCGTCCAATCGAGAGTTTAGTATTTGACAGAAGAGTTGGCCGATTGTATTCATTGACTTCCCAGCGTCGGGAATGGCCAGAGAAACCGCCCTACTGGTGTCTGATACACCCTGCGACACTTGGTGATGTAGAGAGCCAGTAGCAAGTATTGACCCACGACCAAGCCTACGCACCCACCGATTGGCCCGAAAGTCGGGACCAGCGAGGCGGCAACAGCGGCGTTGACGAGGAGCCCGACGACAACAAGCACGGTGCCGAATGAAGCTCTGCCCAATCCAGCTAAGCTCGGATAGATCACCTTGCAGGCGGCTGTAGCCGGCATCGAGATTGCCAGTACTTGCAGCAAGAGCACTGCCTCGTCGTATTCTTCACCTACTATCAGCTGCAATAGAACTGGCGCACCGAGAACCATCAAGATCGCTATAAAGATAAATAGCCAAAACAGACCCGCCGCCACTTTGGCGGTCTCCAATATCGTACTTTTTGCGTCTTCCCCATTTCTAGCAGAGTGCGAGAATAGCACCATGCCAAGAGCTGATGCAATTTCGAGGAAAATCTCGTTAACGCGTATAGCAGCGAAATATTGCCCGGCAGCCTCCGAACCATCAAAATATTGTATGACGAACATCGAAATTCTATAGGAGAGCATGATGGCAAAAAGATTGAACGCGAAGATCGCACCGTATTTGAACATTCGGAATAGGCGGCCGAATTGAACACTCAACCGACCTGCTTTGCGCAACGCTAGAACGAATAGAACTGGGAACGAGATTACGCCAGCCGCCGATTGCACCCATATGCTTAAATCAAATGTGACAGCGGCGAACAAGAATAACAAGACAATTGAGATCGAAACTACGATATGCGGGAAGGCTTCACTGATAGTAAAGGACCGAATATCACCACTTCCCAAGAAAACCCCTTGCAGGAGAGTCATACTCAGTGCAGAAAACACCCCAGCAGCTATTATGCCGATGCTCGCAAAAACCGAAACACCCGGCAATTCACCCGCGTATAGAAGACAAACTACGATAGTGGACGGCAAGGCCAGTATTGGCAGAATACACAACGTAGTTCCCAAAACTTCGGCAACTGATATATTTTCATGCGCGATGTCATAAGCAAAAGATTGACGCAGACCTAAGCTACCGAGGATTCCGACTAGCGCAAAGGCTGATGTTAATATTCCGAACCAACCGAACTCAGAGGGAGACAGGGCTCGAACCAGGATGATCAGGGTAACGAACTGTACCGCTCGAATCAGACTACGCCCACTTAGAACGGTCACTGCTTGAAGCAGTATCTTCTTCATTAGAATTCACCAGTTCTTTCGGCGAGGAAACGCTGCCACCTGCACTTCGACGGGCTCTGTCTCTCCAAACAAATACCGCCGAGACAAGCAGTGCGCGTTGACCGGAGGCGAGCTAGACACGCCGATGCAGCAGACGAGATGCAAAGTTGCGCAAAGGTAGCCAAAGACCGCTTACCAAGCCTGAAAGAGCCACAATCAACACCGGCCATCTCGGCAGAGCGGAACGTGCATGTAGCATCGAGACACCGCGCGAAATCTCTTTCAAATCGCGTGTAGCGAGCGCGGCACGTAAGTAGATACTGACGATAAAGTCTGCGTATGCCTCGTCGTCCATCCCACGCGAGTGCCTCTGCACGAACCGAAGTGACGACTCAAGATTGTTTTGCTTCGATACCGACCCCGTTGACGCCTGCGCGACGTGTACAAGCGGTTGTTCGACAAATATCAATCTCACATCTTCGCGTTCCTGAAGGCGAAGAGCAAAGTCCCAATCCTGATGCTTACGCAGCGTCGCGTCCCAAAGACATTCGCGTGCTATCCGTGATGACACAACGAAGCTGCTCGATTGCACCAGGCTGTACCCAAAACGGACGTTTGGTCTTCTCACCATATATGAGGCTAAGGTCTGCTCTTCAGAGACAAACGGAGTGATCGGCAAACGGCGCATGTCCGATCCCGAGTGGAACCAAGCGGAGCCGAAACAGAAGTTCGCGTCGGCCTTCCTCATCGCGGCGATCTGCACTGTCAGCTTATTCGGTTCCCACCAGTCATCATCGTCCAAGAATGCGATGTAGTGGCCCGAACCGAGCCGTGCACCTTCGTTTCTTGCAGCGGCACCGCCCTGACCTGCGTTTCCTACAACTTGTGCTAGATCTCCAACAGCTGACTTCACCTTCGTTATCATTTCAGGGCGGTCGACTACCACTACAATCTGGGTCTCCACGCCTGTCTGTCGATGAGCGCTCAGCACGGCCCTGGAAAGCTCCGGTCGGCCGATTGTTGGTATCACAACTGAAACTGTAGGGTTCATTAGATGCTTGTCCCTTTACCCTCGTTCGCGTTCTTACCTTTTCGTTTAAGAAGAAAATATGCGAGGATGATCGGTTCGATGAGATATCGGAATGCTAACCGCCTGGGGTCGCGAACTAGTCGGAAGAGCCACTCTAGACCTAGGTTTCCCAATTTTCGTGGCGGCATTCTTTGAAAACCACTCAATTGATCGATTGCGCCACCGACGGTCGCATAGATCGCGTCAGGAAGCCGATCATAATAGAAGTCTAGAACAATCTCCTGCTTCGGCATTCCTAAACCAAGCAGCACTAAATCCGGTGCGAATTCGTTAAGTTCGTCGAAGTCATTTATGATTAGGCTGGACAACTCCCCGTACCCGTTCCATCCATGAACACGTACATGCGGCATAGTTTTCGAAAAACGATCTACTACGGCATTGTTGGACTCAGGAGAGGCGCCGATCACGGCAATGCGCCTAACTCCGATTGGGCCGCACTTTTCCATTTCCAGAATCCAGTCACACGAGCCCACCCTGGTTTCTGCGTAATTATCTGCTTTTTTCGTTCCAAGTTGAAGCATTAGCCTTAACGGGAATCCGTCGATTAGCACTGCATCGGCAGTCTGGTAGCTGTTCGAGAAGTCACTGTTAGTATGTGCAAGAAGAACACTGTGCAGGTTGTGGTTCATCAATCTTCTTTTCCCGCTAGTCGACCGTATCCAGTTGATTACCTCCGAAGAAGTAGCGGGTGTTACAGAGACCTCAAGAAGTGGCACTTTCACAAACTGCATGACGCCGCCCTCACCCAAGTATGCGGTATCATATTTCTTCCTTAAATTCCACTAGGCTCGGCGCAACTCTGCTGGCTTTAGAAGTCGTCATTTAGCCGCCCGTTCCGATTGATGCTCTGACTCGCACCGCTAGATTGGAAACTTCAGCGGATGCCCGGACCAACTGTCCACTCTGTGCTGCGAACTCACGCACCCGAGACTCCAACTCGTTGTAATCGGTAAAAGCGTTGGCATCCAATACGATTGCCAACCCAAAGTGCTCGAGATGCGTCCGAACCTTGAGCTCCGTTTCGGAACTGATACAAATCGCTTGCGCTCCCTCGGTCAAGCCTATTATTAAAGCGTGAATACGATTGCTGCAAACAAACACGGACTTGGAAAAAAGCTCACGCACGATTTGTTCCTGGCGGTTGTGAGACAGGTTAGGTGGCCAATCGATAAAGTTCCATCCTTCTTTTTTCGACAACCTCTCCATGGCGGTTCTATCACGCCTGACCTGACAGAAAACGGTCACGTTTGCTTTCCGTAGTTCGGCGAGTCGACGAATTTGACTCACCGCGTTCGCATCGAATGCTTCGGGTCGGTCGGACCTAAAAGTCACTGCGATTACGTCGCGTTTACCACCAATCGGTAGTAGAGACGGTACGTCGATCGCCCAATCTGGGACGAGACTGCCTGTCTTGAATTCACTACTCGATGCGCTGTCACGCCAGGTCGCCTCGGATACAAGTAACGAAGTAAACCGAACAACAGCTGTTGCAACTTTTGCGATGAATCCTGCACCGCGGTGGTCGACGGCTATACCAGTCCTCAATACAGCGCCTCCACGTAGGCGAACTGCAACGGCGGGAAGCATCAGAAGCGCGTAAGCCAGTATTGTGTTTCTATTTCTTTGAACTTCTCCCGGATTAAATATGAGTACTGGAGGACGGCGAAGAATTGCCTGCTTCAACAGAGAGAGGTACCATCTATATTTTGCTGTATATATCGTTGCTTCACGTGGTATTGCGAGGCCTTCGATGAAGGACTGGGAAGCAGACCCGACGTATATGCAAAAGCCGCTGCCTGTAGCAGAACTAGAGCCCACTAACTCCTGTAACAATCGGCGGCGGAGCACAACATCGCCGATGTTATCGTCTTGGCCGGTGCACCAGTAATACACTTTCGTCGCGTCGGTGTCAGTTTCAGAAATAGGTTTCAAGAGTCAGTCCTTTGGAAGCTTTACCCCGAGCAGGTATCTCGCGCACAGCAATTCTTTGTTCAGTAGGCCCCGTCGCTTCCAGCGACTGCTTTCATGGTCTTGGCAATGATGAGTAGATCCCCCACCATCGACCAGTTCTCGACATACGAAAGGTCAAGCCGGACAGTCTCTTCCCACGACAGATCGGATCTCCCGCTGACCTGCCACAGGCCGGTGACTCCAGGCTTGACCAACAGTCGCCGACGAACTTCACCGTTGTATGTCTCGACCTCGCGGCGCAGAGGTGGCCTCGGGCCCACCACACTCATCTCGCGCTTGAGAACGTTGAGGAACTGCGGTAGCTCGTCGAGACTGAAGCGTCGCAGCACTTTGCCCACGGGTGTCACCCGCGGATCGTCACGCATCTTGAACAAGACCCCGCCGGCACCCTCGTTCTGATCCAAGAGATGCGCAACTTGCTTGTCCGCGTCGGCGGTCATGCTGCGAAATTTGATCATCGAGAACGGTGTGCCGTCGATGCCCATTCGCTCGGACTTGTAGAACACCGGTCCGCGACTGGTTGCCTTCACTGCGATGGCGACTGCGAGCAGGATCGGCGATATGAGCACCAGCACCAGAGCCGCAAACGTGAGGTCGAAGGCTGTCTTGCTGAAACGCGTCGCGCCGTTGTACTGAGGCTTCTCGACGTGGATGAGAGGAAAGCCGGCCACGGGACGCATCACCAGACGCGGACCTGCAACATCGACCACACCCGGCGCAACCACCAAGTCGACGTCCTTCTTCTCGAGATCCCAGATCATCTTGCGAATGCCCTTGTTCCCGAGGTGCTCGGTTGCGGTGACGGCAACCGTATCGGCACCGCACTCACCGATTGCATCGAGAACGTCGTGCTCATCCCCCAGCACCGGAATCTCGGTGCCTTCCACATGAACCAACCCGTCCCGCGGAGCCTCGTAGCCGGGCATGCAGATTCCCACCACCGCGTAACCCGACGATGGAGATTTCTCGAATGACTGTGCCATCGATACCGCGGCCGATCGGCTACCCACGATCAATACCGAGGTCTTGTACTCGCCCTTGCTGCGCATTCGTGTGGCCACCTTGCGCCACACCCAGCGACTCAGCAGCAGCGCGAGCAGTCCGACGGGCAACGCGATGGCTAGATACAGGCGAGCGAAGTCGATGCGGAACAGCAGCGACACGATCGCGATAACGCCGAACAGACGGAAGGTTGCCGAGACGATACGTCGGTACTCCTCCGCGCCGTTTCCGATGACGCGAGGAGATCTGGTGCGGAAGATAGCGAGGAAGGCGATCCAGAGCGCAGCAAGTGCGATGGATACCCCGGTGTACGTCACCGTCGGGAGCAAACCCGCGGTCGCCACATCGCGGTCGCCGAAGCGCACGACCTGAGCCAGTGCGACCGACAGGACCACGGCAACGACGTCGGTTGTCCGCAGCCGCCTGATGTATTGCTGTTCCCACACGTGACGCGAAGTCAGGGTGCGTGTTGCCACTGCGCCCTGCCGGCGCGAATATCCCCACAGAGAGCGTTGTGCAGCCCCGACAGATGCCAACGTGCTCCCCTCCTCTGCACTACGGCGCCCACCGGAGGTAAGCGCGCGAGATCGGTTCGAACCAATCCGAAAAGCAACCGGTATCGAATTGAAATAGTCCCATGCCGCTATCCGATGCACCACGCGAGCGGCAGAGATCACAATGAAATAACAGCAGGTAATCGGTTTACCACACCATCGCCGACTAGGCGATACGGGTGGCATGAACTGACTGGGAGTAACCGCGCCAGAGCCGGAAAGTGTTACTTATGAACACAATCGACATGGCAACGTGAGGCTTCACAGGTTCCAGCACCGTTTATCGTGAGATCGAAAGCCGCAGTCCTGCCAATATCACGGCGAACAAACCATTGAACCGCCCCACCAGGGGTGAAACAAGGATTGTGCCGACATCGGCGCTCGCAAGAAGTCGAATAGACGAGAAGCTGCACCCAAAGGAATGTGCGCGATAATTCATTCCAACGAATGAATCATCTCGTGGATTGTCTGCAGTGATCAGGGACGGCCGAGCCCGCGGTAGTTCCACCCCGCCGCCCGCCACAGCTCCGGGTCCAGGCAGTTGCGTCCGTCGATCAGGGTCTTGCTGCGCACTGCGTCCTCCAGGTCCTTCGGAGTGAGTGCCTTGAACTCTTTCCATTCCGTCAGCACCAGCACTACGTCAGCGCCCTCGCAGGCTTCGAGCGCCGAGTTGCTGTAGGTCAGGGTGGGGAACAGTGCCCGCGAGTTCTCCATCGCCTTGGGGTCGTACACGTTGACCGCGGCACCTTGTAGCTGGATCTGCCCGGCCACGTTCAAAGCTGGTGAATCACGCACGTCGTCGGAGTCGGGTTTGAAGGCCGCACCGAGCACGGCGACCCGAGCGCCGAGGAGAGATCCGCATGCTTCGCGCGCCAGCTCCACCATGCGGGTACGGCGTCGCATGTTGATGTTGTCGACCTCGCGGAGGAACGTCAGAGCCTGGTCGGCACCGAGTTCGCCCGCCCTGGCCATGAACGCCCGGATGTCCTTGGGCAGGCAGCCACCGCCGAAGCCGATGCCGGCATTGAGGAACTTGCGGCCGATGCGCTCGTCGTGGCCGATGGCGTCGGCGAGCACGGTGACATCTGCACCAGCTGCCTCACACACCTCGGCAATGGCGTTGATGAACGAGATCTTGGTGGCCAGGAACGCGTTGGCCGATGCCTTGACCAGCTCGGCGGTCGCCAGATCGGTGACCAGGAACGGAATCTTCTCGTCGAGCAGCTGCGCGTAGACCTCGCGGGCCAGTTCCTCGGCGCGGCCCGGGCGGGCACGGTCGACACCCAACACCAGGCGATCGGGGTGAAGGGTGTCTTTCACGGCGTAACCCTCGCGGAGGAACTCCGGGTTCCAGGCGACCTCGACGCCGTCCCCAGCAGGTGCGAGTTCGCGGGCGATGCGGCCGAGCCGCTCGGCTGTGCCTACCGGCACGGTCGACTTACCGAATATGACCGCAGGCTTCGTCAGCAGTGGTGCCAGCGTCTCGATGACCGAGTCGACGAACTTCATGTCGGCCGCGAACTCCCCCTTCTTCTGAGGAGTACCGACTCCGAGGAAGTGCACCTCCGCGAAGTCTGCGGCTTCCTGGTACGACGCGGTGAAGCGCAGACGGCCGGCAGCGATGTTGCGCTGCAGTACCTCTTCGAGACCGGGCTCCCAGAACGGGACCTCACCGGCTTCGAGCTTGGCGAGCTTGGCCGGGTCCACATCGACACCGAGCACCTCGTGGCCGAGTTCGGCCATGCACGCGGCGTGAGTGGCACCGAGATAGCCGGTACCGAAGACTGTGATTCGCATTTGTTCCATTCCCCGTCGGTCGTTCTGAACAATGGCGTACTCGACAAGAGCCTGTGACGAGGCGTCACAGTAAGTGCCTGGAGGACACCGCCTTCAGGTCATGCACACACAGGGGAATAGTAAACACAGGCGATCAGGCTCGTCACCCAGGAGACTGCGGTCACTGAACCCGCTGAACAACCGGCAACGTGAAGGTTTCTCAGCGGCGAACGGGGAACTGCGGGTTCTCGGGCTCCTCGACGGCCTCGGCGCAACGGTGGATGAAATCGCTCAGCTCGGTGCGAACCTCGGGGGCAAGCAGATCCAACGGGGCCTCGGTGCCGTGATACTCGGCAAACGCCGATGTGTAGGCATCCACGCTGTCGGAGATCACCGCGTGCAGCGAGGTCGACCGATTCAGATGCACCCGTGCGATCTGGTCTACTCGATCGGACAAGAAATCATGAAAAGAACTCTGCGCCATGGTAATACCGGATCCGTTCTCCGAAATAGTCGACATCACAACATCATACGAACAAAACCGACCGCCTGCACGGTGAGCGGGGTGAGAAAGAGACCGACGTCAGTACGCGCCTTCGCTCTTGAACACGGCCACCGCCGTCTTGGCGATGATGAGCAGATCCCCCGTCATCGACCAGTTCTCGACGTACGAGAGATCGAGGCGCACGCTCTCCTCCCACGACAGATCGGATCGGCCACTGACCTGCCACAATCCGGTGATGCCCGGCTTGACGAGCAGTCGGCGGCGCACCTCGCCGTCGTAGGTTTCCACTTCACTGCGCAGTGGTGGCCGCGGACCGACCACACTCATCTCGCGCTTGAGCACGTTGACGAACTGCGGTAGCTCGTCGAGGCTGAACTTACGCATCACCTTGCCGACGCGGGTCACCCGTGGATCGTCACGCATCTTGAACAACACGCCGCCCGCGCCCTCGTTGAGAGCGGCCAACTCCTGCACACGCCTGTCTGCATCCTGCACCATGCTGCGGAACTTGATCATCTGGAAAGGCTTGCCGTCGATGCCCATTCGCTCGGACTTGTAGAAAATCGAACCCTTGCTGGTGACCTTGATGATCACCGCGAGCGCAATGAGAATTGGCGAGATCAGCAGCAGCACCGATGCGGCGAACACGAAGTCGAAGGCCGTCTTGCTGAACCGCTTCGCGCCGTTGTACTGAGGCTTCTCCACGTGGATCAGCGGGAAGTTCGCCACCGGCCGCATCACCAGCCGCGGACCGGCCACGTCCACCACGCCCGGCGAAACGACGAGGTCCACCTTCTTCTTTTCCAAGTCCCACACCATCTTTCGTAGGCCGCGATGGCCGATGTGCTCGGTGGCCGTCACCGCGACGGTGTCGGCTCCGGAGGTCTCGATGGCCTCGACAACACTGTGCTCGTCTCCCAATACAGGGATCTCGACGCCGTCGATGGTGAAGGACGTGTCGTTGCCGGGCTCGTAGTTGGGGAGGCAGATTCCGACCACGCTGTAGCCCGCTTGGGGGGAACGCTCGAACGACTTGGCCATCGACAGCGCCGAACTACGGCTGCCGACAATGAGCACCGACGTCTGATAACCGCCGCCGGCGCGCTTGCGGGCGACCACCTTGCGCCAAATCCACCGACTCAGCAACAGGCCGATCATGCCGACGGGTAGCGCGATGGCGAGATACAGACGAGCAATGTCGAACTGGAAGAGCAGCGACAGAATGGCAATCGTGCCGAACAATCGGAACGTGGCAGAGACGATGCGCCCGTACTCCTCCGACCCGTTGCCTATCACCCGCGGGGAACGAGTGCGGAAAATGGCGAGGAACGCCAACCACAACACCGCGAGTACAGACGAGACGCCGAAATAGCTCACGATGGCCCACGGCTGACCGAAGTCGATATCGCCGAAACGGATGATCTGAGCAACCGTCACGGCACCGAGAACAACAAGAGTGTCGGTCACCCGCAGACCCTCGGTGTAGTGCGCTTCCCACTCGCGACGTGACGTCACCTTCCGCATCCTCCTCGCGTCGCGCCGCGAAACTACCGGATTCTGCGTATTCAGATCGCTGACCGACACTGACTATTCCCCCTCGGTACGTGTGCCTTGTCGAACTTCCGTGATCGACACAGCACCGTGCCTCCCAGTCCTATTATCTGCCTTCATCGTGCTGAACGTGACTTGTGATAACGATATGTTGATCGACGCGAAGCCGCAGGTCGTTACATGTTTCGAGTGCATTAACCAGAGGCGTCCACTGTGTTTCTGGCAGCCGCGAATTCGCTGATCCGCCCCCTCCCGGGGACCAGTGAGCAACAGATTCTCGCTCGATGTCAAGCATTGTCGGTCGATTGCACGACGCGTGGTGCCATGCCCGAGAAGGCCGTCCACATTCGGTGCCCCAGTTCCCGTTGCCCCGCACCGCTGTAGTGGATCTTCTCGGTCTCGCTGTTGTAGAGACCCTTCGGGCCCGGCACGTACGCAACGTTTGTCCTTCGACGCGGAGTATCGGCATGTACCGCGTCGATGACGGCGTAGTTGGGCTCCCCCGCTTCGATTTCGTCCGGCACCATCTGACCCAGAACGAACGGGGCATCACCGAATTCTTCACGCACGGCATCGATGAGACTGTCGAGTTTCTCGGCGTATGCCGGCCCGGTCAGCAACGGTACGTCGCTCTCGCCCTGATGCCACAGCACCGCGGCGAGCTCGTTGCCGGGCTTGGTGGCCAGACCGGTTCGGATGCGCTGCACAGCATCCCAGAACAGATTGACGCGGGCCCCGTTGTCGGCCGGATCCCACGAGATGCCGTGGATGCGCGCAAAGCCCGAGTCTCCCCGCGCGTAGGGAACGAGCAACACCGGCTTACCCGTCGAATCGGCGAGGTGCGCTGCAAACGTGGGAGCGAATCCGACTGCCTTGGAGGGGACCTCGTGAAACAGCGGATTGCTGCCCGCCACGATGGTGTTCTTCGACCGCCCCGACGCTGCCCACTGATGCACCCGGGGATGCGGAGCGTCGAGACCGGATCGATCCAACCCACGGCCCCCGCCATGAGCGTTCGACTGCCCCAACACAGCGACCACCAGGTACGGCTCGTCGAACTCCTCCACTGGAATGCCTCGTCCCAGACGCCTCTTGACGACGTCCTTCGCACGCACCTTCAGGTCTTCACGAAATCCCATTTCAATCCCCCTCATCGACTGCAATCGTTCTGCGCCGGTACCCCGGCGAATCGATCACCTATCCACTGATTGACGGCGTCGCCGTTCACGTCCCCGTGCCCCCGCCCGGCCTGTCGATCGATGGTGATGACGTCTCCGAACGCACACGCCTGCTCGAGTGCCGCATCGGTCCACGCCGCGTCGATGAAGGTGTCGGCGTCGCCGTAGGCCACCAGCATCGGTGCCGACGCCGGCCCCGTGGGCACGGCCATCGCCGTCAGCGCCTCACGCAGTGCCGCCGCCGCGTCGTCTGACTTGGGTGCAAAGTCTTTGTCGCCGAGCCGTTTCACCGCTTCGTCGCGGGCACCGGCCTTGTCCGGAGTACACCCGGTGAGCGCAGCCCAGTCCTGCGCGGCGTTGCCGCTGCGATAGTCGTCGAGATTCAGGGCAGGATCACGTCGCGACAACGACTCGAGTACCCATTGCAGCAGCGGACTCTGATCGACGGTCAATGTCCCCGCGATGGCCTTGTCCACCAACCCGACCATGTTCGCACCCGGTGCCAGCGCCACCGAGCCGACCAGATCCAACTCGGGGGCGTAGGAACCGGCGAGTTCGTTCGCGGCCCACGCAGCGCCACCACCCTGCGAGCCACCGAACGCAGCCCACCGAGTACCAGCGTCGGGAAAGACTGTGCGCAAAGCCCGAACGGCATCGATGACGTCGTAGCCGGCCGCGATGTTGTCCAGGTAAGCGTGACTGCCGGGGTGTCCCAGGCCCTCGTAGTCGGTGATGGCCACGGCGAATCCCGCTGCGGTGTAGCCCTGTACGAGCGCCGAAGCACCGAGCAGCGAGCTGGATTCCGACGGCGCACAGTCCTGCTCGATGCCCGTTGTGCCATGGGCGTAGGAGATGATCGGCCAACCGCCCTCGGGGGCATCACCGGACGGGGTGAACACCGTGCCCGATACTTCTCGTTCCCCCGCTCCCGGCTGTACCGAGCGATACACCACCTTCGCTGCGTTCACTCCCGAAAGCCGCACCTGGATCGGCAGATTGGGCATGGTCTCGGCACTGACTATCGACCCGCTGCCTGTCCCAGGGTCCGCGATCACCATCGGCTCGGTATCCGCACCTCGCACCGCCGCCGCGACGCCGCGCTGCACCTCCGCACCGATCGGCACGACGGCGGTGCATCCTGCAAGGACAGGCAGCAGCACCAATGCTGTGAGCGCTCGATGTGTTCGACGCATGAAACTATTTGCTGGCCTTGAACCTACGGGCGTAGGTCAACGCCGGCTTCTCGATGAAGCGGTAGGTCAACGTTCCGAATCCGATGCTGACCACGCTGACCAGAACGAAATTGCGGAGCATGCCCAGCGGGCTGTCGCCGGCCATCCAGCCGAAGCGACCCACCATGATCAGGACGGGAAAGTGCCAGAGGTACACGCTGAGCGAGATCATGCCCACATAGCTCAGCGGTGCCCAATCTGCGCGTTCGGCGAGCGAGGACTTCTCCCCTCGGGCAAGTGGCACGATGATGAACAAGATGAGCAGGGCCGAGCCGAAGGCGACGGTGGAACTCTGCCAGCGAGAGTTGTCGTCGATCAGCTTCAATGAGATCGCGGCTGTGGGAATCATCGCGATTCCCGTCCACCACCGCATCTTGGTTGCGATGGCACCCTTCATGATTCCGTTGTCTATCGCGACGAACACCACGGCTGCGAGCATCCCGTACGTGAAATTGTCGGCCAACGACCAGAAGCTACGGCTGAGTACCGCGACCTCGTTGGGTCCCCAATCCAACAATTTCGGATCGGTGATGCCCGACGGCCCCACGAGCGAGGCGGTGTACAACTTCCCGGTCACACCGATGACGAACATGATCACCACCGGAATCATCGCCAGCAGCGGGGCCGAGATGGACGTTCGCTTACGCAGATAGAACGCGATGCCCGTCAGCAGCGGAAGCGCGAGATAGAACGCGAACTCCAACGACAGCGACCACGACGGGTTGATCCCGGTTTGGAGCATGCTCGGAATGTAGGAGTGCACCAGAGTCAGATTGGCCAGCAGCGTCAGCGGATCGGTGAGCACTCCCAGTCCGTTGTCGGTGAAATGCCGCTCGGCGACGGCCGCGTTCTCCACGAACACCGCGCGCATGACGAAGTTCGCGAACAGGAAGATGAACAGGTACGCGGGGAACACGCGCAGCAGGCGGTGCATCGCGTAGCTGACGTTGTTCGGCATCGGTTTGCCCGCGAACAACTTTCGCACCATCGGCAGGAAGATGAGGAAGCCCGACAGGGCGAAGAAGAAGATCAGACCCTGGCCGAGCAGCCCGAGCTTGTACGTGAGCACGGTCTGCGGCGAGTAGTGACCACCGACGTGCACGGCGAGCACACACAGACACGCGAAACCACGCGGCCCGTCGAGGCCGAGAATACGAGCGGGCCGCTTGGATTCGCTGCTCACCGGAGACACAGGCTCAGTTGCTGCGGCCGCGGTGCTGTCTGGAGTTGCTGTCATGACTGCCTTCTACAAGGTCACGGAGCCGGAGGTGGAGCCGGGCAGAAGCTGACGGCCTCGGTGCCGGCGAACCGGTCCGCCAGCCATCCGAACGCAGCAGCACCGTCGATGTCTGCGTGACCGGAATTCGGTTGGAGCACATACTGAATACTGTCGCCGTTGCCGCAGCCGGCGGCGATCGCCGCATCCGTCCACGGTTGTGAGATCAACGTGTCCTTGCCGCCGTAGATCACCAACATCGGAGCCGACGCAGGCGACTTGGGCAGGCTCATCTCCCTCAGATAGCCCTCGAGCGTGGCGGTCGCCTCCGGAGTTGCCGGGCGCAGATCGTCGTCGCTGATCTGGGCCGCCAAGGATGTACGGTCGGCAGCGAGGACGCCGCCACAGGCCGACAGCTCGTCCCACTTCTCGGCCACGATGCCCCTGCGGTAGTCGTCGAGATTCAGCTCGGGATGAGCCTGAGCCAAGCCCACCAGAACCCACTGCAGCAGCGGCTTCTGATCCTCGGTGAGCGTGCCGCTCGCTGCCGCCGCGGCCAACCCGGTGATGTCTGCTGCAGGAACAAGGCTGACCGATCCGACCATGTCGAGACCTTCGCCGTAACTCTTCGCCAATTCGTTTGCAGCCCAGGATGCTTGACCACCCTGAGAACCACCGAACGACGCCCATCGGGTCGAGGTGTTCGGCACCAACTTGCGGGCGGCACGTACCGAATCGATCAGGTTGTTCCCGACGGTACGTGCATCGAGATACGGGTGGTAGGTGCCGTCGAGACCGAGCCCCTGGTAGTCCGAGACCGCAACCACGTGTCCGGAGCGCACCAGCGCCGCAACGATCTGGGAACTGCCGAGCAGCTCCGGGTCGGTCGACGGGCCGCAATCCTCGAGCACCCCCGTGGTGCCGTGGCCGTAGGCGATGATCGGCCAACCACCCTCCGGCGCTGTGCCTTCCGGAGCGAAGACGGTGCCCGATACCCGCTGCTCGGATCCGTCCACTCCGGACGTGGAGGTGTACACCACTCGCGCGGCGATGGAAGAGATTCCGCTCAGCCGGCGATCGACGGTGAGCAACTCCTCCGCACTTTCCAGAGAGCCAGGGCCGTCGTTGCCGTAATCGGCGGGCAGCGTGGCCCCGACCGCCACGGATTGCGGATCCACCACCGCGTCGTCCGAAGAACACCCCGCCGATATCAAGACCAGCGCCAAGGCGCCGGCCGTTGCCGCTCTGCGCAGCATCGTTGTTCCTGTGTAGTTCATCGCTTCTCCCCCATGACTTGCCCCAGCAATTGTTCGACCTGGTCGCGATGGTCGATCGAATCTCGCGAAATCCCCCTCGCGAGCACAAGCACACTGGCGAGAACGATGCCCATGACGCCGCCCAGCGTCGCGTTGCTCGTGCGTTTCGGGCTGGTTGCCGAGCTCGGAGTGGTGGCCGCGTCCACCAGAGTAAGTTGAGACACCGGCCCGTCGGCCCCCAGATCGATCTCCGCGGCCAGCTTGACCAGTTGGACCGCAACGGAATTGGCGATATCACGGGCGCGGTCGGCGTCGGCGTTCACCACCGAGATCTCGATCAGCGCAGAGCCTGGACTCGGCGCCGCCGTGATGTCCTTCTTCAGCTCGGCAGGTTCGATCGGTAGATCCTCGGACGCGATAACGCGTCGGAGGACCTGCTCGCCGGTGGCAAGCTGAACATACGACTCGACGCGAACCAGAGATCCACGGTTGCCGTCCAACGAATTCTTGGGCGACGGTGGACCGGGCGCAGTGACGAACACTCGTGAGGCCGCTGTGTAGGACGGTTCCACGACCGATGTCGCCAACCATGCGACGCCCGCAGACAGTACGGCCGCAGCCACGATCAAGACCCAGCCGGACAACAGAATACGGCTGTAGTCCTTGAGGGTCGGCACACCGGCCGGCGCGATCATCGCTTCTGCTCACACGTGTTGACGGGTCGCTGGCCGGCGAACATGCCCTTGACCCACGGCAACGACCGACTGCTGTCCAGGTTGCCGTGACCTTCGCCCTGATGCAGCTCGTATTCGACGACGTCCCCGGAGTCGCACGCGCGCTGCAACGCCTTCTCGGTCCACGGTTCGAGTATCAGATCGTCCTCGCTGCCGTACATGACCAGCAATGGTGTGGTCGAACGTTGTTGCGGCAGAGCCATGGCCGAGAGATAGCCGCGCAGACGATCCGTGGCCTCCTGGCTCACCGGCTTCAGATCCGAGGGCTCGAGCTGTGTCTGCAACTCGGGAACGTCCAACGATCCCGGCGGGACGCACTCGAGCAGATCGTTCCATCGCTCCCGCGCGAAGCCGGACCGGTAGTCGTCGAGATTCATCTCGGGATGCGAGATCGCCAGCGAAGACAGCGCGTACATGAGCAAGGGGTACTGCGCGCGGGTGAGCGTCTCGTTCGCAGCCGCGTCGGCCAAACCGGCCATATCCGACACCGGCACCATCGCGGCCGTACCGACCAGCTCCAGTCCGCCGCCGTATTCGGCGTTGCGGTCGCTTGCCGCCCACGCCGCCATCCCGCCGAGCGAGACACCGTATGCCGACCACCGAGAGCTCAGCGTGGGCATGAAGTTCCTGGCCGCGCGCACGGCATCGATCATGTTGTAGCCGAACGTCTTCGAGTCGAGGTAGGGATGATAGGACCCCTCGAGCCCCAGGCCCTGATAGTCGGTCATCGCCACCGCGAATCCGTTCAGAGCGAGTGCGGCCACGATAGGAGCGTTACCGAGCAGGTTCGCGTACAGCGAGGGGCCGCAGGCGTTCAGCACTCCCGTGGTTCCGTGTCCGAACGACACGATCGGCCAGCCACCCTCGGGCGCCGTGCCGGCCGGCACGATGACGGTTCCCGAGACCTCCGTCGGTTGACCGGTGACGCCCGAGGTCGACCGATACACCACCCGGGTAGCGGAAGCACCGAGCTCGGTGATGTCGACGGCAATGTCGTCGATCGGTTCGGCCGAAATCAGCGAACCCGGTTCATTCCCACCGAAATTCGACGGAGGAGGCGGCTCCGACGCCGTCGCGGACGCCGTGACCGGAGCCGTCGGCACGCCGGGAGGGATGACCACGGGCGCTTCCTTCGAACAGGAGACCAGCACCGCCGCGACGGTCAGCACCACGCCGACCTTGGCCGCGCACCTACCTGCCATCGAAGCTATCCTCTGCTCGCCGAGGAGCTCGCAGTGTCGCTCGTCGCCGGCGTGGGCCGGGGTGCTGCGGACTGGGCCGGTGCCGACGGAGCCGACGTGGAAGGTTCTGCAGCAGAGGGCTTTACCGAGGACTCGCCGGACGACGAGGAGTTTCCACCGAGAAGGCGTCGGCCGGAGGGCTCGAATGTGGTGACCACTCCCAGTACGGTGCCGCTGACACCGTCGAGCACCTTGATCGCACGTCGCAGCTTCTCCCGTGTCGTTCGGCCGGTGCGCGCGAGAACCAGTGTGCCGTCTGCCAATGCAGTGAGAATCGCACCGTCGGTGACCTCGAGCAGAGGCGGGGTGTCGACAATGACGTAGCGGTAGTCGCCGCGCAGTTCCTCGAGTACCTCGTGGGCACGGTCCGATCCGAGCAGCTCGCTCGGATTGGGCGGCACCGGGCCCGAGGGCAGTACCGATACACCGTCGAACACATCGTGCACAACGGCGTCCTCGATGCCGTGCTCACCGGAGAGCACCGTCGACAGTCCGCTGTGCTGATCGATGCCCAAGCGAGTCCCTAGGGCTGCGCTGCGAAGATCGCCGCCGACGAGCAGCACCCGGTGCCCTGCTTCGGCAAGAATTGCCGCCAGATCGATGGCGGTGCTGGTGCGACCTTCGGCCGCGGACGGGCTCGTGACGGTGATGATGCGCGGCGGCGAGCCACCGCCGAGGAAGCGAATGTTGGTGCGCAGCGCGCGCAGTGGCTCGCCCATCTTGATCATCGACGCCACCGCTGCCTTCGGGCGAGTTGCATCGACCGGGAGTCCGCCGAGAACGGTGCGGCCCGAGATCTCCTCCGCGCGCGACCGATCCCGAACAGAACGGTCCAGCAGTCCGCGAAGCAATGCGAGTGCAAGACCGACGACGAGGCCGATGGCAGCACCGAGTCCGAGGACGGTGGTCAAACCCATGCCGATCGGTGCGGCCGGAACATCGCCCTGATCGACGATGGTGGCACCGGCGGCCGGGCTACCACCCCGCTGGGAGGTTTCGAGTTCCTGCACCAACTGGGTCAGCTGACCGGCGACCGCGTTGGTCAAGACCTGAGCGACCGCAGGGTCGGCGTCGGTGGCACAGAGATCGAGCAACACCGTCTTGTCGATCGGAGTGGCGGTGACGCGTGAACGCAGCTCGTCCGGAGACATGTCCAACTGCAACTGATCGATCGCCCGCTGGGCAACCTGTGTGCTGGTTGCCAATCCGGCATAGGAGGTGACGCGTTCCTGCGAGAACAGGTTGTTCTGGTAGGCCTCGCCGACCGAGCTGCCACCTTCGGTGGTGACGAACAGTCGGGCGCACGCCTGGTACTGCGGCGTCGTGAAGAGCGTGTAGGCCCAACCTCCGACGATGCCGACGACCATCGCGAGCGCGACGATCCACCATCCCGCGCGAAGAATGCGCCCGTACTCTCGAATCTCCACGAGTGCTCCAATCGAATGACGTCGGTCAAGGGGAAAGAATAAAGCGCAGCGAACGATTCGGCACGGCGTACATGTTGCGAGCGGGTGAAAGCGTGACAACATCAGTGCTTATGAGCATCACGCAACGAGTCGGTGCGGCGGCCATCGTGGTCGTCCCCGTTTTCGTTACATTCGCAATGATTCTCGGCGGAACTCCAGCGAAACTGGGCGCGTTCGCCCTCGTCGTGCTGACTGTGGGAGCGTACATCGGCCTACGTCATCCGCTGTATCTGACTCGCGCTCTTGCTTTTTCACTCGGCGCATTGCCGTTCGGATATGTTCCCGGTGTTCACGCCCCGTTAATTTTCGCTTTGGGAATCGCGGTCATCCTCGCCACTGTGATCCACCGCACAGCGGTGAGCCGCATCACATGGCCGGAAATGCCGATGATCGCACTGCTCGTTCTCTCCGCATTGTCGTTGTTCGCAACCAGTGGCGCACTCGTCGACTACGTGGAATTCGGCCAATGGGTCGTTTCCACATTGGTCGTCGTCTGCCTGTTGCGCATGCAGCGGGACGAGCTGGCTCTATTCGGCAGAATCTATGTCTACGCCGCCTCGGCCGCAGCCGCTTTCGCCGTGCTGATCTTCGTCGCAGATCCGGCCGGGAAACTCATTCGCTACCTGTCGATCTTCGGCTACGGCAGCGAAGAAGAAAGCACTCGTTTCGTCTACAGCCCCACCGGAGCCACCACTGTTCGCCTGGCCGGGACGTACATCGACCCCAACGCGGCCGGCATCGGATTCGTCCTGGCCCTGATGCTGTGCGTGCTGCTTCTGCGCGGCTACCTGCGCACAATGCTTGCCGCACTGCTGTTCCTGTCGATCGTCATGACGCTCTCTCGCGCAGCGCTGTTCTCCGTGGTGTTCGGCGTACTGCTGATGTTGGCGTTCCAGCAACTGCGCACCCGCGAGCGGCTCGCCATCGTCGGCTCCTTCGCGGCAGCATTCGTCGGCGCTCTCGCCGTACCGAGTGTGCGCAATCGCGTCTTCTCGTCGTTCGGTAGCGGGGACGCCGGCTCGAGTGCACGCGGCGACGCTCTGGTGGAGTTCCCCGGTCACATGCAGGGCCACTGGATGTTCGGACTGGGCTGGGGCCGTGCCGAATTCAAAGACCCCACGGTCGCTTTCGAAGTGAACTACGTAGCCAACACCCCGCTGCTGACCATCTACCGCGGAGGGTTGGTGGCCGGCATTGCCTTCGTCGCGATACTCGTCGTCATCGCCGTGGTCGGATACAAACTGCTGCGCGCCCGGCAGTGGGAGTACGGGTTCTACGGCGGCGGAATGATCGGCTTTGCCGTCGTCGCGCTGCAACTCGACTTCCCCGTTGTCACGATCCCAGCGACCACGATGGCGTTTTCGGTGATGTACGCATTTCTCGTCTACGCATGGGAAAAGTCGTCGGAAACCGATCCACTTGCCGACAATGCCCACGCTCTCGAAACGAAAAGCTTGGTTTCACCGAGAGAAGCTCGACCAGCAGTTTCATAACGATCGAGACGGTATTTGGGAATTGCACAAAACCCAGTTTGTAGTGCAATGATTCTCCGCACCGGCCCGTCGAACGTTGGCACAGGCCCCCTGGTGGAGAGAATTGAAGATGGTTCACTTTCGCGGTGGCTTTCGCACATTGATTTCAGCGACAACAGCGATGATCGTCGCTGCCGGTCTTGCATTCGGAGCGCAAGCACCAGTCCAAGCAGCCCCGACACCTCCCGGTGTCGGCATCTCGGACGGCGGCGGCCTGCTCTGGTCCACGGACGCCGAATTGGACACCACCGTCCAATTCGTCACCGCCATGGGTGTGAAGTCGATGCGCATCGCCATCCCGTGGTCGACCGTCGAACCAGTCCAGGGGCAGCTCAACTGGGCACCCGTCGACCGCATTGTGAACAAGCTGCGAGCAGCCAATATCTCGATGCTGGGCATCATCGCCTACACCCCATCGTGGGCCACCTCGCCGGCGAACCAACCCATCAACACCCGTCCTGCCTCGCCGGCCGCATTCGGTGATTTCGCCGGCAAAGTCGCCGCCCGGTACAAGGGCAAAGTGGCCGACTACGAGATCTGGAACGAACCCAACGGGGCGATGTTCTACGCACCGCAACCCGACGCGTCGGGATACACCGCCCTGCTCAAGGCCGCATATCCCAAGATCAAAGCAGCCGATTCGGCCGCGACAGTCGTCGGCGGCGTGCTGGGTGCAGCCGAGCAGGCATACGGAGTGGTCAACCCCGTCGACTTCACCAATCAGATGTACACGGCAGGCGCGAAGAACTACTTCGACGCGCTCTCCTACCACCCGTATCAGTACTCGCTGAAGTTCTCCGAGGGCCCGTACGTCGACCACTCCCCGGCCCGGCAGGTCATGGACATGCGCGCGACGATGGTGGCGAACGGCGACAGCGCCAAGAAGATCTGGGGAACCGAGTACGGCGTGCCGACCTCGGTGGCCTCGGAAGATCAGCAGAGCGCAATGATCACCGACTTCGTCACCAAGTGGCGAGAGCTGCCGTACACCGGCCCGATCTTCCTCTATCAGCTGCGTGACCAGCAGACCGGCAGCAACGATCCGGAGATGACGTTCGGGCTGTTGCACACCGATTGGTCGGCCAAACCCGCACTGTGGGCACTGATGAGTCTGCTGCAGAACAACATTCCGCGGACCCCGGAGTACAACCGCTTCGCTGCCGCTCCCAACAACTTCGGAGCCGTCCTCGGCCCGGTGTTCCCCGTTCGCGACACGTGGGCCCAGTATCGGCAGGACGCCGTGGTGTACGAGATGCCCAACGGATTCGTCGGCGTACCTCGCGCTGTGGCCGAGGCCATCCGGTACACCGGTTTTCTACCCACCACCCCGTTCAACGGCACCTACCAGGACTTCGACAGCCCCTACGGCCTCCGTGTGTTCTCCACCGCCGTCGGCGGTACCCACAACATCGGTGGTGGCATCTTCAGCGCCTGGGATCCAACCCTGGGCCCGGCCACGAGCGACGAGATCCCTCAGTACGGCGGCGGCGTGCGCGTGACGTTCCAGTACGGCGCCATCACGTGGGCTCCCTTCGTGGGGACGACCGTCACCCGTTGAATTCGGCACCATCTGATCGGGTATTCACATACCGCTAGGCCTTTTTATTCGCATTCTCAGCGGACTTTCTCGGCGTCTTCATTGCGGTCAAGTTAACTCTGGGCGAAGGCAGGGTTTCGGCGGCTCGCTGGATTAATTTGCGTTGTGAAGAACCTCACTCAGAGCTATCTATTTGTCGTGGAAACGGATATTCATATACAGCGAACGAATGACTCTTCGTGGCAGGATTACGTCCATTGTTCGTATGTCTCGTCGGGGGACGCCGATTTGTCCACGGTTCAGTCGTGCAGTGCCGCACGCTCGAACCCGGTCGGTGCTCGAGATGTTCTCGCTCCATTCGAGTACGGTTCGACACGATGGGTAACTGATGGATACGAATATTGTTGTGTCGCATGTTAGTTCGCGTAAGCACTACCAGGTGGAACCATGACCGACGGCACTGGGCTCCGCGTTGCGATTGCCCATGACTACCTGACCCAACGCGGCGGTGCCGAGAAGGTCGTGCTGGCGATGGCTCGCGCGTTCCCGGACGCGCCCATCTACACCACCCTCTTCGAGCCGTCGACGACGTTCCCCGAATTTTCCGACCTCGACGTGCGGCCTTCCAGGTTGAACCGAATCGGGTTCCTTCGCAAGAACCACCGCGCCGCCCTGCCACTGCTCCCGTTCGCGTCCTCGTCGATCGAGATCGACGCCGACGTGGTTCTCACCAGCACCAGCGGTTGGGCCCACGGCTTCCACACCTCCGGTCGCAAGCTCGTCTACTGCTACTCCCCGGCACGCTGGCTGTACGAATCACAGATGTACCTGGGTGAGGCGCGGAGTCCGCTCAAACGTGCTGCGCTCAAGACACTTTCAGCGCCGCTGCGCACCTGGGACCAACGAGCGGCCCTCTCGGCCGACCGATATCTCGCCATCTCCACCGTGGTGAAGCAACGCATCACCGACGCATACGGCATCGAGTCGACGGTGCTACCCGCGCCGTTCACCGTCGAGACGGCGACGCCGGAGTCGATCCCCGAGGCGGACGCGTTTCTGAGCGGCTCGGGCTACTACCTGTGCATCTCACGACTGCTGCCGTACAAGAACGTCGACAAGGTCATGGCCGCGTTCGCCGGCACCGACCGCAAGCTGATCGTCGTCGGCCGCGGCCCCGAGGCAGACCGGTTGCGAAAGCTCAAGTCCGACAACGTACTGATGCTCAGCGATCTGACCTCGGGACAGATGACCTGGCTCTACCAGGGTTGTAACGGTTTGATCGCCGCCAGCTATGAAGACTACGGATTGACCCCCATCGAAGCGGGCTTCCACGGCAAACCCAGCGCGGTGCTGCACTGGGGCGGGTTCCTCGACACCGTCGAGGAAGGCGTATCCGGTGTGTACTTCGATCAACCCCAACCGGATTCGATCCGCGACGCGGTGACAATCCTCGAACGAACCACGTGGGAACCCTTGAAGATCAAAGCGCACGTCGAGCAATTCAACGAAGAACGCTTCGCCGCCGAACTGCACGCGGCAGTGTCCGAGATGTACACAGAAAATATGGAGAGGGCGGCATCGTGATGACCAAGCGCGCACTGATCACCGGCATCACCGGCCAGGACGGCCTCTACCTCGCCGAACTGCTGTTGAGCAAGGGATACAAGGTCTTCGGTTTGATTCGCGGACAGAACAACCCGAAGGCCGCCATGGTCGAACGGGAGCTACCTCAGGTCCAGATCCTCCACGGTGATCTTCTGGATCTCTCGGCCTTGATGCGCGCATTTGCCGTCGCCGACCCCGACGAGGTCTACAACCTCGGAGCCGTCTCGTTCGTGGCGTACTCGTGGGAGAACGCGCGCCTCACCACCGATGTCACCGGCGGTGGCGTGCTGAACATGCTCGAGTCCACCCGGCTCTACGAGCAGGTATCGGGCAAGCAGGTTCGGTTCTACCAGGCGTCCAGTTCGGAGATGTTCGGCAAGGTCCAGCAGGTACCGCAGCGCGAGGAAACGCTCCTGTGGCCCCGATCCCCGTACGGCGTGGCCAAGGTCTACGGGCACTACATGACCATCAACTACCGCGAGTCCTACGGCATGCACGCCAGCTCCGGCATTCTGTTCAACCACGAATCACCCCGTCGCGGGCCGGAATTCGTCACTCGTAAGGTCTCCCAGGCCGTCGCCCGCATCGCCCTCGGATTGCAGACCGAGATCTCGCTGGGAAACCTCGACGCCAAACGCGACTGGGGATTTGCCGGCGACTACGTCGAGGCGATGTATCTGATGCTGCAGCAGGACGAGGCCGACGACTACGTGATCTCCACCGGCGAGACGCATTCCATCCGAGAACTTCTGGACCACGCGTTCGCCGCAGTAGACATCACGGACTGGGAGCGCTACGTCAAGATCGACCCACAGTTCTTCCGTCCCGCTGAGGTCGATCTACTCGTCGGTGACTCCGCCAAAGCACACGCAGCACTGGGCTGGAAGCCGAAGGTTGCCTTCCCCGAACTGGTTACGATGATGGTGCACAACGACCTCGCCGAGCAGTCGCCCGACACGGCCGCAATCGCGTGAACGCCGGGCACCGCCCGACCGCGCTGATCACCGGAGTGGCAGGCCAGGACGGCAGCTACCTCGCCGAGCTTCTGCTCGAACGCGGTTGGGCCCTCCACGGTGTAGCCAAGCCAGGTGGTAACGACGGCACAGTCAACCCGCACGTCGCGCAACACCACGTCGACATCAGCAAGCCCGGGGTTGCCCAGGTTCTGATTCGCGACATCGAACCCGACTACGTGTTCCACCTCGCCGGCATCTCGTCGGTGTGGCGCTCGTGGAACGACCCGGTTCTCACGACTCGGGTGAACGGAGTATCGGCGGCTGCCCTGCTCGATGCCTGCTTCACGCAACAGGAGGCGTCGGGCAAGCGCATCATGGTGATCAACGCGTCCAGTGCAGAGATCTTCGCCGGATCCGGAGTATCCCTGCAGAACGAGGGGACCCCCATTGCCCCGACTTCTCCGTACGGCGCGTCGAAGGCTCTGAGCCACAACATGGTTCAGGTCTACCGATCCCGCGGTCTCGAAGCAACCAATGCCATCCTGTTCAACCACGAATCGCCGCGGCGACCGGAAACCTTCGTGACCCGCAAGATCACCAAGGCGGCCGCCGCCATCTCCCGCGGCACTCGTGACACGCTCGAGCTCGGCAACCTCACCTCGGAGCGAGATTGGGGCTGGGCACCGGACTACGTCGACGCGATGGCAGCGATGGCCGACTACGGCAAGGGTGACGATTTTGTTGTCGCCACCGGCGAGGCGCACAGCGTGGCGGACTTCGTCACCGCCGCGTTCGAGGCAGTGGGGATCGACAACTGGCGCGATTACGTCCGCAGTGACTCCGAGATGCTCAGACCTGCCGACTCGGCAAGAATGGTGGGCGACGCCACCAAAGCCCGGGACCTGTTGGGCTGGGCACCGACCAAGGACTTCGATCAGATCGTCAAGGCGATGGTCGAGTTCGACATGACCGAGGAGATGGCAGCATGACAGCGGTGGAACGGCCTGTGGGCGACGCGGAACCCGAGATCTACGACGTGTCGAACTACAAGATGCAGGACATCACGTTCAAGCGGAAGCTGCGCAATCGCATCGGTACGCTCGGCTTCAACATGTTCGTGACCTTCATTCCGTCACACTGGATTCGGCAGAACTTCCTGCGCGCGTTCGGAGCGACGATCGGCAAGGACGTCTCGATCTTCCGCGGCACCACCATCCTCGATCCCGAGGGCCTCACCATCGGCGACGCATGCTCCATCGGATTCCGCTGCATGCTCGACGCCCGCGGCGGCATCACGATCGGCAGCAACGTCGTCATCGCCAGTGACACCCACATCATCGCCGGCTACCACGATCACAACTCGCCGGAGTTCACCCCGATCCTCGAGCCCTGCGTCATCGGCGATTACGTGTGGATTGCCAGTCGCAGCACGCTTCTCAGCGGTGTGACCCTGGGCCGCGGTGCGGTCGTCGGCGGTTGCTCCATGGTGCGCGGAGACGTGGGCGAACTCGAAGTGGTTGCCGGAGTGCCTGCCAAGGTGCGCGCGATGCGCGATCCCAAGGCTCTCGCCTACCGCCCGAAGTATCGGCCGCTGTTCTACTGATGATTCTGCGCGACTGCCGACTCGTCTACCTCGCCCCTCGATCCGGAGTGGGCGGGGTAGGCGACTATGCCGACGATTTCGCCGACGCCGTGCGTCACCACTTCGGTGAAGTGATCGAGTATCGCCACGACGGGCCCGGGTCGCACTCGGTACGAGACATTCTGCGGCACCGCAAGGCAATACAGGAGCTCGTCGACGCCGATCCGGAGCGCGTCATCGTGCACTGCGAACTCAGCGGCGGCTCGGTGATGCCGTTCTGGGCTACCGCTCGTCTCACCGGCAACCCGCTGGTGACCGCGACCGTGCACGATCCACCCGGCATCGTCTGGTGGCCTGCCCGTACCAAATTCCTGGCCGGCAAGAAGGTGCTCAACCACGGCCTGCACTACCCACTTCGGGCAGCGTGGAGAAGGCTGGAGCGCGCCGTCGTCGGACGTCGAACGCTGTTCGCACTCACCCGCTCCGGTGCCGACTCCCTGGAACGCAGCTACCCCGCCGTGACGGCAGAAGCTGTGATGCACTTCGTCCCCGAACGTCCCGACATCACCCCGGCCGAAGATCGCCCCCTTGCCGTCGGCCTGTTCGGATTCGTCTACCGCGGTAAAGGATTCGATCAACTCCAGCAGCTGCGCGATCGTCTGCCGAGCGAGATTGCCATTCGCATCGCCGGACGTGGGACCGAACTGCTCGACCCCGTGGACGGCGTCGAGATTCTCGGAGAGGTGAACGGACCCGACGAGGACGCCTTCTTCGAATCCATCCGTGCACTCGTGGTGCCCTACGGCAAACGATCCATCTACGGCGACGCGTTCCCTGCCTCCGGCTCGGTGAGCCGTGCCATCGCCTACCAAACCCCGGTTGTCTGCCTCGAGGAAGGCGCGCTCTCCGAAACCGATGGCGGTGCACTGGTTGTCGCCGGCGGAACCGTCGAGATCGCCGACGCCACCGCTCGCCTCGTCACCGATCGAGAAGCGCTGACCCGACTCCGCCACGAAGTGGAGACACTGCGCAGCGCCAACGCTCCCCACCTGGTGGCCGAGAACTTCGTGGCTGTGTGGTCGAAGTGAACGGCAATCTGATCAAGGCCGGGGTCGCCGCCCTGTGGACCTACGGCGGGCGCGGAATCGGCCTGCTGTGGACCGTCGCGCTGATCGCCAAGCTGGGGATCAGCGACTACGGCCAGTACGCCATGGCGTTCGCACTGGCCGCGATCCTCGCCGCACCCCTGGATCATCCGTTCACCGTGCGCTCCATCCGCGTGAGCGAACGAGAGTTCCTGGGCGAGCGCACCACTCGTGTGCTGGCCGGTGCCGTACTGATCGTCGGCGGACTGTGCCTGGTGCAGGTGAGCTACATCGCCTGGTTCGCTCTCGTCATCGGCGGCGGTGAGTTGGTCTTCAATGCCTACAAGAGCAGGGCATTGCGCGACGGCCGTCCTGATCTGACACAGCGCCTGGACACCACTCGCCAAGCGACCTCCATCGCGCTCGCAACGGCGTACCTGTTCGCCGTTCCAGACCCGTCGCTGACGGAGGCCAGCCTGCTCTACGCTGCGCCGTATTTCGTCATCGCGCTGCTGGCCGCGCTGCAGACCCGGGTCGCGGCACCGCGCATCCCCGGATCGTGGCGCGAGATGTCGATGCTGTTCTCGGAGAACCTCGCCAACGCGGTCTACATTCAGGGCGACGTGCTACTGCTCGGCTTCCTCACCGACTCCACGATCGCCGGCTACTACTCCGTCGCTGCGGTGACGGCCTGGGCCGTGGCCTTCATCGGCCAGGCCTTCGGCAACACCTTCCATGAGAAGCTGCGCGCAGCAGACGGATTGGTCAGTGCCGGTCCGGCGTTGAAGCACACGGCGATTCTCGGCGGTGCCGCTGGATCTCTGCTGTTGGCGGCCGGAATCGTCCTGTTCTTCACTCCGGCATCCCCACAGATTGCCGGCGCTCTGGTGGTGATGTCCCTGTTCGTGGTGATGCGGGTGATGAACCACGTGTTCACCACCGTGCTGTACCTCCAGCATCGCGACCGCACGCGGGTGCTGGCTGCCGCAACACTCGCGCCGCTGAAGATGGTGCTCGTGTTGTGCCTGTTCCCCTTCGGTGCAGTCGGCGCAGCCGTGGCGTCGGTGATCACCGATGCCGTGCTCCTCGTCTGGTTCATGCGCGCCCTGTATCGCAATCCGGTGAAAGAAGAAGTGACGCAATGAGACGCGCAACCTTCCTGCTGTCCAAGGACCCCGTCACCGAACACGGTGGCGACATCGCATTGTCTCGCTTGATGATGCAGCTGGCCCGCGAGGCATTCGAGGTGCGCTCGATCTGCCTGTCCAAGGAAACCGATGTAGCTCCCGACGTCGTTCGCGTTCCCAAGCCGAAGGTCGATGTCGGTTTACTGGCGAAGTCTCTGAGGCCGACCCGATCGGTGGTACACGGGCGCTACGACGTCGACGCCTTCCGTGATGCGATCGACGCATCGAGCTCGGATGTGTATGTGGCCGAACACAGTTACATGGCCGAGTCGTTCCTCCGCTCGGCCAAACTGGGGTCACCGTTCGCGATCAACACCGTCAACACCGAATCGCAGGTGTGGAAGGTGACGCGAGGGTTGATCGGCCGCATCGAGGCACCGCGCATCCTGCGCGACGAGATTCGCGTCGCCCGCGCAGCGGACGCCGTCGGGACGTACGACGCCGACGAGGCGCAGATGTACCGAGACAAAGGTGTGCGTGACGCCCGCTGGATCGACCTCACCCTCGAACCCGCGCCGCAGCTGAACCTGGCCGAGACTGCACAACGTCTGGTGTTCATGGGTACTCGCGACTGGCCGCCGAACCAGGAGGCCTTCAAGATCGCTCTGGAGTACTGGCCTGCCATCTCTGCAGGCATCGAGGGTGCCGAGCTGTGCATCATCGGCGCGAAAGCCCCGGGTGCCAAGGATCCGGTCTATCCGGCCGGAGTTCGCGACCTCGGTTTCGTCGACGACCTGCAGGAATTCCTCGGCACCTGCCGCGCTCTGATCGCACCCGTCGCCACGGGCGGCGGCGTACGCGTCAAGATTCTCGACGCCGCGAGCAAAGGCCTACCCGTCGTCGGAACCTCCGCGGCCGTCGGATCCCTCGACTCGATCTTCGAGCTGCCCACCTTCGACGACAAGGAGCAGTTCGTCGCCGAATGCCGCCGCTACCTGCTCGATCGCACCGCAGCCGTCAAGGCGGGCGAGCGCATCTACGAGCTGAACACCGCACGGTGGCACGATCGCATCCCCCACTCCACCGTGGAGTCACTGATCGGTGCTCCGCTGACACGCACCCTAGGATGATCGCCATGACCCTCCGCTCACGTCTGCTCACCGTTGCGGCAGCCGCCGCGATCGCCGTCGGTCTCTCGTCACCCGTGGCGCATGCAGCACCGGCTGCGGGGCTCGGATTCACCGGCGGTGCGCCGTTCCTGACGCTCGACGACGCCACGCTGAACAACGAACTCGGGGCCGGACGCGAGATCGGTGCCTCGTGGGTGCGGGTGGTCGTGAACTGGGCGGCAATCGAGACAGCGCCGGGAGTGTTCGACTGGGGCAACACCGATCGCGTGATCGATGCCGCGACGGCGCAGGGCTATTCGGTACTGGCCGTACTGGGCGGAACCCCCGGTTGGGCGCAGGGTGGCGTCGCCTCCCCGCTACCGGGCGCAGTTCCTCTGGATCCCAACACCTTCGGTGCATTCGCCGGTGCGGCAGCGGCGCACCTCGGTGATCGCGTCGACAGCTACGAGGTGTGGAACGAGCCCAACATCCCCACCTTCTTCGCGCCCGTCGACGCCGCCCGCTACACCGGCCTGCTGCGCGCCGCCTACCCCGCGATCCACAACGCCGACGCCGGAGCCACCGTGCTCAGCGCCGGGTTGGCTACCACCGTGAACTTCGGAACCTGGACCGTTGCGCCGGTGACCTTCCTCCAGCAGATGTACGCGGCAGGAGCAGGTGGGTTCATGGATGCCGTTGCGCTGCATCCGTACACGTTCCCCTTCACCGTCGAGAACGATCCCAACGGCCAATGGGCCCAGGTGGATCAGGCCTACGGCACCATGGCGGCCAACGGCGACGGCGGCAAGAAGATCTGGATCACCGAGCTGGGCGCACCCACCGGCAACGGCCCGATGGCCGTCACCGAGGATGCACAGGCCGCGATCATCGGCTCGAGCCTGGCCAAGGCGTCGTCACTGCCGTACGTGGGACCGGTGTTCGTGCACTCGCTGCGTGACTCGGGAACCGACCCCGCCGATTCGGAACAGAACTATGGACTGCTGCGCTCGGACTTCAGCCACAAGCCGGCATTCGATGTGGTGCGGGGTTCGTGAATCGCTGAAGGGTTCGGGTTCGGGACCTCACACCCTTTTTCCCGACCGCGCGCCCGAGTTCAACTCATAGAATGGTCGCGCACCTTGCAGCAGGGGTGTGAGGTTACTCAGCCGCAGGGGCGGTCCGGTGAGCGCACCTCACGGTTCACGATCGCCCTTCATACGCGGCATCCCGCTCATTCCACTCGATACTGAACCCTCAGGTCCGGTGTCGTCACGTGCATCGTCAGGACGGTTGACACCGTTGGCCAATCGGATTTGCGGTTAGCTATATCAATCTGCCCCATCGATTTCGGAGCCCACCAGGACCGAACTACTCACCATCGGCGACGGGCACCTCGTTGTTCTGGCCCACTGCATCGGAGACAGTCGACACGCGTTCCAGTTTCTTGCCCCGACCCTGGTCGAGGCCGGATATCGGGTAGCGAACCCAGACATTCGTGGTTGCGGCGAGTCCAGCCTTGGTTGGCCAGCTGTGATCATCGGGCATTCGGTACGTCGCGCTGCGGTAATCTTCGTGTCCTGGGCCGCCGAGAATCGACAGGGCAGGAACATACGTGAGGCAGACGCAGTGCGTGTTTCGGTCGCTGCTGGGGGCAGATACGCCGGTTCAGCGCTCACTGAACGACCCTGTTGCCGCGCGAATCGTCGACGAGGCAATCGAGGCCGTCACGATTCTCGGTTGGCGTCGTATGACGATGAGCGATGTGGCCAAACGTGGTCGCATCGGCCGAGCGACGCTGTACCGCTACTTCGCCTCCAAAGACGAACTGCGTGACGCCATCTTTCTGCGTGAAGTGAACCGATACATGGAAGAAGCCAGCGCGGCCAGGACCAGCGCGGCGTCCGTCGAAGACGCGCTGACCTCCTCTCTTGCGATCACGCTGGAATTCGTCCGCGACAACCGAATGCTGGAGAGACTGCGCGAAACCGATCGCGAAATGCTTCTCGAGACATTGTTCGACGACGATCTGATCGCGACGACACGTGAGTTCTCAGCTCAGCTGTGGAAGACCCAGCTTCACGGCGAGGCTCCAGTGGACGAATCCGTGATGACACATCTTCGGACCGTCAGTGAGATCACCGTTCGGCTGTCGTTGTCTTTGATCGCCAACCCACGAACCACAGCCGACTTCGCTACCCCCGATGCGTCTCGTGCCTACGTTCGGCGGTACATCTTGCCCCTTCTCGGCCCACCCTCTGACCCTCACCAGGGGTAGTTCTCGTACGTGCCACCCCTTCTTCACGTCGCCATTCATCTTGTGCCAGTCCGAAGTGGCTGATAGCCTCGGCCATCACTGAGACAGTTTGAATCCAACTGTCTCGTTATGGGAGGCGTCAAATGGCCCGTCGGTCAGTGGGTAGAAGTCCTTTTCGTGCGGTCACCGCACTCGCCGCACGCCGGTCCTGGTGGGTCGTCGGCATCTGGCTGATCGCGGTTGCCGCACTCAATGTTGTTGCGCCGCAGCTGGAACAGACAGCGACCGAAAAGTCCGCGGCAATTGTCCCGTCGGACATGCCATCCACGCAAGCACTGGTCGATATGTCCAACGACTTCGGAACGCCGGCGTCGACCGCTGTGGGTGCCGTCGTCCTTGCCAGCGATGGTGGGTTCGGTGAGCAAGAGCAGAAGTACTACTCCGAACTCATTGCCCGCCTGTTGGCCGACCGCGACCACGTGGCTTTCGTTCTCGACATGTACGGCAACCCAGCTACCCGGGACTTCGCGCTGAGCCCCGACGGCAACGCCGTCACCGTCACGGTCGGTGAGCAGGGCGAAATCGGCACCTCCAACGCGCACCGATCCACCCAGGCCATCCGTTCGACAATCGAAGACGTTGCGATGCCCGAGGGATTGGACGTGCACTTCTCGGGTCCCGCACCGACGTTGGTCGACGAGTTCACTGCCGTGGACACGTCGATGGTCCTGATCACCGTGGTGTCTGTCCTGCTCATCACGTTGATGCTCGTCATTGCGTTCCGATCAGTGGTCGCTGCGCTGATCCCGTTGCTGACCATCGGTATCGCGCTGGCAGCGTCACGCGCGGTTGTGTCCGCCTTGGGGTGGAATGCGGTGCTCCCGGTCTCCACCCTGACGGTCACCTTGATGACAGCGCTCGTCCTCGCATCCGGTACGGACTACGCCATCTTCCAGACGGCGGCCTTCCACGACGCGCGGCGACGCGGTGACAGTCCGCTGCGGTCGGTCGTCGCTGCGGGCTCGAACGTAGGAGCTGTTCTGACAGCATCGGCATTGACCGTCGCCGCCGCGGCGACGTCGATGATCTTTGCCAAGAACGGCATGTTCACCACCTCCGGCCCTGCGATCGCCATCGGGTTGATGGTCACCCTCGCAGTGTCGCTTACGTTCACCCCTGCGCTGCTGTCCATCTTCGGACGCCGTGGATGGATCGAGCCCCGGGTCTCTCGCGAGCGGCAATGGCGCCAGCGCGGCACCCGAATCCTCCGCCGCGCAGGAGCGCTCACCGCAGTGTCCGTTCTTGCGCTCGTAGCGTTGGCCGCGCCAGCGCTCGGCATGGTCCCCAACGGTGACGACAGCGCGATGATCATGGGCGACGCCGACTCCACAGCTGGATACGACGCGGTCCACGAACACTTTCCGGCCAACGAGATCGTGCCGGAATACTTGGTCATTCGCGCTGATCACGATCTGAGAAACACTACCGATCTCGCAGCGTTGGACCGCGCCGCCGCCGCAGTGGCTGACCTGACGAACGTTGCGTACGTGCGGTCGTTGACGCGACCGAACGGTGAACCGCTCCCCGAGTCGGCGATCGGTTACCAAACCGGTCTGATCGGAAGCAACCTGGGAGCAGCACAGGGTCAGATCGCCAATGCCCAACCCGACCTCGAGCGGTTGGCGTCCGGCATCACCGAACTACGAGACGGCGCGCTCGACGCACAGAAGCAGCTTCCCCAACTACTCGACGGGACCAACCAGGTTGTTGCGCTGTCGAATTCGGTGATCGACCTACTGCCGACTGCCACGGCCCTGACCACCGCCACCACTGCCGACGGCCGGACCCTCGATCAAGTACTCGGCCAAGTACAGTCGCTGACCGGCACACTCGGAACGCTGGTCTCTGCCGTACAGGCGAACCAACAAGCAGTGAACGATTTCCAGACTGCGTTGGCACCGTTCGCAACTCCGGACCCGTCTCCGCAGTGCGCTGTTGATCCGGGCTGTTCGGCCGGGCGCGCACTGTTCGGTCAGCTCGACGCCGCAACCTCGGGCGCACTGACCGCAGCCCTGTCCGCAGCCGACGCTGTCTCCGCGCTCCCACCCGACACTGTCGACACCATCGAGGGAGTACTCCCGACCCTTCGTCGTGGACTCGGCGAGATCGATTCACTCGTAGCATCTCTCGACGGCCGCACACCGCAATCGATCCGATCCGATCTCGAGCGACTCCAAGACGGGATGTCCTCACTGGCAACAGGAATAGACCAGATTGCCGGCGGGCTCTCCCAGGCCAAAGACGGGACCGACACCACCGTAGCGCTGACCGGGCAACTCTCCGACGGTCTCGGCGAGGCTGCGAACTATCTGGCGTCCATGAGTCACGACACCACTACCGGGCCCGGCTCCGGCTTCTACCTCCCCCCGAGCGCATTGCAGGACCAACGGTTCGTCACCGGAGCGAAGCTGCTGATGTCGCCGGACGGCAACGTCGCGCGTATGTTGGTGATGCAGAAGGGCAACCCATACAGTTCCGACAACATCGCCGCTGTTGGTGGAATTGCCCAGGCTGCACGAAACTCGTTGCAGGGCAGCACTCTTGCGGACTCCGAAGTCAGCTCCACCGGCCTCACCTCGATCACGGCCGACATCATCGATCAAGCAGAACGCGACTTCCTGCTGATCGCGATCGTCGCAGCCGTTGCCGTCTTCGCCATCCTCGCCGGTTTGCTCCGCAGCCTCGTCGCACCCGCTCTGCTCGTGACAACCGTGTTGCTGTCCTTCGCTTCGGCCGCCGGTATCAGCGTCCTCCTGTGGCAGCACCTGATCGGTATCGGCCTGCACTGGTCGGTGCTTCCGGTCTCGTTCATGTGTCTGGTCGCCGTCGGGGCCGACTACAGCATGCTGTTCGCGTCCCGAGTCCGCGAGGCCAGCGCCGGCGGCACCACCAGTGGGATTCTGCGAACGTTCGGAACAACCGGCAGTGTGATCACTACTGCAGGAGTCGTTTTCGCAGTCACGATGTTTGCCCTGATGTCAGGATCAGTGGTCCTGCTGTTGCAGACCGGCTTCACCATCGGTGTCGGACTGCTGATCGACATCGCCGTAGTGCGCACCATCATCGTCCCCGCAGCGCTGCACCTACTCGGTGATCGAATCTGGTGGCCCTCGGTGCCCCGAACCAGCTTGCACAGACCCGCACAAATCCGGCCCGACACGGCATTTGACGCCTGATGCCGCAGTCGACCTGACTTCGTTACGGAACGAGCACTATTCGGCCGAACACCTGCCCATCGTCCATTCGTTGATGAGCCTCGGCTGCGCGATCGAGCGGTAGCACCTCGTCGACGACGGCGTGAAGACGGCCGGGTGTGAAGAGATCTGCTCGCACTCGGTCTCGTTCGGCTGTGGGGATGGTGTCGAGGCTCAACGTGCTGACCGTCAACGATCGCCGGAAATTGCGCATCAATGTCGGGCCGCTCTCGGCCGGTGGACCTCCGACGACACCGACGACAACAATTCGACCATTATCGTCGAGCCGTTCCACGAAGTCCGGAAAATGCTGCCCGGCAACGATATCGACTATCACATCGAACGTGTCCGGCCCGCCGCCGTGCCCATCGCGATCCAACACGTGCGTAGCTCCGAAGGATCGGAGCTTCGCACCGCGCTCGGCCGAGGACGTCGTGACCGATACCGACGACGCCCCCGCTTTCAATGCCAACTCCACAGCAGCAATACCGATGCTCCCGCCTGCCCCGCGCACCAGCACCGACTCACCCGCCGCCAGCCTGGCGCGATCGAGCGCGAAATGCGCTACTGGACCGGCAGATCCGAGCGTGACGGCATCGATACTGGATAGGCGCTCGGGTAGTGTCACCACGTCGGCCAGATCGGCGACCGCCTGCTCGGCGTAGCCACCGCCCATGCCGGTGAACGCCCACACCCGTCGCCCCATCCAGCTCGTGTCCACGCCGTCGCCGATATCGGTGATCACACCTGCTATCTCGCTGCCCGGAACATGCCCGGCACTCAGCCCGAGGGTGCCGAGGGTGCCACGGCGAACGATGGCGTCGACGCCGCCCACTCCGATTGCCTCCGTGCGAATCTGGACCTGCCCAGCCGACGGAACGGGCGTCGGCACGTCCACGACCTGCATGCCATCGGAACTTCCGAACGTCTGTATTGCTATTGCCTTCACATCTGCCTCCGGTCGATTCGAGTTCCGCCGACGTTAGTGGACACCCCCGTCCGTTTACGTAAAGTGAGAGCCATGGTCCAAGAATTGACTCGCCTACGCTCCGATGCCGAGAACAACCGGGACCGCATACTCGAGGTTGCACGCGAGGTGTTCGCCTCGGACGGGCTCGCGGTGTCCATGCGCGAGGTTGCGCGCCGGGCGGACGTCGGCCCCGCCACGCTGTATCGCCGCTTCCCGACCAAGAAGGACTTGATCCTCGAAGCGTTCCTCGCTGAGTTCCACTTGTGCCGCAACATCGTTGCGAGCGGGTGTGCCGATCCTGACGCGTGGCGCGGGTTGTGCAGCGTGATCGAACAACTCAGTGAACTCAACGCCAGGAATCAGGGATTCACCGAGGCGTTCATGACCGAGTACCCCGGCACCGTCGATCTCTCGACGCATCGCACCGACGCTCTACGCGGGTTCACCGGACTCGCGGCCCGCGCCCAGCGGCAGGGGAAACTGCGATCCGACTTCGTCGTCGACGATCTCGTTCTTTTCCTCAGCGCCAACCGGGGACTCTCGACTCTCTCGACCGAGGACCGCGTCCACGCCGCCCGACGATTCGCGGCCCTGATGATCGACGGACTGCACGCGTCGCCGACCAATCAGACGTTGCCGACCTCGCCCCGACTCGGGCTGAGTCGCATCTAGGCATGGAACGCCGTTCCAGTTGTGACAGGATCTGCCCATGACGAACACGAAGCCGACATCAGCTCGACGTTCCGATGCTCTGTCGAAAGAGCGCATCGTGCAGGCAGCGATCGAGATGCTCGATGAGGGTGGCACAGATGCTCTGACGTTTCGGACCCTTGCCGCACACCTGTCCACAGGTCCCGGAGCGCTGTATCACCACGTCGGCAACAGGGACGATCTGCTCGCGGCAACGGCCGAAGCCGTCATGTCATCGGCGTTCGAGCCAATGCCCGAGAACGACGCGGCAGAACGGGGTGTTCGCGGCCTGACAATGAGAGTGTTCGACGTGATCACCACGAGACCATGGGTGGCAACACAACTCGCCGCCGCGCCGTGGCAGCCGGCCGTCATGCATCTCTTCGACCGGATCGGAACCGAACTCGACACACACGGAGTTCCCGAAAGTGCTCAATTCGACGCCGCATCCGTCCTTCTATACCACGTTCTCGGGGTTGCGAGTCAACGCGATGCCGGGATGCAACTGCCCGCAACGGTGACGGACCGCGCGGCATTTCTCGACTCCACGCGCACAGCGGTGACGGACTCCGGCGACTATCCGTTCCTGACCCGCATCGCGTCGCAGTTCGCGGGCCACGACGACCGAGAGCAGTTCCAGGCCGGAGTCGACATCATTCTGGCCGGCATCGACCGAGGTTGAACCGAACGACACTCACCACACCCGCTCCTGCACTTGACAGTATTGGAACACTGTTCCATCCTGTGTTGGAACAGTGTTCCAACAACGAGCGGAGACAGCCATGAATACATCCATCTCGATCATCGGTGCAGGGCTCGGCGGCCTGGTGCTGGCACGGGTACTGCACGTGCATGGAATCGCGGCCACGGTGTACGAGGCCGACTCCGCGGCCGAAGCTCGCACCCAAGGCGGACAGCTCGACATCCACGATAACGACGGACAAGTCGCCCTCGCCGCAGCCGGGCTGACAGAGCAGTTCCGCGCCATCATTCACGAGGGAGGCGAAGCGACTCGCGTCCTACGCCCGAACGGTGAGGCCCTGCTCGACGAACCCGACGACGGCACCGGAGGTCGCCCGGAGGTGCTGCGCGGCGACCTGCGACGCATTCTGCTCGACTCACTGCCGGCCAACACCGTTCAGTGGGGCCACAAGCTCACCTCCGTCCGCCCACTGGGCAATGGGCAACACGAAATCGAGTTCGAGAACGGAACCACCACGGTCAGTGATCTGCTCGTCGGTGCCGACGGCGCGTGGTCACGAGTCCGATCCCTGCTCTCCGCCGCCGAGCCCGAGTACGTGGGCACCGTCTTCGTCGAGACCTACCTCCACGACGTCGACGTACGCCACCCCGCCACCGCCCGCGCTGTCGGTGGTGGTGCAATGTTCGCCCTCACACCGGGTAAGGGGATCACCGTGCATCGCGAGGCAGGCAACATCCTGCACACGTACGTTCAGCTCAACCGCAGCGCCGACTGGATCGACTCGATCGATTTCTCCGACACGGCCTCCGCCAAAGCAACGGTCGCAGCCGAGTTCGACGGGTGGGCACCGGAATTGACGGAATTGATCACCGGCGGGGAAACCGCACTGGTTCCCCGCAGGATCTTCACGCTGCCCAACGACCACCACTGGGACCACACTTCGGGAGTGACACTCGTGGGCGACGCCGCACACCTGATGCCGCCATCCGGAGACGGCGCGAATCTGGCAATGTTCGACGGGGCCGAACTCGCTCGCGCGATCTCCGATCACCGCGGCGACATCGACGCAGCCCTGTCGGTGTTCGAGAAGTCCATGTTCACACGAAGTGAAGCGGTGGCCGTGCAGGCACACGAAACGCTCGACCTGTGCCTCGGGGAACGATCCCCGTTCGGGCTGATCGACCTGGTCACCGGCGTTACCAACGGGGTGTAATCACTTGTCGCCGAGCATGTTTCTACGCTGCCTGTGGTTGGCGACGTTGATGCGGTTGCCGCACAGACCCGGCATGCAATAGCGCCGTCTCCCGCCGCGACTGACGTCGACGAACACGCCGTTGCACGTCGGTGACGCGCACGCACGGAATCGCTCGAACCCGAGCATGCGCAGCGCGCTCAGCAGGGCGTAGCCCGTGACCACCGTCAGCTCCTGCGCCGCCGTCCCGACGCCGTCGGTTGTTGCTTGCCAGCGCCATCCGTTGGCGTCTACTTCGACCAGTTCGACGCGATGAGGAACCGTCGACAGCAGCTCATGCGTGAGGGCGACAATCTCGCTCGGCGAGGAGGCGTCGAGGATCGCTCGGAGTCGCTCGCGGAGAGCCCGGACCTGCTCCAGATCGCGTTCGTCGAGCGCTGCCGTGTCGACGCCGTTCTCGACGAGGAACGAGTGCAGGGCATCAGGGTCGCTCAACTGGTCACCGGCGATCACCCACACCGTCGGTGACGTGTTCACCAGTTCGGTCGCGACCGCGGCACCCTGGGTGTAATCGTCCAAAAGGGCTTGCACCCCTTACCTCCTGTCGCTACCGTAACCGAATAAGCTCACTTTACTCCCTTACGGACGGATCTCGGCATGACGATGCGACAGCACTGCAGCTCCACCGCCGACGGCTATGGGCATCCCCTCACCGACGCACTTGCCGACGCACGCGATCACCTACGCCGAGCTACGACGGCCGCATCCAGAACTCCTATGGTGGGTGCCGACCTGTACTGGGCTCTCGGAGTACTCGGCCAATGCACGTCAGCAGCCAACGACGTCATCGAAAAGATCGGCATCGACGCTGCCGATCAGCTGTCCGGTGGTTCCGCTGCGGACAAATCCGGTGCGACCACGACGACACGCGATACCGCACTGGTCTCCGCGATCCTCGCCCTCGCTACCGCGTCGACCCGCTGCCAGCCGGTTACAGCTGCGGTCACCGATGCGCAGATTGCCGTCACCGACCTCGGTTCAATTCCTCGACGTCATGAGGGTAGAGGCCGAGGAATGTCGGCAGAACCGAAGGATGAGATCCACTTCATCGCACCTACCGAAGTGCGATGAAGACAGCGCACAGAAGAAACACCGCGGCCGTGATGCGGTCGACTATGCGTCTACCACCGCGGTCGAGAAAGCGCCGAAGGCGCAGTGCAGCAACACCATAGAGCGTGATGATTGCTGCCATGACAACGACGAGAGCAAGACTGAGAACCAGGTAGTCCTTCACGTGTACGTGCGTGAGGTCCACGACGCCGGGCAGAAGTGCCACGTAGAATCCGATGGCTACAGGATTGGACATGGTGAGCACAATTCCGAGGCCGAAACTGTGTGCTCGGCGGGCGGCCCCCGGGTGCGTCGCTGCCCCGGCCGTTCTCCACTTTTTCACGGCGAGATAGCAGAGGTAGATCGCACCGGCCCAGGTGATGACGCGGAGCACCGGCTCGTAGGCCGTAGTAGCGGCGGCGAGGCCGGCCATTGCCACACCGAGGAGAGCCAACTTTCCGACGATGATGCCGATGGCCAGACCGGACACGCCCCGGAGCCCGGCGTCGAGAGACCGAGCCATGACCGCGACGACCTCTGGACCCGGGGTGGCAGCAGATGCCGCGAACGCCGCGGCGAACAGAGCGACATCGACGACGCCGATCACCGCTTGTCACTGCTCACCGAGGTGGGTGTGCGCCGTGGTGTCGACGTCATCGGCAGAGGGTGATCGCCGAGCCATTCGAGCACCGTGTGGGCATGGCGGTCCGGCGGGAACACGGGGTAGAACACGTGCTCGATGATCCCCCCGGTAATGACGAGAGCAAGCCGGCGGTAGACCGTGAGATCTTCGGTGCCGAACGTCGGTAGGCCGATCGCGGCGTGCAAGATCAGCTGAGTGTCTGTGAGCAGTGGGTAGGGCAATCGCAGTGCCTGAGCCAACTGCGTCTGATATTCGACCGGTTGGCTCGACAGACCGAAGACCGCGTCGATACCGACCTGCACCAGCTCTGCGTAATGGTCGCGCATGTCGCAGTTGTGCGGGCTGCAACCGCGCGCACCGGGGATGGCGTCCCAGCCGTCGGGCATGTCCTGTCCTGGTGCGCCGGTCATCGGGAACACGTAGACCAGGACACGCCCGGTACCGACCGTGGCGAGATCGACGAGGTTGCCGTCGGTGGACGGCAACCGAGTGATGGGCATAGCCATCCCGGGCAGGTGATCGGTCGCTCCATCGTCGCGCGGGGCGGTGAGGTCGGCTGGCAGCGGCGCGAGATCGGGGTTGTGCGCGTCGACGGAGGCCCACTCGTCTGCCATCCGCGTACTGGCCTCTGCGAGGTTTGCGACCAGCGCAGCGCGTTGGCGGTCGAGGTGGCCGATCGCCTGGTCGAGTCGTTCGATCGCCCGGCGATACCCGGACAGTGAAGCGGGGCAGGCGTCTGCGTGCGGGCCGCCGGCGTTGAGGCAGTCGACGAACGGTGCCATCTCTGCCAGTGGAATTCCGAGTGCGTTGAGTCGGTGGATCTGCGCGACGACCTGGACCTGGTGGCGGTCGTACATGCGGTAGCCGTTCGCGGCGCGTGTTGGGACGACGAGTTCCAATGCCTCGTAACCACGCAACGCCTTCGATGAGGCACCCGTCACGGCGGTCACTTCTCCCGCTCGTAGCAGCTCTTCCATCCCCGTACCGTAAACCCGGCCCCCAGGGGACAGGTCAAATGCGATCCCAGGGATCGGCAGACTCACCTCAGCCGCTCGTGCACCTCACGTGAGGTCAGCGGTGACGGGTGGCGTCGAGACTGCCGAGGAGGGAGAGCGCATCCGCGCTCGGTGACCCGACCGGCGCGGTGGCGACGATCAGTTGTTGTCCAGGAGCGTCTCGAACCTCGAACGTTTGGTACGTCAGATCCAGTCGGCCGACCTCGGGGTGTTCGATTCTTTTCTTCGTGATGCCCAGACCGGCGACCTCGTGGGCGTCCCACAGTGTCGAGAATTCCGGACTTCGGCGTCGAAGAAATTCGACCAGCGGTGCGACCTCGGGGTGCGTGGGGGTGAAACCCGCCGAGAATCGTAGGCCGCTGATCGTCGCTCGTGCGATCACAATCCAGTCGAGGTAGTAGAGCCGTGCTGCTGGGTCGAGGAAGAGATATTCGACAGGTCGGTCGTACTGATCGGCACCGATGAGCGCGGTGGCAATCCTGTTCGACGACAACACCCGGAAGCCCGAATTGACAACGTATGCAGCAGCATTGGAAACATTGTCCATCATCTGTTGCAGGTCGGTACTCACCGCCTCGTCGACGACGAATGCCGCCGAGGACGTCAACCTGGCGAGGCGGTAGGCATGGGCGCGACCGTCTGCGCCGAGCATCAGCGCCGCGCAGATCGTGTTCATCACCTGGGCCGACGGGGTCCGTTCGCGGCCTTGTTCGAGGCGGGCGTAGTAGTCGACGCTGACCCCCGCCAGGACGGCGACTTCTTCGCGTCGAAGCCCCGCAACCCGCCGTGCGCCGACGTCGGGGAGCCCGACCTCGGCCGGGGTGACCCGGGCACGCTGCGCACGAAGGTAATCGCCCAAGCGGTTGTCCTCTGTCATCACTCGACGCTACTGCCTACGCGACCGCGCCGTCGGGCCGGAGTCATTGGACGCGTTCGGTGTTGATCATGTCGAATCGGCTGCACAGGCCGCCGTCGAAGGTCACCGTCCATGTGTTGTCGAAATCGCCGAGTTCGGCGTAGTGGCCGACGCCGGTGATGGTCGCGCAATTGCCGGCAATCGAGGAAGTGGCCCACGCGAAGGTCCAACCACCGCTCTGCCACTGCCACCGACTGCGCCATCCGGTGACGATGGCGTCGCGCCCGATCCAAGCTGTCTCGTAGGGCTTTTCGTGATACTCGGCCGTCTCGGTGAACAGTGCCGCAATGTCGTTCGGATCGTTGGTCGTCCATGCGTGCAGGTAGGCCTGCACCCATTCGTCTATCTGCGCCTGGGGCATGGTCGTTGCAGTTGTCATGCGCTCAGTGTGGGTCGAATGCACGGGATCAGGAAGGGTGCAGTACTCCCTGCTCGGCACACCCTTCCTGCCATGGCAGGTGCCACGTTGACTTCGTGCTGACGGCGGACGAACGCCGACCCGATCGAAGGAGCGCCATGAACATCGTCTTGATCACTGGAGGTAGCCGCGGAATCGGAGCGGCAACCGCAGTCGAATGCGCACGCCGAGGGCTCGGTGTGGTTCTGACCTACAACAACAATCCGGCCGCCGCGGAGGCCGTCGTCGCCGGCATCACCGAAACCGGGGGAACTGCGGTGGCAATGAAGCTCGACGTTTCCGACAGCGCGTCCTTCTCCGCCTTCCACGACTCCCTGCACACCGCATTGCAGATCACCTGGGACCGCACGACGTTCGACTACCTGTTCAACAACGCCGGCTACGGTCTCTACCATCCGATCGGAACCGTGACCGAGCAGCAATTCGACGACCTGTTCAAGGTTCATCTCCGCGGCCCGTTCTTCCTCACTCAGACACTCCTGCCTCTCATTGCCGACGGCGGTCACATCGTCAATCTGGTCAGTGCCACGTCGAGGGTGGCCACCGCCGGGGTCGCGCCGTACGCCAGTTTCAAAGGCGGCCTGGAAGTATTGACGCGGTATCTCGCCAAGGAGCTCGGGCCCCGGCGTATCCGGGCGAATTCCGTTGCACCGGGACCGATCCGAACAGAACTCGGCGGCGGCTTGAACGACGAGTTCGAGACCTTACTGGCGTCGCAGACCGCTCTGGGGCGCGTCGGCGAACCCGAGGACGTGGCCGTAGCGATCGCCGGCCTGCTCTCGGACGACAGTCGGTGGATCAACGCGCAATCGATCGAACTCGCGGGCGGCTACATCATCTGACCCTCGGGCCCCCGCCGAAGCCGCAACCCCACGGTTCTTCGACGACCATTCGGACAAGCAACGTTAAGAGAGTACACCCGAATTATGTTCAACAGCAAAGTAATTGACACAGACGCTGCGGGGTCTAGCCTCGACCGCATGGCGAAGACATGGATCTGCAGCGGCTGCGGACTCGAACACCCCGCATCACCGGATGCGCCACCCTTGGACGGCTGCGTCCTGAATCTCGGGCCGGTGTCCGATGAGGAACTCGGCGATCTGGGTCCGCACACCCGCCGATGGCTGACATTCGACGACCTAGCGGAGCAACCACACACCCTCGACTATCGCGATCATGGGCAGGGTGTGCACAGCTTTCGGCGCGCGCCCCGCCTCGGCATCGGGCAGTGGTCGTTCCTGGTGACGACTCCGCAGGGCAACCTGTTGTGGGATCCGCCTGCGTATATCGATGACGAAATCGAGACCCTGGTGTCGGGGCTCGGCGGCGTGGCCGTCATCGCTACCAGCCATCCGCATATGTTTGCGGCTCAAGTGAGTTGGAGTCACGCGTTCGGGCGGGCACAGGTGTTGGTCAACGAGCAGGGCAAACAGTGGCTGCCTCGCACCGACGATGTCATCGAAACCTGGGACGGTGAGGTACAACCCTTACCCGGTGTCCGCATCATTCGGCTCGGCGGCCACATGCCCTCGAGCGCAGTCGCTCTCACTACCGGAGGTAGTCTGCTGGTCGGAGATACCGTGGCCGGTAGTCTCGACCCCGAGTGGCTCTCCTTCCAACGCAACTATCCGCGGCACGTGCCACTGTCTGCCGGCACCGTACAGCGGCTCGTCGACGACCTCGAAGCCCTCGACTTCGATCGGCTGTACACACTCGGCGGCGACGCCATCGAACGTGACGCCCACACCGTTTTCAGGAATTCGGCGCGACGCCACATCCGATGGGTCAGTGGCGAATTCGACCACCTGACCTGACGGGAATAGCCCCATCCCGGCGGGCGGGAACGAACAGATCTCGAGAATTCAGACGGCAGTAGCCGCGATTGTTGTCTGCAGCCCAGCATCGATGCTGTCCATGGTCGACGCGAAGGCTTGCGTCATGTCGATATCGAGTCGATCGGACAGGACGAAGATCCACCACAGGCACTCGGCGAGTTTGTGTTTCAGTTGGTCGTCGACGTCACCGTCGATATCCCAGGTGCCGTCGTGTGCGAGTATCAGCCGACCGATGATGCCGACGTCGTTGGTGAATCCGAGCATCAGTTCGTGCAACGACCACACCTTGCCGTTGAAGCGCTGTTCGAGAATTTCGTAGAGTGCCCGGACTTCGAGGGCGCGGTCTTGCGCGGAGTCGAGATTTACCGGACTTGTCGAGTCTGCAGTAGATGCCATGCCGGCGACGCTATAGCCGATCATCTCTCCGGAAGAAGGGTGTAACGCACCCTCCTCGACCTTCGGTCATGATGTACCGGTGCCGACTACCGATCCCTTCCACGCCCTCGTTCTGATGAACGCAGTGTTCGCGTCGGCCGCATGGTGTCTAGCCAAGCCTTCGTGGCCCGCAGCGACATCACTGGTTGTTGCCTCCATTCTGTGGCTCTTCTTCAACGGGCCCATCGAAGGCGCAGTGTTGTACGTGGTCGACGCACACAGGGGGTTGACCGAATCCGATTTCCTCACTGTTGCTGGGGTGATCCTGGCTGGGGTGACTGTTGCAAGGGTCCGGCGCATCCAGCGACTGGACGTCGACTCCTGAGCAACTGGCGCGGCTCGTCCACGATGTAGTACTTCAGATGGATGCGCTCTCGAGTACCCGGTGATTGACTCTCTCCCGTGAGTCGTCCGATGAGTGTGTCCGTCACCCGAAACCACTGGCCGATCGTTGCATTGGCATGCGGCGGGGCGGCGTTGGTGGCCGCGTTCGTGCTCGGCCCAGCCGCGTTGCTGCGCGGACGCTATCCGCAGTTTCAGGATCAATCAGTCATGAGTGAGCTGCTCGGCCGCGGCCTGGTCGAATACTGGGGCAGCGGCGTCCGCACATACCCTCCCGGCTTGGCGGAGATGGTGGACCACTGGTTCGAGTGGCACGCGATCAAGATCGTCATCTCGGTGCTGCTGACCGTGGTTCTGGGTCTGCTCGCGGCGACTCTGTGGCGGCGATCTCTGACGGCCGGCGTAGGTTACGTGGTCGCTGCGGCCACTACGACTGTGCTGTCGTTGTTTTCGGTGTTCGTGGCTGTACTCAACATCCAGTCGACGGTCGCACCCGTAGTCGCGTTGCTTCCGATGCTCTCCGCTGACAACGCGGACAGGCAGGCGGCACAGTCTCTGATCGAGAACGGTGTGCAGAGCGGAGACACCAGGCCGCCTCTGCTCGAGCTGCTCACACAGGTCGAGCACTACAACTGGGCGGTGATCGTCGCTACCGCTGTGGTGATCGCTGTAGTCGGCACCGGAACCGCGATCGCCTTCCGACGCTACAGATCGGCGGACGGTGCTCACCGTCGGATGTTCGTCATCCTCGGATCACTGGGTGCAGTGATGACGATAGCGATGGCGCTGCTGTTCGTCGCGGCCGTCGTTGCCGTCGTCGATCCAGGAGAAGCCCTGCTCGGCGCTGTCGGTCTCTGACTCTATTGCCGGCTGCGTTCGCGGGCACGCGCACGAAATTGGCCGAGCGCGAGGACGATCAACGCGACTCCCAACAGGGTGAGGGGAACTTGAGCTCGGGGAGCATCGATGTCGAGTACGACGATCTGCCACACCACCCAGCCGATGGTCACTAACCCTTCGCACGCGACAAACACCGCAGCTTCGGAGGCGTCGACGAGCACGGCGGCCACGCAGATCAACGGTCCGAGGCCGAGAAAGAACAACACGAACAACCCGGATATGCGGTAATCCCAGGTATGCCACGACGGGAGCATCCCGACGTTCAAGCCCAACGACCGCCCGGTGGGATCCGAGGTCAACGACACTCCGTTGAACGTCCCGGCTGCACCCAACAGGATCAGCAGCGCCACCGTCGAGAGCTTGTTCACGGTGACGTCATGTGTTGGTCGTCCTTCGGTCGTGGCCGCCGCACCCCGGCGTAGATGTGATCCTGCCAGAACGAGGCCGCTCGGTCTTGTTCTATCCGAGAAAGCACTATGCGACACTCACCGTATGAGCATCAAGCTCGAAAACGTCGGCATCGCCGTCCGCGAAATCGAAGCCACGATCGACTTCTTCACCGAGCTCGGCCTCACGGTCCTCGGCCGCGACACGGTCAAAGGTGAGTGGGCAGACACCGCCGTCGGTCTCGACGGCAACCACGCCAAGATCGCAGTGTTGCAAACCCCGGACGGCCTCGGGCGTATCGAGCTGTTCGAGTACATCCACCCCGACGCCATCGAGACGACGCCGACGCTGCCCAACGAGATCGGCATGCACCGCATCGCCTTCTCGGTCGACGACATCGACGCCGCTCTGGCGATTGCAGCCCGCCACGGTTACTTTCCCCTGCGAGGCGTGGCCAATTACGAGGGCGTCTACAAGCTCACCTACCTCCGCGGGCCGAGCGACATTCTTCTGATGTTCGCCCAATCGGTGGCCGCACCTGAAAGCTAGGTCACCACATTGGCGGCTCGAACAACCGCATCGAGAGTGGCAGACAGGACGGAGCGATCGATCCCGGCCGCCCATCCGGAGCCTGCGGCAGTGCGATATTCGAGCAGCGTGACAGCATCACTGTCGTTGCCGGCCCGCACACTGGTCTGGGTCAGGCCGAGAATCTCCACGTGACGGCCGTGGGCGGCCAATGCTTCGACGAGTGCCTCGACCGGGCCCACTCCCCCGTGTGACGTACTGAAGGACGTGCCATCGATCTTCAGTGTGACGCAGGTGTCGGCGGAACCGTTGTTTTCGTGAGAGTCGAAGCCGATCGTATGTCCGCAACTAGCTGACTATCAGGGCCTGCCCGTCATGCAGAACTGTGCCGACATCACGCCCGACCCGATGGCAGATCCCGACGCGCATGTTTTCTGTCGCGGTGAACGCTGAGCTCAGGTCTGCCGGGTACAGCACTCGCATTGTTGCTGGAGGTCGTTCACCACATCCGCACCTCGCGGACGAAGCCGACCTCCGTTCTTCCTGAGATTTCAGACCGGGCTGAGTCGTGTTCGCAGCAAACAGAATTCGTTCCCTTCAGGATCGGCGAGCACGTGCCACGACTCCTGGCCGGTCTGACCGATCTCCACTCGTCGTGCGCCGAGGGTAAGAAGTCGCTCGAGTTCGGCGTCCTGTTCCCGATCGGTTGCGCTCACGTCGATGTGCAAGCGAGGCTTCGCCTTTTCGGGATTCTCGTTGCGACTGAGGATGATGGTCGGCTGCGACCCTCCGAACCCGTCGCGCGCACCGATCTCCACGGAACCGTCGTCCTCCCGGTCCAATACAACGAAGTCCAACACCTCACACCAGAACGTGGCCAAGGCCTCGGGATCGCGACAATCGAGCACGAGTTCACTGATTCGACATGCCATACGCGCGAATGTACACGGGCGAACAGCGCGCGGCCGCGCACTAGCTCGTCACCGGCACACACCTCGAGCCCGGCCGATCTACTGATGCCACGTTTGCGTCGGGCTAGACTTCGCGACGCCGTGCCCGACCACCTTTGGAGTCTCCACATGCCCAAGCTGAAGACCGTCAGCGAATTCACCGGCAAATGGTTTGCCCTGATCGTTGTTGCGGCGGGCGCTCTGGCCCTGATCACCCCCGACACGTTCAGTGGCGGCACACCGGCAGTTCCGTGGTTGTTGTCGATCATCATGCTCGGCATGGGAATGACGCTGCGGCTCTCCGACTTTGCCGTAGTGGCCCGTCGACCATGGGCACTGCTACTCGGCGTTGCCGCGCAGTTCATCGCGATGCCCCTACTCGGACTGGGCATTGCCAACGTGCTCGGGCTCTCCGCTGCGCTCACTGCCGGAATGGTGTTGGTCGGATCTGCCCCGGGCGGTACCGCGTCCAATGTGATGGTCTACCTGGCCAAAGGTGACACCGCGCTCTCGGTGGCGATGACCTCGGTGTCGACCCTGCTCGCACCGATACTCACGCCTCTGCTGGTGCTGTGGCTCGCCGGTGAGTATCTGCCGGTCGACGCAGGTGGACTGTTCGTATCGATCCTACAGATAGTGCTGATACCCGTCGTACTCGGAGTTGTTCTGCGCCTGCTGTTTCCGAAGATCATCGACCGTATGCTCGATGCCTTGCCCCTGATCTCGGTCGCCGGAATCACGGCCGTCGTCGTCCTCGTCGTGGCAGCCAGCGCGCCGACGCTGCTCTCGATCGGTGCCCTCATCGTCGTGGCCGTCGTGCTGCACAATTCGCTCGGACTCGCCGTCGGCTACGGCATCGGCAAGGCGTGCGGACTCGATGTCGCCAGCCGGCGTGCCATCAGTATCGAAGTGGGAATGCAGAATTCAGGGTTGGCGGCGGCATTGGCATCGGTGCATTTCAGTCCCGCAGCAGCTCTGCCTGCAGCCATCTTCTCGGTGTGGCACAACGTGTCCGGATCACTTCTCGCCAGCTACTGGTCCCGGCGATCGATCGAACCGCGGCCGGCCGAGCGCGCACCGGAGTCGACACACACGACGACCGAGTAGGGCCTGCACGCTGGATTACACACAGAATCCGGTGTAGCTGACCGCGCTGAGCGCGGTGAGCTGCACCGGATTTTTCAGTTCTGCTCCGCGGAATTCCCTTACGCAGGTTCAGTGCCCTCGGCGTAGATTCCTTGCGTTATATGCACTCGCTATGCAATATTTGCGTCACGCTCAGCGTCCGCCGAGCTCAACGTCGAGGAGGCCCCATGATCACAGTGACCAGTGCCGCGGGTGGTGTCGGCCGCTTGCTCGTTCGACAGCTCGCCACGCAGAAAGTGCCGGTTCGGGCGGTAGTCAAGAACACAGCGCAAGCGGAGACCACCCGCAAGGACGGAGCGACCGAGGTCGTCGTCGGTGACCTCCGGTCTCAGGACACGCTCCATACCGCCCTGGCGGGGACCGACGTCCTTTACCACGCTGCACCGACGCAGATCATCGACGAAAAGCCGATCGTCGATCACCTGATTGCAGTGGGACCGGCAAGCGGGTTGAAGCACATAGTTTTCCATTCCGTAATCCACCCGAACCTGCATCAACTGACGCACCATCACCAGAAGGACATCGCCGAAGGGATGCTGCGAGACAGTGGAATTCCCACTACGGTGCTCAGGCCGTCGCACTACATGCAGAACTACTTGGAAGTATGGGAATTTCTGCAGGCCGGAGTGATGCCCTACCCGGTGTCACCGGACAGCGTCATGGGCGTTGTCGATGTAGCCGACGTCGCCGAAGCGGCAGCGAACATCCTGATCGACCCATCGCCGCACACGGGTCGCGTCTACGACCTGTCCACCGTCGAGCTCACGCGTCACGAAATGGCAGAGATCTGGTCCGATGTGCTCGGCCACAAGGTAACTGCCATTCGGATCCCGCCGTCGTCGCTGACGAACTCACTGACGGTGCTGCCTGCGCTCGCCTCGGTCGTCGGACACGCGTTGCTCTCGACGAAACTGAAGTCTGTCGGCCACCTCGTTCGTGGTACCCAGGCTGCGTCCAATCCGCGTGACATGAAGAACTGGCCCGCCGACGCACGCACGGCATACCGCACGATGATGACCCACTACGACGGCCACGGCCTACCGGCAGGAGACCTGAAAGTTCTCCCGACGCTGCTCGGCCACGCGCCCACGTCGTACGAACGGTTCGCACGACGCTCGGCCGCTGAGCTCGGGCGGTCGGATCGATGATCCGCCGAGGCCCTCACTACCGTCCCGGCCGGTCGTTGGTCACCGGCGCGAGTTCCGGAATCGGTGCCGAGTTCGCCCGGTCGCTGGCCGCACGAGGGTCCGATCTCGTACTCGTCGCACGGCGAGAAGACCGACTGACCGCTCTGGCAAAGGAGCTCGAGCAGGCATACGGAATCCGTTGCCGCACAGTGGCCTGGGACCTGTCGGAAAAATCGAGTGGCCGCCTCTTGCGTGAATTGGTGCCCGAGCAGATCGATCTCGTCGTCAACAATGCGGGGTTCGCCGTACAGGGACCCTTCGCAGACGGCAATGCCGATGACTTCGAACGTCTTGTCGCCGTCGGCATCCGCGCTGTCGTGGACATCTGCTCGGCGTTCCTCCCGGACATGATCGACCGCAGGGACGGGACCATCGTCAACGTGGCCAGCACGACTGCTTTCCAGCCCGTCCCGTCGCTCGCTGTGTACGCGGCCGCCAAAGCCTTCGTCCTGAGCTTCAGTCAGTCCCTGTGGTACGAATCGGCACCGAATGGAGTCAGAGTGTTCGCACTCAACCCTGGCCCGACCCGCACCGAATTCTTCGATGTCATCGGAGACTCCGCCGCAGCGACCGGTACCTACCAAACACCGAACGAGGTCGTGGCCACTGCAATGCGCGCACTCGATGCGAAAAGATCTCGACCGCAGGTGATCTCGGGCCGGCGAAACACCGTTCAAGCCATCGCGGCGGGTCTCGTCCCCGCGCGGATTCTCTTGCCCGCCCTCGATCGCATGCTTCGCTAGTTCGACTCCGAACGCGACATTTTCCCGACTTTCCCACCGAAATGTAGTGTCACGAACATGGCCAGGGTCTCCAGATTCACACTCGCCGATCGGCAGGCAGCGGTAGCGCGCGCCTTCGGTGGTGCCGAAACCCCAGCGGCCGTAGCGACGTCGCTGGGCATCCACACCACCACGCTCTATCGCTGGGCCGGGTCGTCGCCCACCGACGATCCAGGGCCCGCACCGGCCAGACTGGTCGAGGCCACCCAGGAACTGCTGCGTCACGACGACTACGCAGACATCACGATCGAAACAGTCGCTGCTCGCTGCGGTCTCGCACCGAGAACCGCATATCACCACTTCCCCACCAAACGAGAGCTCTTCCAAGCCGCAGTCGACGACGCCGCTAGCGTGCTGATAGACCGTATTCACGACAGGTCGGTTGCGACCACGTGGCCGGACACCCCACTCGAGCAATTGCAGACATTTCTTCGCATCGCGGCCGCGAGCATCTACGACACCCCGCGTACCCATGTGCTGTTCCGCAATCTCGGAGTACCGAGATCCGAGGGCTCGGCAGAACGCTGGCACGACAGTTTCGTCGACGCGATCGCCCAGCTACTGAGTGCCGCCGCAGAGGCCGGTCAAATCGATCGCGACACAGACATCGTCGCTGCCGCCCACCTGATCACCGGTGCGATGCGAGGGATACACAGAGCAGTATTCGAGGGCGCGGACGCTGGCACTGCGTTGAGCCTGGTCGAGAGAGTTCACTTATTGGTCCCACCGCGCTGACATTCGGTGTGGGCCGATGCCGCGTGGAGCCCATAATACCGCTCGACGTGCGAGAATTGTCCGGTCCACGAGCAGGCCGTTCGACAAAGTTGGGGAGCATCATGACCGGTCCGGTTACCCAAGGAAGCGCGATGAAGCGGCGCAATCCCGTTGTCGTCTGGATCCTGTTGCCGCTCATCACTCTCGGCATCTACCACTTCGTCTGGTACTACCTCATTCACCGCGAGATGGCAGACTTCGACCGTCGGAAGGTCAACGCACCCGTCGCCGGGCCACTGCTGGTTCTACTGCTGCTCGGCTGGACGATCATCGCGCCGCTGATCAGCTACTACAACACCGGAAACCGCATCGCCGACGCCCAACGTGCGGCCGGCCTCCAGCCGACGTGCAGCTCGATCGTCGGGCTTCTACTCACGTTCGTGTTCGGCTTGCAGAGCCTCTACTACCAGCTGGAACTGAACAAGATCACGGCGCGATACAACGACGCCGCACCGGGAACCGTTGTGCCGCTTGCGGTGTGACGATCGAGATCAACACTGACGAAACGGACCAATGCCTTCCCTCCACCATGCTCCGCTTGCCGGCGTAGAGCCGAGCACGCTGTACCGAATCATGGCGCTTCGCGTTGCAGTGTTCGTGCACGAGCAGAAGATCGTCGATGAGGTCGAACTCGACGGCGCAGACCTACTGGCGACAACGGAGTTGTTCTGGATACAGGACGAACACGGAGAGGTCTTGGCTACCCTCCGCGTCCTCGTCGAGGACACGGTCCACATCGGCCGCGTCGCGACCGCGGTCGAGGGGCGTGGCCGCGGCTATGCCGGCGAACTCGTCGAGGCGGCACTGAAGGCATACCCCGGGGTGGTCGAGATCTCCGCGCAAGCACATCTCGAAAAGTGGTATGGGCGCTTCGGATTCGTTCGGGTGGGGGAGGACTACCTGGAAGCCGGGATCTCGCACGTGACGATGCTGACCCGCGCCGGTTGAGTCACGGCCGACTCCTCGGGTGCGAGGCCGCGACGATGGATCCCCCGAGCACCAGTGCATTACCGACCAGAATGCCCGTCACCCCGAACGGCCCGGCGATGGCACCGACCGTCAGTGGGATGAGAATCTGTGCCGATCTGTTGGCCGACATCCGCAGTCCCAAAGCCTCCCCCTGCGTGGATTTCGGGACGATCGACACCACCCACGACATGGTCAGTGGCTGCGGAATACCCAACGCGATTCCGAGTGCGATCATGACTCCGATGGCTCCGACTGCCTGCACGAACGGCAGCACTGCGAGAGCGATCGCGCCCGCCGCCAGCGAAACATTGAGCAGCACAGTGCGACCGAACTTCGCATCGAGTCTGCCGAGGCCTACTCGGCTGACCACCGACACACCGGCACGCAACGCCAGCAGCCACCCCACCGTCGTCACCGACACCCCACGCTCGACGGCCCACGCCGGCACGAAGGCGTAGAGCAGATCGACCGTCACCAGCACTGCGCCGCTGACCGTCAACGACTGCCACATGCCCGGCAGCTTCAGTAATTTCAACCCCGATGCTTCCCCCTCGGCAGGTTGCTGCGCGCGAATGTGGTTGCGGCCGAGCATCAAGAACAGTGCGGTGGGGAGAGCTACCGCGGTGAACGCACCGGCAGTGAGGATGCCTGCCGTCGTGTTCGGACTCTCGACGCTCGCGCCGCCGAATCTCGACGCGACGGCCGTCACCGCGAGCGGACCGACCAACTGACCCATCGACGCGGCGGCAGTCAATGCGCCGAAGGCACTTTCGTTCTTGCCGTCGACGTGGACGTGTGCGACGAACGCCTGCTGCCCGATCATGATGAGCAGATTGCCCAGACCGAACGCGGCCGTGCACGCGAGCAAGGCCCACATTGCCGAAAACGCAACGAGTACACCGGTTGCGATCGAGCACAGAACGATTCCCGATACGATCACCACCGGACCGCCGAACCTGTCGGCGATGCGTCCGATCGGCAGAGCCGCCAATACTGCGGGCGCAGCGAACAGTGCCGCGATCACCGCAAGCGTTCGAGTGTCGGCACCCTCGGCGATCGCCCGATAACCGATCATCAACCGCACCCCGACCCACCCGGCCTGCGCAGTCGTCGCCTGAACGGTCAGAGCAATGGAATCACGAGAAGCCATCAGCGCAAGGGAATTTCGTCGGTTCCTCCGACCAACCTCGATACGTCGTTGATGTCGTCGCGCACCGCCCCGTACCGATCGGGATCGAGGTGGAAGATTGCCAACTGCAGTGCGTACGCAATGGCAATGGGAATGATGAGAGTGTTGTACTCGGAATCGTCTCCGCGTTGCGCGACGAGGAGATGCGTCGGCGCGGGCCTGAAGTGATAACCCGGCGCATCGCTGATCAGAATCGACGTGCCGCCGCGTCGTTCCGCTTCACGGACCAGAGCAGGCAGCTGAGACGGCGCCTCGCGCAGCGCAAATGCAATAAGGATGGAGTCCTCGGTGAAGCTGACGAACCGCTCGGCGAGGTCCTTTCCCCCGAGACCGAGCTCGACGACGACAAGACCGAGTCGGCGGAGACGACGGGCCAGCATATCCAGGGCAGGGCGTTCGTCGGCCTTGGAGAACAGGTAGACCACCCGCGCCCGATGAATGGAGGTCGCCACGTCCACCAGCTGCTCCTGTGGGATGAAGCTCGACAACCGCTCCAGTGCACGGGCCTCGTCGCGCGCGAAGACAGCCAGTTCGTGACCGGTATCGCTGCGCATCAGAGCCGATGCGGTCACGGGTTCGGGGTTGTCGCGTTCGAGATCTGCGCGCAAGTCCGGGAAGCCGCTGTATCCGAGCTTCTGCGCCAACCGCACGACGGTCGACTCGTGAGTTTGCGCGCGGGCCGCAACGGGAGCCGCGCGCAGACTCGACGGCTCCGGCTCGCCGAGAAGCACCGCAATGACACGTTTTTCGGACGCGCTCAGCGACTTTCCGCTGCTCGCCACCACTGTTCGGAAGCTCATACCCTCCACTTTCCACTGTGTCTGTTGACACACTCAACCACAATCCTGTAAACCTGTGCAAGATTGCAAGTGATCCACAGCACAGCAATCCGGCCGACCTTCTCAGGCCGCATCCGAACATATGTCAGAAAGGCGGCAGGCCGTGAAGGTACTGCTCGGCACACAACACACGATCGAATGGATCGTGCTCGGCGCGACCCTCGTCGTCGGCCTGGCGACGGTCACCATGGCAACCGGGTACGGCGTCACGGCCGACCCCGGCGTCGGGGCAGGCTTCCTGCCTTTGGTGGGCGGCCTCGGCATGATCCTCGGCGGTGCGATGTGGGCAATCCAGCTCGTCCGAGCACCGCGGACGAGCGCGCCCGAACCGGATCCCGAACTCGAGCCCGCTACCTCCGCAGCCGTCGCGTTCCTCTCCAGTGACAACGAGGAAGACGCCGACGAGGCCGAACTGCCCGACCGCGCAGGTTGGATCAGAATCGGAGTGGTCGTTGCCGCGATCGCCGGAGCCGCACTGGTGCTGCCCACACTCGGCTACACGCTGTCCATGGCGCTGATGCTCGCCGTCGTGTTGACGTTCGTCGGCAAGCGCACCCCGGTGGTCGCCGTCGGCGTCGCAGTGGCCACCACCTTGGCCACCCGGCTGGTGTTCGACGTCTGGCTCGGCACGGCCCTGCCGGCTTCCTCCATTCCGTTCCTCGCTGATTGGGGGTTGTGAGTCATGGGATTTCCCGATCTGATGGCGGGCTTCGTCAACGTCCTGACTCCGACGCATCTGCTGTTCGCACTCCTCGGCTGCGTGCTCGGCATGCTCGTCGGTGTTCTCCCCGGGTTCGGTCCCGCCGCCGCGGTATCACTGCTGATCCCGATCACCTTCGGACTCGACGCCACCACAGCGCTGATCATGCTCGCCGCCATCCTGTACGGCGCAGCGTTCGGCGGCACCGTCACCGCTGTGCTGCTGCGCATTCCGGGTGAGGCGTCGTCCATCGCCACCACGCTCGACGGCTACGAGATGGCCAAGAGTGGACGCGGCGGACCCGCTCTCGTCGTCGCTGCACTCGCGTCGTTCGTCGGCGGACTGGTCGGCGTCATCGGATTCGTCGTCGTCGCCCCGTTCAGCCGATTCGCACTCGAATTCGGCGCTCCGGAACTGTTTCTGGTCGCACTGCTCGGCATGGCCCTGATCACCAGCTTCTCGGGCAACAACCCCGCGAAGGCACTGATCAGCGTGGGACTCGGCCTGGCGATCGCGTCGGTGGGCATCGATTCCGGCCAAGGCGTCCAGCGATTCACGTTCGGCATGCCGGAACTGTTCGACGGCGTCGCACTCGTGGCCGTCGTGATGGGCTGCTTCGGCCTCACCGAAATCCTCATCCAGGCCCGCTCGGCGGGAGGTGCCGGCCGACGACCACTCGCCGTCGGCAAGCTGCTGCCCACCAAGACCGACATCACCAGGTCTGCAGGCCCGACGATGCGCGGATCGGTCATCGGCTTCTTCATGGGCCTGCTTCCCGGATCTCCGGGTGCCGCAACCTCATTGGCGTCCTACGCGATGGAGAAGAAGCTCACCAAGCGTCCTGGGCAATTCGGCAAGGGTGCCGTCGAGGGTGTCGCCGGACCGGAATCGGCCAACAACGCGCTCGCGCTGTCGTCGATGATTCCACTGTTCACCCTCGGTATCCCTACCTCCGCCACCGTCGCCATCATGGCCAGTGCCTTCACCATCAACGGTCTGATCCCCGGCCCACTGTTGTTCCGCGACAACCCCGAGGTCGCCTGGACCATCATCGCCAGCTTCCTCGTCGGCAACATCATTCTGCTGATCCTCAACGTGCCACTGGTTCGTCTGTGGATCGCGGTACTGAAGATTCCGTTCCACTACCTGATGGCGATGATCCTGGCCTTCATGTTCCTGGGCGTCTACAGCATCAACGGCAGCGTCTTCGACATCTTCATCATGCTCGGTGCAGGCGTCATCGGATACCTGTTCCACCTCACCAAGATTCCGCTCACACCCCTCGTCCTCGCGCTGATCCTCGGACCATTGCTGGAAGAGAACTTTCAACGCTCACTGTCACTGTCCCGCGGTGACTACGGAGTCTTCGTCGAAGGCCCCATCAACAAGGTTCTTCTGCTCGTCTTCATCGCAGCCGTTCTGTTCGGAATGCTGCGCCCCGTCCTGGCTCGCATCCTCTCCCGCCGCGCCACCGCGAACCACCCCATCAAGGAGCCCGTCTCATGAGAAAACTGCCCATCCTCGTCGCGGCCATCTCCACCGCCGCACTCATTGCCGGTTGCAGCGGGGGCACAACCGATTCGGGAGCACCGTTCCCACGTGACGGTGCCACTGTCGAATGGGTCGTCCCGTCCGCCGCAGGCGCAGGCAACGACATCCTGGCCCGCATCATGGCACCGGCCATGGAAGCCGAGCTGGGAGTCCCGGTCAAAGTGGTCAACAAAGAAGGCGGCAGCCAGGTCGTCGGACTGAACTACCTGGCAAACGCCGAGCCGGACGGCGAGACCATCGGCTTCACCAACATCCCGTCGATCCTCGGGCGATACCTGGACCCGAGCAAGAAGGCCGGCTTCGATCGTGAAAGCTTTTCGCCCATCGGGTCGTTCGCGTCCAACGACATCGTGATCGGGGTCAACAAGTCCAGCCCCTACGCGAACATCGGCGAACTGTTCGATGCAGTGAAGGCCAACCCGGGCACCATCACGGTAGGCACCGATTCCCGTGCGGGCGACGACCACGTCAACCTGCGCACCCTCGAAGACACTCTGGGCCTGGACTTCAACATCGTTCACTACAACAGTGGTGCAGACAAGATCTCGGCACTGGTCTCCGGCGAAACCGACTTCGCCCTCGGCGGAGTGTCCAGCTTCTACGGCCAGTTCGCCTCGGGTGAGGTGAACATCCTCTCGGTTCTCACCGAGGAACGGAACAAGCTCATCCCCGACGTCCCGACGTTGGCGAGCGAGGGATACGACGCCCCGTTCATGACCAACAACTTCGCCATCAGCGCCCCCGCAGGCACCCCGGACGCGACGATGACCACGCTGCAGAACGCCCTCGAGACCGCGCTTGCCGACCCGACCGTGGCAGAGAAGCTCACCGGCGCAGCGACACAACCCGATTGGGTCTCCGGTGCCGACGTCGAAACCCTGTGGGAACAGCGTGAAACCGAGATCGAGCCGATCATCGCCGAACTGCTCGCCGACCAGCAATAAGTCACCCGAAAGGCATTGATCTCATGAGTACCGAAACCTATTCCGCCACTGCCGTATCCGACGACATGATCGAACGCTTCTCTCGAGTGCCCGCGGCCAACGTAGGCGATGCCCAGGAGCGTTTCGGGATCATCGCCGGTCTCCGACCGATTTGGGCCGGAGCAGCAGTGACCGGCCGGGCCTACACCGTCTGGACCCGGTCAGGCGACAACCTCTACATTCACAAAGCTCTCGACGACGCCCGCCCCGGTGACGTCATCGTGGTCAACGGCTCGGGCGACGACACCCGCGCCCTCATCGGTGATCTCATCGGGATCCGCGCCAAATCACTGGGCATTGCGGGGTTCGTCATCGACGGTGCCGTCCGCGACGCCGACGCATTGGCCGAGTTGGGCCTGCCCGTGTTCGCCCGCAGTGTCACCCCGGCAGGACCGTACAAGAACGGGCCGGGCCGGCTCAACGAGCCGGTGGCGCTCGGAGGCGTCGTCGTATCTCCCGGTGACGTCATCGTCGCCGACGCCGACGGCGTGGTCGTCGTGAAGAGCTCCGATGTGGACGTCGTCATCGTCGCTGCCGAGGAAGTAGTGGCACGTGAGGCGTCGAAACGAGAGAGCTTCTCGGCCCGCAGCCACTGAACACCGCCTCAGACGAGCAGATCCACCGCTGCAGGGCGACCGATTCGGTAGCCCTGCAGCAGATCGGCCCCGACCGACATCGCGGCCTCGAGATCGTCGTCGGTCTCGACACCCTCGAACACGCATCGCGCGTCGGTCTTGCGCGCGAACTCGAGCACGAGTTCGGCCAATGCCAGCTTCGCCCGGTTCGCCCTCATCTCGTGGACGACGAAGGCATCGAGTTTGACGATCTCCGGTTCCAGCAGAACGAGGTGACGCATACCCGCGTACGCCGATCCCACATCGTCGACCGCCACGGCCACCCCGCCGCGTCTGAGATCGCCCAGTACAGCCACCACCGCATCCTCGTCGGCGAGCGCGGCATGCTCCGTTATCTCGACGACCAGAGGTCGTCGACGAGCGGCGTCGAGCAGCAGTTCGATCAGCGGCGTATCGACCAGTAGCGTTGCAGCGCTGAGATTCACGGCAACGAAGGAGTCGCAGGGTAGACGAGCGGACTCGTCCAAGGCCCGGACAGCCGCCGATCTGTCGAGAGCAGGCCCCAGCCCACAGTGCGCGGCATCGGCAAACCACGCTGCGGTGTCACCGCCGCCGGCCGGAAAGCGGGACAGGGCCTCGTATCCCTCGACGGAGCCGTCACACGCGCGGACGATCGGTTGGAACACGACGTTCGGGCCACCGCTTGCGATCACGGCCTCGACCCGACGCCGCGCACGCAACAGCGTCGAGTGCAGCGGTGTCGAGGCACCTCTAGTCGACGACACGGGTCCACACGGGAATCACCGAACGCCGCTGAGCAACCACCGCGATCAGTCCAGAGTGCATGCGGATACGGGAATGTCGGCGAACCGGTCCATCAAGAACGTGGCAGCCTCTCCGCCGTAACCGTCGATCAACTGCGGTCCGAAGTGGTTCGGCAACACAGCACCCTGCAGAATCGGCGGCAAGGTATTCGTGCGGAACTCGACCGCGGCACCTCGCCCGCACCAATCCTGGGCCAACTGCCGGGCCTGGCCGTACGGCACCGTGTCGTCGTTGAGTCCGCTGGTGATCATCACCGGTGCGTTCGGTGTACTGCGGCCGATACGCTGCTCGTCCAGGATTCGACCGGCCTCAGGAATGGTGCCCAGGTTCTCGAGCATCGATCTATCGTCGACGGTCAGCGATTCTGTCTTCAGGAAAGGGTATTTCAGAATCGTGTCGCCGATGCACTGCGTGGACAGGTCATCGAGCACCGCTTTGCCGTGATCGGTGAGTCGCTCGTCGATGAGTGGCAGCAGACTCGAATCTCGCTCGACGAAGCCGTTGAGGGCATATCCGATCACACCGCCGATCAGCGTCCCGTCGACGGTCTTCAACACCTCGAGCAGATCAGCCGTCGGAGCCCCGGCCCACGTTCCCTTCACGTTCAACTCAGGCGCGTACTCGCCGGCGAGTTCTGCAGCGGCAGCAGCAGCTCCCCCGCCCTGCGAGTAACCCCAGATGCCGATCGGTGCATTCGCGTCGCCGGCCAATTCTGTTGCCGCGCGAGCACCGTCGAGAACCGCGTGCGCCTCCTCCGCTCTGTTCACGTAGGTGTGCAGGCCGGGCGTCCCCAGCCCGATGTAATCGGTGACGAACACGTTCGCCCCCATGGACCCCCACAGCGTCGACGAGAGCAGTTCCTGATTGAACGAGATCGACAATGGTTGCGCCACAGCGTTGATCGAGGTGGGAAATGCTCGCGACGGGGCGCACTGATCGCCCTGCCCCACGGTTCCAGGGGCGACGACGATGGTCGGTCGTGGGCCCGCACCTCGCCACGGCACCTCGGTCTCGATGAATGTGCCCGACACTGCCACCGGCGCATCGTCCTGTGTTCGAGAGGTGTACAGCACCCGTTGCGCCTGGGCCGGATACGAGCCGTCCGTACCCGGCAGTGCAGCGAACAACGACATCGGTTGCGTCCGAACGACGGATCCGGGGCTGTCGGCGAGCTGGGCAGGAGGGACGTAGAAATCGTCGACGACGTCGGCCTGCGCCGCAGAGGCCCCGAGTACGGTTACCGAGGACGCAAGCACAGCAGTTGCGATTACGCCGATCATGCTGCGATACAGATGCATTGGACTCTTTCTACCGAGGGGTCAGATAAATGCGCCGAGGTCGCGGGCGACGATGTTGTCCAGTGCCCGCTCTGCCAGTGCCGCGATCGTCATGGACGGGTTGCAAGCCGCGGTGTTGCCGGGCATCAACGCACCGTCCAGAACGTACAGTCCGCGCTGGCCCTGTACGCGGCCGTCGAGATCGCACACCGGACCCATGTTCGCCCCGCCCAACGCATGCCAGGTGGACGGGAACAACGCATTGGTATCGGTGAGGATGCTGCCCGAACCGGCGATGCGACGTACCGTCGGATCGATGGAGCCGTACTGAATGATGGAGTCGCCGTTGGCCGGCCAGTACAGCTGGGCTCGGTCGCGTGCGGAATCGTAGGCGAAGTGTCCGCGACCGTCACTGACTCCGTAGCCGACGAGCATCGTGCTGTGGGCATCCACGCCCAACGGCGGAATGGATGCCTGAATGACCGTGTGAGCGGTGCGCGGGTCGTCCCAGTTCAAGCTGCCGAACACCACCGGACCACCCTGCGGGGTACCGAACTGCTGCTCGATGCTCGACCACACGTAGATGCGATCTGCGTTGGTTCCCCAGCCCTGCCCGAGTTGGTCCGGTAGATCGGGAATGGATCCGGTGGCCCCGGCACGGACCAGTAGCTTGGTGGTGTTCAGGCTGCCGGCGGCCATGATCAACGCGCCGGTGGTGAGGATCTTGTTCTCCAACACCGTTCCGTCGGAATCGATTCGGTCGACATGGACGGCCCAGCGACCATCGGCAGCACGCTCGATGTGCGTGACGTTGTGTTGCGTCGCCACGGTGGCCAGACCCGTCGCCTCCGCAGCTGCAATGTAGGTGACGTCGACCGAGTGCTTGCCTCCGTTGTTCACTCCGAACGCGCCTGCTCCGTTGGTGTACGACGGCTTCATCACCCCACGTGTTTCGTCGAGGGCGTAGTTCCAGTCGATCGGCATCGGAATCTTCGACACCGGCAGACCTGCCCGCCGCGCACTGTCTGCGAACACCCGTGCCGCTTGGTAATTGGGCGTGGCGATCAACTCGTCCGGAGCTTGCTCGAGCTGCAGCATCCGCGCGACGCGGGGGTAGTGGACCGCGTTCAACGTGGCCCAGTCGAGGTCGACCGGAAAGTGAGTCTCGAACACGGCCTGCGAGGGCTGCAACGTCATTCCCTGGTAGATCAGGGACCCGCCGCCCACTCCGGCAGCGCACAGCGCAGTCATGTTCTCGCCGGGGACTGCCTCGAGCAAGCCGACGTACGGATCGAACGAAACCGGCCTACCGAATAGATTGGGGCTCGAGCCATACCACAGCATCCGCTTGTCCGGCGCGGTCGCGTTGGGGAAGGTATCGGCATTCGGCCCTGTGGGCCAACGCCTTCCGCGCTCGAGGACCAGAACGGGAACACCGGCCTCGGCCAGGCGCAACGCGGCGACACCACCCCCGAACCCCGATCCGATGACGATTACGCGATGGTCCTCGCGGGTGAGCGGAATCCGGGTCCTGGCGCGGGTGCCCGCATGGGCTACGCCGGTCCCCGCCACTACAGCCAGACCGGCAACCGCAGTAGCGCCCAGAAATGACCGACGGTTCAGATTCGACACGTTCCCCCCACGCTCGCTGACGTGCACGCATCGAGACTCGGGTCACATGTACGTGCGGTGCCAAACTAGACAGAGTAAGGCTTGGGTGTCAAGTTTTCGATGCTAAGCAAAGGGCAGGACCGGAATCAACCACCGTTCGAGGTAGCGCCGCAAACCGTCGTCGTCGTGAATGGACGGGTCGTCGAACAGGATCACCGACAGCCCCACCCGCACGATGACGCCGTCGATGCCGTGGAACTGCGTGGAATCGAAGCCCCGATTGCGTGCGATGTACCCGTCGAGAAACTGGCGAACCACCGGCTGCGCGCGATCCATCATGTCCGCGTCGAACAGTGGGTTCGCGTTGCCCGAGCGCAACAACGAGTTCAGAACAGGTTCGCGCCGAATGAGATTGCGCGCAGCGACCACGGTCTCGACGATGAATTCCGTCGGAGTCTCGGCTTGATCGGCCTTGTCCCTGATACCGCCCAGCACGTCGACGATCAGTCCCACCATCGCCTCGGAGACCATGTCCTCACGAGTGGTGAAGATCGAATACACCGTCTGCCGCGTGACACCCGCAGCACGCGCCGCAGCCGCGATCGTGACACCCTCGAAGCCGCTCTCGGCGATCAACCCGAGGGTGGCATCGAGAATCTTCTGCTTGGACCGCACGGTCCGATTATGACGGAATTCGAGCGTTGCGGCCTCATCCGATGACGGGGCGGAGACGATAAGCTCGCACCTGTTCATCGAATGGGGGTTCACACGTGAGCGAGAAGACGACACCCGGGGCGACGCTGCGCATCATCACCGGCACCACCAGCGGAGACCTCGAAGCGGTCGAAGCCGACGGGTTGATCCACGCACGGGGAATCCCCTATGCCACCGCCACGCGATTTCGTAGACCCGAACCGCTCGACACCCCGGGGACGACGCGCGACGCCACCCGACGCGGCCCGGTGTGCATCCAAATGCCCTCCCGGCTCGACAATGTCACGGGCCCGATGGTCGACGGACTCGAACAGAGCGAGGACTGCCTCGTGTTGTCGGTGACCGCTCCCTCTGAGGCGGAGGGACTTCCGGTGATGGTGTGGCTGCACGGTGGCGGCTACGTCTCCGGCGGCGGGGAAGCCGAGAGATACGACGCCGACCACCTCGTTCGGGAGGGTGTCGTGGTGGTCAGTGTCACCTTCCGGCTCGGTGGATTCGGTTACCTGACCCCGAAAGGCTCAGGGGACAGCAACATCGGTGTGCAGGATCAGATCGCAGCACTGCGCTGGGTGTCGACCAACATCGCTCGATTCGGCGGTGACCCGCACAACGTGACGTTGTTCGGGCAGTCTGCGGGCGGCGATGCCGTCCTCGCGCTGATGGCGTGCGAGTCGGCCGCAGGGTTGTTCTCGAGGGCAATCGTGCAGAGCGCGCCTCTCGGGTTACGTTCGGGCCGTTCGGCTCTGTACGACACAGCCCGAAAGGCTTTCGCAGCGCACTTTCGTACCGACCCGGCCACCGCTCCCGCGTCGGATGTGCTCGATGCAGAGCGTGCCGTGACGCGTGCCGTGCGCAGGTTCGGTGCCGCAGGCGGAATGCCGTTCGGGCCAATTGCTCACCTCGAGCCCCTGGCCGATGACCCCGACGCCGCCCTACGCAGAACTGCCCCTGGCGTCGAACTTCTGATCGGTCACACCAGAGACGATGCTTCACCGTTCGTGGACGTCGTATCGAACATGTTGTGGCTGAACAGGTTCGGTATCGTCAGTTCGGTACTGACCGCTCCGGTCGTCCGTCTCGTCACCAACCTGTTGTTCGGCGTCGACGGCATGGTGAAGATGTGGCACCGCGCCGGTGGTCAGGTCGCGTCGTACCGAATCGACTGGGCACCGAAGGGCGCGCCGTTGGGAGCGTGCCACAGCATCGATTTGCCGTTGCTGTTCGGTGACGCGTGGTGGGACGCACCGATGTTGGCCGGCCATGCTCCGCCGGATGCCTTGGCCGCCAAAGTACGGCGGACATGGGCCGCGTTCGCCAGAGAAGGAGTGTCCGGGCTGCCCGGACGCTCCATGGTGTTCTGACCGGCCCACCCTCTCCGACTGTCAGAGCTGCGTTTCGGCGAGCACACCGGCAACGACGAAGCCTCCCGCAATGGCGCAGCCGGCCACTCGGGTGCGGCGCGGAAGGTACGCGGTCAAGGCGAATGCACCGGTGTCCCATACGTCGACGGCCACCCCAGCACGCAGCAGGGGGCGCACCAACTTCGGTGCGTACTTCGTGGCTGCGTACAGCCCACCACCGATATAGATCTCTCGAATCCCGAAGGTGCGTGCGGCAGCTCGCGTGGTCGCCACCGCGGCGTCGGGACCGGCGAGGAGTTCGTTGGCCCGCGTGGGGGCGATCATGTGGGCGACGCCGATTGCGGCGCGGCCCAACCCGACGATCTCGGGAAGGCGTCGTACGAGTGTGGAGCCAGTAGCCATGAATGCGTTCCTCAGGTAGTGGAGTGAGTGTTCTCGCGGGCCAGCCGCCGGAGCAGGCCGACGGGTTTCTTGATGCCGAAGGCCACGATGGTGGTACGGCCGTCGTCATGACTCCATTGCAGAAGGGCCGATCCCTCGTCCACGGACCCTTCGAGAACGGTCGGTTCTCCGTCGAGCGGAAGGGGGCCCACAACTTTGATGGACAGCCCGAGGATCTCGGTCCAGAAGTAGTCGTCGCTGGGTGCACACGCCGGGTCGAGGCCGAGCACGGACGCAGCCGCCACTTTGCCCTGCGCGACGGCGTTGGACCAGAACGGGGACCGACCGGACCCAGTTCGGGAGTAAGCAACGTCGCCTGCCGCGAACACGTCGGGAAGTGCTGTGGCGCAGCATTCGTCGACAGCGACACCCCGAGCATCAGCGATACCGGCGCCAGTCAGCCAACCGGTCTCGGGCACATCGCCTGCGCAGGTGACCACCACATCCGCCTCGAGGGTGCGACCCGCGCGCTCGATCCCGCAGACGGGGCTGCCCACCAACGAGACCGGGCTGTCGGCACGGACGAACCGAACCGACGCCGCCTCGGCGCGGGCAGTGATCGCGTCGGACAGGTAGGGCCCCAGCAGCCGATGCAACGGGGGATCGACATCGACGACGGTCACCTCGATATCGCGAGCAATGCATGCACTCGCAACTTCCAAGCCGAGGAAGCCTGCCCCGACGACGACTGCTGTTCGAGCCGTGTCCAGTTTCGTACGCAGCGCCCGGACGTCGGCGAAGGTCCGCAACACGTTCTCGCCCGCTTGCTGCGGATCGGCTATCCGTCGGGCCGACGCCCCTGTCGCCACGATGAGGGCGTCATAGGGAACGTCGGTGCCATCGGCCGTTGTCACGGTGCGGCGATCGGTGTCGACCGATACAGCGCGATCGCCGATCGAGGTGATACCGAGATCGGACAGATCCCACGTCTCGGCCTCGGCCACATCACCTTTGAGGACGTGCTTCGACAACGGCGGCCTGGCGTAGTAGCCGTCGGGGTCCGCACCGATCATGGTGAGCGCGCCATCGTGACCCCGCGCGCGGAGCTCACGGGCCGCGGTGCAGCCTGCGATGGAGTCACCGACGATGACGATCCGACGTTCAGCGGTGCTCACTTGCTCTCTCGGAGGGCCGCTACCGGACAGACGCCGATCGCAGAACGTGCCCCGGAAGCAAGGTCGTCCGGAATGTCGTTGTCGTCGAAGGCATAATGAAGCTCGCCCTCGTCATCGAGGCTGAAGACCTTCGGAGCTTGATCGGCACAGATTCCATGACCTTCACATCGATCCCAGTCGACGTCGATTCTCATTGCGGTGTCCCTTCTGCAGCCACCAATTTCAGCGGCAGGCGTTCGTATCGGTGAATGACGTTGTTGACGGCCCGTTTCGGTGTTCCCGAGGGGACGAATCGTTCGACCCTGCGCGCCAGTACCCGAAGCATGGTCTGCGCCTCGAGCCGAGCCAGACCCTGACCTGCACACCCGTGCACTCCGGATCCGAATCCGAGTTGCCGAGCGGCGTCACGGGTGACGTCGAATGCATCGGGGTTGTCCCACTCGCGTTCGTCCCGGTTTGCCGACGCGTAGATGACCAGCACGCGTGCACCTTTCGGGATTCGCGATCCATCGATCTCGATGTCGCGCACGGCCCGACGTGAGAACGCTCGGATGGGTGACTCGTATCGGACGACCTCGTTGACGGCGTTGGGGATCAGGTCCGGGTCCTGTCGGATGGCCTGCCACTGCTCGGGGTGGCGAGCGAACAGAGCGAGTGCGCCGGAGATCGCTCCGATCGTCGTATCGAGCGATGGGCCGAGGTAGTCGATCATCAATGCCGGACATGCGGACTTGCCGATCCTGTTCTCGTCGGCGGCTTTCAGCACGTCGTCGCCCATGCTCCCGGGGAGCACCGATCTCTGCCGCACCACCTTCTTGGAAAACGCGAGCATCTCGGTGGCGGCCTTCACGGCCGTGACGGAGTGACGATTGACGGGCCCGAGCGAGTCGAATGTTGCTCCAGCCCAGCGGAGAAGCTCCTCGCGACCGTCTTCGGGCCACCCCACGAGGTCGGGCACGACGGACATCGGCAACGCCGTGGCGAGATCGTCGACACCGTCGACGAACGTCTTGCTCAGAGCCGCATCGACGATGCTCTCCGCCTTCTCCTCCACTGCGGCCGACATCTTTCGCACGGCCTTCGGCGTCAAGCGGTGCGCGAGGACCGCACGCTTGGTCGCGTGCTCCTCACCGTCGCTGTTGAGCGTCGTGCCGCGTCCGAGCCTGTTGGCAACCGGATTGAGTGCGACTCCGTCGCCCGAAATGAAGGTCTCGTCGTCGAGCAGCACTGCCTTGCACTCTGCATAGCGTGAGATGGCGAACGCCTGCTGCCGTGGTAACCACACCACCGGGCCGAGCGCCCGGAGCCTCGCGTAATGCGGGTACGGATCGAGGATCGCATCGGTGGAGTAGATGTCGGTGCGGTACTCCGGGATCGTTGCGTTCGTTGTCATGGGGTCCTTCGCCAGGAAGAGTAAGTTCGCGCTGCCCAAACGGGTTATTGACGATATCGTCACCCATGGCACAGCCGCCCGTCAAGCTTTTTGACGAATTCGTCATGATTCGAACGCGATAGGCTACCCTCACGCACACCGCAGAGCAGGAGCAGATCGTGACCGAAGGCAACCGCGTCGAGCGCCGCAAGGCACGCACCAGAGCCGCGCTCGTCCGCGCAGCTCAAGGGCTTCTCGCCAGCGGAAACACCAACGCACCGGTCCTCGAGATCACACAGGCAGCCGACGTCAGCAACGGATCGTTCTACAACTACTTCGAGAGCAAGGAAGAGCTGTGGCAAGCGGCCATCGACTCCGCCCTCGAATCGGCAGGTGACTATCTCGACTCGCTCACCGTCGACCTGGACGACCCGGTCGAAAAGTTCACCCAGTCCTTTCGATTGTCCGGACGGCTCTTCCGCCTCGAACCGGAACTGAGTCGTGTCCTGCTCAACTCCGAGGCCGCGGCATTCGCCGCAGCCGGGGGCCTGGCCCCGCGTTCGCGTCGTGATATCGAATCAGCCGCCGCACAAGGACGATTCGATGTGGACGACGCGGATGTCGCACTCGCCATCGTGGCCGGTTCTCTGCTGTCGATGGGTCGACTGCTGCTCGCCCAACCCGAACGCGACGAAGCGGCAACCGTGGACGGCACGACACAGCGCGTTCTACGGGCACTCGGAATCTCTGCAGACGAAGCCGAAACCCTCTGCAGCCGAGAACTTCCGACGTCGTACAGCGGCGGAGTTCACGCAGCGATCGCCCCCTCGGGCCAGCCGATCACATAGCCGACCAGAAGTCAGTCGTCCACCGCTCTGAGCGCGACGCTCAGAGCCTCTTGCGCCGATATGTCCGCGTCGATCGCACTGCGCAACTCGGCATCGTCGAGGTCGACCGACAACGGGACATCGGTGTCGGACTGTCCACGTAGATCGGCCAGTACGTGCTCCCGATCCTTTGCTCGCCGATAGTCGGCAAGGGCCTCGTCCTGCTTCTCTCGTGCGGTGGCCACGACGTCAGGCCCGGTGGTGTCGCGCGGGGACGTGTGCAGGCATCTCGACAGGCAACGGTGCGGCACCGCGTTCGACCTTACGATCACTACCTCGCGTGCTCATCTTCATGAAGTTCTGCAGTTCGTCGTGGATAGGTGTGTCGGTCATGAGACTCGACCTTCTCGACCTACGATGCGCAGGTCGGTTCGGTTTCGCTGAACCATTGTGTGCGCTGAACGAGCGGCGTGACACCGACCCTACGGCCTTTCCTCCAACTCGGTCCACGCTGCGCCGAACATCGTCGACCGGAACTCCGTTGCTATCGACGAGCGAGGGGCTCGGAGTCTACTGTCGGTCACACGTCGACTAGGTCGATCGCGAAGAAGCGGCAGTCGATGGCCGACCCTCCGTACACGGCGCAGGGTAACGGCGACTCGAACCTCGGCAAACCTTCCTACCGAGGACACATGCTGTTGGCCCGGCGCACGTGCGGCAGCGGCATTCGACGTACAGGATCGAGTCCCCAGTGCTCACCTACAGCTTCAACCTCGAATACCGAGGCGTGTGCCCACTATGCCAACGAATCACGTTGGGCGAAAACGTCGTATCCTCTCCGCTCCGAGGACCGGTCACCAGCCGCATCTATGCCTCCTGTGACGCCTGCGGATGGGAAGGGCCCGGCTGACAGCTCAGCCGATCACCGGCAGGCGATCCTTCGTCAATTCGTCGAGTTCTGCCTGCATCGCCGAGTGCACGCGGTGCGCGAAATCCTCTGCGGACTCGTCGGGCTCGGGACGCACCGGCGCCAGAACCGACGTCTGAAGCTTCGTCGGTAGAGGTAGATACGGAAGCAACCCGACCACCCCCACATTCACGCCCCAGGGAATGGATACCGACAGCGGCAGCGTCTTGACCCGAAATGCCGTCTTGTCCAATCGGAGCGCCTTGGCGATACGACGTCCACTGCTGAGGACGAGGAGTGACTCACCCGCGCCCGCGGTCACGACCGGAACTATCGGCACCCCGGCTTCCATTGCGAGACGCGCGTAACCACTGCGTCCGGCGAAGACGATTTCGTTTCGGTGCCGCCACGACTTCAGCGCATCGAGGTCACCGCCCGGAAAGACCAGGACATTGTGCCCCTCTTCGAATGCGTCGAGAGCGTTCTCTCGAGCGGCCGGCCGCGCGCCGAAGGGCTCGAGCAACTTTCCTGCACGCAGTGTCCACGCGATCTGGTGCGTCAACGCGATCACTTCCCTGGACAGGCCCAGATCGTCGTACGCTGCCGCGAAAGCGAACACGTTCAGATCGATCACGCCCCCGAACCCGTGATTACACACGAACAACACCGGCTCATCGGGAACCGGTTGCGCGACGGACACTTCGAGGCGGTTGTAGAGACGGACCGCATTGATTCCCATGGCCCGAATCGCGCGAGGTACTTTGTGCATGCGCGCACTCTAGCGGGCGCCCACGCATTTCCGGGTTGGATCCACCTGTGTTCGGACCAGCCGGCGGCGGCGATGTAGCCGCCCCACTGCGAGCTCACAAACCCTGCGAGCGACGCCCGGAGGTTCATCGAGATTTGCCCGAGGTCGCGCGGTCGCGACGTTCGTCGGACACTCCATGGGTCCGATTGTGGCGAGATCTTTCCCAGCGCTGCTATCCACCGCATCCGCCGAGATCGAGGGCGCCGGACGTTGGTCGCACATCGAGAATCCGACCGAGTTTCTGGCTGAACTGTCTGCTGTGTCGTTGGAGGCTTACACGCCTGCGGACACCGCGAAATAATGCACCCATTGCCGGTTCACGAACTCGCTCAGCTCGCGCGTGGCATCCTCACCCGATGCCGATGAGCGCCAGGCAGTGTGACCGTCGGGGCGAACGAGCACCGCCCCGGTCTCACCCACCTCGTACAGGCGAATCAGCTCGTCACGATCGACACCTGCCGGTACTTCGGCAGAGATCAGAGCGACGCCGGGCCCGACATTCTCGAGTTCCGACACCACGCCTGCCCAACTGTCGCCGGCAAAGGTGAACAGCGACAACTTGTTCGGGGCGAGTGTCTCGTGCACCGGCACCTGCTCTCCGCCTACCGAGACCACCGCGTGTGGGAGTCTTGCCCCCGGGTATGTCGTGGGCAGATAATCGACCACGTCTTCGGCGGGTTCGACCGAGGGATCCCGTGCGATCAACGGACTGGCGTAGAGGTACCCGAACTGCAAGCCGATCGACACGAAATGCTCGACCTGAAGTGGGATCGCGTCGGCGATCTCGCGACGAAGCCGAGCGGACCCGGGTGCATCGGGATCGACCTTCTGCGAGCGCGCCATCTGCCGCCGTGTCGCAGCGGCGGCCAGTGGCGCGATCAACTTCCCGGGGACCTTGTTCAGCGGCGGACGCCCCATCACCTGAGTGGCTTTCGCCAACATCTTGTTGGTGATGCCAACCCTCCTCCCGATGTCGTCCATCCGGAAATGGTTCGCCACACTCTGCTCGGCGAACTTCTCCACCACCGGACGGCGCTCGGTCTCGTAAGTGTCCAACAAGGACGGGGACGCGTTGCCGGACAGGACGGCGTCGAGCTTCCAGGCCAGATTGTGGGCATCCTGAACACCCGAGTTCAACCCGAAACCACCGGTGTGCGGAAACCGGTGCGCGGCATCGCCGAGCAGGAGCAGACGGCCACGGCGGAACGCATCGGCGGTCTGTGAGGTCATCACCCACGTCCCGGTCGACTCCAGATCGAACTCGTGGTTTCCCAACACCTTCGGCAGCGTGCGTGACCAGTAGGCTCGACTGTCCTTGGCGATCTCCTGTTCGGGGTGCAGGTACGCCGTCATCAGGATGTATCGATGGTCGGCGTGCGCGATCATCACTCCGCACAACTCCGGTGTGAAGATCCAACTGAGCAGCGGCCGAGCGTCATCGGGAAAGAGTGTCTTCGAGGTGAAGAAGGCACTACCCATGTTCGCAAGGACCGGTCCGGTCAAGCCCACACCGGTGCCGTCTCTTGTCGCGCTGTTCGCACCGTCGCACGCCAGCACGTACTCGGCCCCGATCTCGGCTGCTCCGTTCGCGCAACGCCCGCGCACACGTGCACCGGACGAGTCGGTGTCGACGGACTCGACAGCGCATCCGCGTCGAAACTCGATCAGCGGTTCGGCGTCGAGCGCATCCCACAGTGCCGGCATCAGCAGATGCTGGCCGATGTGCGAGACCAGGAACGGACTCTGGCTCTCGACGATTGCCTTGCGCTCGGGATCCGAGAGTAGGTCGATGGACCCGATGGCCTCGTCCGCGAGATCCCCGTACCAGCTGATGAGGTTGACGGTCTCGTGCGGCGGCGACATCGCGGCGATCGATCGCGCCAGCTCGGGGCTGTATTCGTTCCAGATCTCGAGGGTGCGGGCGTTGATCACGTGCGCGGCGGGATGAAAGAGCGGCGCGTCTCGTCGCTCGAGCACGACACTGCGAATCCCTCTGCGCGCCAACAGCAAAGCGGCAGTGCAGCCGGCCGGGCCGGCTCCGACCACGACGATCGGCACGGTCATCGGACCACCGTCTCCTGCGCACCCAGATCGATGACTCCGTCGGCGGTCTTGATTCCGGCGGTGATCACATCGTCGACCGAGAGATACTTCGGATTCTTCGCCTGCCGGGCGAAGAAGAACTTCCACTTCAGCGCCGGCGGAATCAACTCACCGATCTTCTGCACGGCCTTGGGCGGCGCGGAAATGGCGGTGCCGATCGGTGTTCCGGTCAGGAGTACGTCACCGGCGGTCATGTTCTGGAAGCGCGCAAGCCGCGTGAGTGCCTCGGCCGGCGGAGTGATGAGATCGTTGCCGATCGTCTGGTCCTGGCGCGTCTCGCCGTTGACCGCCAGCGTCATGTGCAGCTCGGGGATTCGTCGAAGCTCGTCGTTGTCCAACAGCACCAACCTGGGGCCGAGCGGGGTGAACGTGGGATACGACTTGCTCTCGTACACCTGGACTTTCGTCAACTGGATCTCGCGCGCGGACACGTCGTTCGCCACGATCACACCGGCTACGTAATCCGAGAGGTTCTCGTCGGTGACCGTCGTACCGATGGGAATCTCGGCACCGATGACGATTCCGAGTTCGATCTCGTAGTCCAGCAGCGCTACCTCGGGTGGCTGGCGGATGGGATCGAACGGGCCACTGACCGACGCCGAGGACTTACGAAAGAATGTAGGCTGCAACGTGTTCGGATCGGAGCCTGCATCGATCGCGTGCGATCGATAATTGAGCAGTTGCGCCACCACCCGGCACGGTGTGGTGACCGGAGATACGAGCTCGAGCTCGTCGACACTCGACCCCGCACCCGATGCGCCGGTGATGGCGTCGCGATCGGCAAGAAGTTCGCGGGTGGTCTCGGCCGTCGTCTCGATACGGATTGCACGGTCGCCATCGAGGCGCCACCAGCCGTCGATGGTCCGGACTACGTTGACAGACATGTGAGTCTTTCTCCCCCTTGTTGGTTCAGCAGCTGATCAGGTCACAGAGTTTTCGGCGTGATGGTCTTCTTGTTCGCGACGACCGGATGCCCGGGCCGAGTTCCGGCCTCGCGTCGGCGAAGTTCTTCGTGCGGCACGCCGTTGCGCAGCTGGCTGAGCAAGTAGTCGGGATCGATGTTGACGCCGATCGGGTTCTGGGCGAACTCCTCGGTGAAGAAGAATGCCGCGGTGTTCTCGGCATCGAAGTTCTCGACCTGGAACTCGAGGCGCACTCCATCGGGATCCTCGTAGTAGAGCGAGATCGTCGGTCCGTGATTGATCGACCAGACGGGCAGAATGCCCAGCCGCTTGAGCCGCACGTAGTTCTCCAGCAGCCGTTCGAGCGAGATGAACGTCAGCGCGATGTGGTCGATGCCGTACGCCTTACGCCTGAACTTGGCGAACGGGAACAGGAACCGGACGGGCTTCGGCACCGCAATGATGGCCAATCGGTGCGACTCGTCGTCCCAGGTCAGGAAGGTGATTCCCTCGTCCTGATAAACGATCTCGGCACCGAACACCGCTCCGTACCACCGCACCATCTCCTCGGTGCGAGCCGACTTGACCACCCAGTGGGCGATGAGATCGGGCGCCACCCTCGGCGCTTTCCGACTCCCTGCATCCTGCGTCGTACTCATCGAACGACCTTTCTTCGAATCACCTGTGTGTGACCGACGCTACGTCCACTTTGACTACTAGTCAAGAAGTTGAGCGAAGGTCAGGAGAGTCCGCGGATGGTGCGCTAATGTCGGATCGGTGTCGACCAACCCGCCTCCCGGAGCCGAGCGGTCCCACCGTGCCCGCCCTCGCAAAGACCGTCGTCAAGCCCTGATCGACGCCGCGATCGAGCTACTGGCCGAGGGCAACAGCGCCGACATCAGCGCAGCGGCCATATCGCGTCGCGCTGGGGTGGCCCACGGGCTGCTGTTCTACTACTTCACCGACAAACAAGGCCTGGTCGCGGCCGCACTGGCCGACGTGTTGTCGAAGTTGTCGGACTTCCAGGAGCCGGCCGCCGACGAGGAGTCCGTACGGGCACGCATGGAGGGTTTCGTGCGACGCCACATCGAATTTCTCGAGCGCCACCGCGCGCTGTACGTCCGTGTGGTTCGGGAGGGAGAATTGGGCGATTCCGTCGTCGAACATGCCGTCCGAGAAGCACGGGCCGAGGGTGCGCTGCAGGTCGCAGCACTCGCCGAACTTCCGGAACCCTTGTCTCCGTTGCAAAGTGCCGCAATTTCGGGCTGGACCGGCTTTCTCGATCGGACCGCAGACGCGTACTTCGACACCCCTGATCTCCAACTCGACGCCGTCGTCGCGCTCGTGGTGGACACTTTCGAGGCGGTTGTGGGTGCGGCGCAGTCCCGACCCGACCCGACGACCTAGAGGTCAGGACGACCAAGTTTCGCAGCCCTGAACGGTCTGAAACCGTGCAACCTGCACAGTCTGCAAAGCACTGCTTGCGCAACACGGGATGCGGCTGGTCCACTGTCCGTCATCGCAGCTCAGTTGCATCCCCTCGGCGATTCGAAACCCGAACGCCCGTCCGGACCGCAGGACCACACTCGGCCCCCTTCGTCCGCTCCGTATTTTCTTGCCCCGGCACATTCGACGTCGATCAGGAGCACCTGTCATGACCAGCATCAGTCCCGCCGACCGCCGCTCGCCCACCGGTGAACACCACGACCTGCACGAGCTCGCCCAGCGGGTGCTGTGGTTGTCGACGTCGATGATTCACCATGCCAACCGAATTCGGCCCAACCCGACCGGACTCAAGGTCGGCGGCCACCAAGCGTCCTGCGCGTCGATGGTCTCGATCATGACCTCGCTCTGGTTCGAACAGCTGCAACCCGGCGACCGCGTGTCGGTCAAGCCTCACGCCTCGCCGGTGCTGCACGCCATCAACTACCTGCTGGGCGAGTTGGACCAGAAGTACCTGACGACACTCCGTGCGTACGGCGGTCTGCAGTCCTACCCCTCGCGGGCCAAGGACCCGGACACCGTCGACTACTCCACCGGATCCGTCGGCATCGGGGCCACGGCCCCGATCTGGGGAGCGATGTCCCGACGCTTCGTCGAAGACCGGTTCGGCCCGGAGGAATCCACACCGAAGACGCCCGGCTTCAGCGGACGGCAGTACTCGTTGGTCGGCGATGCGGAACTCGACGAAGGCGCGGTCTGGGAGGCGATCATCGACCCGGGCATTGCCGAGCTCGGCGAGATCGTCTGGATCGTCGACCTCAATCGTCAGTCCTTGGACCGAGTGGTCCCCAACATCGCTGCGCGTCGCCTCGAGAAGATGTTCGACGCCGCAGGCTGGCAGGTCATCACTGTCAAGTTCGGCCGGTTGCTCGAAGATCTGTTCGCCAAGCCGGGCGGCGATGCGCTGCGCACGCGTATCCTGGACATGCCGAACCCGGAATACCAACGCCTGCTGCGCTGCTCCGCCGACGAGGTGCGCACCAGACTTCCCGGATCCGGCCCCGACGCCACTGCCATTGCCGACCTGATCGCCGATCTCGACGACACACTGCTGACCGAGTCGATTCGCAACCTCGGCGGACACGATCTGGATGCGTTGCGCGACGCCTACTCTCGCATCGACGACACCCGGCCCACCGTGATCGTCGCGTACACGGTCAAGGGATTCGGCCTGCCCACTCAGGGACATCCGCAGAACCATTCCTCGCTGTTGACCGTCGAGGAATACGCCGAACTCGCACGTACCCTCGGCACCGATCCCGAGCAGCCCTGGGGCCGCTTCGACACCGACAGCGGACCCGGTCGGCTGTGCGCTGCCACCGCGGAACGGATACGCCGCGAACCGATTCCGGCATCGACGCCACCTGCCGTCCCCACCGACATCGGACGCACCCCCAAGGGCACAGCCACTACGCAGGCCGCATTGGGTCGCACCCTGATCGACCTGACCCGGGAGGCTCCCGACGCGGCTCGACGCATCGTCACGGTCAGCCCCGACGTCAGTTCGACCACAAACCTCGGCGGTTGGGTCAACAAGGTCGGCGTGTGGTCGTCGTCGGATCGACACGACTGGTTCGGCGACGACGCCGAGACGATCATGCACTGGCGCGAAGGACCGTCCGGTCAGCACATGGAACTCGGTATCGCAGAGACCAACCTGGTCGGCCTGATGGGCGAGCTCGGTGCCACGTGGAGCCGTTGGGGGGAGCCTCTGTTCCCGATCGGCGTCATGTACGACCCCTTCGTCGAGCGCGCACTAGAGCCGTGGTCGTACGGCATCTACGCGGGTGGCCAATCGATTCTGGTCGGAACGCCGTCGGGAGTCACCCTGGCCGCGGAAGGTGGTGCACACCAGTCGATCAAGACCCCGTCCATCGGATTGGAACAGCCCGGCTGCATCACCTACGAGCCCGCCTTCGCCATCGACGTCGAATGGACACTGCTCGCGAGCATCGGTCGACTCGGACGACCCGACGGAACCTCGGCATATCTGCGGCTGTCGACGCGTCCTGTCGATCAGTCGAAGGCAGATGTCCCCAGCGATCCGGCTGCCAGGGAACGCAGGCGTCGTCAGGTCGTTGCAGGCGGCTACCCACTGGTGCGCCGAGACGGAGCGACGGTGACCATCGCAGCGATGGGAGCGTTGATGACCGAAGCCCTGGACGCCGCAGAGCGTTTGGAGCAGATCGGCGTCATCGCGGACGTTCTGTGCATCACCAGCCCGGGCGAGCTCTACCGCGCGCTGCAGGCCAGGCAAGGACACCACGTCGGCGAATCCTGGATTCTCGATCAACTGCTGCCCGCCGAGCGAGCGACCCCGATGGTGACGGTGCTCGACGGACATCCGCACACCCTCGCATTCCTCGCTACCGTCAACCGGGTTGCGTCGACGTCGTTGGGCGTCAGCAACTTCGGGCAGGTCGGATCACTCGACGAGGTGTACAAGCACCACCGAATCGACACCGATTCCATCGTCGGGGCAGCTCTCGACGTGACAGGTCAGTGACAGATCCGTTCCGACAGCGAAAGAAGCCATGACAGCGACAGTCACGACCGCCACTGTTCCGATGCCCTCGCTCGGTGAGAACATTGCCGAGACCCCGGCCGACCGCGTAGAAAAGCTGCCGCGCATCCGGCGGACCATCGCAACCCGGATGGTTCGATCCCTGCAGACCGCAGCTCAATTGACGACTGTCGTGGAAGCCGAGGTGTCCTCGGTGGCGCGGGTACGCCGCGAGAACAAGGACGCGTTTCTGAGCCGCACCGGACACAAGCTGTCGTATCTGCCGTTCTTCGTGGCAGCCGCGGTGGAGGCGTTGGCGGACAACCCCGTCGTCAACTCCGCACTCGACGCCGACGTCACCACCGTGACCTATCACGGTGCCTGCCATCTCGGAATGGCCGTCGACGGCCCGAAGGGGTTGATGGTCCCGGTCATTCGAAATGCTCAGGGGCTCTCCATCTCCGCCCTCGCGGCCGAAATCGCCAGTGCTGCAGAGAAAGTGCGCAGCGGCACTGTCACCGCAGACGACCTCTCCGGGGGCACTTTCACCATCACCAACACCGGAAGCCGCGGCGCACTGTTCGACACGCCCATCATCAATCAGCCGCAATCGGCGATCCTGGGTTTCGGCTCGGTCGTCGAACGTGTGGTGCCCGTCCGAGACGCCGCAGGAAACTTGACCATCACCGCGGTTCCGACCGTGTACCTCTCGCTGTCGTACGACCACCGCGTCGTCGACGGTGCCGACGCAGCTCGCTACCTCAGCGATGTCAGGGCTCGACTCGAAAAGGGTTACACTGCTGGTCTTCTCGACTGATAGGTCGAACTCTCCGATCAGGGTGGCCGTGAGCTTCTTTTCGAATGTGCCTTGCAGGGCCTTGCCCACTACTCCGAACGACAACGGACTGGCCACTTTTAGCAGTTCATCCTCAGCCGGATCTTCGGTCCAGAGGACCCGGCACCCACCAGGATCAACCCTTCGGGGTAGGCGGACTTTCGACCTGGAACCCGACAGTGTTGTCAATGCTGGCGATCTTGATCTCCTCGACCATCGTCGACCCGACTTCGATGCCCCTCGGGGGCGAGGCAATCCCCGAACCGGGTAGGGCCGTGCTATTCACGGCGCCTGACCTGAAGCCGGGAAAACACAACAGCGGCCAGAACCGAGCTGACGACGACTACGGTGTCGGCATGACGTGGCGGTACGCGACAAGACTGTTCCTCGTCATTGCCGTCATCGTCGCCGGTGCCGTCGCGTGGAATGTGACGACGCCCGACCGGCCGGTCGCCTACATAGTTCCCGCCGATTCGTTGCAATGCTCGATTCCATTCCCCGACCGATACTTCGGCGTCGACTCCGACGCCACAGTTCCGATGGACTTCGAGCCTGTCGCTGCGGTCACCTGCGACTCCTTCCTCGGCGAGGAAGGAGCGGCCGACCGGACCGTCGGCTATTCCGAACACCGCTGGGAAGGTGACTTCTCCGATGCCATCGGACTGCTGAACCGCCGATCCGAACATCCGACGTGGTTTCCCGACAGTTGCGCGGACGACTACAGCCTTGCAGTCCTGCAGGAATTCTGGCTAATCGACCATCGAGGACGCGCAGTCCGACCGGGCTTTCCGCTGAACTCGTGCGGACGGCCGAAACCCGGCGGACTCAACGCAATCACCGAGCTCACCGAAGTAAGACGTATCGAACACCGAGCGCTCTTGTCGAATGACCAGATCAGAACCTTCTTCGGATGCCTGCCCGTATACGCACCACCTCAGATCGGGTCGACGCAGCCGGTCGCCCTGTCCGTGATCGGCAGCTGGTTCTGTCGTTTCGACTCACAACGATTCGTTGGCGCAAGGCCCATAGCGACATCACTGTCCCTGAAGACATTGCCGCTGGCATCGCCTTGCGACGAGGCCCCGACTACGGTCGCCGCTATGCGGTATTCCGACGCCGATTCCTACGACCAATTGCTGACTGTTGAGCTCGACGGTTGTCGCCGGGTCATTCCCGACGGCCACGCCCCACTTCAAGCCTCGGCAGAAATTCTGTCTGAATTTCGGTAGGGGCGGTGATGTGAAACCCCAGGCATCGGCCGAACGCGGCTTCTTTCTGGTAGACACGCGGTGTGCTTTCCTACTCCCGTTCGATGTCCGCTGCCCTGTGCTGCCTCGCATTGGCCGTGGTCGGGGGATGCAGTTCCACACCCGACACCACGCTCGACGAACCGACGACCACCACCGCCCAGGCCCCGCAGTACGACCTGACGGGCGTGCCGGGCACTGTTCTCGAATACGAGGACTTCGGTGAGCGATCCGCCGAACTCTCGAACACAGGCGCAACGCTGTATCGCTTCGTGTACGAGTCGACGTCGGGTGTCGACGGTTCCCCGACGGCGGTATCCGGTGTAGCAGCCGTTCCGGCAGGCACCGCACCCGAGGGCGGCTGGCCGATCGTCGTCTACGGGCACGGCACCACCGGCATACAGGCCGATTGCGGACCCACCCTGTATCCCGACCTGATCGGGTACCAATTCGCGGTGCAGGATTTCACCGCACTCGGGTACGTCACCGTGCTCCCCGACTACCAGGGACTGGGCACCGGCGGTGGAACGCACCCGTACCTGGAACCGCGAACCACCGGCAACAACATGATCGACGCGGCCCGCGCAGTCCACAATGCGCTGCCCGACACGTCCGCACGCTGGGCCGCAGTCGGCCTGTCGCAGGGTGGCCAAGCCGCATGGGCTGCAAACGAACTCGCTGCCTCGTACGGCCAGGGGCTCGACCTCGTCGGATCGGTATCGCTCTCACCACCGACCGACCTGACGCCTCTCGTTCGATCCGGTATGGACGGAACTCTCACCACACCGCAGAAGGAACTGTTGCCGTACTTGCTCTACGGCGCACAGCAAGTGGACCCCGCCATCGATCCGAAGGACTACAGCGGCAGCGTCGCCGAGGCCAACAACGAGTTGCTGCTCACCTGCCAGGGCGGAGACACGGAAGGCAAGGCTCGGGCAGTCCAGGCGATGGCACCGGACGAGTTCGCCGCAGACTCGACAGAAGCGGAGCAGAAGCTCCTCGACGTCGTCGGACGCTACACATTGCCGCAAGTGAGGAGCGAGGTGCCGATGTTCGTGGCCTACGGCGCGAAGGACGATATCGTGTTACCCCAGTGGACTGCCGAAGGCGTCGAAAGGGCATGCGCCCTAGGCGATTCGGTCGTAGCGCAGGAGCAGCCCGAGCAAGGCCACAATGTCAGCGACGAGGCGGCCATGCAGTTCCTGGCCGCCGTGTTCGCGGGCCAGTCGGTACCCAGCACATGCTGACGAGCGGCTCCGCGGTGGAGCGAATCACCGAGTACACCCACGACGGTCTGGTGTTCGACGTCATCGATCAGGGACCACTGGACGGCCCGGTTGTGTTGCTGCTGCACGGCTTTCCCGAGCGAGCGTCGTCGTGGTCCGCAGTGATGACGATCCTGAACGATGCCGGTTTTCGTACTGTCGCACCGGACCAGCGCGGATACTCACCGGCCGCCCGGCCGACGCGGCGTCGCGACTATCGTGTCGGAGCGCTGGTGGGCGACGTCGTCGCTCTCATCGACAGGATCGGGACTCCGGTACATCTGGTGGGGCACGACTGGGGAGCGAACATCGCATGGGTCACCACAGGCCGACGACCCGACCTGGTGTTGTCGCTGACGGCATTCTCGGTTCCCCACCCCGGTGCATTCATGACCGGCTTTTTCAACTCGAAGCAAATACTGCACTCCTGGTACTTCGCGTTCTTCCAGTTGCCGATACTGCCCGAGAAATGGATGACGCGGCCCGGCGAAAGAGCCGAAAAGTGGTACAGGGCAAGCGGCATGACCGAAGAGGACCTCGAACGCACGAAGACGGACATCGTCGACTACGGCGCGCTGCCCTTCGCTGTCACCTGGTACCGCGGACTGCCGTTCTCGAGCCCGGGCATCGGTCGTCTGCGCATCACCGTGCCGACCTCGATGGTGTGGAGTGACGGCGACACCTTCATCGGCCGTGCTGCCATCGACACCACCCAGAGGTATGTCGATGCGGCATACACGCTGACAGTGCTACCCGGAATCTCGCACTGGATTCCGACGCAGGCCCCCGATGCGGCTGCCGCCGCAGTGATGCGGTCGATTGCTTCCCATGGCATTTGACCGCACCACTGCCGCAGGCCTGCTCGCCGAGCTGGTCACGCAACGCACCGTGTCCGGAGACCCGGTGCCTCAGCGTTCCTCCATGGATGCCGTCGTCTCCGTACTCTCGGCACGCACGACCGGCATTGCGGTCGAGGGAGATCGCGACGGCCCGCACCCGTGGCTGTTGATCACCAATGATGCGCCTCCAACGGCGGCGAGGCTGATGTTCGCCTGCCACGTCGATACCGTCCCGGCGGGCGATCTCTCGAACTGGCAGTTCGATCCGTTCGCCGCAGACGTCGAAGACGGTGTGTTGCGCGGCCGAGGTACGTCCGACATGAAGGCAGGCCTCGTGGCCGCAACGGCCGCTGTGCTCGACGCCTTCGAAAACGGTGTTCCCGCAGCGCTGTTGCTCACCAGCGACGAGGAAATCGGATCGCTCGGCGCACTTGCCGCTCGTCACGCCGTGGCCGAATGTTCGGTGGGTGCGGTGGTGGTGCCCGAGGCGACAGGCAACCAGGTACATCTGGGCCATCGCGGCGCCTTGTGGGTCGATGTCACAACCAAAGGTATTGCTGCACATGGCAGTACACCGCAGCGGGGCGAGAGCGCAATCATGAAGCTCGTCGACGTCCTGGCACGGGCGCGCGACGAACTCCCGTTGTCGACGGATGCGTTCCTGGGCGCAGAGACGTTCAACGTCGGGATGATCGACGGTGGATCGGCCCCCAACATCGTTCCCGACATCGCACACGTCGTCGTCGATCATCGAACCGTCGGTGACGGCTCGACACTGCTGTCGTGGTGGCGCGATCAACCCGAGGTCGACCACGTCGAGGCGCGAATCGACCTGCCCGGCGTGAGGACGGCGGGTGGAAACAGCTGGGTCGACGAGCTACCGCACTCCGTTGCGCCAGAACCGGTCACGTACTTCACCGACGCATCCATCATCGCCGCGGCGGCCCCCGGTGCGCCGATCGTGGTGTGGGGACCGGGGACGCCGGCCCTCATGCATGCCGCCGACGAAACCGTCGCACTCGAGGAACTCGATGCCGCCATCACCGCCTACACCGCAGTGACGCGCGCCTGGCCTACCGTCGACTGACGCACCACCAACTCCGGCTGCAGAGCGATGTGCGCAGTACCCGTCTCGTCGCTGTTCATCGCCTGATCCAACAGCCGAGTGGCCTCCGCCGCGATGCGTTCCTGCGGCTGCCGGACGGTCGTCAGAGGCGGATTGCTCAACGCCGAGAACGGAATGTCGTCGAACCCGGTCACCATGACATCAGCGGGAACCGACAAGCCCAGCGCCTGGCAACTCTGCAGAACGCCGAGTGCAATCAGATCGTCTGCACACACCACCGCGTCGGGACGTGAAGACGCTCCGAGCATCGACCGCGAGGACTCACGTCCCCAGTCGATCGAGTAGTCGCCCAACAGCGTCCACTCCTCTCGCGTCTCGATTCCCACTCTCTGCGCGTGACGGAAGAAGCCGGCCCGACGCAGCTCGGTCGACGAGTTGGTCAGCTCGGAACTGATGAAGGCTGCACTCCGAACACCCAGCGCAGCAAGATGATCCATGACCAGCGCCTGCGCAGCATCGTCGTCGACGCCGACCCAGTCGGTGTGGGTGTCGAGCGCGAAGCGGTCGAGTTGAACGACAGGAATGGCGCGGGCCGTGGTGCGCACGGCCTCTGCGGACCGCTCCCCGTGGCACGGGCTGATGATGATGCCGTCGACCTGACGCGAGACCAAGCTGCGCAACCTCTGCGCTTCGACCTCCGGATCGGATCGGGAATCGCACAGGAAGAGTTGCAGGCCACGCTGCGACAGCACGTGCTCGACGTTGACGACGAGCGAGGTGAAGAAGGGGTTGGCAATGCTCGGCACCACCATGCCGACCGTGTCCGTTCTGTTGCGGCGCAGCGAACTGGCAATGATGTTGCCCGAATATCCCAGATCCTCGGCCGCCTGCCGGATGGTGGCAGCGATGTCCTCCGAGACCGGACGTGAGCCCGACAGTGCTCGAGACACCGTGGCCGTCGAGACACCTGCGCGCTCGGCAACGTCGCGAATGGTTGCTTTACGCATCCAACTCCTACTCTCACGTGAGGACCCGAGGTTATCGAACCGCGCAGTCGCTTGCGTTGCTGTTTACACAGTAGAGGTAATCGTTTACATAAACGACTCCGGAATTCCTTGACATGGATGGGTGTCGATCCTTTACGGTGCATACATGCGAGGTAATCGATTACATGCCCTCGCCCGACGATCACCCGAGGAGTTCCCTACGTGAGTACGTCCCTGTCGGACCAGCACCCCGAGCAATCGCTGGGAGTCTTCCCGACCAAGCCGTCGGCTCTGGCCGAGATCTTCACCTCGGCACCAGCGCTCATCGGTGCCATTCACCTGCCCGCTCTACCCGGCAGCCCGCATTACAAGGGTCAACCCGTCTCCGAGATCTCGGCATTCGCCCTGGCAGAGGCACACGCGTACATCGACAACGGCTTCGACGGTGTCATCGTCGAGAACCATTGGGACATACCGTTCCTCAAGCCGGGCGAACACGGCTACGAAACCGCGGCGAGCATGGGCGTGGTCACGGCCGCCGTCGTCGGCGACTTCGGCAACCGAGTCGGCGTGAGCATCCTGTCCAATGCCGGCGAATGCGGCGTGGCCGCAGCGTGGGCAGCGGGCGCGAGCTTCGTGCGCGTCAACCAGTGGGCCAACGCCTACATCGCCAACGAGGGATTCATCGAGGGCCAGGCCGCCAAGACCACCCGCTTCCGTCACCGCATCGGTGCCGATCCGGTCAAGATCTTCGCCGACGTGCACGTCAAGCACGGCGCACATGCCATCGTCGCGGACCGCACCATCGCCGAGCAGACCGAGGACGCCGAGTTCTTCGACGCCGACGTCCTCATCGCCACCGGCTCACGAACCGGAGATGCCGCCTCGGTCGACGAGGTCTCGGTGATCAAGAACAACACGATGCTTCCGGTCATCATCGGCTCCGGCATCACCGCCGCCAACGTGGGCGACCTCATGAAGGAATGCGACGGTGCCATCATCGCCTCCTCGGTGAAGGAGAACGCTCGCTGGTGGGGACGCGTCGCAGGCGAGAAGGTTCGCGCCGTGGCCCGCGCGGCAGGGAAATAGCCATGATCGTCTTCTTCGGCTACGCCAACAACGATGTGACGGTGCATGTTCCGCATGTCCCAGTTCTGGGCGAGCGAGTGCAGGCAACGGCCATCGACTCGATCGACGGCGGCATGAACGCGAACGCCGCGGTAGCCGCAGCCCGTATGGGTGCCCGCGTAGCCTTCGCTGGCGCAGTGGGCCCAGACGCCCGATCCACCGAGTTTCTCGCCGGGCTCGAGCACGACGGAGTCGACACCAGCTGGGCACCGCGTGACGCATTCCTCTCCACCGCAGTCGTTCTCATCGCCGACGGAGGCGACCGTTCGATCATCAGCCAGGACGACGCCAACGACGCACACCGACTGACGACCGTCCTCGACGCCCTCTCCATCGAAGGCGGACGACTGTTCGTCGACGGCTACCGAGCAGAGATGCTCCCACCCGAACTACCCGACAACGTCAGCCTTGCCATCGACCTCGACGGCTGCGACGATCTCGACGCCGCACTGCGCGCTTTTGCCCTCGCCGATCACGTCATCGTCGGACGCAGTCTGTGGCAGAACAACTTCGGCATCGATGCCGAACGGTGGTCGATGCTGACCGCCCAGCACGACACCCACCTCGTCGTCACCGACGGCGAACACGGATGGACCCTGGTGACACCCTCGGGTGAGACGATCACCGAACCCGCAGTATCGGTCGACGTCGTCGATGCCGTCGGCGCCGGAGACTGCTTCTGCGGTACGTACATCGCCTTCGTCGACGCAGGCGAACATCCCGCTCGCGCAGCCCGACTCGCAGGAGCGTCGGCAGCTCTCGCCTGCGCGACGGCCGGACCACGCGGATGCCCCAGCATCACCGAACTCAACGAATTCACCGCCACCCTCGCTACTGTCGATCTTCAGGAGATCCGATGATCAAACGCGCACTTCCCCTCGTTCTCGGTGCGGCACTTGCCCTCACCCTCGTATCCTGTGACTCCGCCTCCACCAGCGACACATCGGGCGGCACCGACGCGGCCGCGTCGTCCATTCCGGATCCGTCCCGAGTCGCCGACACGTGCGACGGCAAGAACGGCAGCCTGAAGGTCGGTCTGGTCACGATCAACCTGCAGGCGCTGTTCTTCAACCAGATCAACAACGCCGCCCAGAAGGTGGCCGACGAAGCCGGGGTCGATCTACAGATCATCAGCGGAAACGATGATTCCGTCACGCAGGCCAACGCGTTCGACAACCTCATCGCCTCCGGTGTCGACGCCATCATCGTCGACGCCATCGACACCGACGGCATCAAGCCATCCGTCGCCAAGGCCGCCGCAGCAGGTATCCCGGTGGTCGCCGTCGACGCCACCGTCGACGCCCCGGGAGTCTCCACCCAGGTCGGCACCGCGAACGCCGAGGGTGGCGCTCAGATCGGCAACACCCTCACCGAACTCGCGAACAACACCGGGACCGTCGGCATCGTCGGTGCGCTCAACAGCACCATTCAGCTCGAGCGTCAGAAGGGATTCACCGACACCGTCTCCGCTGCAGGCATGACCGTCGGAACCGTTGTCGACGGTCGCAACATCCAGGAGAACGCGCAGACCGCCGCGGAGAACCTGCTCACCGGCAACCCGGATATGGAGTACGTCTATGCCACCGGTGAACCGGCACTCATCGGGCTGGTTGCCGCAGTGAACAGCCAGAGCGCACAGGACCGCATCAAGGCCGTCGGCTGGGACCTGTCGGATCAGGCAGTGTCGGCACTGCAGGCCGGCTGGCTCGAAGGCGTCGTGCAGCAGAACACCTTCGAGTTCGGTTACGAAGCAATGAATGCCGCCATCGACCTGGGCTGCGGACGCACCGCACCTGCGGACATCCCGGTTCCCACGCAGATCGTCACCCCCGCCAACGTGGGCGACTACATGTACTACCTGGAGAAGTAGCACATGGCACAACAAGATCCGACTGCGCCACTGATCGAACTGTCGGGAATCACCAAATCGTACGGCCCGGTGAAATCGCTTCGCGGAGTCGATCTTCGGCTCGCGCGCGGCGAGGTACTCGGGGTCGTCGGAGACAACGGCGCCGGCAAGTCGACGCTCATGAAAATCCTTGCCGGCGCCGTTCAACACGACGGTGGTGAGATGCGAGTCAACGGAGAACCGGTTCGCTTCTCGACGCCACTCGATGCACAACAGCAGAAGATCGGCATCGTCTATCAGGACCTGGCACTGTGCGACACCCTCGACGTCGCCAGCAACCTGTTCCTCGGGCGCGAACCCCGCAAGGGACCGTTTCTGGACCGGCACGGTATGCACGAGCGCGCTGCCGAAATCCTGGCGGACCTGCATGTGAAAGTGAAGTCGACGTACCAGGAGATCGGGCAGCTCTCGGGCGGGCAGCGGCAGACCGTCGCGATCGCCCGCGCCGTGTCGTTCCGCCCCGACGTGTTGATCCTCGACGAGCCAACGGCTGCACTGGCCGTCGCCGAGGTGGAGTCGGTGTTGAAACTCATCACCGACGTTGCGGCACAGGGCGTCGGAGTCATCCTGGTGACGCACCGGCTGCAGGATCTGTTCCGGGTGTGCGACCGCATCACCGTCATGTACGAGGGGCAGAGCGTGGACGACGTACCGATCGGTGACCTCAACATCGAATCGCTTGTCGGACTGATCACACGCACTCCGGTTCCCCAGCGTTCACCGTCCTCGCCGGAAGGCCGACCATGATCACACTCGACAAGAACGCGCAGCCCAGCGTCGCCAAACTCGCTGCGCGCCCATCACTGTGGCAACAGACCAACAAGCCGACACTGGCCATGCTGGCTGTCACCGTCGCGGTGGCCATCGTCTTCTCGGTCACCACGTCCTCGTTCCTGACCTTCACCAACATCTCCAACCTCGCGACGCAGATCGCACCGGTCCTGATCATCGCCGTCGCCATGACATTCGTGATCACCACCGGCCAGATCGACCTCTCGGTGGGAGCAACCGTCGCCTTCGTCGCCGCGATGAGTGCAGAGCTCATTCAGGCAGGCGTGGACTCCTCGGTGGTGTTCATCGCGGCCCCGCTGATGGGAGCGGCTTGGGGCCTGGTCAACGGTTGGCTCGCTGCCTACCAGGGCATTCCACCATTCATCGTCACCCTCGCCACGCTGTCCATCATCCGCGGAATTGCGCTCTACCGCACCGAAGGGTTCTCCGTCCCCATCACCCCGGGCACCGCGTTCGCGAAGCTCGGTACTGCGTCCTGGTTGGGATTCTCGGCAAGTGCGTGGATCGCGTTGGCCGTGGTGATCATCGGCGCAATTGCCCTCAACCGCACCCGCTTCGGCCGCTACGTCACCGGAATCGGTTCCAACGTGGAGTCCGTTCGACGCTCCGGCGTCAACACTCGCCGCGTGCTGATGATGACGCTGGTGTTCACCGGCCTGGCCGCCGGCATCGCCGGCCTACTCATCGCTGCACGGCTCGGCTCGGGATCGGCCAACTCCGCCAACGGTTTCGAGCTGACCGTCATCACCGCGGTGGTGCTCGGCGGTACCAATCTGTTCGGTGGACGAGGCACCGTGGTCGGCACCGTGATCGGTGCGGTCCTCACCGGCATCATTGCCAACGGCCTGACCCTGCTGGGCGTCAGCCCGTTCCTCACCCCGATCATCACCGGAATCGTTCTGCTCGTCGCCATCTGGATCAACATGCGTGGGCATTCACTGGCGTCGCTGTTCAAGCACTTGCAGAGCGCTCCGGGCAAGCAGTGATCGTCACGACGGTCACGGGGCCGGTCGACTCCAGCGAACTGGGGCTGGTGCTGCCACACGAGCACCTGCACAACGACGCCTCCGTGGCGTACTCGGAGTCGCCCGATCCCGTTGTGGCACAGGCTCTCTCCGGACCGATCTCGGCTCGAGATGCATGGCTGCTGCACGACAATCCCTATCACAGCGCCGACAACTGTCGGATCGAAGACGCGACAGCCGTATTGGCAGACCTGAAAACCTTTGCCGATCACGGTGGGGCGACCGTCGTCGATCTGACGCCGCCCGGAATCGGTCGTCGGCCCGAGATTCTGGAACGGTACTCCCTCGAATCGGGCGTCCGCGTCGTCATGGGCTCGGGCTGGTACCTCGAGGCCACGCACCCGGCCGAGGTCGCGTCGCTCGGCGTCGACCAGCTCGCGTCGGGACTCATTGCCGAGTTCACCGCGGACGACGGACCTCGTCCCGGAGTGATCGGGGAGATCGGCGTCTCGCCGTCGTTCACCGCCGACGAACAGAAAGCGCTGCGCGCAGCGTGCGTCGCCCAACGAGAAGTCGATGTACCACTGTTCGTTCATCTTCCGGGCTGGCAGCGGCGCGGGCACGAAGTGCTCGACATCGTCATCAATGAGATGGGCGTCGACCCGAGTGCTGTGGTGCTCTGCCACATGGACCCGTCGGGCAACGATCCCGATTACCAATGCGCTCTGGGCGATCGCGGGGTGTATCTCGAATTCGACATGATCGGCATGCCCTTCGAGTTCCCGGGCGAGGGGCAGTCTCCGTCACCCGCCGAGACCGCCTTCGCGGTCGCCGGTCTCATCGGCGGAGGGTACCGACAGCAACTTCTCCTCAGTCACGACCTGTTCCTCAAGTCGATGCTCCGCGCCTTCGGGGGCAACGGTTTGGCCTACGTACCAATCTCTTTCGCAGCCCGACTCGTGCGCAGCGGAATCGATCCACAGCACGTTTCCTCGCTGATGCGAGACAACCCCAGGTCGCTCTTCGAGAGCGCCGGAAAAGGATAGAGAACCACCATGGGTAAGAAAGTTCTGATCGCCGGTGAAAGCTGGATGACCACCTCGACCCACGTCAAAGGGGTCGACGAATTCACTGTGCACTCCTACGTCGAAGGCGTCGGACCGCTCAAGGATGCCCTGACCTCCCGCGGACACGACGTGGTGCACATGCCCGCGCACTTGGTCCCGACCCAGTTTCCCGGCAGCGCAGACGCCCTGTCCGCCTACGACGTCATCGTGCTCTCCGACATCGGCGCCAACTCGATTCAGCTCGCGCCGAGCGTTTTCGACCGGTTTCAGGCGGGCGAGGATCGATTGGTCGAGCTCCGGAACTGGGTGCACGACGGCGGTGCACTGCTGATGATCGGCGGCTACCTCTCGTTCTCCGGATTCCAGGCCCGAGCAGCGTTTCGGCAGACGGCACTCGCAGACGCGCTGCCGGTGACGATGCTCGCCGAAGACGATCGCGTGGAGACGCCCGGCGGCATGATCCCCGTGGTGGTCGACGGCACGCATCCCACCGTGAGCGCCAGCGGTACCGAGTGGCCGGCTCTACTGGGCTACAACCGCGTGATCGCCAAGGACGGAGTTGCCGTACCCGCCACCATCAACGGCGATCCGCTCGTCGCTGCGGGCACCTACGGTAAAGGCCGCTCGGCGGTCTTCACCTCCGACTGCTCGCCGCACTGGGCACCGCCGGAATTCTGCGAGCAATGGCTCGGATACACCGATCTGTTCGACGGCCTGATCACCTGGCTGTCCGAAGAATGAGTCGATCCACCGAACTGACTGCGCGGCAACATCGCAACCTCGTTGCCGCGCAGCAGGCCAGTTTCATCACCGACTCGATCCGCGGCACACTGCGCGACGACGACTTTCGGCGATACCTGGTGATCGAGGAAGCGTTCGTGCTCACGGCCGTACGCATCCTGGGCCTCGTGGTTGCAGAGTCCGAGTCCTTGGACGACGCAACCGATCACGTGATGTCACTGTCCAACCTCGTCGGTGAACAGCGCGAATACTTCGCGGGACTGCGCGAGCAGTTTCCGTATTACGGCGATGTGCGCGAGTTGATCGAGAGCTCGTCCGTACTGTCCAACTACGCACTGGGACTCGCCCGTCGAGACGGAAGGGCTGCGGCTCTGGTGGCCATGTTCGCCGCCGAGACCCTTTACCTGTCGTGGTGTCGCGCAGCACTCGATACGTCGGTCCATCGAGAACCGGCGTTGCAGGAGTGGATAGAAATGCACACCCGACCCGCCTTCGTGGCACAGGTCGACGCGTTGGCCCGCGAGGTCGATGCCATGGACGGTGTGGACGACGCAACGCTGGACGAGTGGTTCGCCGGCATGCTGGCCGCCGAGACCGACTTCCACAACGCGGCGATGCACTAGTGCTTGCGGCAGTGGTGTGCTCGAGTGCCGCCTGGGGCACTCAACCACACCACTGCCGTTGGGCACTCAGGCTGCGTCGTTCAGTCTGACGAGATCGCGGCCCTTGGTTTCCGGTGCCAGGTAGGACGAGACCAGGGTGATCGCGGAGTAGATCACGAGCATCGCCGCGATGGGCCACCAGCTACCCGTCCATGCGATGAGGCTGGCGGCGAGCAACGGTCCGATCGCGGTGGCGAGGATGCCGCCGATTTCCTTGGCCAGTGCGAGTTGCGTGAAGCGGGTTCGCGCACCGAACAGTTCCGCCATCGTCACGCTCTCGAGTGAGAACAGGCCGAGCACACCAAGATTGAGGGCCAGCACCATTGCGACGACGAGGGCCACTGTGTTGCCGCTCGTGACCATCAGCATCAGTGGGAAAGCCAGAATCATCGTCAGCGCGCTGAGCACCATATAGATCGGACGACGACCGAATCGGTCGCCCAGGATGCCGACGATCGGAATGGTGGCGAAGCCGATGAGGGAACCGTAGACGATTGCACTGGTGGCAATGGAACGATCGATCAGCAGCGTCGACGCGATGTAGCCAACCAGGAATGTCTGGATCAGCCCGGAGTTGCCGGCCTGACCGAACCGCAGACCCAGCGCGATGAAGAACGCGCGGCCCTTCTTTTGCTTGAGGCCGGACTCGAGAACGCTGACCTTCAGTTCCTCGTCGGTCTTCTCGATCTCGTCGCGTGAGAGGGCCACACCGTCGACCACATCAGCACGCTCCTCGAAGACCGGGCTCTCCCTCAGGTTGGAGCGCAACCACACCGCGAAGATCATCAGGAAGAAGCTCGCGAGGAACGGTACTCGCCAGCCCCAGCTGAGCAACTGATCCTCGGACAGTACAGCGAGCAGTAAGGCCCAGATGGCGGACGCAGCAAGGGTTCCGGAGTTGGTGCCCAGGGAGACGAGCGAGGCGATGAGGCCACGACGCTTGTCCGGTGCGTACTCGACCAACATGACCGTGGCACCCGCGATTTCGGCTCCGGCACCGAATCCCTGGATGAGGCGAAGGGCGACGAGCAGGATCGGGGCCATGATGCCGATCGCGTCGTACGTCGGGAGCGCACCGATGAGGGTGGTGGAGGCACCCATCATCGCGATGGTGATGAACAGGACCTTCTTTCGACCGATCCGATCGCCCATCCGGCCGAAGTAGATGGCACCGACCAGGCGTGCGACATAGCCGACGCCGTACGTGGCCATGGCGGCGATCAATCCGATCGCCGGGCTGACGTCGGGGAAGAAGATGCGATTGAAGACGATCGCGGCGGCGAGCGAATACAGCTGGAAGTCCATGAATTCCATTGCCGTACCCAGCCAACCGGACATCGCCGCCTTGGTGAGGTCTTTCGTGCTGCGAGTCGGGACGGCGGTGTTACCGCGATCGTCCGTCGATTCGTTGGTGTCCTGTGACATCCGAAGCTCCATTGCTGGTGATGATCGATGAGTTCATGATGCGAGTTCGCCGGGGGCCTACGGGAGACCGGTGCCTCATCGAGGGAGGTTGGTGGCGCTCGCCACAGTGATATACAAGCACTGTTATACCAATCCGTCAATGACCCTTCGCGAACCGAACTAGGCGCTGGACAGCGCACTCGCAGAACGAGCCAGTTCCTCGATCGAGGCCCAGTCCCCCGCCTGCACGAGCGAGCGCGGCGTGAGCCAGCTACCGCCGACGCACACCACGTTGGGCAGCGCCAAGTAGTCGACGGCGTTCTGCGGAGTGATGCCACCGGTGGGGCAGAACGTCAAGTGAGGCAAAGGACCCGCCAGAGCCCCCAGCGCCGATGCCCCTCCCGACGACTCGGCCGGAAAGAACTTCATCTCGGTCGATCCGCCCTCGGCAACCGTCATCGCTTCGGTCGCCGTCGACACTCCCGCCAGAAGCGGAACCGGCAGCGCGCGGGCCGCGTCGAGCAGCCCCCTCGGGGATCCGGGCGAGACCAGGAATCGCGAGCCGGCATCCACCGATCTCAGCGCGTCCTCGCGGGTCAGCACCGTTCCCGCCCCGATGACAACTTCCGGCACGTTCGCAGCGATTGCTGCGATGGCACCGAGAGCGGCCTCCGAACGCAGCGTCATCTCGATGATGCCGATACCGCCGGCATACAGAGCCCGAGCCAGCGGAACCGCATCCTCGACCCGATCGATGACGACAACCGGAATAACAGGGCTTACGCGCAATACATCACGGGCAGTTAGGTTTTCGAGCAATTCTTCGAGTTCGGAGGTCATGTCAACACTCGTTTCCACTCGCTCAGCGAGTCGGTCCGTAGGAAGTCGGTCCACGCAACGACCTGCGTGCCGAACGGTGAAGTGGCCCCGAGATCGGGCCCGAAGATGGAGTCGATACCGAGCAGGTCCGACGCCGATCCGGCACGGGACAGCTGTGTCGACAACGGATCATCCAGCACACGTCCGGCTTTCGCTTCCTCCAGCACGAAAGCGCACCAGGCCCCGACGGCGAGAGCGAGCATGCCCGTCGAGCCACCGGCGGACGTTGCATCACGCACAGTCCCCAACAGGCGCGGACCGAGCTTCTGTGATCCGTCCATCGCCACCTGCCGGGTGGTGTGTTTCAGCGCCGGGTTGGCGAATCGCACCCGGACCTCGTCGCCGTACCCGACAGCATCCATTCCAGCCGCCATCGTCGGTGCGACGTCTCGGAGAACCATTGTCCGGCAGATCTCGTCGAGCACCGGATCCCCGACCGCCTCGGCGATGGTGCTGTGACCACGGAGGATGCCGAGGTACGCCAGCACCGAGTGGGTGCCATTGAGCACCCGCAGCTTCATCGTCTCCCAGGGCTCCACGTCGTCGACGAACTGCACGCCCACTCGCTCCCACGCCGGCCGTGGACCCGCGAAATCGTCCTCGATCACCCACTGCCGAAACGGTTCGCACACCACCAGAGCGTCGTCGCGTAGGCCGGTTCTTCGCTCGTTGTCCGCCCTGTCGTCGTCAGTGGTAGCGGGCACGATTCGATCGACCATGCTGCTGGGGAACGTGACTCGACGCGTGATCCATCCGGCCAGGCCGTCGTCGCGGTCACGGGCGGCGACGAAAGCGTGGACCAGCTCGGACAGAATTCGACCGTTCGACGGCAGGTTGTCGCAGCACAGCACCGTCAGAGGCGAATCGCCTGCCATGCGCCGAGCCAACCCCGCTACCAACTGCCCGACCACCGTACGCGGCGGCCTACCGCTCAGATCGGCCTCGATCTCCGGATCGTCCAGACGCAGTCGGCCCGACGCAGGGTCGAGCCGGTATCCCTTCTCGGTGACCGTCAGAGTGACGATGTGCGTTCCCGGATCGGCGATGGCCTCGACAACTGCGTCGGGGTTCGCGGTTGCGTTCCGTACGTCGAGCATCGAGCCGACGACGGTGGCCGTAGTCTCCTCGATCCCCTTCTGCACCAGGGTGAACAACCCGTCCTGTGGGGCGAGCTGCTCCACCACGGTATTGCTTCGCTGAGTGAAACCCGTGATGCCCCAGTTCGTTTCCCCGGTCAACAATGCGGCCTCGTAGGTGAACGCTGCCTGATGCGCCCGATGGAAAGCTCCGACACCGAGATGCACGATTCCGCTCGAGGTGGGACGGGCAACCTCGGCGGTCGCGTCGGACAACCGCGTGGACGCCGTCATGTAGCTACTCGCTCGCTGAGGTATCGCTCACTGTGGCGGCGGATCTCGTCGAGCGGTGCGATGAGGCCGGTGCCACCGCGTCCGCCGACGCTCAGCGAAGCCGCTGCCGCAGCCATGGCCGCAGCCTCGCGAAGATCGTCATCGAGAGCCAGACGCGCAGTCAGGGTGCCTGCGAACACGTCACCGGCACCGGTCTGATCGATCACTTGGAGAGCGGGAATCACCGGCTGATGGGACCGTCCCTCCTCGGTGAAGATGCTGGACCCGTCGGAGCCCTGGGTGACCACCACAGAGCGTGCACCCCAGCCCATCAGGGACGCCGCAGCGCTCGCCGGATCGTGTGTGCCCAGCAATAATTCGATCTCACTCGGTGCCGACGGAACCATCACCTCGCAGTAGGGGGCAATGCCCTGCAGGAACTCGCGGGCCTGCTCGGCCGTCGTCAACCTGGGACGGAAGTTGGGGTCGTAGACGAATCTGCGCGAATGCTGCGCCACGTGCAGCATCGTCCCGGCAACGGTCGGCGACAGCGCCGCAGCGATTCCGCCACCCAAGACGGCACCCGCATTCTCGATCACGCCCACGGGCAGGTCCGCCACGTCGAGCTGACTGCCCACCGATCCGGCTCGGGCATAGGAGAACTGACGATTGCCCTCGGGATCGATGTGCAGGAAGTAGACGCCCTGCTGGCCGGGGACTCGCCGAACGAAGGTGTCGTCGATGCCGAGCTCACGAATTCGCCGACAGACAGCGTCGCCGAGCTCGTCGTCGGATACCCGCGCTACGAGGGCTACCGAAGCCCCTGCAGCAGCAGCGGCGGCACCTGCGTTGACGACATCGCCCGATACTCCGAGCACACCGTCTGCTCCGTGCCGAAAGGCCTCGGTGGTCGAAACCTCGACGAGCGGCTCGCCGAGCAGGACTACATCGAACTGAGTTGTGGCCATGTGGCGCTTCACCAATCGTGCATACTGCCGTCGAGACGGCGATTGACGGGCAGATACTTGGGGTTGTACGGGTACTTCGCGGCGGCCTCTTCGTTCACCTCGACGCCGATACCCGGCTGGTTTCCCGGATGCATGAAGCCGTCGGTGAAGGTGTAGCTCGTCTGGAACACATCGCCCGTCGGGTCGACGTGCCCCATGTACTCCTGCACTCCGAAGTTGGGAATCGACAGATCCACGTGCAACGCGGCAGCGAGGGAAACCGGCGAAAGATCGCCCGCACCATGAGATCCCGATCGAACGCCGTACAGATCGGCCAGCGAGAAGATTCTGCGCAGATGGGTGATACCGCCGGCGTGCGAGACCGACGTGCGGATGTAGTCGATCCACCGGTTGGTGATCAGATCCTGGCAGTCCCAGATCGAGTTGAAGATCTCGCCGACGGCAATCGGGGTGGTGGTGTGCTGACGAATGACGGCGAAGGCGCTCTGATCCTCGGCGGGGGTGGGATCTTCGATCCAGAACATGCGCATCTCTTCGAGGTCTCGCCCGAGTCGGCCCGCTTCGATCGGGCTCAGACGGTGATGTACGTCGTGGAGCAGGTGGAAGTCGAACCCGTGACGTTCACGCACGGCACCGAGCATCTGCGGTGCGAACCGCATGTACGGGGCGGTATCCCACGAGTCCTCCTGCGGCGCAGCGCCGGATGCGGGTTCGTAGAAGCCGTCGACCGGAATTCCGTAGGTCTTCTTCAGGCCGGGAATGGCCGACTGGGCACGAATTGCTTTGTAGCCCTTGTCGAGATGCGCTTGGACGTCGTCGAGCATCTCGTCGATGCTACCGCCGCTGGCGTGCCCGTAGACCATGATCCCGTCTCGTGCAGCACCACCGAGGAGCTGGTAGACCGGCATATCGGCGGCCTTGCCCTTGATGTCCCACAGTGCGACGTCGACCGCTGCGATGGCTGTCATCGTCACCGGACCACGCCGCCAGTAGGCACCCTTGTACAGGTACTGCCAGATGTCTTCGATCCGGTGGGGATCGCGTCCGATCAGGAGCGGCGCAATGTGGTCCTTCAGGTACGACTCCACCGCGAGCTCGCGTCCGTTCAGAGTCGCATCACCCCACCCGACGATGCCCTCGTCGGTGGTGATCTTGAGCGTGACGTAGTTGCGGCCCGGAGCCGTCACGATGACGGTGGCGTCGATGATTTTCATTGCGGTCCTTGCGAAGTGGTGTCGATGACGATCTTGAGCTGGGTGGGGTCGGTGAGCGCGGCCTCGAGCGCTGCAGCCGATTCGGCCAACGGGTACGTCGATGTGACGAGCGCGGCGAGGTCCACTCGCGCCGATCCGGCGAGTGCGATCGCGTCGGCGAATGCCGAAGGGCCATAGCGGAAGCACCCGCGGATATCGAGCTCCCAGCGTTGCACTGCTCCGATGGGGAATTCGGCGACCGCGCGTCCCGGCACGCCGACGAGCGCCAGGATGCCTGCCGGGCCGAGGGAGCGTGCTGCATCGGCAATGGCTCCGGGGTGGCCCGAGCAGTCGAACGCGATGTCGAAGGTGCCCTCGGGCAGTGCATCTTCGCCCGAGCGCAACGTCGTGGTGGCACCGAGCGCTGCCGCGACCTCGAGCCGCGCGGGTGCGACGTCGGTGATGGTCGTCTCCGATGCGCCCAGGGCAATGACCGTCTGCAGAACCAGCAGTCCGATGGGCCCGGCACCGGTGATCGCGATGCGCTTGCCCAACACCGACCCGACCCTGGCTGCGGCCCACGCTGCGACGGCCAAGGGCTCGATCAGCGCAGCGACGCCGTCGTCGATCGAATCCGGGAGTGGGTGCGCGAATTCGGCTGTCAGGACAACGGATTGCCGCAGCAGTCCGTGATTCGGTGGGGATCCGAAGCAGACGACACTGGGGCAGACGTTGTAGTGACCGCTCAGGCTCAGCGACGAGGTGCCGTTCGGAACCGCGGGCTCGATTGCCACTCGCTGGCCGATTCGGCCCTGAGACACGCCCGCGCCGACCTCGGTGATGACCCCGAATCCCTCGTGCCCCAATACGGTGGGCTGCGTCAGCGAGTTGGAGCCGTTGCGGCCGTCTGCGTAGTAGTGCAGGTCCGAGCCACACAGGCTCACGCCGTGTACCTCCACCCTGACCTGGCCGTCGCCGACCTGCATACGGTCGATCTTCTCGATCCTCAGGTCACGTGGACCGTGCAGAACGGCCGCCTCGTCGTTGCCGCTGATCACTGCCATCGCTGTAGAGCCTCCGCCGTAGTGCCTTGAATATCAGTACTACCATACTAGTGACTGAGGGCACTTCGTCAAGGGTTCGGCACTGCGGGTCACCCGGCACCCCGCGTTAGTCTTGACCGGTGAGCACACAGAGCAGCAGGAAAGTCACCGCACGAGAGCGGGCGTACCGAGAATTACGCCTACGCATCGTGTCCTTGACGCTCCCCCCGGGTAGCCCGCTGTCGGAGAACGAACTCGCCGAGCAAATGTCCGTGAGCCGCACACCCGTCCGTGAGAGCTTGATCCTGCTGGCCGAAGAGGGCCTGGTTCAGGTCTTTCCGCAACTCGGTACATTCGTCTCACGCGTCGACACCGAGCGCGTTGCCGATGCCCAATTCGTCCGGGAGGCAATAGAAACCGCGTCGCTCAGCGATGCGGTCACGTCTCGGTCGGACGACGATCTGGCCGCGTTGCGGGCAAATCTCGCTGCGCAGGCCGAGCCCGGAATCGACATGGACCAGTTCTTCGAGCTGGACGAGCAATTCCACCAGTTACTTCTTGCGGCCGGTGGACATTCCGCCGCATGGCGATCCGTCGAATCGGCGAAGGCTCATCTGGACCGAGCACGACGACTGGGGCTTCGTGACACTCGGCCCATTCCCGACCTGATCGAACAACACACCGCAATAGTCGACGGCCTCGAAGCACGAGACTTCGAGGCCGCCGCTCGGTCGATGCGCGAGCATCTGCGTGCCGTGTTCGCCGATGTCGAATACATCAAGAGCAAGAGCCCACACCTGTTCTCCAACAGCAACGAACGACCGACACGCAAAGTCGTCTCCAGCTGGGAGTGAGTGCGGCTCCGCCGCAATGGTGCGGTTATGTGCCCTCCAGGGGACTCAACCAAACCACTGCCGTAGGCATTACAGGCGCTCGACGATGGTTGCGTTCGAGAGACCACCCGCCTCGCACATCACCTGCAACCCGAATCGCTGCTCGCGCTCGGCGAGTGCGTGGACCATAGTCGTCATGATGCGGGCACCACTGCCGCCGAGGGGATGACCGATGGCGATGGCTCCGCCGTTGACGTTGACCTTGTTCAGGTCCGCGCCGGTCTCCTTGGCCCATGCGAGCACCACGGACGCGAAGGCCTCGTTCACCTCGAACAGATCGATATCGTTCATGGTCAGCCCGGCTTTGGCGAGCACCTTCTTCGTCGCCGGGATGACTGCGGTGAGCATCATCAGCGGATCGTCGCCGACCACCGCAAAGCTGTGCAGCCTGGCCATCGGGGTGAGGCCGAGTTCCCTCGCCTTCTCGCTGGTGGTGATCATGACCGCCGCACTACCGTCGTTGACCTGACTTGCGTTGCCCGCAGTGATGTTCCACCCGATTTCCGGGAACCGCTGCGCCATGGCGTCGCTGTAGTAGGCCGGTCGCAGTCCGGCTAGGGTCTCCAGCGTGGATCCGGTGCGGATTCCCTCGTCGCGGTCGAGCCCACGGATTGCGGTGATCTCCCGCTTGAAACGTCCCTCTTCGGTGGCTGCGGCAGCCTTCGCATGACTCGACAAGGCGAACTCGTCCATCTCGGTGCGGCTGATACCCCACTTCGCCGCAATCAGTTCGGCGCTGATTCCCTGCGGCACCAGACCTTCCGGATACCTCTCGGTGAACCCGACACCTGCCGGATCTTCGGTTCCGACCAGGTTCGAACCCATCGGAATGCGGCTCATCGACTCCGAACCGGTAGCCACGGCCAGATCGTAAGCACCGGAGATGACACCCTGAGCGGCGAAATGTATTGCCTGCTGGCTACTTCCACATTGCCGGTCGACGGTGGTTGCGGGCACCGATTCGGGATAGCCCGCCGCCAGCGCCGCGCGCCGAGTCATGTTCGACGCCTGATCCCCTACCGCAGTGACAACTCCGCCGATGACGTCGTCGATCTGGTTCGGGTCTATCCCGCTGCGCTGCACTACTTCCCGCAGGCTGTGGGCCATCAGGTCGACTGGATGCTCGGGATGCAACGTGCCGTTCGTTTTGCCCCGCCCGACCGGGCTTCTCACTGCCTCGACGACGACTGCGTCTCTCATGACGGCTCCTTGTCCGATCGATCCGTTCCTATCGGATCGCTGACACCACGGTACGAGCTGGCTTTAGTTTTGTAAAGTTAGTAGGATCGTGACATGCCCCTCCACATGGACGGCCCGCTGTCCGACCTCGAGACCTGGACAGCCGGCGACCGATGCTCCATTGCGCGCGCCTTGTCTGTGGTCGGCACGCGATCGACCATGCTCATCCTGCGCGAGGCCTTCTACGGAACCACCCGCTTCGACGACTTCAGCCGACGCGTCGGCATCACCGACGCCAGCAGTGCGGCCCGCCTCAAAGAGCTGGTGGAGGTTGGGATCTTCGTCAAACAGCCCTACCGACCGGACAAGGGCAGAACGCGTTACGAATACGTTCTGACGAGGATGGGCGAGGATCTGCTGCCCGTCGTACTCGGATTGATGCAGTGGGGCGACCAATACCTGCAAGACGACGACGGGCCACTCGACGTCGTCGATTCACACGGCGAGCCCGTGCGAGTACGCGTCACCGACAACCGCGGTTCCGAAGTGCCGATGAACGAGTTGCGAGTACGGATACGCTGAGCCCGTGGTGATGTCGCGGTGGATCGGCGCAGCTCTCGGACTGACCCTGGCCGTCGCCTTCTCACTGCTGTGGCAGTTCGCCGCACCTCTCTCGGCGTTCGATGCGACGGCCCTTCCCGGCGAAACAGGAAGCGTGACCATCGTCGGCTACTCGATTGCGTTCGTGGAGAGAGGCCCACACTGGCTTGCCCCCTCACTGATCATCAGCGCCGTAACACTGTGCGCCTCAGCTACGGCCGCCGAGGCGCGAAACCGGTTCGGTCACAACCACACCGACGCGTCGAATCCACGCTGCGCGTGGTGGCCGCTGCCGACCTCGGTGCTGCTTGCAATCACCGTGTGGACGGTCGCCACAATCAATCCGCCCGCGAGCGCCGGCATCGACCTGGTTCGGCCCGACTCGATCGCTGCCCAGATGTCTCGGTCGCCACTGTTCCGCGATTCCAGCACGATCTTCCTGATCGAATTCCTGACCATCTCGTTCGCGATCGGTGCCGTCTTCACAGCTGGCCAGCGCGCCGCAGACGGCTGCAGGCGATCATGAAGGGAGCGGCTTCACCCGTTCCGCTCGGTATCGGTACCAGTCCTGCTCGGCCTCGGGTCCGTATTCTGCAACCAAATCCACGTACTCGACCGTCACGTGCTGACCCGGGTACAGCATGCGAAACCCCGATCCCTCGATGCTGGAGTAGAACACCCAACAGCCACCAGGAAGTTCGGGCGCGTCGAGCACACCCCAGCCTTCCTCACCGTTGAATTCGCGAACCACCGCTCGTGTCGTCGAGGTCGGTACCGGCGCGGGCATGAACGGCTGAGCGTCGTCCGACGCGACAAAATCAGTGATGCCGCCGTCTGGGCTGTACGTCCACGACGCTCCACGGAACGTCGGCTCGCCAGCGCTTCTGAAGAAGACCGAGATACCTGCGCCGGCGACGGCCAACGCCGCCAGGACATAGCCCCTCTGCCTCGAATAACCAATACCCACCGCCTGACGGTACCTGCACAGACTCCTCGGCAACGATTGCGCCGCAACCGCTCTCACACCGCCTCGACGGCGAGTGCGACTCCGATACCGATGAACAACACCCCGATCGCTCGGTTCCAGGACGTCGAGTTCGACGAACCGCCGGCCAGGCGGCCCACAGCGGCGGTGACCACTGCCCAGACCGCCAATCCGATTGCCACATCGACGATTCCGAGTAGACCGATCTGCAGGGGAAGTGCTCCGTCGGCATCGACGAACTGCGGCAGAAGCGCGACGAAGAACAGCACGGCTTTGGGATTGAGCAAGTTCGTCACCAGTCCCATGCGAAACCACCGCACGTCGGACGTCGCACTGCCTTCGGACGACGACTGCCGCAGCGCCGAGATGCCCAGCCACACCAGGTAGAGACCTCCGAGAATCTGAATGATGTTCAGCGCGGTCGGCGATCGAGAGATGAGCAGCGACAGCCCCACCACCGCTGCAACCATGTGCACGCACAGTCCGGTCTGCGCGCCGAGGCCCGCTCGCCACCCCGCGGCGCGGCTGCTCGCCGCCGCTCGGGCCACCACCGCGAAGTCAGGACCGGGTATCGCGTAGGCCAGGAGCACCACGCCGAGGAACGGTAACCATCGGATACCCGTCATTGTCTCGACGGTATCTGATGGTTTTCGATACGTAAACCGTTAGAGTGAGGATATGGATTGGAACTGGCTCGGCGACCACTTCGCACTCGATGTGGTCAACACCGTGCAGTTGCAGCGCGGCGCCTACGCCGAATTGATCGACTCGGTCGACGACCTCCAGGACTGGGCCGAACTGCAGGGCGCGCGAGTGCCCGAGGTCATCCCAGACGATGCCGACATCGACACGTTCAAGGTGACGCGCGATCACCTGCTGTCGCTACTGCGGGCGGTGGCGTCGAACATGGATGTTCCGCGGGAAAGCGTCGAACATATCGATGAGATTGCCCGACGCCATCCGGTGACCCGACGGCTCGATCTCGGCGACGGCGGTGGCGTCGGAGATGTTCTGGGAACCGATAATCCGATCGAATCACTGTGCGCGCGTGCGGCGTCCGCCGTCATTGATCTACTCAACGGGCCGGATCGCGCACGATTGGCCTTGTGCGACGCTCCGCGATGCGGTCAACTGTTTCTGCAGGATCGGCCCAATCAGCAATGGTGTTGCAGCGCATGCGGGAATCGCGCGCGTGCGGCGCGACACCACGCAAAGGAGAAGCGCGGATCATGAACATTTCGGTACGCCAGGTGGTACTCGACTGCACCGACGCCCGCGAACTCGCCGAGTTCTATCGGCAACTCCTGGGATTCGAGTACGTCCCCGGCGACGCCGAAACGATCGACCCGGACTGGCTCGCCATCAACGCACCCGACGGCTCGTGGCGCATCGCGTTCCAGCAGATCGATGCTCTTCCCGAAGCAACATGGCCGGACGGCGAACACCCGCAGATGGCGCACCTCGATTTCATGGTGAGCACCGTGGAAGAACTCGACGAAGAACACTCGCGTGCAATGGAATTGGGCGCGCGACTATTGCGGGATCTACACGACGATCCGGAAGAACCGATCCGAATCTACGCAGACCCGGCCGGCCACCCCTTCTGCATCTTCGTAGGGCCCTGAACCCGGCACACCAACACATCAGCTCCCCACATTCGGAAAACCGACGCCGATCGGAGTCAGAAATCCAAAACTGGGGAGCCGATACGCGGCACAGGACCTGAACTCAGCCCAATTGCACCGTTGCCGTAGCGCGGTGACCGAAGATTCGCTTGCCCTCGAATGTCGCACCGATGGACACCACGGCGGTTCGAGTCGCCTCGTCCTTCGACTTGATCTTGCCGCTGAAGACGATTTCGGCCGGCTTGTGTGTGTCCACCGGGATCGGGGTGGTGAAGCGAACGGTGTAATCCTTGACGGCACCCGGATCGCCGAGCCACTCGCTGATGTATCCGCCGCCGACGCCCATCGTGAGCATGCCGTGCGCCAGGACGTTCTCGAGGTCGATCATCTTGGCGAACTTCTCGTCCCAGTGAATCGGATTCGCATCACCCGCGACACCGGCGTAGTTCACCAGATCTCCGCGAGTCAATCGCACAGTGCGCGTGGGCAACTCGTCGCCGACGCTCACCTCGTCGAACGTCCGCGTCGGCTGTCCCCGGTACTCCTCGACGATGAGCGGCTCGTGCTCCTGCGGGGTGGACAGGGTGTCGTGCTCGCTCGCGTTGGCGACTGCTGCGTCCATCGATGCGCCGAACATCACCAGGTTGCGGGCGGCTTCGGCGATGGCCGGGTCGATTTCACCGGACCGTCCGACTAGCAGGGTGGTGTAGGTGGTCTGCACCAGTTCGTTCTTCTGGTTGGACACGACGTTCTTGGTGACCATCATGTCTCTGCCCATGACCGTCTTGAACGAGTCGAGCGAGACGTCGCACGTCAGCTGATCACCGGCCAGGATGGGCTTCTGGAAGACCAGCACCTGGTCGGTCTGCAGAATCTGGCTCAGGTCGTAGCCCTCGGCGATGGACTCGAGGAGCTTCTTCTGCGCGAGCGTGCCGACCAAGGACATGAATGTCAGAGGTGCAACCAGAGCGCTGTGTCCCAGCGCGGCCGCGGCATCGCCGTCCCAGTGTGCGGGGTGGAAGTCCTGGACCGCGCGGGCGTACTCACGAATCTTCTCGCGACCCACCTCGTAGTAGTCCTCGGTGCGGTAGTGATAACCGACCATGCTCCGCGCGTGCTCCGCCGGGTCGAATGCCTGTTCGTCGGCTGCTACCGCGCCGGACTCCGCTACCTGCTCTGCCACTGTTGTCCCACCGTCTCGTCCCCTGCTGTTCATCATTACCCGAGCAACCTACCCAACAACGGCGCAGGTTGGCCAGGCTGGGGCATTCAAGCAGAGCGGTGTCGCGGCGCGTCGCGATAGCCCACCACGCCCACCATGGCGCCCTGCTGAGACAACCCACCGGCTCGGCTCATCGCCCCACGTGGATGGTGCTGACGCGACGCAACGACATCGACGGCCATCAGCGCAGCGCCGTGAGCAGTGAGTGACTCGGGATTTGCGGGCGCGATGACCGGCAACATCAGATCGCGGCGAAACAGCCGGCGAAGCGACGGCAGGTTGGCGCAGCCGCCGACCATCACCAACGCATTCACGGCACAGGGCGCATCGACGATGACACTGGCCACCCAGTCCTCGAGCGAACCGATGCTGCGCTCGAGTACATCGTCGAAGGTGTTGCGCCACAATCGGACCGGTCCACCCACAAACGGTCCGACAACCTCTGCCACCCGCAACCTCGACAGTTGCTCCCGCGCCGTACGAATCGCGACCAGCAAGTCCGCGCGCGCGCGATCGGTTGCCAACTCGTCTGCGCCGTACGTCGAGAGCAGGTAGCGCGAAATCTGCTCGTCACACCCGATGCCACCGAACAACGTGGTGCGCACCGACCTGAACACCGTGCCGGTAACCGGGTCTGCGATGGACACCGTGGTGCCGGACGCCCCGATATCGCAGATCGCGACGGTACGTGCGCCCTCGAGCTGACCCGTACCTCGCAGATACCGCAGCTGAGCACCGAGTTCCGACGCGACCAGCAGACGATCTGCCTCGTACGTGGAGTACGCCGATGTCCGGCCACGGGCACCGGGATCGTCGGGGACGGCCAAGACGATGTCTGCTCGCTCGACCATCTGATCGCGCGACATCGACTCGACCAGATCGAGGGCGACCTGGAGATGGTCGCCGGGATCGAACGAGTGCACGATGTGGGCCGACCGTACGGATTCGTCGAACGCATCGACGGCGACCCCTCGGGCGGTGACAGAACCCACCGAGACACCAAGGACTGTTCTCATGTTCCCTCGACTCGAATAGCTATTCCGACCAGCCGATAGTAGCCCTCGAACCGCCCCCTGGACAGCAAATCAGCGAACTATGTGAACTTTCGGTTTGTTTAGTCCGGTTTTTCGCGCCTCCGGGCGGAATTCGACACCGTCAGGCGACATGATCGAAGGGATCACGGCGGTCGGCCAACAACGGTCCCCAGTCTTCCTGCGCCGACGTCATGGCCGCGCAGGCGACACCGTTGGCCGAGTCCATACCGCGGGCGGCGGCCACGATGGAACGGGCCGACTGCACCAGAGACACATCGAAACGAAAGCTGTGCGCCGCCAACTCCGCGAACGCATCCTCGGGACTACAGCCACGCAGCGCGATGAGAACACCCACTGCCCTGTCGATCGTCGTGCGGGTCACCACTTCTGCTGCGGCATTGTCGGTCATCGGATACTCACCGTCTACTGGTCGATCACCCGATGGTAGCGAGGCTCGAGCAGAAGTTCAGGTGTCGAAGTGGAATTCACACACCCGTCATAAGGAGGACTTGTCCGAGTATCAAAGCCGCTCGCTCACAAGGGAACAGCACGTTTCGGATCACTCGACCTGTTCCACCGTCGGTTCCGCGGAAGGCTCCTCCGGGGTGGACGTGGGCTCGGTTGTCACCGGAACCTCCACGGTGGTCGTGGGCGGATCCGTGTCCGGAACCTCGGGCTCGGGCTCCGGTTCCGGCTCGGGCTGTGGCTTCGGATCCTTGGTCGGAGTTCGCCCGCCGCCCGACTCGTCACCGTCGGGGGCGTCGGACGAGTTGCCGCCTCCACCGACGATCGCTCGGTCGGGCTGTCCGCCGCCGCCCGAACCGCCGGTGCCCGACGCCGCGTCGGCTCCCGGAGTCGGAACAGCGCCCGCCGGTGGTGGTTCGCTCCACACGCCGACCGGCACCGGCCCGAACGAGGGTGCCTCGATGCCCCGCGCATCCACGGAAGGAAGAGTCGACGAACCGAGAGGTGCGCCCGTGGTACCGGCCACCACTGTCGCCGACGACGGCGTCTCGGCGACGACAACGGCGTCTGTTGTACCGACCGCGGGACTCTGTTCCGGGCCGGTCGCCGCCAGTGCCCAGACCGTCGCACCGCTGAGCGCGGCCAGTATTGCGATACCCAATCCGATCATCGTCAGCCGAGCACTGCGCGGGTTGCCCGTCCGATCGCCGCCGGAAGGACCCCCGACGTCCTCGCCCGCGTCGAGCTCGTCAGCCGACAGCTCGCTCCGCCACGATGCAGGGCCGGTCGCGGTACCGAAGAGTGCGGCTGCGACTGCGAACGGAACCTCGACGTCCAACCGCGGATCTCCGGCATCCACCACCCCGACGTCGCGAACAGCATGGGCAACCAAGGCGGCGCGAACGATTCCGCAGAGCGCGATGCTGTCGCAGACCACCGCGGAACCGACAATGTGCAGATCGTTCTGGGCTGCCTGCACCCTCATGATTCCGAGCATCGTGGTGACGGCGTCGCCGACACCGCCGGGAGCTGCGGCAACAGAAACAGTGCGGGTGGAAATAGGCCCGAATTCGGGCAGATCGGCCTCGACCAGGACAGCCGACACTTCTTCGACACCGACGTGTACGCCGAGCGCTATGGACATGATCGTCGACTCCCCCGAATCCAATTCCGACTCAGAGTACCCTTCGGAACGCAAAACGGGGAATTCAATTGTTTTCGCGGCGATCAGAATTCCAGCTTGCTCGCCTCGTCTCGGGCCGCTTCTGCTGCGCGGCGCTCGCGCTCGAAGAGCAGACCGAACGTGAAACCGTTCTCCCCTGCCGTCGTCCCGGCTCGCGCACCCAGCGTCCGCAGAATGCCCGCCGCAATCACCGCATCCTGATGCTCGCCGAGCACTTCCTGAATCATCTTGAAACGCTTGATGTTTGCTTTCGAGACCTTCTTGTCCACCACCGGCGCGACCAACTCGGCCGCATACCGAGCTCGCTTCGACGCCTTGCGAGCGCGGTGCAACGCCTCGTCGTCGGTACCGAGCACCGCACTCTTCGTACGATCGATCGCCTTCTTCCCGGCCTTGCGTGCAAGCTTGACCAGCAGGCGATCGCTGACCTCTCCGTCGATCGGCAGCCCGCGCGACCATGCCGACAACTGCGTCAGCAGCGCGCGATAGCGGTCGCCGTCGAGTTCGGCCATCGCCGCTTCACGATGCCGAATCTGCTCTGCCAACAGATCGTTCTCGATACGCGAGGCCACCGGCCCCAGCACCCATTCGGACGGGAGTTCTCGCAGCGCCGCAGCGAACCGGGCGCGCTGCACCTGACGGTCTCGTACCTCACCCAGAAGACTTGCGTACCAGGATAGTTCGGCCTCCAGATGAGCTGCGGCCTCGTCCTCGAACGCACTCCCGAACACCCGAAGAGTGCTGCGATACCGTCTGATTGCCACCCGGGTGGAATGGATCGGGTCCAACCCGCGACGCAGATACACATCACCCGCGACGATTGCCTGCACCTGCTCGTCGAGGTAGTCCGTCAGCAGCCGAACTCCTGAGTCGGCCGGCACCTCGCGCACCACGGACAGCGCCCGATCCAACTTCGACGGATGCGCCGACGGGCGAGCACCCGCACCGCGCAGCAGCTTTCCGGCCTTCTTCAGAAACGACTCGGAGCCGGCCGGGCCGAGTTCGACCTCGACCTCCCGCCACCGCGGCCCCGTCGCGCCGCCGATCAAGACCACCGACACCTCGTCGTCGGCGATCTCCGCAACCACCGATCCGTCGGCGTCGGACACCGAATGCACCGTCCGACGCGTCGTCAAGGTCGCGACCGCGGACAACTGCCCGCCCATCACGGCGCCGCGAAGAACGTCGGCCAACTCGTCGGGCACCACGTCGTCGGCACTGCTGCCGAGAGGAAGTCGAATCTCCGTTCGCGCCTTCTCGGCTGGAACCTTCGCGTGCCAGCCGTTGTCCGAATCTCCGGTGCGCCGCCGCAGCGTGATTCCCCGTCGCAACAGATCGTGCCCGGCAGTGTCGAAGTACTCGCTGATCAGATCGGTCTCACTCGTCGCCAGGACCCCATCGGTGGGCACCAGCGAAGCGAGAGTGGGCAACTCGAAATGTGCGTCGACGTCGAACTTGTCTTCGCGCTCGGTCTGAATCGACTCCATACGACCATCCTGCCTCGAGTACCGGGTCCGACGGCGGCGGAAAGCGCAGACCCGTCAGCCTCGCGGCATGTCCAGTTTCGGGAACGGGAAATCGAACGTCCGAGTCGTGCGGGTGGTGGTCGTCGGACGAGCGGTGGTGGTCGTCGGGCGCGTGCTGGTGGTCGCCGGAGCCTGTGTGGTGGTGGGCCGTGAAGCCGTCGTCGTCGGAGCCGCCGTCGACTGCTCCGACGTGGGCCTGACGGGAGCCGTCGACCCGTCGTCATCGGGAGTCGCACCGGTTGAGGCCGTTGTTCGCCGCGGCGCGGTTGCTCGTGCCGGATCGGAGGTCGTGGATGCGTCCGACGAGGATGTCGTGGGTGCCGGGGAGGAGGCGTCCCCGGACGGGGATATCGACGTCGTCGTGGTCGCGAGCGGCACCGATGACCGATCCGGATCTGCAGGGGAACCGGCCGATGCAGGCTCCACGGACTGGGAGCGGACCGTCTGCGATGAATCCTGCGAGCTGCCGACCGACGGTGCCGGATCGTCGGTATTGGTCCGCGCTGCTGCGGCGACGACGGTCCCGGCCGCACAGACCGCAACCAGTGCGGCGACTGCGCGTCCGAGATGCCGCGACTTGTTGGCTCTGGTCATCCGCTTGGAGGAGGTGTCGCTGTGCCGCGGGCGTTTGGAGACCACCGCACCCACCGGGACAACTGCGGCCACCTCACGATCGGCGGAATCGCTATCGACGGCCGCGAATTGCTCGGTGATCGCGTCGTGCGTCGTCGGCGCAGGCCGAACGCCTACCGTCCGAGCAATCCCTGCAGCACCGCGGGCCGCCAACAGTTCCGGTTCTTCGGGAACGAACACCGGCATCGAGACCGCGTCGAACAAGACCTGTCGAACGATCTGCATGTTGGCACCGCCACCCACCGCGACGACGGCGTCGACGCGGATGCCCCGCGCACCGACGGCGTCGAGCACATCGACTGCCATCGAGACGGCTCGGTGCACCGAGTCGCCGATGAGCTCGTCGAGAGTGCCGCGCCACAATGTCGCGCGACCGCCGACGAAAGGTCCGAGAACCGAGACGCTGCGCAGGAGCGACAGTTGGTGTTTACCGACTCGGACGTCGTGGACGAGCCGTCGCCGGGCCTCGACCGTCAGTGCCTCCGCTGCCCCGAACGTGGCGATGAGGTGATCGCACAGGACACGATCGCAGGCATCACCACCCAATTCATCGGTGCGAGACGCGGCGAGTACCCGGCCGCTGTGGACATCCACCACGGACACCGACGTGCCGGACGCACCGACGTCGAACAGCGCGACGCAGCTCTCCCCGGCCAGTACACCCGTTTCCCGGAGCGCACCCAGCTGGGCACCGAGCTCAGAGACGAGCACAACGTCGTCGGAGAAATCCTGGTCGAAGGCCGTTCTGGGGTCGCTTTCGCGAAGCGCGAGAACCGGGTAGAAGTCAGCGGACGCATGCTCGGCTGCCAGATTGTGCACCGAGGTGATGACGGCATCCCAGGGATCGGGTGCAAGACCGTTGGGCGCCGGCCCTGACGCCACTGGTTCGTGTACTTCCATGACGGAATCGGGGCGAGCGTTGTTGCTGATCACGCTGCGAACACCGCTCGATCCCAGTGACGCACCGAGTACAGACGCACCGACAACCGCGGACAAAAGAAACCTCGTTCTGGTAGGCCCCAACCCACGTTAGGTCACCAGAGTACCGCCACAACCGGCCATTCGTCATGTTTCGAAGGCCGAAAACAAACTCGGGGGTCAGTCCACGCTCGACTGATTGAAGTTCAGGTACGCCTTGGACGGGGTGGGACCGCGCTGGCCCTGGTACTTCGACCCGACGGCGGCGCTGCCGTAGGGGTTCTCGGCGGGCGACGACAGCCGGAAGAGGCACAGCTGCCCGATCTTCATTCCCGGCCACAGCGTGATCGGAAGATTGGCGACGTTGGACAACTCCAATGTGATGTGACCGCTGAAGCCCGGGTCGATGAACCCTGCCGTCGAATGAGTGAGCAGACCGAGCCGTCCGAGTGAGCTCTTTCCTTCGAGTCGACCGGCCAGATAATCCGGCAGCGTCGTCAGCTCCAAGGTGGAGCCGAGCACGAACTCGCCCGGGTGCAGAACGAAGGGTTCGCCGGCCTCGGGCTCGACCAGCGTCGTCAGCTCGTCCTGCTGCAACGCCGGATCGATGTGCGTGTAGCGCGTGTTGTTGAACACACGAAACAGCTTGTCGAGCCGTACATCGACGCTCGACGGCTGAACCATCGACGGGTCGAACGGCTCGATGGCCAGGTTGCCAAGGGTCACTTCGGCACGGATGTCACGGTCGGAGAGCAGCACCTCTGCAGGCTACTGGTCCACTACTGCCTCTCGCGACACACCCGAGCCCCGGTCAGGGCGAGTAGCTAGGCAAAAGAAAATCCGGACAATCGAGCGGCACCAACTTTCACACTCGGGCAACTCCTATCAGGAAGAGTGAAATGAGAATTCCATTCGACGTTCCGTCGTACCAGGACGATCGATCTCGATGCCGCATTGTCGCCGCAACACCCGGAAACAATCCGGTGCTGTGGGAACAATTCCTCGACGGCGCAGAAAAAAGTTATATGAGACATGGTGTTGCTTCTGCGCTCGAAATGTCGACCATTCGAGACGGTGACACCACCACCCTGTTCTTCGCAGCACTCGATCACGCCGAGGTGATGGTCGGCGGGGTGCGCGTGCAAGGCCCGTATTCCTCGGTGGATCAATCACACGCACTCGTCGAATTCGCGGGACATCCCACCGGGCGCCGCCGCGTTCACGCCATGCTCGACGAGCGCATCGCGCACGGGGTGGTCGAACTGAAGTCAGCATGGGTCGCGCAGGACGCACACCGCGGCCGCGCCGTCACGGCAGTGATCGCGGAATCGCCCGCGTACAGCACCGCGATGCTCGGCGCGCGGTACGCACTGGCCACCGCCGCCTCCCATGTCCGCAGCGCATGGCTCGACACCGGCGCGATCATCGCCACCCAGATCGAACCCATCCCCTATCCCGACGAGCGATACCGAACAGAGGTGTTCTGGTGGGACAGGCGAACTCTCGCGTTCGACGCCGAACTGTCCACCTGGCGGCGGATGCGCCGCAACACAGTCACCTTGCTCGCCCACCGTCGACCGTCCATCGGACTCCCGGAAGCAGTGGCATCATGAGCGAGGTATGGCAGCCTGTGATATTCGACAAGACGGATGCCGCACAGCGCGCCGCCCTGGCGGAACTCGAACAGGATACGAGCCTGACATTTCTCGATGAGCGCGAGACGCAGAGAAACGGCTTGCGCACTCTCCTTCCCAGCCCTGAGCAGAGCCTTCTCGAAGAGAACGACCGGTGGGTGTACTTCCCGTGGAGAAAAACGGTGGTCGCGGTTCTCGGACCCACGGCATTTCGACACCTGAGACTCGACAGAAACCGGAACAAGATAACCCGTTCCGAACAGAATTCATTGGGAGATCTCACCATCGGAATTATCGGCCTCAGCGTCGGGCACGCCATTGCCCACACGTTGGCACTCGAAGGAATCTGCGGAACGCTGCGCCTTGCAGACTTCGACGCCATCGAGCTCTCCAATCTCAACAGAATTCCGGCATCCATCCTCGATCTCGGTATCAACAAAGCGGTCGTCGCGGCGAGACGCATTGCGGAGATCGATCCGTATCTACGGATAGAAATAGTCGAGGACGGAATCACGGACGACACCATCGACGGGTTCTTCGACGGACTGGACCTTCTCGTCGAGGAATGCGACTCACTCGACGTCAAGGTCCTCGCCCGCGAAGCAGCCAGATCGCGCCGTATCCCGGTGTTGATGGAGACATCCGACCGTGGGTTGCTCGACGTCGAACGCTTCGACCTCGAACCCGAGCGCCCGGTGTTCCACGGCGTACTCGGAGAGATCGACTCGACGCGCCTGCGAGGCCTGGGCACCCGGGACAAGATTCCGATCGTGCTCGACCAGCTGGACGCCGCGCTCCTCTCGGCGCGCATGGCCGCATCGATGGTGGAGGTGAGCGAGACGATCGAGACGTGGCCACAGCTGGGCGGCGACGTCCAGCTCGGTGGTGCCACCGTCGCGGCCGCTGTTCGACGCTTCGGCACCGGAGCCCACCTGCCGTCCGGACGAATCCGGATCGACCTCGACACGCATCTCGATGCGCTCGCCTCTCCGCATCCGACTCGGACGGAGGAACTGTCCCCGACCGATGGTGCAGACGGTTCGCCGACGAGCTCCGTCGATCCCGACGAAGCCGTTCTCGATGCTGCCCGACGCGCACCGTCCGGCGGCAACAGTCAGCCGTGGACGCTGTCGACCGACGGACGCACGGTGACGATAGGCATCGACCGATCCCGCTCCTCGACACTCGACATCGCTTTCCGCGGCAGCTGTGTAGCAGTGGGTGCCGCGGCCTTCAACGCTCGCGTGGCCGCCGCCGCTCAGGGCAGATTCGACGGTGAGCTCATCACCGACCACGGAGTCGAAATCTCGTTGAGTGACCGTGACTCCGAACCGATCACCGATCGACGCCTCCTCGACGGCGTTGTCGGACGATGCACCGATCGGGAGTTGGGCACCGCCGAGCCTCTCGACGCGAGCGTTGCAGCAGACGTCGTTGCTGCGGCCGCGGCGGAAGGTGGGCGAGCCGTGCTGCTGACGGCACGCGAATCCATTTCTGCGGCTGCGGACATCCTCGCCGACGCCGACCGTATTCGGTATCTCACACCACAACTGCACCGAGAGATGTTCTCCGAGTTGAGATGGCCGGGAGATCCCGATCCGGACCGAGGCATCGAGGTATCGAGCCTGGGTATCGACGACGCGGATCTGTCCAAGCTCGAGATCGTCAAGCGGCCGGACGTCATGGCGCTCGTCGATGCCTGGGACGCCGGCGCGGCGTTGGGTTCCGACATGCGTGATCGGGTGCTGTCGAGCTCGGCGCTCGTGGTGATCGTCGTACCCGGATCGACCGCAGACCATTACATTCGGGGAGGATATGCAACGGAGAACGTTTGGGTAACTGCGCATTTGCACGGTCTGGCCGTACAGCCGGTTTCCCCCGTGTTCCTGTACGCACGCACCCCGGAAGAACATCAGCAGCTGTCGATGCACCGCGGAGAAGCGTTGCAGGAGTTGAACTCGAGGTTTCGCACACTCCTCGACATCACCGACATCGAATCGGTAGCGCTGGTGTTGCGGCTCAGTTGCGCCCCGAAAAGCAGGATATACAGTCGCAGAGTGCCTGTTTCAGCTCTCGGATCGGGGTAGAGTCCGGCAAAGACCAGGGGGAACAGTCCTGCACTGTGTCTGCGAAGAGGCGGGAGCGGGGAACTGGCGCACACACAGACGCTCGAGGTTCTCGTCACCGGCGTCGCAACCGAACTCATGGGAGTCGATGCGGCGACGGTGCACGAGGCGTACGAATCCGTGCTGCGGCGACTCGTGGACCACCTCGGCATCGACTTCGGTTTCCTCAGGCACAACGATTTCGAGGCGAGAGCCACTGTGCTCAGCGCGGAATGGCCCCGACGACTGAGTAGGCCCGATCCGGATCCGCTGGCCGTCGTGAAATTCGAAGACGCCGATTCGGTGTTCGCACTGGCCGAATCACTGACCGAACCGGCAGTGTTTCGGCCGGGCCAGCAACAGGATGGCTATCGCCGACGCGTCGAGCAGGGATCAGGATTCTCCGCGACGTCGATGGCCGTGGTGCCGCTGCTGCACGCGGAACGAACCATCGGCATCCTCGGCCTGATAAAGATCGGCGACCGCTCCTGGTCCGAGTTAGAACTCAACGCTCTCAAAGCAATTGCGGCGCTGCTCTCCCAACTACAAGCACGAGTGATCGCCGAGGAACAACTGCGATTCGCGGCCCTGCACGACCATTTGACCTCACTGCCGAACCGCACGGCCCTCGCACAGCACCTCCGCGAACGACTCGACCCGTCCATGCCCGGTCCCGTCGCGGTGATGCACATCGACCTCGATCGACTCAAAGCACTGAACGACTTTCTCGGGCATCTCGCCGGAGACCACTTCCTCGAAACCATCGCGAATCGACTGCAGAGCTTCGTCGGCGATTCGGCCGGCATGGTCGCGCGTCTGGGCGGCGACGAGTTCGTCGTCGTACTCGCCGGACCGTGCTCGGCCCGCGTCGCGACACACCACGCCGAACTCATCGCCGATGCCATGAACGCACCCGTCACCCTCGGTGTCGAACGAATAAGCCGCAGCGCGAGTATCGGCATCGCCTTCGGCCAACCCGGCCGGCACACCGCGGAATCACTGCTGCGACAGGCAGATCGAGCAGCATTGGTTGCCAAACGTGCAGGCGGTCATGACATCGCTCTGTTCACCGACGAAATGCATGCCGATTCCGAACTACGCAACGACGTCGAGATCCACCTGCGCGACGCCATCGCAGGCGATTCGTTGATCCTGCATTTTCAGCCCGAGGTGGACCTCGTCTCGGGACGGATCACCGCAGTCGAAGCATTGGTTCGATGGCAGCACCCCACCCGTGGACTGCTACCCCCGTCCGCGTTCATCCCGGTCGCGGAGGAGACGAACCTCGCCGGAGAACTCGGTCGCTGGGTTCTCGAACACGCCTGCCGCACGCTGGCCGACTGGCAGCGGGACATCCCCGAGCTCGACATCTCGATGCGCGTGAACATATCGCCGGTCCAACTCGTCACCAACGGTTTTGTCGGCGCCGTCGCCAGAGCACTGGAAGAGTTCTCGATAGCAGGCCCCAACCTCTGCCTGGAGATCACCGAAGTGGCAGTGGTGCAGGACCTCTCACGCACTCGCGTGACGCTCCGCGAACTTCGCGAACTCGGCGTGCAAATAGCGATCGACGATTTCGGTACCGGATACAGCTCACTGTCGCACCTGAAGGAACTGCCCGTCGACGCACTCAAGATCGATCGCGCCTTCGTCACCGAGCTCGGCAACGGAACCACCGGCGACCTCGCCATCGTCCAGTCCATCATCGGACTCGCCGACGCGTTCGGGCTCAGCATCATCGCCGAAGGCGTCGAAACGCAGAGCGCCAGAAACACCCTCATCGAACTGGGCTGCACTCGCGCGCAGGGCTACCTGTTCTCCAAACCGGTAGCCGCCGCAGACGCCTTGATCCTGCTGCACGGTGTGCGAATCGACGTCTGAGTGCCCTGCTAACCTGAACAGCGCAACGCCACGCCGGTGTAGTTCATTGGTAGAACGCGACCTTCCCAAGGTTGAGAGGCGGGTTCGATTCCCGTCACCGGCTCCACGGTCCGACCCTTCGGCCTCACCTCCGACTCACGAACAACCCTGAACACACGGACCATCCCGAGTCACTACATTCACTCCTGAAACAAACCGACCAACGGGTCGATCGGTCGGTACCCTCGCAAAAGACCGATAGCGTATGCGAATTCATTCATTGTATTCGCAAGAATTCCTGCATTTCAAAAGAGTCTTCTTCCGCCTTCATCGGCGTGCTAGAAATCGAATGTCGACTTTCTTTCACACGACATCTGACCTGACAGGAATCCCCTCATGCGTTCACTATCGACCCTTGCTGCGGTCACCCTGACGACATTGGCCGTTGCCGTCTCGTCGGCCACCGCGGCCCCCGCGCTCGCTGCGCCCCTGAGAACCCAAGGCGGAGCGGGAACCCTCCTGTGGGAAGATCAATTCAACGGCTACGGCGGACCGGACCCCTCCAAATGGGGGTTCCAGACCGGCCGGTGGGGTGCGAGTTCCGGTGAGCAGCAGTACTATACGAACTCCTGGAACAATGCGAACCAGTTCAACGGAACCCTGAACATCACCGCGCGTCGCGAAACCCCGCCGGACGGCAAGGGGGCACCGAACAACTTCACCAGCGCTCGAGTGGTCAGCATGGGCAAGCAGTCGGCAACCCCACCGGTACGCATCGAGGCGTCGATCAAGATGCCGAGCGCACAGGGTTTGTTGCCGGCATTCTGGACACTGGGACTTCAGCCCGGCGGTGAGTATTCGTGGCCCAGTCAAGGCGAGATAGACGCGGTCGAAATTCCCGGATTGAACGGGCCATCGTTCAATTTGCATGGTCCCTCGAAAAGGAATTCGAGCCAGGACGTGAAAGCAGGCGGAGGAATGGGTCCCGTCGGAAACGGCTTTCACACCTACCGAATCGACTGGCTACCGACCAGTATCACCTGGTTCGTCGACGGAGTTGCGAGATATTCACTGACCAAGGCTCAGTACGAGGCGAAAGGCGGCAACTGGAAGGCATTCTCGGGTGCCTGGCCGCATTACATCCTGCTCAACGTGGCAGTGGGCAACAACTGGGTCGGGAAGACACCCACGAGCACGCCGTACCCGCAGACCATGAGCGTCGACTGGCTCCGCGTGAGCCGTCTCTGACCTGCAGGTAAGCCCGATCGATCGAGGGGCCCAGCCACATCGGCTGGGCCCCTCGTCGTGCGTCGATCAACTCTCCGCTTTTCGCTCGGTTCTTTGTAGCAGAACAATTCTTAGGACTTTTACCGGTCAAACGCGTTGGTCATAGGGACATCTCACAAATTCAGGAATACCGTCTGTACATGCGCGGAGCACGCCAGAGTCTGATCACCCTCGTCATCGCCGCTGCTGCTGTCGCCATCGCTGCACCGACCGCACAAGCGACTCCACTGATGCCCATTGCGGCTGCGCCCGAGCAACCCGACCACGCCGACGCCATCCGCTACGCGGCAACCAACCGTGACGCCGCCCCACCCGGGTCCAACGACATGAGCTGCACACCCACCGCAGAGCACCCCGAACCCGTCATCCTGGTGCACGGCACCGACTCCACTGCGTACTCCGACTGGGCCGCCTTCTCCCCGATACTCCGAGCAGCCGGATTCTGCGTGTTCGCCATCAACTACGGTGCATCTCCCGACGGCACGAGCAACGGCTACGGTGCCATCGAAGACAGTGCGGCACAACTGAAATCGATGGCCCACTCCATCCTGGACACGACCGGGGCTGCAGCGGTCGATGTGGTCGGTTACTCACAGGGTGCTGCGGTCGCACGATACTTCGTCAATAGGCTCGGCGGTAACGCCATGGTGCGTCGCTGGGTGGGAATTGCATCCCCGACCTACGGCGGCACCATGTACGGAGCCACCCCCGTCGTGCAGGCTGTGCCCGGTGCAACCAGTCTGGTGGCAGGCGAATTCGGACCCGGGCTGGCGCAACTGATGGCCGGATCCGACTTTCTCGATCGCCTCAATGCAGGCGGCGACACCGTGCCCGGCGTCGAGTACACGTCCATCGCAACCAGAGTCGACGAAGTGATTCAGCCGTATACCAATGCGCTACTTCGGGATCCCGGAGCCCAGAACATCGTGGTGCAGGACGTGTGCCCCGACACCGAGGTAGCGCACTTCACGTTCACCTACGATCCCACTGCACTGCGCTTGGCGCTCAATGCACTGGATCCAGCGAACGCACGCCCCCCGACGTGCGTCCCGGTACCCCTGGGATCCGGAATCCTCGACGTCGTCCTGGCCAGCAATTGACGTCTCAGGTGAGCAGTTGATGCGCTCTGAGTCCGACGTACAGTTCTGCGGCCTGAACGGGATCACGAAAATCTCGGCCGGTCAGCTCGGCAATTCGCCGTAGCCGATACAACACCGTATTGCGGTGATAGTGCAGCGATTCGGCGGCACCCTTGGTGGATCCACCGCACGAGAACCACGCGTCGAGTGTGGCCAGCAGGCTCTGCCGCTCTGCGCGTGGCAACGCCAGCAGATCGCCGAGGATCTGACGCGAGGCGATGCGACCCGACTTCGGATCGCGGACCAACAACAGCGGCACCGGTACCGAGTCGTATCGAATCGGCGTCGACTCGGCAGTGCAACAGGATCTCGCCAACCGCGCTTGAACCACGGCGTCACCGATACCCGACGGGGACCGAAAGACCGAACTCACCCCTACCCGCCCCGCACACAATTCACTCAGCGTCACCAACGCGGAGTCGATCTCCGATTCGGTTGCCGCGCACATCAACCCGACGCTTCCGTCCACCTCCGCATCCCACACGGACTCGGTGCCCGTCGAACGAAGTCGCGCGATCAACCCGTCGACCCCCACCGCCGTGGTCAGCGGCTCCTGCGAGACCACCACGAAGTAACCGTGGTCGGGAATGCGAAATGCTCGCAGCGCGTCGGCAGCCGCGGACGGATTCGCCGTGTGATCGGCGAAGAGAACCCGAATGAGTCGGCCACGGGCCTCGGCACTCTCGCGGGCACGCATGTCTGCGCTCTGCCGATAGGCCTCCGCGGCCTCGTCGGAATACACGTCGACCAGAGCCCACACCTGTGCTGCCATGTCGAGAAGTGCGTGACTCGCCCGGCCGTCCGAGCGCAGCATCAACTCGTCCCAGACCAACCTGCCGCCGAGCCGGAACGCGTGCAGCAGTGCAGCCAGCGGTACCCCCTGCTCGGCCTTGAGTCGGCCTGCGGCCTGTGCCGACTCCAGCTGCATGGGCGCGCGACCGGACAGCTTGCCCAGCATCGACGCCAGATTGCTCCGCGCCGCCTCGTGCAGCTGCTCGGGCGTGAGCAGCGTCGATTCGAGGTATGCATGCTCGGCCCCGAGGATCCGACGCACCAGTTCGCTCGCCAGATCGTCGACGCCGTCGAGCATCGTCGCGGCCAGATCGGTCGGTGACGGATGCAGATCCAATTCGGTCGCGGTCATGACAGAACTCTAACCGCACCCATGTAAGCCACGCCACACCCGAACTGTGCGACGGCACAAACGGTGGGACTCGATTGACAGCGGTGGCCCATAGCGTCCGCGCCACGAATGCGACGACAATCACACTCGAAGCCGTGTATCCGAACAATGATCTGGAGCCGACAAGTTGACCAGCGAAGCCACCCCGTACCTGCATCCCGTCCCGACCACTGGCTCCGACTCCCAGCCAGCCGTCGATGCCGCTCTCACCGATCTGTCTCAGGGTGAGAAGAACTGGGGACAACTCACCCTGGCCGATCGGCGGGCACTGCTCGAACGCATGCACGCGCTGACCTCCACTCACGCCCAGGAATGGGTGACCGCGGCCTCGTCGATCAAGGGCCTCGACAGCTCGTCCAGCCTTGTCGGTGAGGAATGGTTGTCCGGCCCTTACTCCTTCCTCGGTGCGCTCGGTGCCCTCTCCCACACGCTCACGGCGCTGGAAGCGGGCACCAGTCCGCTGGCCGATGTGAAGTTCGGGACGGCCCCCGGCGGGCGGACGACGGTGTCGGTGCTGCCGCTCAACATCTTCGACCGCCTGCTACTCAACGGGTTCACCGGCGAGGTATGGCTGAAGCCCGGAATCGATCGTGCGACTGCACAGCGCACCGCGGGGCTCGCCCAACTCGACCCAGCCCACACCGCAGGCATCGGAGTGGTACTCGGAGCAGGCAACATCACCTCGATCGCCCCGCTCGACGCCCTGTACGAACTGCTCGCGTTCAACCGGGTGGTCGCACTCAAGCTGAACCCCATCATGGATCCACTGCTACCGGTGTTCGAGAAGGTGCTCGCACCCCTCGTCGACATCGGCGCACTTCGCCTGCTCACCGGCGGTGCCGATGTGGGCACCTACCTGGTTCGGCACGATCTCGTCGACCATGTTCACATGACCGGCAGCTCCCTCACGCACGACGCGATCGTGTTCGGCACGGGCAACGACGGAGCCGCCCGCAAGGCCGCGAACGACCCGATTCTCACCAAGGACATCTCCAGCGAGCTCGGCGGCGTCTCGCCCACCATCGTGCTGCCAGGTGAGTGGAGCCGCGCCGACATCTTGTTCCAGGCCGAACACGTTGCCACCCAACGACTGCACAACAGTGGGTACAACTGTGTCGCATCGCAGGTCGTCGTGCTGTCCTCCGAATGGAAGCAGCGCGACGAATTCATCGCTGCTCTGCGCGCGGCACTCGATCGCGCACCGGCACGCACTCCCTACTACCCGGGCAGCGACAAGAGGGTATCCGACGCCACCGCCACCTACCCGGCCGCGGAACGACTCGGCGACGGTAGGGGCCGCGTGCTCATCACCGATCTGAACCCCGGTGAATACGCACCCCTGCTGCAAACCGAATACTTCGCTCCGGTCATGGGTGTCATCGAATTGCCCTACAGCGGTGCAGCATTCGCAGCCAAGGCCGTCCAGGCGGCGAACGAGGAATTCACCGGCACCCTCGGTGTCAACATCATCGGCTCCCCTGCCACCATCAAGGGACTCGGCGAGAAGTTCGACACCATGCTCGCCGAACTGCGGTACGGCACCATCGCCGTGAACGCATGGACAGCACTCGGTTTCCTCACCGCATCGGCCACCTGGGGTGCCTACCCAGGTCACACCGTCGACGACGTGCAGAGTGGAATCGGCATCGTGCACAACGCATTGCTGATCGACGGGGCCGAAAGAACAGTGGTCCGTGGCCCCTTCCGTCCCCTGTCGCGTTCACTGATCAACGGGGAACTCTCCATCTCCCCGAAGCCGCCGTGGTTCGTCACCAACAAGACCGCAGCATCGACCGGCAAATTGCTCACTGCATTCGCCGGTGCACCGTCCTGGGCCAAACTGCCCGCGATATTCGCCTCCGCCCTGCGCGGCTGACACCCCTGCGCCCGCCACGACTTCAAGGACAAAGATGAACTCACAGCACAAGACTGCCGACTACATCGTGGTGGGCGCAGGTTCCGCAGGCGCAGTGGTGGCCAATCGCCTCAGCGCCGACCCTCGCAACGAGGTGATACTGCTCGAAGCAGGTCCCGAGGACAAGAACAAGTTCGCCCACATCCCGGCTGCGTTCTCCAAACTCTTTCGTAGCGAGGTCGATTGGGATTACCTGACCGAACCGCAGCCGGAGCTCCGAGATCGCAGCATCTACTGGCCGCGCGGCAAGATGCTCGGTGGCTCGTCGTCGATGAACGCCATGATGTGGGTGCGCGGATTCGCCGCCGACTACGACGAGTGGGCGGCAGTCTCCGACGACTCCTGGTCGTTCCGTAACCTCGTCGGATACTTCCGCAAGATCGAGAACATCGAGGGGACAACAGCACTCGACGCGGGCACCGACGGCCCACTCATCGTCTCGCACCAGCGCAGCCCTCGCGACCTGACGTCGTCGTTCCTCGACGGCGTCGAAGAAGCGGGCTATCCGCTGGAAACCGCCAACCTGCCCGAGCCCAAGGGCTTCACCCGCACGATGGTCAACCAGAAGCGCGGAGCACGGTGGAGCACCGCGGATGGATACCTGCGACCGGCGAAGAAGCGCAAGAACCTCACCATCCTCACCGAGGCACACGCCACTCGCGTGCTGTTCGAGGGCACTGCGGCCGTGGGCGTCGAGTACATCTCCGGCGGCGAGACACACACCGTGCGCGCACACAAGGAAGTGATCCTCTCCGGTGGAGCGATCAACACCCCACAGCTGCTCATGCTCTCGGGCATCGGCGACCAGGAACAACTGAAATCGCACGGCATCGCCGTTCAGCATCACTCACCGGGCGTCGGACAGAATCTCCTCGACCACCTGGCCGCCCTCATCGGCTGGAAAACCGAACGAGACTCCCTCTTCCATGCCGAGAAGATCCCCGAGCTGGTCAACTACCTCACGCGCCGACGCGGCATGCTCACCTCCAACGTCGCCGAGGCGTACGGATTCATCAAGAGCCGAGAAGACCTTGCCCTGCCCGACGTCGAACTCATCTTCGGACCGGCACCGTTCTTCGACGAGGGACTCGTCGGCCAGGACTCACACGCCGCCGTCATCGGCGCGGTACTCGTCAAACCCGAGAGCCACGGCGAGATCACCCTGCGCTCTGCCGACCCCTTGGCGAAGCCCATCGTGGAGCCGCGCTATCTCAGCGACCCCGGCGGACTCGACCGCCGCGCCATGATCGAAGGGCTACGGGCCTGCGTCGCGATTTCGGAAACCCCCTCGCTGAAGGGCGAGCTCGGCGACATCCTCCGCCCCAGGGTGGCGTCGAACATCTCCCCGGCGGACCTGCTCACCGAGGCCCTCGAGCAGAATGCGCACACTCTGTACCACCCCGTGGGCACCGCCCGGATGGGTAACGACGCGGGCAGCGTCGTCGATTCCGAGCTCCGGGTAAGGGGAGTCGACCGCCTTCGCGTGGCCGATGCGTCGATCATGCCGAGCATCATTCGCGGACACACCCATGCGCCGTCGGTGGTGATCGGAGAACGGGCAGCGGATTTGATACTTCGCTGAGTCTGCACCGAACATCAGGAATCTTTCCGGTTTGACGGTCCGGTTTGTCGGGTAACAGGTTGTCACGCTCCCAGCAGGGATCGAGATGTAACCCATCCGCTCGGCAAGCAGCGCCGAATGACCCACAACGCTCGAGAGACGAGCACGGAAGGTTGACCGACATGTTCACTGTTCGTAAAGCTTTGGCCGCCACCGCAATCGGTGCAATGACGATCGTCCCGCTTGCCGCATGCTCCAGCGACGACGCTTCCAGCACAGTCGATGCGGCCACGTCCTCGGCCGCATCGGCCATGGAAACCACCGAGAGCACCCCCGAGCCCGCTGCCGAGGTCGCCGACCTCAGCAACGGCGTCGACACCGCGGTTGCACTCGATCCCGGCTTCCTGGGCGCACTGACCACCCTGGGCCTGACGCCCGGCGTAGTCGGAACCGCCACTCTCGCAGACGGTTCCATCCGCTTCCCGATCACCGGCGGAGACGTCAAGTACTGGGAGCCCGGCACCGTGGATCCCTACGTCCAGGGCGAGATCATGCACGACGGCAGCGGCCTGTCGCTGACCGCCGGCGAAACCGTCGTCGAGCTCACCAACTTCGACATCGACCCGGGCACTTCACTTCTCACAGGTGACGTCACCGTCAACGGCGAAGAGGCTGCTGCGGACGCCGTGCTGTTCGATCTCGACGGCCGCACCCTGCAGCCGCTGGCGACCGGACCCGACAACACCGCAATCCTGCAGGGCACCCAGGTGAAGATCTCGGAGACCGCTGCCGGACTGCTCAACAGCACCTTCAACACCGATGCTGTGACCCCGGGCCTGCTCGTGGGCGTTGCGACCATCACGGTCAAGACCGCCGCATAACCATTGCCTGACCCCGTGCGCGAGAGCACACCGTGACAGACGGTGGCTCTCGCGCACGGGTCTTTTTGCATAGCAAGGTCAGGAGCCTCGGATGAGAGCGTTCACGAAGATCTACGGTGGGCACCCACTGCACGCAGTCGGTCTGCTGCTTTCGTTCGCCCTCGTCGGTTACGTCATCGCGATTGCCGGACCGGAAACATTGTGGAACAACGACGTGTGGTGGAAGTCCATCATCGTGTGGTTCTTCGGTTCGGTCCTGCTGCACGACGCCGTGCTGTGTCCGCTCTACTCGCTCGCCGACCGACTTCTCACCGGATCGACACACCGCCCCTGGATGTTGTCTCCGGTCAACTACGTTCGCGTTCCCGCTCTCGGAGCCGGACTGACGTTTCTCATGTTCTTTCCCGGGATACTCACCCAGGGTGCGGAGTCGTACCGGGCCGCAACCGGTTTGACGCAAGAGCCCTTCCTCGGTCGTTGGCTCGCGCTCACCGCCGCGTTGTTCACCGTGAGCGCAGCCGCTTACTTCATTCGATTGATCCTCGTACGGAGCCGAGCATGAGCGTCACCGCCGATACACTCTTCCACCGCGCAGCAGCCGGATTGCCCTGTTGGATAGGCGATTCCGACGGCTCACGAGAACGTCTACCCACTGCCCGCTGGATGGGCGGGGATGCCTCGTCCGTGGAGGATCGCCGTGCGGACCACGCGATGATCAGTCGATGTACCGGCCCCACCCTCGACCTCGGTTGCGGGCCCGGGCGCCTCACCGAAGCACTTGCTCGACGGGGAGTGTCGGCACTCGGCGTCGACACCTCGAAGGCAGCCGTCGACCTGACCATCGGCCGCGGCGGAAACGCCGTCCTGAAGGACATCTTCGAGCCACTGCCCGACACCGGCGAATGGTCCTGCGTGCTGCTTGCTGACGGAAACATCGGCATCGGCGGCGATCCGGTTCGGCTGCTGCGCCGCGCTGCCGACCTACTGGCACCGCACGGAGCCGTCATCGCCGAGGTGGATGCGCCGAGCAACTACGGAGTGCGGCACCGCACCGTGCGCTGGGAAACCGACACCATGGTCGGAGATTGGTTCGCGTGGTCGAGTGTCAGCGCCGACGCCACCGCGGATCTCGCTCGGGCAGCAGGCCTTCGAATGATCGACGTCGCACCGATCGACGGGCGCTGGTTCGCCCAGATGACGCCTGCACCGCTCACCAATTCGTGAACAGCAGATGATTGACCGCCAATGCGCCGATCACCTGCAGTGCCAACCAGAATCGGTGCGTGCGCATCGGCAACACCGCGGGCGCAATGAGCATCCACATCGCGAACGGCAACCAGATTCGCTCGGTCTCGGCCTTGCTCAACTGACTCAGATCTGCCATGACCACCGCCGCCACGCCGCCGATCACCAGCAGGTTGATCGGCTGCACTCGCGTGAGAATTCGCGGGAATGCCGCTGGCACAGCAACACCCAGCGCACAGAACAGCGCCGCGAAGTTGGCCCAACCCCAGTACTCGAACGGGCGATCCTTGGCGATGCCCTGGTAGTAACGTTCTTGCACCAACTCGTAACCGTCGTACCACCAGAATCCGTACGCCGTGAAGATTCCCGCGACGATCAGCGCTCCGATGACCGCGCCCACGAACGGGAGAATCTTTCGACCGGCAATCAGTACCGCCACCGCGGGCAAGCCCATCAGCACCAGCCCGTAGTTCAGATAGATACCGAAACCGAGCAGCACTCCCGCACCGATCGACGCGGGCCACAGGTACCGCTTCGTGGAGATCGCCAGCAGCGCGATACCCCACGCGGCGACCCCGGCATAGAACGCATCCGCCGACACGGCGATCCAGATCGCGGCCGGCGCGACGGCCACGAACGGCGCTGCGCGCCTGGCCATCTTCTCGTCGCCCAACACCCGCAGCGTGAGGACGACAGCCACTGCGGCACTCGTCCCGACCGACACGCAGAGCGTCGCCGCCCACGCACCGCCGCCGAGGCCGAGGCGGTCCAGCCAGACGAACGTCAACAACGCGCCCGGCGGATGTCCCGAGACATGCGTGGTCCACGAATCCGCCTGGTAATCCAGGATTCTCTCGGAGAACCCGCGCAGAGTTGCGGGAATGTCGGTGATCCCCGGCACCTCGTGCAAGTACTCGTCCGTCGACGCCAGCCGGTCTACGAAGCCGCGCCTCCACCCATCGACCATCGCCAACGACATCGTCCATGCTGCGGACGCGCCCCAGACGACGAACAGCAAGCGCGTCCAGGACAACCGGCGGGCCACCGTAGGCCCCCACAGCACGGTGGCCACGGCGATGAGTACGGCGAACGGAGTTCCCCACCCGAAGTGAATCTCACGGAATCCGAACAGCGGTGCGGCGTCTGCGAAATCGCGCACCTGCTGAGGGGTTCTGTTGATGATGGGCGTGACGATTTCGTTTCCCAGATACGGCACGATGAACGCGACCACGACGAGCGCGACGGCGAGCGCACCGGCGACGGCTTCTCTCCAGTAACGGATAGTGTTTTCTCCCTGCGGACCTCGAGACGAACACGACTTCCGATCAGCATATCGACCGACGGTGATGGAGGATGAACAGATGAACAAGGACGCGCAGGGACGGGCCGAGATCGCCGTCATCGGCGGCAGCGGCTTCTATTCGTTCTTCGCCGACGACGCCGAGGAGATCGTGCTCGATACGCCCTACGGAGTCCCGAGCGCTCCGATCACATTGGGCGAGGTGGAGGGTAGAGATGTTGCCTTCCTCCCTCGGCACGGGCGGAATCACGAGTACTCCCCGCACACGTTGCCGTACCGCGCGAACATGTGGGCGCTGCGGATGCTCGGGGTGAGTCGAGTGTTCGCGCCATGCGCCGTCGGATCACTGGTGCCCGAGTACGGCCCCGGCACCGTCGTGATTCCCGATCAGCTCGTCGATCGCACCTCCGGGCGAACGCAGACCTACTTCGATCAGGGCGGCATCCACGTCGAGTTCGCCGATCCCTATTGCGGGGAGTTGCGCAGGGCGGCCCTCCAGGACACCGCGATCGACGGCGGCGTCATGGTGGTCGTCGAGGGTCCGCGATTCTCCACTCGCGCGGAAAGCCAGTGGTTCGCCCGCCAGGGTTGGACACTGGTGAACATGACCGGTCACCCCGAAGCCGTTCTCGCTCGCGAGCTCGAACTCTGTTATGCACCGATCGCATTGGTGACCGACCTCGATGCCGGCATCGAATCCGGTCAGGGCGTCAAGGCCGTGGACGTGTTCGCGGAATTCCAGAAGAACATCGAACCACTCAAGACCCTCGTGCGATCGGCCGTTCGTGACGCTCCGACCGGTGATTGCCCTACGTGCCGCGTGCACACCGGGATCACCCTGCCGATCGAGCTGCCATGACACGGGTACTCCTCACCGGCGCAGCCGGATTCATCGGTGGCCACATCCTCGACGCCGCGCGAACCGCCGATCTAGACGTGGTCGGCGTCGACGCGATGCTCGAATCGGCGCACGGCCCCGGCGCGCATGCCGATGGGATCTTCGACCTCGATGTGCGAGACAAGGACGCACTCGTCGAGACACTGCGCGGAGTGGACGTCGTGTGTCATCAGGCCGCAGTCGTCGGAGCGGGCGTCGACGCCGCAGATGCCCCGGCGTACGCAAGCCACAACGACTACGGGACGGCAGTCCTGCTCGCAGCCATGTACGAGGCGGGCTGCACCCGACTGGTTCTCGCCTCGTCGATGGTCGTGTACGGCGAGGGGCGGTACCTCAATTCGTCGGGCGAGACCGTCGTTCCTCGGCCCCGCTCCCGCGCCGACCTCGACGCAGGCATGTTCGACAACCGCGATCCCAGGTCCGGTGAGCCACTCGATTGGCTTCTGGTCGAGGAGGATTCGAGACTCGAGCCCAGGAGTACCTACGCCGCCAGCAAGCTCGCTCAGGAGAACTACGCCTCCGCCTGGGCGATTGCTACCGGCGGATCGGTGGTAGCACTGCGCTACCACAACGTGTACGGCCCGCACATGCCACGCAATACCCCGTATTCCGGTGTGGCAGCGATGTTTCGATCGTCGCTCGAACGCGGCCAGGCTCCGACGGTCTACGAGGACGGCAAGCAGGCCCGTGACTTCGTCCACGTTCACGACGTAGCGGCGGCCAACATCGCGTCGATCTCGGCCGCACTGGACGGCTTCACCGCGCTCAACGTCTGTTCGGGACAACCGATCACCATCGGTGAAGTCGCAGGCATCCTCGCAGACGCACGCGGCGGACCGGTGCCCGAGATCACCGGACAGTACCGAGCGGGCGATGTGCGGCACATCGTCGCCAGTTCGGAACTCGCCGAACGGACTCTGGGATTCCGCGCGAAGGTCATGCCTCGCGAGGGCCTCACCGCATTCGCCGACGCACCGTTGCGCGACGCCGAGGGTACGGGTCCCCCTCGTGTCTGACCCGGGCTCGGTCACCGTCGTCGTTCCCTGCATGAACGAGGCCGAATCGCTTCCTGCAGTGCTCGATTCGATGCCGTCGGGGTATCGGGCGATCGTGGTGGACAACAACTCCACCGACGACACCGCCGCCGTCGCCGCGGCGCACGGAGCCACCGTGGTGTCGGAATCGGTACCTGGTTACGGGGCTGCCGTGCACGCGGGCGTCCTCGCCGCCGACACCGAGATCGTGTGCGTCCTCGACGGAGACGGCTCGATGGATCCGGGTGACCTGCCGACGCTCGTGGCCGCATTGGATCACGCCGACCTCGCCGTAGGCCGTCGACGACCGGCCAAGGGAAGCTCACCCCTGCACGCCAGGATCGGCAATGCCGTTCTGTCCCTTCGGCTCCGGACCAAGTACAAGCTTCCGGTGCACGATCTGGGTGCCATCCGCGCGGTCCGCCGCCAGGCACTGCTCGACCTCGGCGTCACCGACCGCCGCTCGGGCTACCCGCTCCAGCTGCTCGTGTTGGCAGCCGAAGCCGGGTGGACCGTTGCCGAACACGACGTGGACTACCGTCCGAGAACGGCGGGTACATCCAAGGTTTCGGGCTCGGTGAAGGGAACGATCGTCGCCGTACGAGATTTCTGGAAGGTTCTTTCGTGATCGTCACCGCTCTCGTCGTTGCCAAAGCTCCCGTTCCAGGGCTGGCCAAGACACGCCTCGCTGCCACGATCGGGGATGCCGCTGCGGCCGAGCTTGCTGCGGCCTCGCTGCTGGACACCCTCGATGCCGTCTCCGCGGCCGACGTCGATCACCGCGTCGTGGCTCTCACCGGCACCCTTGCCGACGCGGCCCGCTCCGACGAACTGACTCGGGCTCTGGCGTCGTTCACGGTGATCACGCAACGCGGCGACGGACTGGGGGAACGGCTGGCGAACGCACACGCAGACGCGGCCACCGACGGAGCCGTCTTGCAGATCGGCATGGACACACCCCAGGTGACCGCGCAGATACTGTCCGACGCGGCCGCGCGGCTGGACCATGGCGACGTGCTCGGATTGGCCGAGGACGGCGGCTGGTGGGCGCTGGGCCTGCGTGACCCGGCCATGGCACGGGCCCTGCTCGACGTGCCCATGTCGGCACCGTCGACGGGCACCGACACACACGCCGCGCTGACGGCCGCGGGGGCGTCGCTGACAATGCTCGAAGAATTGCGGGATGTCGATTTCGAGTCGGATCTGGACCCGGTATCCCACAAGTGCGCACCGGAGAGTCGGTTCCGCATTGCCGTCGACCGAATTCGATCGAAACAGGATTTCGAGTCCGTTACGTGAGGTTTGTTTTGCCCGAATTGGTTCCGTAAAGCCCGAAACTCCACATCTGTTGTGGAACAGCGCCTTCGATATGTCCTGATTGTCGAACCATCGACGACCAATATCGAATCGCAACAAAGCCGAATCACCGTTTCACGGCGATTTCACAGACACGGGTGCTAGAAAGTGTGTCATGACCGGGTTGTGGATAGTCGTTACCGTATGGATGGTGTGCGCGGCAGTCGTCGCCACCGTCCTCGGTCGCGTCGCACGCCGGGGCGATTCGGAAGAATTGGGCTCGACTCTCGAGTGGGACATCGACACCCTCGATCACGAAGTACGGAACGACAACTGACGAAGCTCAGTCGACCTGTTCGACGATCTCGGTGAGAATGCCGGCGGCGGCGGCCAATGTCTCCCGCTCCTGTGCCGTCAGGTTCTCCAACTGCTCGGCAAGCGCAATCTCCCGAGACGCGACCTCTTCCCGCGCGGCAGCAGTCCCGGTATCGGTCAGCTGCAGAACCACTTGCCTGCCATCCGTCGGGTGCGGTGCCCGAGAGATCAAACCGGATTCCACCAACGTGTGCGATGACCGCGACACCGACGGTGGCTTTATTCGCTCCCGCGCCGCCAACTCACCCGTCGTCATCGGCCCTTCTCGCAGCAGAGTCGTCAGAATCGACAGCTGAGCGACGGGCAATCTGTCGCTGGAATGGCGCAGACGCAGCCTCCGATTCAGCCTCATCGCACTGACGGACAGATCCCTGGCCAGCCCGGAATCGGGTAGATCACTCACGTGTCCAGATTACGACATCGAGGTGCATTCGCCCGATTCCTCCGAAACAGCGGATCACTCAATGTATTACCCCTCGAACAAACCGCTGATATGGTTCCTGAGGTTGTCGGGGTGGGAGATCGAAATCGGGGGGACGTCTTGAGTCGCGTAGGTTCCAGAGCATTGACCATCGCTACCGTGACCTTGGCGGCGTCGCTGCTGGTCACAGGCCCCAATGCCATGGCGGATCCCAATGCAGTCAATCCCATAGCCGGGCTCAACGGCACGTTCGGGCTGCCGCAGCTGCACGGCCGAGCCCAGGCCGTCGCCCAGGTGACCGGCATGTCGAGCCCCAACAACACCCAGAACGTGAACATGATCGGCACCGATCTCGGAATCATGTGGGACAACGGCCGCGGAGAGGTGTTGACGGCATTCGGCGACACCGCGGGACTCGGGATACCCAACCTGCTGCAAGGCAGTCTGTGGTCGTGGCGCAGCAATGCCATCGTCCGCAGCACCGACCGCAACCTCGCCGACGGCATGAACTTCGACAGCATCGTGAAAGACCCGCTGGGCCAGACCAAAGAGGTCGTTCCCAGTCCCAAGATCCCGTTCGTCGAGATCAGTCGGATCCCGACGGCCGGCGTGGCCGTCGGCGACACCCAGTATCTGAACCTGATGTCGGTGAAGAACTGGGGCCCGGCCGGAACCTGGGAGACCAACTTCTCGGGGCTGGCGGTCTCGAACGACAACGGGGAGAACTGGGCACCGCTGCCGGAGACCCAGCGCCCCAGCGTCGGCGGCGACCGTAACTTCCAGCAGAGCGCATACCTGAAGGACGGCGGTTACGTCTACCAATACGGCACCCCGCCCGGCCGGTTCAACCTCGGCCACGTTGCCCGCGTCAAAGAGCAGGACATCGCGAAGCTCGGCGAATACGAGTACTGGACCGGCCAGGACTGGAAGAAGGGCGACCCGGCCGCGGCGGCACCCATCGTCGGCGGAGTGGGAGAACTCTCGGTCGCGTACAACGCCACGCTCGGGCAGTACCTGATGATGACGACCGACAATGCCAACTCGATCGTGCTGCGGCGCTCACCGTCACCGGTCGGTCCGTGGAGCGAACCGGAGGTTCTGGTCGACACCCGCGAGGTCAGCTCCATCTATGCGCCGTACATCCACCCGTTCTCGACCGGCCGAGACCTGTACTTCCTGGCCACCGTCTACCAGAACTACAACGTCCTGCTGCTGCGCACCACGTTGTAGTAGCCCCCACTAGGCTTCCGTGGGTGGACGCCGCAGAGTGGGATCGCAAGTACGACGGCCGAGAACTCGTGTACGGCGAGGCACCGAATGCGACATTGGTCGAGGTCGCGACAACGCTGAAGCGTGGTCGCGCACTGGATCTCGCATCGGGCCAGGGTCGGAACGCCATCTGGCTGGCCACCCGCGGCTGGACCGTCGACGCGGTCGATTTCTCCTCGGTGGGGTTGACGAGGGCGAGTCGTATCGCCGCCACTGCACCCGCGTCCGTTCGCGAACGCCTCACCTGGATTCATGCAGATGTGACGCAATTGGCAACGGAACCCAACTATGACCTGGTTCTCATGTCTTACCTGCACTTGTCCCCGGAAGGACGACGGAAGGCCGTCTCGGCCGCAATTTCGGCGCTGAAACCTGAAGGAATCCTCATGATTCTCGGGCACCACACGTCGAACATCGAGTCCGGCATCGGCGGCCCACAGGAAATCGAAATCCTTTACACGCCAGAGGATTTGGTCTCCGACATCGACTCCCGCCTGACCATTGTGACCGCCGAGAATCGGTATCGCGACGTGAGCGACGGCACTGCGATCGATGCACTGCTACTGGCGAGTAGGTCTGCCCTTGGCAGCGAAACGGATCGGGGGTAATATCCCTTAAGTTACCGACGAGTAGCTAACTTGGGCGGTACTCACGAGACCGCACCACCGACTGGAGAGCGAACGAGCAATGGGCCATTACAAGAGCAACCTTCGGGACCTCGAGTTCAACCTCTTCGAGCTGTTCGGACTCGACGAGACGCTCGAAGGCGACAACTTCGGCGACATGGACGGCGAGGTCGCCCGCGACATGCTGCGTGAGGTCGTACGCCTGGCCGAGGGACCGCTGGCCGAGTCCTTCGCCGATGCGGACCGCAACCCGCCCGTCTTCGATCCCGATACCCACAGCCTGAAGCTGCCCGACTCCTTCAAGAAGTCGTTCAAGGCGCTCTACGACGGTGAGTGGTGGCGCGTCGGACTCGACGAGGAAATCGGCGGCATGCCTGCCCCGCGCAATCTCCTGTGGGGCATCAACGAGATGCTCCTCGGCTCGCAGCCCGCAGCATTCATGTACTCCGCAGGCCCCGGCTTCGCAAACATCCTGTACCACAACGGAACCGACGAGCAGAAGGAGTGGGCCAAGGTCATCGTCGAGCGCGGCTGGGGTGCCACGATGGTGCTCACCGAGCCCGACGCCGGATCCGACGTCGGCGCAGGTCGCACCAAGGCCATCAAGCAGGACGACGGCTCGTGGCACATCGAGGGCGTCAAGCGCTTCATCACCTCGGCTGTCTCCGACGACCTGTTCGAGAACATCTTCCACCTCGTGCTCGCTCGCCCCGAAGGTGCCGGACCGGGCACCAAGGGCCTGAGCCTGTTCTTCGTACCGTCCGTCCTCTTCGACTTCGAGAAGGGCGAGCTGGGCGAGCGCAACGGCGCATTCGTCACCGGCGTCGAGCACAAGATGGGCCTCAAGGCCTCCGCCACCTGTGAGCTCACCTTCGGTGGCCACGGCGTCCCCGCCAAGGGCTGGCTCGTCGGCGAGGTCCACAAGGGCATCGCGCAGATGTTCGACGTCATCGAGCACGCTCGAATGATGGTCGGCACCAAGGCAATCGGCACCCTCTCCACCGGTTACCTCAACGCACTCGATTACGCCAAGGAGCGCGTCCAGGGTGCCGATCTGACGCAGATGACCGACAAGACCGCGCCGCGCGTCACGATCACGCACCACCCTGATGTCCGCCGCAGCCTCATGCTGCAGAAGGCGTACTCCGAGGGCCTACGCGCGGTGTACCTCTACACCGCCGCACACCAGGATCCGATCACCGCCAAGCAGGTCTCGGACGCCGACGCAGACATTGCATACCGCGTCAACGACCTCCTGCTCCCCATTGTCAAGGGCGTCGGTTCGGAGATTGCCTACCAGGTGCTGGCCGAGTCGCTGCAGACCTTCGGTGGCTCTGGCTTCCTGCAGGACTACCCACTCGAGCAGTACATCCGTGACGCCAAGATCGACTCGCTGTACGAGGGAACCACCGCCATCCAGGCGCAGGACTTCTTCTTCCGCAAGATCGCCCGCGACCGCGGCGTTGCTCTGGCTCACGTTGCCGGACAGATCAAGTCGTTCATCGACAGCGAAGCAGGCAACGGCCGCCTCAAGGCCGAGCGCGCACTGCTCGCCACCGCACTCGAAGATGTGCAGGCCATCGTCACCTCGATGACCCAGCACCTCATGGGTGCACAGGACCAGCCCACCGAGCTGTACAAGGTCGGCCTGGCATCGGTGCGCTTCCTGATGGGCTTCGGCGATCTGCTCATCGGCTGGCTGCTGCTGCGCCAGTCCGAAATTGCCATCGCCGCACTCGACAACGGTGCAGAGGGCAAGGAGAAGGCGTTCTACGAGGGCAAGATCGCAGTGGCCTCGTTCTTCGCCAAGAACATCCTGCCGCAGCTCACTTCGACGCGAGCAATCCTGACCAACATCGACAACGACATCATGGAACTGGACGAAGCAGCGTTCTGATCCACTGACATTGCAACGGCCGCACCTGTTCACGGGTGCGGCCGTTGTTCTTTGTGTGCTGGGTGTGGGTTGCTCGCTCCCGACCTGTGCTGCCGCAAGTGCGCGCGCGTTTGCGAAAACCGGAGGGGCGAACGGACGACCGGCGATGGGTGAACAGGCCGAACGAAGTCGAACCAGAGATTACTGCTGCAGTTTGCGGAACTTGCTGCCGTGGAACACGATTGGGTTCACTTCACTCTGCACATCCAGGGAATGTATGCGCAGCAACACGATTAAGTGGTCGCCCGCGGGGATCTGCTGGTCGATGGTGGTGTCGAGCCACGCTGTTGCACCCACGATGAAGGCGGCTCCGCCGTCCGTGACGGTGAGATCGAGACCGGCGAATCGGTCACCGGTCTTGGCCGCCAGCGTACGAACAGCATCGTTGTGCGCCTCACCGAGAACGCTGACGCCGATGTTGGGTGCCAATTCGAGTTTGGGCCACGTCGTCGACGTGTTCTGAATGCAGACAGCCACCAGAGGCGGATCGATGGACACCGAAACGAAGCTGCTCGCTGCCAACCCCACCAGCAAGCCGTCGATCTTCGCGGCGATCGCCACAACGCCGCTGGGGAACTGCGCGTACGCCTCGCGCAGCGTCTGCTGATCGAGGACGGTACGTGTGAGCGTCATCGGCAATGCTCCCTTTCGGTGGTCGAGTGCAGTGAAGCACCTGTGCTGTGCAACCCCCGCACGGGCACATTCATTTCGAGCAGTTCCCTGCTACCAGCAAACACCCGATCGGGCGGCGACGCCACAGTCCGACTCGAGGTGATTCGAACTGTGTCCTCGCAGCTCGGGCGTCACTCATCCGGTTCCGGCTCCGGCGCAGGGTCGGGTCGAGGTGCAGGCGAAGGGTCCGGGCGATCGGGCTGGACGCATTTCACGATCGGAATCGGGTCGTACTTCACCGTTCTCGTGTTCCGCGACAATTCCCTGCCCGACGCGGCATCGCTGATCACCTTGGTGTCGCTGGCCGTGAATCCCGGTCCTCCACCCGATGCGACACAGCCTGCGCCGGCGGGCAGCGTCACCGTGTTGGGTGACGTGGGGTTGGTTCGCGACCCGGTGATGGATTCGACGTCGACGGTCTTCGTGCCCCACAGTCGAACGGTGACGCTGGACGAATCGGCGAACGATTCGATGACCACGCCGGTGTCGTTGGGGTTGGTGAACTTCAGATCGATCGCACCCTCGAAGACCGTCGCCTCGCGGGCCTCGGGATACCGGCTGATGTAGTAGCTGTGCTCGGTGTGATCGGTGTCTTCCATGCCGGCGAAGTAGGACGCGTTGTACAGCGTCGTCGCGAACTGGCTGATGCCACCGCCGACGGCGCGATCGGGTCTGCCGTTGTCGATTATCCCCGACTCGACGAAGCCCTGCGCCGTACCTCGCGGACCGGTATATCCGTTGAGCGAGAACGTCTCCTTCGGCTTCACGAGCGCACCGTTGACAATTTGCGCCGTCAGCCCGATGTTGACGCCCGACGCGTACTCGAACCCGCCGGTGGTGTACTCGGCGATCACTTCTCGCACACCGAGATTCTGCGCGGCCTCGGTGGTGAGAGCGGGCGGAGCCGGTTCGTAGATCGCCTCGGTGGTGCGGGGGCCGTCCGCAGACAACAGTGCGGGCAGCTGCTCGAGAGTCTTACGCCACTCCACGAGCTCACCCATCACCCCGGGCACGACGGTCGGCGCACCGCCGGAGAACGTGAACGACGCGTCCTTCGGCGGTACCTCGGTGCGAACGAGTTGTGGTGCCAATATCCCCGTGGCGACATCGGTGTCGTAGATCGGAGTCAGCCCGCCCTGGCCGTCCGGATCGAAGCGCAGAATCTCGCCCACGCGGTCGGTCGGCAGCGTCGCATCGACGTTCTCGCGACCGGCGATGATCACCGGTGCCTCGACAGCGGGAACAGCGATCTCGGCCAAGGCTCGGTCGACCGCGTCCTGCGTCACCGTTACGGGGGTGGACTCGTAGACCACTTCCGTTGCCCCCGAAGCCCATTCGGTCTGCAGATTTCGACGCGTTCCGTCGGCATCCAACACCCGACCCTCGAGTGGTGCAACAGCAACAGGAGTGACACCGTCGAACACGACGTCGCCTTCGACGGGAGCACGATCGGTCTCGGCGCGGAGGCCGTCGATGGCGACGTTCAATGCTTGCTCGTCCGTGGTCGATACGACGCCGATCTCGCGGCTACCGAAGAAAGACGTCAGCCGGGTGATCGGATTGATCGGCTGAGACCCCGCGCGGTCCAGCGTCGCATTCCAGTCCACCCCGAGACCGGCAGCGGCAGGGAGCACGTCGACCTGCCGATCGCCGACGTCGACCTGAACGGGTTGCTCGGCGCGAGGGCCGAGTTCGGAGCGCAACGTGTCTTCGGCGTCGGAGTGAGCTTTGCCGCCGACGTCGATTCCGGCAACGGTGACACCGCGGGGCACACGGTCACTCGAAGTGAACCAATCCGCGGCATACAGCAGTGCGAAGACGGCGAACACTGCACCGGTGCCGATGGCAATCTTCCGCCACGGCGGCGTGACGCCTGCTCCATCTGCCTGCGCGCTACCGTCGCTGGGAGGAATCGAGGGTGGTTCCGTAGGAGACTCGGGCTGCTCAGCAACTACCGGCTGCTCAGGGACGACGGGCTGCTCAGGGACGACGGGCTGCGCCACGGTCGGAGATTCGTCCGCGACCGGCATCTGCTGCGGGGTCGAGGTCGACGAATCGGACTCGACTTTGTCCGTCGGACCGGCTGATTCGACGACCTCCGTGGTGGCGGAATCAGTGGGGACAGAATCAGTAGCGACGGAATCTGTGGTCGAGGCTTCGTGAACAGGTGATTCTGCGGCGTCCGTGCCCTCGACATCGGCCGCGGGGTCGACCGTCACGTCGTCGGACAGGCGATCGGCTTCGGACGTTGGCTCCGACACGGCATCAGCGACAGTCCCGAAAGCCTCGGTGGGAGCGTCGTACGGCGGTGTGTCGGGATGGGTCTCGTCGCCCTTCGGCGCATTGCCCGACCTACTCTTGCCCTCGCTCACGTTCGACCCTTCCAGGACCACCGTTCGATGAAAGTTCCACCCGTGGGCACGGAGTACCCCGCGCACGAGCTTACGCAAACCGAACGACGACGCTCACTCGGCGATGTTCGGTATCCGAACGAAGAAAGGCTCCGCGCTGCTGCCGGGTCGGGGGTCAGGCAGCAGCACGGAGCCACCTGGAATATATGCACTCATCGACCGCGCGTTACACCGAGTAAAAAAATGTCTCGTCAATTCATTCGATTGAATGATCCACGGGGCGTCGAGCTGTCACCTTGCCCGACGGCACGAGTCCAGTGCCCCGTCCTGACCAGGGCGAGCGTCAGCAGAAGCCGATCTCGCGGATCGGTCAGATCGTGCCCGGTCAACTCCTCGATCCGACGAACCCGGTAGATCACCGTGTTTCGGTGGCAGTAGAGCGCCTTGGCGGCATTGGTCGGCGAACCGTCGGAGGCAAGCATGTGCGCCAGCGTGTCGAGCAGCGTTCCGCGATGCGGCTCCGGGTGCGTCCACAAACTGCCGAGAGCGTGGCGCACGAGCAACTCCGACGATTGATGGTCGGCAGCCATGATCACGCGGGGCAGACGCTCCGTCGCCAACGCCACGCCGCTGCCCTCCGTGATGGTCTCGGCCGTCAACGCCGCCAACCGGTACGCCGCCGCGAACGAAGACACGCCCTCGGGTGAATGCGCGACGCCGACCGGCCCCACGGCCTGCGCCGCAAGGGAATCGACGACGGAATTCCACGACCCGGTTCCGAGAGCCACGAGCGCGAATTGATGGCCGTCCCTGGTGTTCCAATGCGATACCGCGCCTATCTGATCCAACGCATCCTCGGGCGCAGGCAGCGGCGGCGATCCCTGATCGTCGAGTGGACCGACGACACACGCAATTTGCTGTGACGCCGAAAGTCCAAGTGTGGCACGAGTTTCGATGACGAATGCCGGATCTCCACCACGCCCCGATCGAAGACCGTCGAGAATTTCCAGGACGTTGGCGAGGTCCCGCTGCTGCATTCGGGCACTCTCCTGCCGGTACGCCTCGACCAGAGTTTCGTACTGGCTGTCGAGCGCACGCCACAACTGCTGACCCGCCACCAGAAGCAGATACTCGTCGATGCTGGATCGGCATTGTTCTCGCTCGAGCATCAACTCCTCCCAGAGCGTTCGGCTACCGAGCGTGTACGCCTTGAGTACCAACTCCATCGGAATGCCTTGGCGAGCGCGTTCCCTCCCGGTACGACGCCACACCTCACGGGTGTTGTCGTTCGCGGCAGGCAGCCCGGACAACGTGCGAAGACCCTGACCGATGTGCTCGCGGGTACTGCGCCTGATCTCGCCGGCGATGTCCGGAGCGGAGCTGGCCAGGTAGGCGGGTTCCTGCTCGATGAGCGCCAACGTGATGGAGTCGGCGATCGTGTCGGCTCGTGGCGTCAAGGCCGCCCATGCGCTTCGGATCTTCTCCTGATCCGAGGCCGTCACCGCGCCGCGGGCAGCGGATCGCGCCGATGCGTGTCGACCACCAGGAGCACCCACCCTCACAGTTTTGCGCACAGAGCCCACATCACAGGGCGATTTGACCGGTACTGGTGCCCAGCGACCCAAAGATTCTGTGCGCAGCGCCCATATCCCCCGTTGTGCGCGACGCACCATAGTGAACGCAACAGATTGTGAGGTGCGTCACTTGAACTCTCTCGACACGATGGACCCGGTTCTCACCATGAAGGACGTCGACGTGTCGTTCGGCGGAATCGTCGCGCTCTCCGGAGTCAGTCTCGACGTGCGCCCCGGCGAAGTCCTCGGCGTCATCGGACCCAACGGGGCCGGCAAGACGACCCTGTTCAACGTTGCGTGCGGACTCGTACGCCCGCAATCGGGCACACTCGGCCGACACGGCAAAACGTTGCCAAGACTCCGACCACACGACCTCCCCCGACTCGGCATGAGCAGAACTCTGCAGGGACTCGGCTTGTTCGATCGGATGACCGTTCTGGACAACGTCATGGTCGGTGCCGACCGAACGGCTCGAACCGGAGTCCTGGCCGGCCTTCTCGGGCTGCCGTCGAGCGCCTCCGACGACGCTGCGCTCCGATCGATCGCGATGGCCATGCTGCAGCGACTGCGCATCGACGACCACGCCCACCGCTTGCCGCCGAGCCTGCCGTACGCGGTGCGCAAGAGAGTCGCGCTCGCGCGGGCTCTCGTCAGCGAACCGACACTGCTCCTGCTCGACGAACCCGCCTCGGGACTGTCCAGCGACGAAATGAGCGAGCTCGGCAACGAGATTCGTTCTTTGGCAGCAGTTTCCACCGATTCCGATCCGGAAAGGCCTGCCACATCGGTCATGCTCGTCGAGCATCACATGGACCTCGTGATGAGTGTGTGCGACCGGATCTACGTACTCGATTTCGGCAAGGTCATCGCTCAGGGGACACCCGATCAGATCCGCGAGGACCCCGCCGTGCTCGCTGCATACCTCGGAAACGAAGTGGCACATGACGACTGACGCGGCACACCTGAAGATCACCGACCTCACGGTGCGTTACGGGCCCGTCACCGCCCTCGATTCGGTATCGATGACCGTCGCGGCCGGGGCGATCACCGCCGTGCTCGGGGCCAACGGAGCAGGAAAGACGACACTGCTTCGCACCGTTTCCGGCCTCATTCGACCGGTATCGGGACGGATCGATCTCGCAGGTGTCGACGTTGTCGGCGTGGCACCGGATCGCATGTCTCGCAAAGGACTTGCGCACGTCCCCGAGGGTCGTGGAGTGATCGCCGAACTCACCGTCGACGAAAATCTTCGACTCGGCGCGTTGGGACGCAACAGAAGTCACGACGCCGTCACTCTTGATCGGATCTACGAGATGTTCCCGCCCCTGACCAACCGCCGAGCGTCTTCTGCGCACACCCTGTCCGGCGGGGAACGGCAGATGCTGGTGATCGGTCGAGCTCTGATGGCGACACCGTCGGTCCTTCTTCTCGACGAACCGTCTCTCGGGCTCGCTCCGAAAGTCGTCGCGCAGATCTTCGAGACGCTTCGTGCACTCGTCGATTCCGAATCCATGACCGTCGTGCTCGTAGAACAGAACGCGCGGAGCGCGCTGTCGATCGCCGAACACGCCGTAGTCCTGGATCTGGGCAAAGTCGCGATGGAAGGCCCCGCCGACACCCTGGCCGGGGACGACGCCCTCCGACACGCCTACCTCGGGTTCTAGAGCAAGCCGAAAGGACGCCTGCCACAGTGCAACAACTGCTCACCATCCTCATCAACGGCGTGACGACCGGCATGATCTATGCCGCCTTCGCGCTCGCTCTCGTGCTCATCTGGCGATCGACCCGCATCGTCAACTTCGCCCAGGCTCCGATGGCCATGATCACCACCTACGTTGCACTCGTCGTCATCGACGCCGGGTATTCGTACTGGATCGGGTTCGGAGTCGCACTCCTCAGTGGCCTACTGCTGGGAGCGTTGATCGAACGACTCGTCATCCGGTTCGTCGACAGCTCCTCGCACATCAACCCGGTGATTCTGACGCTGGGACTGTTCATCATCATCCACGCGGTGGCAGCCATCATCTTCGGCAACCAATTCCGTTCCTTCCCAGCTCCGTTCGGACTCACAGGCCAGCGAATCGGGGAGATCAACGTAGCGCTGACCGGGTACGACATCTTCAAGATCATCGCCGTCCTGGTGGTACTGGCCCTGCTCATCCTGTTGTTCCGCTTCACCGATCTGGGGCTGAAGATGCGGGCGAGCGCCTTCGAGCAGGAGGTTGCCAAACTCCTGGGAGTACGCGTGAGCCGAATGCTCACCCTCGGTTGGGCTCTCGCCGCAGTCGTCGGATCGTTGGCAGGCCTGCTCATCGCGGGAGGTTCGTTGGTGCATCCGGGTTACATGGACTCGATCGTCGTATTCGGTTTCGTCGCTGCAGTTCTCGGTGGCCTGGACAGCCCGGCGGGCGCGGTGGTCGGCGGCTTGCTGATGGGCATCGGACTCAGCTTCGTCAGCGGCTACCTCGGCCAGGATCTGGTCTCCAGTGCGGCATTGGTGATCCTGATCGTCGTACTTCTGGTCCGCCCGAGCGGATTGTTCGCCAGCGCAGCAGCCAGGAGGGTGTGACATGAACGCGGTTCTCACTCGTCTCGCTGCAACTCCGGTTCGACGTCACTTCCTCTGCGCTGTCATCGGACTCGTCGTCATCGTGCTCGCACTCGAATCACTGAGCACCTTCCGCCAGAGCCAGCTCACCTCGGTTGCCTACCTGGCGATCGCGGCCGGCGGCCTGACCGTGCTGACCGGGTTGAGCGGTCAGCTCTCCCTGGGACACGGTGCGTTCATGGCCGTCGGCGCATACACCGCAGCGTTGATGCTGCGGGCCAACGATTCGGGATGGTCGGTGCCCCTCGTTCTGCTTGCCGCCACCGTGATCTCGGCGGTGGTGGGTGTTGTGGTGGGAGTGGCCGCCGCCCGGTTGCACGGGCCGTACCTGGCCGGTGCCACGCTGGCACTCGCCGTCGCCGTACCGGGCCTGGCCCTGTACTTCTCGGACTACCTCGGCGGAGAACAAGGCCTCGTCGTCCCGGCGCCGAAAGTGCCGGAGCTGATCGACGACGTGATGTACTTCGTCACCGGAAACGAGCTCAGCGGAACGAAATTCGTCGCCTACGTCAGTTGGGTACTGCTCGTCCTCGTGTTCTTCCTCCTGGCGAACATCTCTTCGAGCCGAATCGGACGCCGCTGGCGGGCCGTCCGGGACGACGAAGTGGCCGCCGAACTGGCCGGCATCGACCTCGGGCGCGCACGCATTCTGGCGTTCGTCGTCAGCGCGGCCTGTGCGGGCGCGGGCGGTGCTGTTCTCGCGATGTCGGCCCGGATCGCGGCACCGAGCGGATTCACGCTGACACTCTCACTGACGCTGCTCTCGGCCGTCGTCATCGGTGGGCTCGGAACTCTGTCCGGGGCATTGATCGGGGCAATACTGCTGACCTACATCCCGCCGGTGGTCACCAACCTCGGACTCGATCTGGGGCTGAGCAGTCTGCAATCCGCCGAACTCGCACCACTGGTGACCGGAATCTTCACCGTCCTGGTCATCCTGTTCGCCCCACTGGGTCTGGTGGGCACGTATCGAAGGTTGCGTTCAACCAGAAAAGAGATGAAATGAAGAAGTTCGGATCGGTGGCGGTCAGAACGACCGCGCTCGTCGCCGTCGTCTCGTTGGCCGCAGCGTGCGGTGCAGGCGGTAGAGACGAGGCGACGGAATCCTCGGAAGGCTCGACGGTCGGCATCACCGACACCTCGGTGAAGATCGGTGCCCACTTTCCGTTGACCGGGGTCGCAGCACCCGGCTACAGCGAAATTCCCACGGGCGCACAGGCGTACTTCGACTACGTCAACGCCGCGGGTGGCATCAACGGTAGGCAGATCGAGTACGTGGTTCGAGACGACTCGTACGATCCGACCACGACCACCCAGGTCGTCAACGAACTCGTGTTGCAGGACGAGGTGTTCGCCGTCGTGGGCGGACTCGGCACGGCGACCCACAGCGCGGTCATCGACTTTCTGAACGAAGAGGGAGTACCGGATCTGTTCGTCTCCTCCGGCGCGATCATGTGGGGCAACGATCCGGAGAAGTACCCGAATACCTTCGGCTGGCAGCCTGACTACCAGGTCGAGGGCAAGATCATCGGCGACTGGGTGACGAAGAACCGGCCCGACGCCAAGGTGGGCCTGTTTCTCCAGGACGACGACCTCGGCAGAGACAGCGAGGAGGCGGTGCGCCAGTATCTCGACGACCAGATCGTCGAGGTCGTGCGCTACACCTCGGGCAACACCGACGTCGCACCGCAGATCGCGGCCCTGCAGGGTGCCGGAGCAGATCTGATTCTCGGCTTCAACGTGCCCTCGTACACCGCGCTGAGTCAACTGACCGCCATGCGGCTCAACTACGACCCCGAGTGGTTCTACAGCTCGATCGGTTCCGACGTGGACCTCGTCGGCTCCCTGCTCGGACGCTTCTCGCAGGGTGCGGTCACCGACGGCGCGCAGTCGCTCGAAGGCATGATCTCGCTGGAGTACATCCCGGGCGTCGACTCCCCGGAGAATCCGTGGACCCAACTGTGGCAGAAGGTCTGGGCGGAGAACGGAACCGGTGACCCACTGACCAACTACCGCATCTACGGTCTGAGCCAGGCATACGCATTCGTGCAGGCGCTGGAGGCGGCAGGCGAGAATCCCACTCGTGAAGGCATCGTCGCGGCAATCCAGGACGGCGGGATGGACTTCGAGGGACCGCAGTTGGCCCCGTTCCGGTACTCGGATTCGAGTCACCTCGGAATCTCCGGTGCCAGTGTCTTCCAGATTCGCGGCGGAGTTCCCGAGTACCTGACTCCGGTGCTGCAGACCGACATCGGCGACTCGGCCGTCGAGGAATACACCGGGGCCGAATCGAACCCGCCGGAGAGCGGGATACCCGGCTGATCCGACGAGAAAAGGGCACGCAGAGAAGCTCTGCGTGCCCTTTTTCACGTAGTGGTCGGCAGATCCGAGAACCCCTCGATTACCGGATCCGCCGACCCTGTGTCCCCCGAATCGTGAGCAGCCGAAGCTGCAGTGATCAGCGCTCGATGATGGCCGTGACGCCCTGGCCACCGGCCGCGCAGATCGAGATCAGGCCACGGCCCGAGCCCTTCTCGGCCAGCATCTTCGCCAACGACGCCACGATGCGTCCGCCGGTCGCGGCGAACGGGTGGCCCGCGGCGAGCGAGGATCCGTTGACGTTGAGCTTGCTGCGATCGATGGAGCCGAGTGCGGAGTCGAGTCCGAGACGCTCCTTGCAGTACTCGTCGCTCTCGAATGCCTGCAGAGTTGCGAGTACAACCGAAGCGAACGCCTCGTGGATCTCGTAGTAGTCGAAATCCTGCAGCGTCAGGCCGTTGCGCGCGAGCAGACGCGGAATCGCGTAGGTCGGAGCCATCAGCAGACCGTCCTTGAACGAGCCGTTGCCGTGAACGTAATCGACCGCTGCGGTCTCGGAATCGACCAGGTGCGCGAGTACTGGGAGGTTGCGCTCGGCAGCCCACTCGTCGCTCGACAGCAGTGCAGCCGACGCACCGTCGGTGAGAGGCGTCGAGTTACCGGCCGTCATGGTGGCGTCGCCCAGCTTGGTGCCGAAGACCGGCTTGAGCGTGGCCAGCTTCTCGACGGTCGACCCCGGACGCAGGTTGTCGTCGCGCGTGAGACCGAGGAACGGCGTCACCAGATCGTCGAAGAATCCGCGGTCGTAGGCGGCTGCCATGTTCTTGTGGCTCGCTGCGGCCAGTTCGTCCTGGTCCTCGCGGCGGACGCCGAATTCCTTGGCGGTGATGGCGGCGTGGTCACCCATGGACAAGCCGGTGCGCGGCTCGCCGTTGCGCGGGATCTCGATGCCGAGCATGCCGGGACGGACATTGCCGAGGAGCTTGATGCGATCGCCGGTGCTCTTGGCCCGGTTCAGGGAGAGCAGGAACTCGCGCAGTTCGTCGTTGACGCCGATCGGTGCGTCGGACGTGGTGTCGACACCGCCGCCGATACCGGCATCGATACGGCCCGATGCGATGGCGTCGCCGACCGCGATGATCGACTGCAGGCCGGTGCCGCAGGCCTGCTGGATGTCGAAGGCCGGGGTGTACGGGCTCAGCGCGCTGCCGAGCACGACCTCGCGGGTGAGGTTGAAATCGCGCGAATGCTTGAGCACGGCACCGGCGGCGACGAGGCCGAGGCGCTCGCCCTGCAGACCGAATCGCGACACGAGACCGTCGATGGTGGCAGTGAGCATGTCCTGGTTGGACGCCAGCGCGTACTTCTTGTCCGAACGCGCGAACGGAATGCGGTTGCCACCGACGATTGCGACCGGTCGTAGCTGCTTGCTTGTCACTGACGTCTCCAAACATCGTCCCCAGCATGTGGGGAATGGCCCTGGTGGAGTTTCATCTTACTGGCGAGTAAGTTGGTTGTCGACACCCGGTCGTGCGCCTTGCTCCTCGAGCGAGCAGCGCTGAATGAAAGGTACGACAGTGGCAGCCTCCAAGGGAGCCCCAGATCTCTACTCAACGTTCCTCGCGTCCGCGCCGGGAGCTTTCATCGCCAAGCAGGCAGGCCTGCCGCAGCCCGAGAAGCTGCGTCGCTACAAGGCAGGCGAGCCCGCACTGGCCGGCCCGGTCCTGATCGGTGGCAGCGGCCGCCTCGTCGAACCCCTGCGTGAGCTGCTCTCGGACTACCCGCAGTCGCAGCCGCACGACGACAAGCACGGCGGACTCGTCTTCGACGCCACCGGAATCAGCAACGTCGCCGAGCTCGAGCAGCTCTTCAAGTTCTTCCAGCCGGTCATCCGCAACCTGGCACCGTCGGCTCGCGTCGTCGTCATCGGCACCACTCCCGAAGAGACCTCGAGCGTCGACGAGCACATCGCTCAGCGCGCCCTCGAAGGCTTCACGCGCAGCGTCGGCAAAGAGGTCAAGCGCGGTGCCACGGCGCAGCTCGTCTACATCTCCCCCAACGCGTCGACCGGCCTGTCCGGCCTCGAATCCACTCTCCGCTTCCTCCTGTCGGCCAAGTCCGCATTCGTCGACGGCCAGGTGATCGCCGTAGGTGACGCCGATTCACAGGCACCCGCCTCGTGGGACAAGCCTCTGGCCGGCAAGGTAGCCGTCGTCACCGGAGCCGCCCGCGGCATCGGTGCCACCATCGCCGAGGTCCTCGCCCGCGACGGAGCCACCGTCATCGCAGCCGACATTCCTGCTGCCGGAGAAGCACTCTCGCAGACGGCCAACAAGGTCGGTGGCACCTCGCTCGCACTCGACGTCACCTCGCCCGACGCCGGAGAGGTCCTCTCGAAGCACCTCCTCGAGCGTCACGGCGGGGCCGACATCATCGTGCACAACGCCGGCATCACCCGCGACAAGACTCTCGCCAACATGGACGACGCCCGCTGGAACTCGGTCATCGGCGTCAACCTTGCTGCGCCGCAGCGCATCACCGACGAGCTGGTGGCCTCCGGTGCACTCAAGGACGGCGGCCGCGTCGTCGACGTCTCCTCGATCGCCGGCATCGCGGGCAACCGCGGCCAGACCAACTACGGCACGTCCAAGGCCGGCGTCATCGGCTTGGTGCACGCATCCGCGCCGGTGCTGGCGAAGAAGAACATCACGATCAACGCCGTTGCTCCCGGCTTCATCGAAACCGCGATGACCGCTGCAATTCCGTTCGCGACCCGCGAGGCCGGACGACGCATGAGCTCGCTGCTGCAGGGCGGCGAGACCGTCGACGTCGCGGAGTTGGTCTCGTACTTCGCTTCTCCCGCATCCAATGCCGTCACCGGCCAGGTCGTGCGCGTGTGCGGCCAGAGCCTGCTCGGCGCATGAGCACCGTCACGCTCACCGCGCAGCCGAAGACATCCGACATCTACACCTCGGCTGCGCTCGGTGCGCTGCCGTTCTTCGGATCCAGGTCGTCTTCGGTTCCCAGCACGGTGTACGAGCTCAAGGGTCTGCGAGTGGACCCCGACAACCTCGCTGGGTACTGCCGCGCGACGGGTCTGCGATTCGGCGATCAGCTGCCGGTGACCTACCCGTTCACGCTGGTGTTCCCGACGGTGATGAAACTGATGGTCTCCAAAGGCTTTCCGTTTGCTGCCATCGGTTCGGTACACGCCGAGAACGTCATCGAGCAGTTTCGCGGCATCTCGGCATCGGAGCCGCTGGACATCCGAGTGCACGCGGAGAACCTGCGCGAGCACCGCAAGGGCTTGTTGGTGGACCTGATCAGTGAGGTCAAGGTAGGACGCGAGCTGGTCTGGAAGCAGACCTCCAGCTTCCTGAGCCTGCAGAAGACCTCACTGTCGGGTGGACCTCGCGAAACACCGCCTGCAGACGAGGTTCCGCCGCCCCCGACCCGCACCCTGCGCGCCGATCAGCGGATCATCAGCCGGTACGCGGCCATCTCCGGAGACCGCAATCCGATTCACGTATCCTCGCTCGGCGCAAAGGCATTCGGATTCCCGAAGACCATCGCGCACGGAATGTGGAGTGCGGCAGCCGTACTGCAGACCGTCGAGGGCCGAATCCCGGAGGCCGTGAACTACAGCATCCGCTTCGGCAAGCCGATCATCCTGCCCGCGACGATCAACGCCTACGCCGATGCCGTCGGTACCGGCTGGGACCTGTCGCTGAAGAACCCGAAGAAGGGCTACCCGCATCTGACGGGAACTCTGCGCTGACTGCTCGAACTCGAAGTTATGGACGGATTTCCCCGGATTTCCGACCATAACTTCGAGTTCGGCTGTGTAGGTGGCGGCAGCCTAGGTTGCGGCGGTTTTCTTGCCGGCCAGGCCACGCCACGCCAGATTTTCCAGGAGGTCGGCTGCAGCGTCGACCTCGATTTCTCCGCCCGCCACCCTGTCGGCCACGGCCTCGCCTGCACCGACCAACGCGACGGCCATCAGCCCGAAATTCTGCGACTGCTCCGGGTCCCTGGTGCTCATCGCCAGCAGACCCGCCGTCAATTCGATCAACCGATCACGGCTGCTCTGCACCTGTGAGGCGAATGCCTGCTGGCCGATGGCCTGACGGTAGAGCACCATCCACGACTTCCGGTTCTCACCGACGAATCCGAGGAAGCCGATCAGCGCCTTGCGCAGCTGCTCGCGCGGCGTCAGAGTCGGGTCTGCGGCCGGCGTCAGAGCTTCGACGAATTTGACGCCCTCACGATGGATGCAGGCGGCGAACAACTCGTCCTTCGACCCGTAGTACAAGTACAGCATCGGTTTGGAGATGGCCGCCTTCTTGGCGATCGAATCCATCGATGTCTCGTGAAAACCGTTGTCGGAGAACACATCCACCGCCGCGTCGAGCATCTGCTGCTCGCGGACGGCGCGGGGCAATCTCTTGGTGCCGCCAGCCATGGACCCTCCAATACGTACGAAGTACTAGACGTTACTCCACAGTAAGGTCGAGTACCGCGCAATCAGGCCCCGCACGCCCCCTTGAACCGAGCAACCGTCGCGGCGGCCTCGTCCACCTGCGCCGCGGCAAGGCGTCCCGTCGCGACTGCGTCTTCGAGATTGTCCAACACTGCGGGCACCTGATCGGTGGTGAGCCACAAAGCCACATCGGCACCCGCAACCAGTGCCGCCTCCACCGCGTCGACGATTCCGAGCCGCGCAGTGATCGCCGCCATGCCGCTCAGATCGTCGGTGAAGATCGGACCGTCGAACGGAGCAGCCCCGTATCCGACGCCGTCGCGCAACAACGCCATCGCCGCCGGGCTGATGCTCGCCGGCACCCCGGGCTCGGTGAGTCCGGGCACGTCGAGGTGCCCCACCATGACGCCGACGCCGCTGTTGTTCAATGCCGCGAACGGCAGCAGATCCTTGGTCTTCAGCTCGTCGAGCGACGGAGTGGTGACGGCACCGGTGTGCGAATCGCCCGAACCCGAGCCGTGCCCGGGAAAGTGCTTGATGACAGGCTTGATTCCCGCGTCTTCCAGACCTCGCGCGTAGGCCCCCGCGTACTCGATGACGACCTGCGGATCATCGGAGAACGACCGATCGCCGATGACGGAATCATCGGGCTGTGCACTCACATCGACCACCGGAGCGAAGTCGACGGTGACCCCGAGATCCTTCAGACCCCGGCCCCGCGTCAACGCCTCCTGGTATGCCTCGTCCACCGTCATCGTCTGTGCCAACACCCGCGCCGACGGTGCCTCCCCCAGCAGATCCGCGACCCGCGAAACCCGTCCACCCTCCTCGTCGATCGTGATCATCGGGGCCACCGCAGACGCGCCCCGCACCTGCGGTACCTCCCGATTACCGAGCATCGACTCGTCGGTCCAACTGCCGACGAAGAGGCCACCGACCTGCTCGGTCGACATGATCTGCACCGCGTCCGCAGTGCCGGTGACTCCGACGGTGAGCAACTGAGCCAGTCGCTGACGCTCCGACAATCCGCCGACGAACGCCGCACAATCGTCGACCGGCGGAACCGGTTGCGGGACGGTCGTGTCGGCTGCTGTCGTCGTCGAAGCAGGGGGCGCTGCCTGCGTCGACGCGACCTGGGTGGACTCGCTCGAGCACGAGACCAACAACCCCACACCGACCGTCATCACCGCAGCGGACCGAACCGAGTACCGAAATCGCATGGACACGACGGTAGTCGAGATCGTCGGTGTCGCTGCCGCCCCTCCGGTTGGGATCAATGCGCCTTTGTTGCATTCTGAGCGACTGAAACCCACATTGATCCCGAAGGGGGTGGGGGTAATCTGGACGAACGCGACATGAGGAGGAGCTCGACCATGACCGCAGACCTCATCCTGATTGCCTACGACGGCTCCGACAACGCCAAACGAGCCATCGACTACGCCGGCCGGTTTCTCACCACCTCCCGCGCGATCGTTGTCACGGCATGGGAGCCGATGGTGCGTCAGGCAGCTCGAATGTCCGGTCTTTCCGGCGTCATGCAGCCCGAATGGGTGCCCGACGACGAGGCCGAGGACGTTGCGCTCACCGACGCGAAAGTGACCAACAGCGAGGGCGTCGCGCTGGCCGAGGCCGCAGGCCTGAAGGTGGAAGGTCAGTGCACCGAATGCACCACCGCCATCTGGAGCGCCATCGTGGAGAAAGCCGACGAGATGGACGTGGACATCATCGTCACCGGCACCCGAGGCACGACCGGTCTACGTGCACTGCTGCAGAGTTCGGTGGCCGAGCACGTGCTGCGACACAGTCACCGCCCTGTCCTGATCGTTCCCCCCGGCAAGTAACGCGTCCACCGGCCTGTTGCTGTGCTCCCCATGTGGGTCATTCCGCAGGCTCCACTCCCGCAAGTGATACCGTGATGCCCGCGTGGGGGTCCACCTCACCCTTTTGATCTGTGAGCCGACTGACTGGAGAACCGAGATGAAGTTCGCTGTCCCGGGTGTCATTGCCGCCGTCGTCGGAGCCGTACTGGGTGCGGGCGTCGTGTTCGGAGTCACCGCCGCTGCAGCCGACAACTCTCGTCCGGATATCGATCGCACCGGAAACGCCGACTCGTCCTTGCTGAACCAGGTTGAGTACGGCAGCCGCTGACGCTGGTCGCATTCGTGGATCGATGATCTCGGCCGAGCCGCTCGGCCGTAAATGGCTTCTCGGCGTCTCGGCTCTGACATTTCTTCTCACCTTTCTGCAGGTCCCCGGCTTCACCGTCGCCGACACCAAATACGACCTGGCGCAGAATCCCCTCGGATTTCTCGAACGTGCCTCCCATCAGTGGAACAGCGCGGCACCGTTGGGCCAGGTGCAGAACCAGGCCTACGGCTACTTCTTTCCGCACGGAGCGTTCTTTGCCGGCGGTGACCTCCTGTCCATCCCACCGTGGATCACGCAGCGCATCTGGTGGGCGCTGCTGCTCATCGCCGGGTTCTGGGGAATCATCCGACTCGCCGAGGCCCTCGGAATCGGCAGCCGCAGTTCTCGCCTGATCGCGGCAACGGCCTTCGTCCTGTCTCCTCGAGTGATCACCACCCTCGCGTCGATCTCCTCGGAGACGATGCCGATGATGCTCGCGCCGTGGGTGCTGATCCCGATCGTGCGATGTCTCACCGGCGACTACGCGAAGCAGACGGCTCGCCGGGCCGCGGCGCAATCTGCGCTCGCAGTGGCGTTGATGGGCGCGGTCAATGCCGTCGCCACCGCCGCCGCCGTTCTGGTGGCCGTGATCTGGATGCTGTCTCATCGGCCGAACAGGCGCTGGCTCGTATTCAGCGCCTGGTGGGCCGGCTTCCTCGTGCTCGCAACGCTGTGGTGGATTGTGCCATTGCTGTTGTTGGGCAAAGTCTCTCCACCATTTCTCGACTACATAGAGTCCTCCGGCACCACCACCCAGTGGACGTCGTTGACGGAGGTGCTGCGCGGCACCGGCAGCTGGACGCCGTTCGTCTCACCCGAGCGGGTGGCCGGTGCGGTTCTGGTGACCCAGCCTGCCGCGGTCATCGCAACGGGCTTGATCGCGGCTGCCGGAATCGCAGGCTTGGCGATGCGATCGATGCCGGCCCGAGGCCGGCTGACGATCATGTTGTTCGTCGGTCTCGTCGGGCTCGGTGCCGGGTTCGTCGGCGATCTGGACGGTCCGTTCGCAGCAACGGTGCGAGTGTTCCTCGATTCTGCGGGCGCGCCGCTGCGCAACATTCACAAACTCGAGCCGGTCATTCGAATCCCGTTGGTACTGGGCCTGGCTCATCTGTTGGGCCGTGTTCCGCTGCCCGGGTCGGTCCCGCGGCCGCAGTGGCGATCGGCCGTCGCGCATCCGGAAAAGAATCCGATGATGGCGGTGACCGCACTGGTATTGGTGGCGTTGGCGCTGTCCACCTCGCTGGCGTGGACGGGCAAGCTCGCGCCACGAGGTGCGTACGAGGCCGTTCCGCAGTACTGGCACGACGCCGCGGACTGGCTCACCGCCCACGCGTCCGGGTCGAGTCCCGACGGTTCCGACGCGCAGCGCGCACTGATCGTGCCCGGTGCACCGTTCGCATTGCAGACCTGGGGACTGACCCGCGACGAGCCGTTGCAGGCTCTCGCCACGACGCCCTGGGCCGTTCGCGACGCCGTGCCGCTCACCCCGCCCGGGGCCATCCGCGCGTTGGACTCGGTGCAGCGACTCTTCGCCGACGGGCGTCCGTCCAGCGGGTTGGCCGACACCCTAGAGGGACAGGGCATCAGCTACGTCGTCGTGCGCAACGACCTCGATCCGGAGAATTCTCGGTCCACCCGTCCGGCATCGGTGCACCAGGTGCTCGACGGTTCGCCGGGGTTGGCCCGAGTGGCCGAATTCGGTGAGGACGTTGCTCCCGGTCAGGTCGACGGCGTTGTGCTCGACGGTGATCTGCGGCCGCCGTATCCCGCTGTCGAGATCTATTCGGTGAACGGCTCGGCCGATACTCCCGCGTCCGGCCCCTACACGGTCGATCTCGATCGGGTCCCGGTGGTACAGGGCGGACCGGAGTCGATCCTACGCTCGAACGAATTGCGCAACAACGGGATTCGTACTCCCGTGCCGGCCGGGCCGACACTGCTGGCGTCGGATGCAGCCGCCGCAGGCATACCCGTCGACTCGGTGACGGTGACGGACACCCCGATGAACCGTGAGACCGACTTCGGCCAGGTCGACAACCACAACTCCGCACTGCGGGCCGCGGACGAGCCCCGGCGATCGCTGAACGAGGTTCCCGACTACCCGGTGTACGGGGCGGAGACCGTGGACGCCGAGTGGGAAGGCGCGACGCTGACCGCGTCGAGCTCGGCATCGGACGCAACGCAGATCGGTGGCAGCGCACCCGGTAGCGGTGTCGCAGCCGCAGTGGACGGCGATCTGGCCACCAGTTGGATCAGCAACGGTATCGAACGCGCTGTGGGGCAATGGCTTCAGTTGGATTTCGATACCCCGGTTCGCGGCGGTCTGCTGCACCTGCGCACCAGTCCCGGAACGATCGGCGACCCGGTGAAATGGGTCGAGGTCACCACCCCGAACGGTTCGACCGCGGCGCGGGTCGACAAGCCCGGGGACCCGATGACGGTGTCCCTGCCGGGTGGCGAAACACCGTGGCTACGGATCACCGCGAAGTCGACGGTCGATGGAACCCGAGGAAGCCAATTCGGCATCAGCGAGGTCTCGGTGGACGACTACTCCGATCGAGACAACCCGAAGCCGGTGCCGATCGTGCACCGTGCCGTGTTGCCGGACACTCCGGCCGGGGCGAGCGTCGACGCGTGGGAACTCGGTCAGGAATTCCCTGGGCGCTCCGGATGCCTCGACACCGAGGATCGAATCCGTTGCAGCAGTGGATTGTCCAAATCTCCCGAGGAACTGGGGCGTTTCTCGCGCACGATCGAGGTGCCGATGGGCACCGCGGTCATCCCCGATCTGACGGTGCGCACACGGCAGTCGCCCGAACTCGAGGCACTGTTGGCGCAGCCGGGTCGACCGCTGGCCAGCGGGGCGTCGGACGTCGCAGATCTCGAGGGTTCCGCCTTCGCCGCCACCGACGGTGACCCGCGCACATCCTGGACCGCACCGGAGAAGTCGATCACCGACCGGGCCGGCACCAACCCCACTCTGACCATCCAATTGCCCGCTCCCACACTGGTGGACGGGCTCGAGCTCAGCCCGAGCCTCGGCGCACTTCCGGCCCATCCGACCCGGGTCGCGGTCAATCTCGGCAACGGCCCGATGGTCCGCGACGTCGACACCGACGGTTCGACGACAGTCCAGCTGGCACCGTATGTGACCGACAAGATCGTGCTGTCCATCGTGGACTGGGACGGCGTCTTGGATCGAAACTCGTTGGGCTTCGTCCAATCTCAACCACCGGGTTTCGCCGAAGTGACGCCGCTGTCCGCGGGCGAGCCGATCGGTGCCCCGTACGACGGTGACCGTGAAATCACGGTGGACTGCTTCAACGGTCCCATCGTCTCCATTGCCGGGCAAACGGTGCGCACGTCGGTGACCGCTACCGCCGACCGATTCCGTTCCGGCGAACCGCTGAAGGCGTCGGTGTGCGACGCCGACACCCCCGTGAACGAGAACTTCGTCAACCCGGTGTCGTTGCCCGAGGGCCGTCAGGACGTGGTGGTGGAGCCTGGAGCGTCGTTCTTCGTCGACGGCATTCGACTGCGCACCATGCCTATTCCGGCCGACTGGCCGACGAGCTCGGCACCGCAGGCGGCAAGGACCACGGCCTGGAGCCCCGATCACCGCGAGGTGACGCTCACCTCCGCAACGGAGGATCGACTACTGGTGATCCCGGAGAGCAACAACATCGGTTGGCACGCAACGATGCCCGGAGGTGTGGAGCTGTCCCCTGTGGTCGTCGACGGGTGGCAGCAGGCCTGGATGGTTCCGGCGGGGGCGTCGGGCACGATCTCGTTGGATTTCACCACCGATCGCTGGTACCGACTGGGCATCTTCGGTGGGCTACTGCTGTTGATCCCGTTGCTGTTCGCGGCGATCTGCGCGCCCCGCACGGTACCGAATCCAGGCCCGCCGCCGCGCCCGTGGCGCAGCATCACGGCCGCATTCGTGGCACTGCTCGCAGCGACCGTCGTCCTGGCCGGGATTGCCGGCGCGGTCACTGTTGCCGTGATCGGATTCGGTGCGGTGTATCTGGATCGCCGTTTCGATCGCGCGTGGTCCTCGCGTGTATTGGTCTGCATCGCAGGCGGATTCGCCATGCTCGGCCCCGCGCTGTTGTCGCTCGGTCCGTGGCGATCGTCCGACGGGTACGTGGGCGGATCCTACGTAGTTCAGCTGGCAGCGTTGATCGGGATCGTCGCGCTGGCGATCAATGCGATACGGCGTCCGTGAGAGGTGACTTCTTCGGCGCGAATCGCCGTCGAGCAGGTTCTTCCACCAGCGCGTAACTGGCCGCGGCCACCGGGATCGACAGCGCAAGAGTCACCGTCAACACGAACCACATTCCGCCCGAGAACGGGATGATGCCGAACACCGGGAACACCACAGCCAGAACGGCCAAGTGCCAGATGAAGATTCCGTACGACCACCGACCCAGCGTGAGCATCACCGGATGCTCGAACACTCGGTGTCTGCGGCCGGTGTCGGCGAGTACCAGGGGCGAGAGCATCGCGAATGCGAGAACCGCACCGAAAACGATCTTGAGCTCGAACTGCCACGGCTCGGGCCGAACCAATCCCTGCGGGCCTGCCAGTGGAGTCGCCGACAGCACGAAGGCAGTCACGGCGATCGACGGCATCACCCAACTGCGCCGAGCCCACCGATGGACCCAGGTCTGCGGTCCGACGGACACCTCGGCCAACACCATCCCGGCCGCGAACCAGGGGAGGTAGCCGGGTAGCCAGTTGTCGTGGTGAATGGCGTCGGCAGTCGTGATCGGTAGAAATCCCCAGGACAGCGTCACCGCGGATGCGCCGAGCAGCACCGAGATTCGGTATCGGGCCGAGGCTCCGCGCAATCGGACCATCAGCCACGCGAAGACAGGCAGCAGTAGATAGAAGGCCACTTCCACCGACAGCGACCACATCTGCGTCATACCCTCGGTCAGCGTCAACGGCACGAACACCTGCGTCAGCGAGAGATTGGCCAACCACACCCGGTAGTCGCCGCCCGCATGCGGCAGAAACAGCAGCACCAGCACGACGACGACCCAGTACGCGGGCAGGATGCGCACCGCGCGCGACCAGAAGTAGCGTCGAGCGGACTGCGCCTGCGTGAGCCCCCTGGCCTGCGCGGCATGGGGACGCCACAGCAGAAACCCCGAGAGCGCGAAGAAGATCGCCACGGTGAGATCGAACCTGCCCCAGATCCGACCCATGAGCGGGGATTCGGCGGCACCGGTCTGGAAGGCCACGTGGGTGACCACGATGCCGATCGCGGCCAGCGCGCGCATTCCTTCGAGTGCGGGGACGAACGCACGCAGCGGTACGACGGATGCCGAATCGACTCGAGTACTCATGGTGGCTCAAGTGTGCCGTGTCGAACCGGCTCGGACGAGACCGGCACCACTGTCGACTGTTACTGTCACCTGCGACGTGTCGTAAGAAATCGGGCATCGGGTCGGGGGGCGCACGCTGGTCTCGCCTGCGGTGTCTTCCAGTGAAGCGGTCGACTAAGGAGAATCAGCATGGCGGAGCGCTCAGGGCCGAGCCGGATATTGGCTCTTGTACTCATCGGCTTGGGTGCATTTCTGGTGGTCGCCGCCATCCTCATTCCTACCTATACGGTCTCGGCGCTCGAGAAGACGCCGCTGGACCTCGAAGTCACCACCGTCTCCACCGGCGAAGGCAGTGTGCTGAACGCGAGCTCCCTCGCCGCCGGCCGCGCGGTCGTCGACCAGAACGTTCCGCTCGTCTCACAGCGATTCGTCACCGTCGAGGATCCCTCCGACGCCGACATCATGACGCTGCAGGCCGGTCAGACCCTGCGACGTAGCGACAAGCAGGCCGACACCGGACTGCTGACCGCCAGCGTCGACCGCGTCACCATCGACCGCAAGACCTCGATGCCCGTCGAGAGCCCGATCGGCACCATTCAGGTGGCCGGCGACAAGCCCGCCGAGGAAGTTGCCCACACCGGTCTGCAGTACAAGTTCCCGTTCAACTCCGAGCAGAAGAGCTACCCGTACTTCGACGTCAACGCTCGTGCGTCCAAGGACATCGACTTCGTCGAGGCCACCGAGATCAACGGCACGCCGGTGTACCAGTACCAGCAGACCGTCGGCCCCGTGGACCTGTCGACGGTGGTCAACCTGCCGACCAACAAGGTGACCCTGCCCGCCGACACATGGGGTGTCGAAGGCGGAACTGCGCCGGTGACGATGACCCGCTGGTACGAGAACACCCGCACGCTGTGGGTCGAGCCCGAGACCGGTGTCGTCGTCAAGGGTGAAGAGCAGATTCACCAGTACTACGGACGTGAGGCAGGCAAGCCCGAGGTCGACGTGCTCAACGCACCGATCACGTTCGACGAGAACACCGTCGAATACCAGATCCAGCAGGCCAAGGACGGCCAGGACAAGCTCTCGCTCTTCGGCCGCACGGTTCCGATCGTCGCCGGCATCCTGGGCGTCATCTCGCTGATCGCCGGAGCGTTCCTGCTCCTGCGCGGCGGAAACGGTGGACACCGTCAGCCTGCCCGTACCGACGCGGCTCCGCGCCCGACCCCGAGCGGCGGAACCGCACCCAACCGCGACTGGACGACGGATCGCACGGAAGAAATTCCGAGGACGAACCTCTCCAAGGAGTAAGTGCGCCTACGCGCAGTGGCGTGGTTGAGTGCCCGTGGGGGCACACAACCACGCCACTCGTCTGTGCGGGGGCCGACGATGGTCTACGGTGTCGGAATGCTGACAACACGCAGAAAGAATGTCTCGGCCCACTGAGTACGACGGCACGCCATCGAACGGTGTGCCCGAAATCGTCGCCATGGCCGACCACATCGCGTCGATGTATGCAGATGAGATCGCGGTCAACCAAGACTTGCTGCGGCATATTGCCGTCGATCGCACTTCGCCCCAGCCTCGCCGGCCGGTCGACGACCACCCGGTGGAAGGGCCCTCGCTCACTGTTCCAGGTCTGCGAATCCACGTGCGGCACAGCTACCAGAACGCGGCCGATCTGGGATCGTTCCCGGCAGAGGCGAATCCGCTCCTTCTACGCATCCACGTCCAAGGGTTCTCCGACGAATACCAGGACCGCAAAGCTGCACGGTCCAATCTGGTGGACTCGGTGACCGATCCTGAAAGCGAGGCCTGGACGCGTGCGCTCCTGGGCCAGCGATGGGCCGACTATGCGTACGAATTGGTGCGCACTCCGAAACAGACGAATACGGCGAAGCCAATGTTGTTCGCACAGCGCGTCTATGCGCTGTTGCTCGATGCCGACGGCGAGCCGACACTCGCGCCCGACAATTTCGCTTTTCAGCGAGTGTGGAACGGGATCGACTCGGCCCGCAAGTTCATCCCGACATCATCCGCTGTGGCAGCGCACCTCGTGGCCGTGGGTCCATTTTTAAAGACCGCCGACATCCGCGACCCGAATACCGAGGCCGATGGCGGATGGCGTCTCCACACCACCGGTGACGACACAGAAACTCTCCCGACACCGGCGGCCGCTACCGCGCGAAGTTTGATTCGGAGGGTGCGGGTTCGCGGACGAGTCTCCAGCAGGTTTCGCCCCACCCGCGTCCACGTCGAGCTGGACCAAGTCCGCGTCTACTTTCGTTGGGCAAAAAATCCGAATCTTTTCGCGATGACGTTGCGGCTTCCCCAATCTGGGGACGAATCTTCCAGCCCCCCATTGGATACTCCTGATTCTATTGTGGCCGTGTGCCTTTCGAACTGGCAGGAGAATCTGCGAACAGGCTTGCTGGTGTGGGGACAACGCACACGACTGGACGACGGCGCCGTACACATCTCGTGGCCGATCACCGAGATGACCGGCAGTCGACAACATCGGGTGGCAGCGGTACCTCGACACGACACCTCAGGTTCTTGGCTCGCCCGAGCCGGGTTGAACATTGGCGCGGCCCGAGAGGCACTGGAATCCGGTGTACTCGCGTGCTGGCTGCAGGCGCACGTCGACAATCGCGAGGCGCGTCCGTTCGTAGGACATGCCGCCGCGCGATGGATCGACGACACCACCGCGCGTATCGACGTGCTCGAAGTGGCGTCGGGCACTCCGCAATCGGTGGTGACGCAGCTCGTGCACTCGATTACGCACACCCTCGCCAACGCCGGCGCGAGAGCAATCGAATTGCACTTCACAGATGAAAGTTTCGCGAAGTTCGGGTACGTGCCGAACCCGACATCCGGCCACGACATGTATCTCGATGTCACGACGATGCCGTGACGCGGTTGCCCCACAACACCAATCCGCACACGACGACCATCGTCACTGCGGCAGTGGCCGCAGCGACAATGACGAACTGCGCCAGCGTCGAGGCCACGAACAGCAACAGCAACACCTCTGCGGCGAGGGCGAACCAGGCGACGAAGGCAAGATGGGTGCGCTCACCCGCGATGGCCCACAGCAACGCGCTCTGCAACACGGCCAGGCACGCGCCCTGCAACACGAACAGCCAGACATACTTCTGCACACCGGAATACGTATCGCCCACCACCAACGACAGCAACGGTGACGCCAGTGCCCCGCCGATTACCAGCACCGTGCCCAGACCGGCAACGACGGCCAGAGCCGAGCGCACCGCAGCAGCAGAATGCAGTGGGTTCGCCATCCGCGGGTACAGCACCACCCCCACGGCCTGCGGCAACCAGAACGCCGCCTTGGACGCAACGGCACCGACGGCGTACAGCCCGGCCTCGTTGCTACTGAGCAGCGTGCGCGCAAGAACCAGATCCAGCGCCGACATCGCGATCAGCACCAACTGCACCTGCGATGCCTGCAGTACGGCCAGAACCGTGACCTTGGTTTCCGACACCGAGCTCACCGGCGCGCCTGCGGTCCATCGCGCACCGACGGCCACTGCGCCGATCCCGACAGCCGTGGCCAGCAGAACCGAACCGGGTCCGCCGCCGAGCGCGAGCACAACCACTGCCGGTGCCACCTTGCCGAAACCGGCCGCAGCCAGCACGAGGCTCAGAGCCCCGAAGCGCCCCCGCCCCTGCAACAAGCCTTGTTCGGCGGCCAGCAATACCAACACCGGCGCAGCAATGACCGCCGACACGGTTGCTGCCATCGAGATGTCCATGGCAGCGGACAGAGCAGGAGCGAGCGCCACCGCCAGCACACCCACGACCGCAGCACACCGATACCCGACGGTCCGCAACTCCCGCGAACTGCGCCCGCGCACCACGTCACGCGCGACGACGGACTGCAACGCCAACGCCGGAACTGCGAGAACCAGTTGCGCAGCAAGCAGACTCGCGAACTCGCCGTACCCCTCCACGCCGAGCATCCGACTCGCGAGCACCTGCAGCAGATACGCCGCAACGTTCGCGAACATCGAACCGGCCGTCACCATCCCCATCCCGGCGACCGACGCGCCCGGCGTGTGGTCTGCCTCGGACGAGGCGCGGAAAGACATGAGCCCACGGTATAGGGTGCCGATCATGGCGCGGTCGAGGTCGAGGTGGACGCCACCGCTCTACAGTCTGCTGCTGGCGCTGGTGATTCTCGGACCACTTCTCGGCCCCGGATACCTCCTGCTGCGCGACGCCGTCAGTACTCCCCATTCCTACTTCACCGACTCCGCCTGGGGAATCGCCGACGCGGCCGCGCGAGCCGTCCCGCAGGACGCCGCCATCGCAGCGCTGACGACGGTGTTCGACGGTGGCCTCGTCGTCAAGACCATCCTGCTGCTGGCGCTGTGGCTGGCAGGTTGGGGCGCTGCCGTCATGGCTCGTGCGGTGTTACCGACCGCTCCCCTGCCCGCGCTGCTCGTCGCCTCGACCGTGGCGATGTGGAACCCGTACGTCGCCGAGCGCTTGCTACAAGGACATTGGAGTCTGCTCGTCGGCTACGCCGCCCTCCCCTGGACCGTGGTCGCAGCGCTCGCGGTCAGACAGGGGCGTTCCTGGTGGGCCCTTGCCGTCTGTCTCGCTGCCGCCGGCCTCACCCCCACCGGCGCACTGCTTGCCGCCACTCTCGCGTCGGTGATTCTCGCCCTCCCCGGGGGTGCCCGACGCGGCCTGCGCGTGGTCGTCACCCTGGTGATCGCGGCGGTGGCGTCGGCGCCGTGGCTGGTGGCGACAGCCGTGTCCGGCAGTGGCGTCGAGCAGGCGGATCCGGCGGGATGGGCGGCATTCGCGGCTCGGGCCGAGCCGGGACTCGGCACGCTCGGCTCCCTGGCCGGCCTCGGCGGAATCTGGAACTCCGATGCCGTACCCGCTTCTCGTACAAGCAGTTTCGCATTCGCGGGCACCGCGATTCTGCTGACCGTGGTCGCGTTCGGTGTGCGGCCGCTGATCCGGCGTCGAAAAAATCCGGTGATCCTGGGACTCGCTGTCGTTGCGTTGCTTGCCATCGCAGTCCCTGCGCTCGCAGCAACGGGACCGGGGCTGGCAGTCGCCCGAGCGGTGGGCGAGACGGTGCCCGGCGCCGGGTTGCTCCGGGACTCTCAGAAATGGGTCGCGCTGGCGATGCCGATCTATGCGTTGGCCGCCGCGGCTGCGTTCACTCCCCGGCATCGACCGAATCCGGTGCAACCAACCGCGCTGAGCGCGGTCCAGCGCACCCGATTCGGCAGCGCCGTTGCGATATTGGCCCTGCTGATTGCACTACCCGACCTGGGTTGGGGCGTCGGGAACTCGATGCGGCCCGTCGTCTATCCGGCCTCCTGGCAGGCGGTCGCAGCCGAATTGCAGGGCAACGCCGGCGATGTCGCGGTGCTACCGGCCGGGATGTTCCGCCGCTTTCCCTACAGCGGCACTGCTCCCGTGCTCGATCCCGCGCCGCGCATGCTGCCACTGGACGTGTTGCAGACCGGCGAGCTCATCGTCGCAGGCGGCACGGTGCGGGGCGAGGGCACTCGTGCCACCGACGTCCAGAACGCTCTGCTCGCAGGCGAATCCGCGGAGACACTCGCAGAATTGGGCGTCGGGTGGGTGTTGGTGGAGAACACCACCCCCGGCGAGCTCGGCGACTCCGCGCAGACGCTGAACCGGTTGGACGCCGTGTACGAGGACGAGCAGCTCACGCTCTACCGGGTACCCGATCCCGTGATCACCGAGAGCCGCTCGAACACGGCCGTCGTCGTCGCCCACCTGGCCTGGGCACTGCTGCTTCTCGGGGGCCTAGCGACAGGGCTGGGACGCCTTCGACACTCCAGCCGAATCACCTTGCGACACAACGTCGGACGCTCCAACGAGACCTGACGACCACGCGCCACGCGTCGTCGCGTCGAGTACCGAGTACACACCCTGCGCACACTGCTCCCAGGAGAACTCTCCTGCGCGCACTCGCGCCTTCTCGCCCAGGCGAGTGCGGGCTTCGGCGTCCTGCAGCAGCTCCGAAACGGCAGCGGTCAGACCGGAGACGTCCCGGTCCTCGACCGACTGTCCGCCCACCAGAATGCCGGTGACGCCGTCGATGACCGAATCGGTGAGCCCTTTGGAGCTGCGATAGCCGACCGTGGGAACACCGTGCTGAGCGGCTTCGACGACCGCGAGGCCCCAACCCTCCTTGCGCGAGGGCATGACGTGCACCCACGAACGGCCGAGCAACTCGTGCTTGCGCTCCTCGTCGACATGGCCGTGGAAGGTGACGTACTGCTCGATCCCCAGTTCGCGCACGTAGTCGCGGAGATTCTGCTCCCACCAGCCGCCACCGATGACGTCCAGGTGGATGTCGGGGATCCGGCCGCGCAGCGCCGCGACGACGTCGAGAGCGTCCTCGATCTGCTTGTGCGGAACCAACCGGGACAGCACAGTGAGCGACGGGTACGCGGTACGGGTGCTGTCGTCACCCTCGTGGACCGACTGCGGGATCTCGTCGGCGCCGTTGCGGACCACGGCGATGCGCTCGCGGTCGACGCCGAGAGCGATCAGCTCGTCCGCGGACGGCAGCGACACCGTCAAGTACTGATTGCGACGGTGCACTCGGGGAGACACCGTCGATTCGAGCCACCAGCCGAGCTTGGCCATCATCGGCCCGGCGACCGGCCACTGCTCACGATGGCAGTGGTGCACCAGCAACGTGACGGGAACGCCGAGCGCGGCACGTGAAAAGAAGGGAATGCCGTTCTGGGTATCGATCACCGCGTCGGGTGCGATGCCCTTGAGCGGGCCGAATCCGAGTCGCCCGGCTGCGATGGCGGCCAATGCGCGGGGATACACCGACAGGCGACCGCCGCCGCGACTGATGCGGATGCCGTCGACGATCTCCTCGGCGGGAGCTCCGGGGTACGACGCCGTCCGCAGCGTGACGCGGACACCGCGTCGAGCCAGACCTGCGCCTACCTGCTCGAGGTAACGCTCGCTGCCGCCGCCCTGCGGGTGCCCGGTATCGCGCCAGCACAGCAACAGAACCTCGCGCACAGCTCGCTTCACCCAATTTCCGCATGCTCGTCTCGACCGCCGTCGATTACCGCTGCCACAGTAACCGCTAGGGTTCGTTTTCGTGACTTCCGCCGTGACACGTCTGTTCGCCTCCCGCGCGACACTGCGCCGCTCGGTGAAGCTGCTGAAGGACTTCGGCCACGAGCAGAGCGCTCCGGACATCTTCTACGGGGCCCTGGCGCGCGATTCCGTCGAGCTGATCGGTGATCTGTATCGGGGCCTGACCGGCACCGACATGTCGGCGGCGACGGTGTTGGACGTCGGCGGCGGACCCGGCTACTTCGCCGAGGTGTTCGGTGCGAGTTGCGCGCGCTACCTGCCCGTCGAGCCCGATGCCTCGGAGATGCACGCGGCGGGTCTGCAGATTCCCGGTTCGGTGCGCGGCTCCGGCATGGCACTGCCCTTTCGCGACGACAGCGTCGACATCTGCTTCTCCTCCAACGTCGCCGAACACGTGCGCGAGCCTTGGACCATGGCCGAGGAGATGCTCCGTGTCACCAAACCCGGCGGCCTCGCGGTGCTCTCGTACACCATCTGGTTCGGCCCGTTCGGCGGTCACGAGACCCGGCCCTGGCATTACCTCGGCGGCGAATACGCGGCCCGCCGCTACGCCCGCAGCACCGGTCACGAACCGAAGAATCGCTTCGGCGAATCACTGTTCGACATCAGCGCGTCGGACGGATTGCGTTGGGCACGAAGCACTCCCAACGCAACGTTACTAGCTGCTTTCCCGCGCTACCACCCGCGCTGGGCATGGTGGATGATGCGCGTTCCGATACTCCGCGAATTCTTGGGCAGCAACCTGGTGCTTGTCATGCGGCCCACCGCTTAGCCTGGATCGATGACGGCACTCGCGCTCGACATCGGCGGCACCAAGATGACAGCGGCACTCGTCGGCGAGGACGGTCGGCCGCAGAACCCGGTGACGGTCCCGACTCCCGAGTCCGGGGTGTGGCCTGCATGCGCGTCGTTGCTTCGGAAGATCGCTCCTGGACAGCACATCGACCGCATCGGCGTCGCCTGCTCCGGGCCGGTGAACCTCGAGACCGGATCGGTCGCACCGATCAACATCGACGAGTGGAAGAACGGATTCGGTCTGGGCGAGCACATCTCCGCCGTGCTTCCCGATGCCGAAATACGTCTGGCGATGGACGGCAGCGCAGCGGCACTGGGTGAGTATCGCTTCGGTGCCGCTGTGGGTGTGCCCGACGTACTGAGCCTGGTCGTCTCGACCGGCATCGGCGGTGGGTTGGTGCTGGGCGGAAAGATCGTCGCCGGAGCCAGCGGCAACGCCGGTCACATCGGCCACATCGTCGTTCCCGGTTCGACGACGCCCTGCGCGTGCGGCGGAATCGGGTGCGTGGAAACGGTGTCGAGTGGGCCCTCGGCGGTGCGGTGGGCACGTGAGCAGGGGTGGCCGGGAAGTACCGGTGTCGAACTGGCCGCGGACGCCGCCGCAGGCGAACCGCGCGCCATCACCTCACTGCAACGCGCCGGAGTGGCCCTGGGCCAGGCGATTGCCTCGGCCGTCGCACTGACGGACGTTCGCATGGTGGTGATCGGCGGCGGCTTCGCTCAGGCCGGCCCGCCACTGTGGGACCCGATACAGGAGTCGATCGCCTTGCACGCCCGGTTGACATTCCTCGGCGGCCTGCAGGTAGTTCCCGCTGCACTCGGTGGCCTGGGAACTCTCGCCGGGGCGGCCGCTCTCACGACCTGACGAGCCTTTCGACGGGCTCAGAAGCAACTTTCGGCCGATGCGGGAGTACCAGCTCGTACCGCAGAGTCGACTCATGCCGTCCGACGCAGCGCCCACTTCGTTGACCGAGCGTGCTCTCGGCCCTGACCTGTCCCGTGGGTTCATGCTTCTTTTCATCGCACTGGCGAACTCGCATTACTTCCTGCAGTCCCCAGAGTGGTTCGGCGGCTTCCCCTACGCGAGCGGGCGCGTCGACGGAGCCGTCGCTTGGCTGCTCACAACGTTCGTCGACGGACGCGCGTTTCCCATGTTCGGTTTGCTCTTCGGATACGGTGTGGCCCAGATCGTTCGACGCCAAGGGGATTCATCCCGCAGAGCGGTTCGGCGATTGCTCTGGCGCAGAGCAGTCGTGTTGATCCTGGTCGGTTTCCTGCACGCGACGCTGCTCTACGCCGGCGACATCCTCACGGCTTATGGCGTCCTACTCCTGTTCGGTGCCTGGATGGTCCACTGGCGGGGCGGGTGGTTGCTTGCCGTCGCCGCAGCGATGCTCGCTCTCATCACGATGCCGTCCGGTGATTCCCTCGCGACGAGCCTGATGGGACCCGATGAGACCGCACTACCCCGGTCGTGGGCCGACCTGGGCAGCCGCTCCGGGGTCTCGCTGTACGTGGCAGCGCTGGGGCCGTTCGGATTCCTCGGCCCGTTCGCGGCGGGACTCTGGGCCGGTCGACGACGGATACTCGAACGACCCGAGAATCACCTTCGGCTGCTGCGCACCGTCGCAACCGTCGGGATCGGCGTTGCCGTCGTCGGCGCGCAACCCGTCGCGGCGATCCACCTCGGCCTCGTGAGCATCCCGAACAGTGAGACCCTGAGCCTGATCGGACCGTGGCACGACGCGTCGGGCGTTGCTGGGGGAATCGGCTACGCCGCATTGCTCGCGTTGATCGCGCACCGGGTCTCGGACCATCCCTGCTGGTTCATCACTGCCGTCCAGGCGGCGGGACAACGATCGATGACCTGCTACCTCGCACAGTCGGTGGTCTGGACGATCGCCTTCACTCCGGTGCTGCTCGACCTCTCGGACGATCTGTCCGTCATCGGCGTCGCGATGCTGGCCGTTACCACATGGGTACTCACGGTTGTACTCGCCGACCGGCTGCGACGGGCGGGGTCGCGAGGACCGTTCGAAACGCTGATCCGGCGGGTCACTTACGGACCGCCATCACTGATCCGGTGATGCATCGCCGCGCTCACGACCTGACCCACACAGCCAGAACGGGGCCCACCCCTCGGTGAGCCCCGTTCCGTGTCGTGAATACTACGCGCCCAAACGCTGCTTGAGGGCGTCGAATTCGTCCTGAATCCCGGTGGGCAGTTTCTCGCCGACGAAGTCGAACCACTCCTGGATCAGCGGGATCTCGGCCTTCCACTCCTCGGTGTTCACCGCGAGTGCCTCGGCCACGTCGTCGACGGTGGTGTCGAGTCCGTCGATGTCGAGTGCCTCGGCGGTGGGGACCACGCCGATCGGTGTCTCGACGCCAGCGGCCTTGTGCTCGATGCGCTCGACGATCCACTTGAGCACACGCGAGTTCTCGCCGAATCCGGGCCACAGGAAGCGCTTGTCGTCGCCGCGGCGGAACCAGTTGACGTAGAACACCTTCGGCAGCTTGGACTCGTCGGCGTTCTTGCCGAGGTCGATCCAGTGCTGGAAGTAATCGCCCACGTTGTAGCCGAGGAACGGCAGCATCGCCATCGGGTCGCGTCGGACGGTACCGACGGTGCCCTCGGCGGCAGCGGTCTGCTCGGAGCCGACGGTGGCTCCCATGAACACGCCGTGCTGCCAGTCGCGGGCCTCGGTCACCAGCGGGACGGTGGTCTTGCGACGTCCGCCGAACAGGATTGCCGAGATCGGTACACCCTGCGGGTCGTCCCACTCGGGAGCCATGGACGGGCACTGGGCCATCGGCACGCAGTAACGCGAATTGGGATGTGCGGCATCGGTTCCGGACTCGGGGGTCCAGTCGTTGCCCTTCCAGTCGATGAGGTGATCGGGCTTGCCTTCGAGGCCTTCCCACCACACGTCGCCGTCATCGGTGAGGCCGACGTTGGTGAACACCGAGTTGCCCTGATCGATGGTCTTCATCGCATTCGGGTTCGAGTCCCAGTTGGTGCCGGGCGCGACGCCGAAGAAACCGAACTCGGGGTTGACGGCGTAGAGACGACCGTCCTCACCGAAGCGCATCCACGCGATGTCGTCGCCGATGGTCTCGGCGCGCCAGCCCGGAATGGTCGGCTGAATCATCGCGAGGTTGGTCTTGCCGCACGCGGACGGGAATGCCGCCGCGATGTAGTAGGCCTTGTCCTCGGGCGAGATCAGCTTGAGGATCAGCATGTGCTCGGCGAGCCAGCCCTCGTCGTGGGCCATCGCCGAGGCGATACGCAACGAGTAGCACTTCTTGCCCAGCAGAGCGTTGCCGCCGTAACCGGATCCGTAGCTCCAGATCTCGCGATCCTCGGGGAAGTGCGTGATGTATTTGGTGTCGTTGCACGGCCACGGCACGTCGGCCTGGCCCTCCGCGAGCGGTGCGCCGAGCGAGTGCAGCGCCTTGACGTAGAACCCGTCCTCGCCGATCTTGTCCAACGCAGCCTGGCCCATGCGGGTCATCACGCGCATGGAGATGACGACGTATTCGGAATCGGTGAGCTCGACGCCCAGCTTCGGATCGGCGGCGTCGAGCGGGCCCATGCAGAACGGAACGACGTACATGGTGCGTCCGCGCATGCAGCCGCGGTAGAGATCGGTCATCAGCGTCCGCATCTCGGACGGGTCCATCCAGTTGTTGGTGGGACCGGCGTCGATCTCTTCCTTGGAACAGATGTACGTGCGCGATTCGACACGGGCGACGTCCGACGGATCGGAGTTGCCGAGGAACGAGTTGGGCTTCTTCTCGTCGTTGAGACGAGTGAAGGTGCCTGCCTCGACCAGCTTGTCGGTCAGGCGCTCCCACTCGGCGTCGGATCCGTCAGCGAACACCACGGAGTCCGGTTCGGTCAGTTCGGCTACCTGAGCAACCCAGGCAAGCAGTTCTTTGTGTCGAGTCGGCACGCTGTCGGTGCCGCTCAAACCGGGAATGGTCGCTGAGGTCATCTAACTCTCCTGGGGTTAGCCGGAACCGGGAAGAATTCGCACGATCGCTGTGGGCAAGCACGCACGAGTAGATCTCGGTTTTCCCCTCTCGGCGGGGCGCTGCTCGGCCGTTCGAGCTGCAGTACACCATGTTACTGGGTACGGCAAGCCGAGGACCGAGCGCCGGATGTCCTGTTCATCAGGTTAACGCCGAGCGACGTGAATCCAGAAACAGGGTGTTGTCCGATTGGTCACAAGACCGATTCAGATTGGGAAAGATCCGCGCAAGAAGGCTTCGACCAGGGGCGATACGCTGTCCATGCCGTGGCGTTACAGCTCGCCCGATTCGGACATTTCACCCCTGCCAATACCGTTCGCCTCGCGAAAAATCTCCCAGCTTCGGTATTGGCCGTCACGTCCGAAGGCGGTGAACTTGTCTGTCACACCATCACCGTCGACGTCGGTCGCCACCGTGATCCCGGCATCGGTGTGCCGCACGGTGGTCTCGTAGTGACCGTCGCCGTCGAGATCGAGAAGGTCGGCCGAGACGACGGGCGCACCCGCGTCGAACTCGTGTTGCGCCACGTCATCCGTGGGAAAACCTTCCGCTGCGAAGCCATCCACCGCGATCATCGACGCCCCTCATCCAGTTCGACCGACACTGCACCTACTGACTCCGACGCACGGACAGATCGAACGGTTCCACCGGGCCGCGGAATCGCTCCAGCCCCCGTTCGAGTGCAGAGAGATCCCGATCGCACGCCGACAGCAACGCCGATCGGTGGTCGGCAAGCGCGCGTAATTCGGCATCCACCTCGGCAAGCGCGACGTCGATGCGGGCCGCGGCCTCCCGGTCCGCCACCGCGAGGGCGGCCGCGAGAGCGGACTCGGCTTCGAGGATGCGCGAGAGCAGCCGCTGCTCCACCGCGGACTTCACTCGGGCCAGACATTCCTGCGTCCAGCTCCGCATGTGCGACCGATCCGACACCAACGCCCGCGACCGCGTCAACCACCACGCGAGCGCCCCGCCGAGAACGAGGGTGATCACGGTGTTGGCCACCGCCCACGCCTGCACCAGTGCCATCGGAGAGACGATCAGGCGTCCGAGGCCGACTCCCGCCGACGCCCCGACCACGATCATGATGGCGTCCTCGATACCGCGACGCCGGGACGGTGCCCCGATGTCGAGCGACGCGTCCTCCGCGCTCGCCTGGGCCACCGTCTGGCCGAGCCCCAGATCGGACTCCACCGCTCGCAGTCCCGCGGTGAGCGCAGCGTCGGCTCGCCTCTGCGCACCTCGCGCCGACTCGGCGACATGCGCGGGCAAGTGCTTCAGCTCGGCCCGCCGTGCCCCGTCGATCGATCCCCTCACCTCGACGCCCAGTTCGCGAAGATCCTCGGCGGCGGCATGGAGCGACTCCACCCGAAGCCGCTGAATCCGATTGTGCAACAGCGCACGTCGATCACCACCGAGGCTCTCTCGTTCGCCGACGAGTGCGGCTCGTCGCGCGCGAAGTGGAACGGAGTCGCTACCCCCGGTCACTGCGCGAGCTCTCGCTACGATCGACGCTTTGGCTCCGGCGGCGCAGTCATGCACCGCCGCAGCGTATTTGCGCTGCGCTCCGAGAGCTGTGGCGTCCAGCAGCAGCACACCGAGCCGGTCCGTCACAGCCCCGAGGCCGGATTCGACGCACACTGCTGCGTCGCCACTGTCCCTCCCCACCCGTGCCAACCGGACCGAGACCGGGTGGAACGTGCACTCCACCGCTCGCGGAACACACTCGGCCACCAGGTCACCGTCGGCGATCACCACCTCACGCCAGTGCCTGTGCACGTCGATCTTGTTCACCACGAACACGACCGGCGTGGATTCGAGTGCCCCTCGCCATCGCTCGATCTCGACACGATCGACCGGAGCCGACGCGTCGACGACGATCAGCACGACGGCTGCGTCGGCTACCGAATCCGAGAATTCGACGCCACCGAGCCGGGACAGCTCGCGGCGCAGCTCCGACTTCCCCGATCCGGCCGTGCCGGTCAGGTGCACCCCGGCGGGTCGGCTCTCCCGCGCCCGGGCGATCCGATCGAGTGCATCCGAGTTCCAGCGCCGAAGAACGCTTTTCATGTCCTCCGACAACGGCGTCATCGCCGCAGCATCCGCACGTAGCCCCGACACAACGCGAGTGCCGACCGACGCACTCCCGAGTCCCCGGCCGCGGCCGCGCGCTGTTTCCACAGCGCTGCCTGCTCCACCACGACCTGCTCGGAACCGGTCTCGATCGGCAAGCCCAAATGCAGAGCAGCGCAGCGCATTTCCGCTGCCACGGCCTCGTCCGAGGCCAGGTACGACTCGACGGCACCGCGCAGCTGTCGATGCCGAGCGCCGATCTGCTGCAGGCTCCGGTGCAGGTGTGCGTCGCGCCTCGCTGCGGCTACCGACACCGCCGTCGACACCGCGGCCAGCACCGCGTCGACACCGGTGGCATCGGCCAGCTCACGCAGCGCATCACCGTCGGACACAGCGGTTCTCTGCCGCAGCACGTCGATCAGCAGGGCGACGCCGCGCAGTTCGATGCACTCGATCAGTGCCTCTCGGCGACGCGTCGAGACGGTGATATCGGCGGCGAGGAAGCGCTCCACGGTCAACAGGTCTGCTGGGCCCACCTCGCTCGCAGCGACGGCGCGAACGTCGGCCATGACGAGCGAAACCCCGGACCGACCCATGCCGCGCAGTCCCGTGCCGCCCAGTCCCGCTGCGGTCGCACCCATCACCGGCAGCACCGTCCGCGCGAGCTGGTGGGAGGCCGCCGCAGCCGCCGCCGTTGGATCGTCGAGGGTGTCCGCCTTGGTGAGCACAACGACGGTCCCGTCCTGCGCGCCGCCGGGAGGCGAACTCAGGAACGCAGTGTCGACCGGTGACACCGCGCCTGCGATGACGTAGACGAGAACGTCGAAGTCCGTGTTGTCGGTGACGCTGTCTTCGCGCACCCGCACATCGAGGCCGTCCGCGTCGAGGCGCACCGACTCGAGGATCGCGAGGATCGCGGATTTACCCACTCCGGTTCGACCCGTCACCCGCACGATCAGCGGCCGCAGTCGATCCTGCAGCGCGGTGTCGACGGCCTCCCGAGCACCGTCGTCGGCAGTCACCCCGATCGAGCTCACGGCGGTGCGGTCTCGCAGTCGTCCGAAACCCGCCACGCTCATATTCGATCCCCCCAGAACGACCGCCGTCTGCCCCCGGACGCGGCGCACAGCCCCCTGCTGCGGCACCGATTCTGGCACATCGGTGAGCTGCACGACCCGCCCCGAAGAATTGCACCGTTGTAATTAGTCGCGGACTTCCTGCCCCTGATCAGCGGCAGGACGCCAAGTCTCAACTTCAACTCGAGACCCACGTGTCACACGCCCCGTCGATGCGCGACAATGGAGCCGTGAACGAGTCTCAGGACACCTCTGTCGACACCGAGGAGAACGCAGCGCGCACCCACGAACGGGGCTCACGGCTGTACCCACGAGTGACGAGCTTCCGCTCTCGGCGTGGAGCGCTGACCGAGGCTCAACAGACCACCTGGGACAGCCTGTGGCCGCGTATCGGCCGAGATGTCGCCGACGAGCAGATCGACATCGACGCCTGGTTCGGCCGCAGCGGACCGGCGATTCTCGAGATCGGGTCGGGTACCGGCACGGCCACTACGGCGATGGCCTCGGCCGAGCCGCACGTCAACCTCATGGCCGTCGAGGTCTACCGTCCCGGCCTGGCGCAGACGCTGCAGCAGATCGAACGAGAAGGCATCGAGAACATCCGGCTGCTTCGCGGTGACGCCATGGACGTGCTCGAGAACATGTTGTCGTCGGAGTCGTTGACCGGAGTCCGGGTCTTCTTTCCCGATCCCTGGCCCAAGGTTCGCCACCACAAGCGTCGCCTGCTGCAGGGGCCGACCTTCGCGATGATCGCGGATCGACTGAAGCCGGGCGGCGTTCTGCACGTGGCCACCGATCATGCCGAATACGCTGAGTGGATTGCCGAGGCCGGGAACGCCGAACCCGGTTTGACCGTTCTCGATTGGGAATCGCCCATGACGCACGAGCGGCCGGTGACCAAGTTCGAGGGCAAGGCACAGCTGGTCGGCAGCTCGGTGACGGAATTGATCTGGGGAAAGAAGACAGCATGAGCGTCAGTACGGACATGCCCGACACCGTGATCGACCCCTCCGAACTCGGCGCGATCGGTGAATCGCGCCACAGCAAGCGCGTCCTGCTGGTCTGGGACGCCCCCAACCTGGACATGGGACTGGGTGCAATTCTGGGTGGCAGACCCACCGCCGCCTACCGCCCACGGTTCGATGCACTGGGCCGTTGGCTGCTCAGCCGCACCGCCGAACTCTCCACCTCGGGCACCGCGACGCTCGAACCCGAGGCGACGGTGTTCACCAATATCGCTCCCGGTAGCGCCGATGTCGTCCGACCCTGGGTCGAAGCATTGCGTAACGTGGGCTTCGCGGTGTTCGCCAAGCCCAAGGTCGACGAAGACAGCGATGTCGACGCCGACATGCTCGACCACATCGATTTCCGCAACCGTGACGGCGGCCTCGCCGGGGTCATGGTCGCGTCCGCCGACGGTCAAGCGTTCAAGGGCCCGCTGGAGGCCATCGCAGCAACCGGAGTGCCGGTCCAGGTACTGGGTTTCCGGGAGCACGCAAGCTGGGCTGTCACGTCGGACATCCTGGAATTTCTCGATCTCGAGGACATTCCTGGCGTCTTCCGTGAGCCACTGCCACGGGTGAGTCTCGACTCCCTCCCCGACGAGGGCGCGTGGCTGCAGCCCTTCCGACCGCTGTCCGCCCTGCTCGTCGGGCGCCAAGGAGTTTCTTAAGTGTTCGCCAGATGGGGAGACGTCGTCTACCGGCTGCGGTACACCGTTATCGGTGTCATGGTGGCCGGGCTGTTGGGCTTCGCAGCCTACGGTCTCGATCTCAACAGCCATCTCAGTCAGAGCGGTTGGGACGATCCGACCTCGGAATCGGCCCAGGCTGCCCGTCTGGCGGACACCACGTTCGGTCGCGACAAGCAGGGTGACGTCATCGTGCTCTACACGGCCCCTGCGGGATCGACTATCGACGACCCGGATTTCCAGTCCAAGATCGTCGCCAATCTCGACTCTCTCGCCGCCGACCACCCCGACCAGATCGAGAAGGTCAACGGCAGTTACTTCCGGACGGCGACTGCTCCGAACCTCGCCGCGCTCGGCACCACCGACAAGCAACACGCCATTGCCAGCGTTGCCATCGCCGGTGCCAACGACACCGAGCTGACCAACAACTTCCAAGCCGTCAAGGACGTCTTCTACATCGACGGCGTCGACGTCCAGGTGACCGGACTGCAAGCCGTGGCGGGCGCACTGCAGTCGACCATGGCCGGCGACATCCACCGCATGGAGCTACTGGCGATCCCGGCCGTCGCGGTGCTGCTGTTCTTCATCTTCGGTGGCGTGGTCGCAGCCGCGCTTCCGCTGATCATCGGTGGCCTGACCGTCGTCGGAGCCAACGGCATCGTGAAGGTGTTCACCAACTTCACCGAAGTGAACTCGTTCGTTGCGCCCGTGGTCTCACTGGTCGGCCTCGGCCTGGCCATCGACTACGGACTGTTCATCGTGTCGAGATTCCGAGAAGAACTCGGCGACGGCTACACGACGCCACAGGCCGTGCGCCGGACCGTCATGACGGCCGGTCGCACCGTGGTGTTCTCGGCGACGATGATCGTCGCGTCCCTCGGTGGACTGCTGCTGTTCCCGCAGGGCTTCCTGAAGTCGGTGGCCTACGGCTCCATCGCCACCGTCGCGCTCGCGGCACTGACGGCCATCACGATCCTGCCCGCCATGCTCGCGATCCTCGGCCCACGCGTGGACGCGCTCGGTCTGAAGTTCATGCGCAAGACCAAGTCGAGCGAGGAAATCGAGAACGGCATGTGGGGCCGCCTCACCCGCTGGGTGATGCGCAACCCCGTCAAGGTCACCGTGCCCATCGTGCTCGGTCTGGTGCTGCTGACGCTGCCCGTCGGCAACATCAAATTCGGCGGCATCAACGAGACCTACCTGCCTCCCGACAACGTCACCCGCGAAGCGCAGGGCGAGTTCGACACGCTCTTCCCCGGTCAGCGCACCGAGCCGATCAAACTGGTGATCAGCAATGCGCAGGGCGCCAACCTAGCCGCGATCACCAACCAGGCGAACAACGCTCCCGGGTTGGTCGAACAGTTCTCCCCTGTGGGTGCCAGCAAGGACGGCATCATCGTCTTCAAGGCCGGTCTGGTCGATCGCAACGATTCCAAACCCGCCATCGACTTCCTCCGCAGTATCGACGTGCCGGACGGAGCGTCGGTTCTCGTCGGCGGCACTCCTGCCATCGAGCAGGACTCGATCAGCGCACTCATCGACAAATTGCCGCTGATGGCCGTGCTCGTGGTGTTCATCGTGACGCTGCTGATGTTCCTGACGTTCGGATCGTTGGTGTTGCCGATCAAGGCGGTGCTCATGACCGTCCTCGGTCTCGGTGCCACCATGGGCATTCTGACGTGGATATTCATCGACGGAAACGGCGCGGGGCTGATGAATTTCACCCCTGGTCCGATCATGGCTCCGGTGTTGGTGCTGATCATCTCGATTGTGTTCGGCTTGTCCACCGACTACGAGGTGTTCCTACTCTCGCGCATGGTGGAGGCTCGCGAAAAGGGTGCCAGCACAAGCGAAGCCATCCGAATCGGAACCTCGCACACCGGTCGCATCATCACCGCCGCGGCCCTGATCCTCATCGTCGTGACCGGAGCGTTCGCGTTCTCCGATCTGGTGATGATGAAGTACATCGCGTACGGCATGATCGCCGCACTCATCATCGACGCCACCCTCATCCGCATGTTCCTCGTGCCCGCCACGATGAAACTGCTCGGCGACGATTGCTGGTGGGCTCCGCAGTGGATGAAGCGAATTCAGCGCAAGCTCGGACTCGGCGAGACCATCCTCGAGGACGAGCTCCTCCCCATCGCCGATGTGCCAGAGCTCGCCCTCGCCGGGGGTGCACCGTCCACCACGGTCGCACCGCCGCTGCGTCCGGCACCGCGCCGCAGCGAACCGCTCACCGAGCCCATTCCTGTTGTCGCGCCCCATGGTTCGGGCCCCATCCGGGCGACCCACGCCGCGAAAGAAGAGTCACGGCGCAGTGTGACGGGACGGCCGGCAACACCACCCGAGCCGACCCGCGAAACTCCGGCGGCTCCCCCTGCGCAGCAAGCTCCGCGCTCTGCCCCGAATCAGCCGACACCACCACGTCCACGTCCGACCGTGGAGCCGCATCCGAACGCAGGGCCACGTCCTACTGCAGGGCAACGTCCTACTGCAGGGCAACGTCCCACTGCAGGGCAACGTCCCACTGCAGGGCCACGTCCGGCCGTCGAGCCGGAACCGACCCAGGCCGCAGAGGTAGTTCGACCTGCGCCCTCGGTCGATCCGGTTGCGGATTCTCCGTCGGTCGAGCCGCCGCGCGCACCGAGCACACCGCGTCCGCCGGTCGCACCGCCCAGCCGACCCCGCCCTGCTCGGGCACCTCGAGCCGAGGAACCGGACTCACGGTCCATCGAGAGTTGGCTCGCCGATCTGCGCGCACCCAGTGCGTCGCCGCCGAGTCGGCCGAACGCGACCGTCAACGGATCCGATCGGAACGGTCACGGCGAGAACGGCTCTGCTCGAAACGGCTCTGCTGACAACGGCTCTGCACCGAACGGGTCAGCCGGAAGCAGCTCGAATCGAAACGGCAACAGCAGCAACGGATCCGGCCACAACGCCAGCAATGGCAGCAATGGCACCGAGCATCGCGCCGGCAACGACACCGAGCACAACGGCAGCAATGGATCCGAACACCGTGGGTCCGAGCGCAACGGGTCCGAGCGCAACGGGTCCGAACGCACAGGGTCCGAACGCACCGGGTCCGAGCGCAACGGCACCAACGGATCCGAGTCGGACAGGCCGTCGGGCCGTCGTGCGGCACCGGCAACCGAGGGTGGCGACAGTGGCCGTCATCGCGGCGGGGAGAACGGGCAGGTACTCAGTGTCAGCGAATTGCTTGCGAGGGAACGCAACCGTTCACGCTGATGGAGCGCTGCCGCGCAGGTGAGCGGCTCACCTGCATAGGTCGTTGCGCAGGCTACACTCCTGCCTCGTAGTGGGGTCGAAGTTTCATTCACGAGGCGGTGACGCCGCGTGCACCGAGGGGGAGTGACACACACGTGTTCGTTCGATGGGGAAACTTCGTCCACCGCCTTCGGTACAGCGTTCTCGGGGTGATGGTGGCCGGGCTGGCGATCTTGGCGGCGTACGGCTGGGATCTACCGGACCACCTGAGCCAGAGCGGATTCGACGATCCGACGTCGCAGTCGGCCGCGGCCAGCAATCTTGCGGACGAGACGTTCGGGCGTGACACCGAGGGCGATGTCATCGTGCTCTACACAGCTCCCGAGGGCTCGAACATCGATGATCCGTCGTTCGATGCCGCGATCATCCAGAATCTCGATTCGCTGGTCGCCGACCACCCGGACCGCATCGCGAAGATCAACGGCAGCTATTTCAGAACTGCGGAAGCACCGGTGCTCGCGGCGCTCGGCACCGCCGACAAGCAGCATGCCATCGCCAGCATCGCGATCGTCGGAAGCAACGACACCGAACTGACCGAGAACTTCGAGGCCGTGCAGAACGCCTTCTACATCGACGGTGTCGATGTGCAGGTCGCCGGACAGCAGGCGGTGGCGGCCTCTCTGCAGTCGACGATGACCGACGACATCCATCGCATGGAGGTCCTCGCCATCCCCGCCGTCGCGGTGCTGCTGTTCTTCGTCTTCGGCGGCGTTGTTGCTGCCGCGCTTCCCCTCATCGTCGGCGCGCTGACGGTCATCGGGGCCAACGGCATCGTGAAGCTGTTCACCCACGTCACCGAGGTCAACACCTTCGTCGCACCGGTGGTGTCGCTGGTGGGGCTCGGCTTGGCCATCGACTACGGCCTGTTCATCGTCTCCCGTTTCCGCGAGGAGCTGGGAGACGGCAGATCGACGCCCGATGCGGTCCGTCGAACAGTCATGACCGCCGGTCGCACGGTGGCGTTCTCGGCGACGATCATCGTCGCGTGCCTCGGTGGCCTGTTGCTGTTTCCGCACGGGTTTCTGCGATCGGTCGCCCTGGGTTCGATTGCGACGGTTGCTCTCGCGGCCCTGAACGCGATCACCATCCTGCCCGCCATTCTGTCGATTCTCGGCCCACGCGTCGATGCGCTCGGCCTCGCGTTCATGCGCAAGACGAAGTCCTCGGAAGAGATCGAGAACGGCAGGTGGGGCAAGCTCACGCACTGGGTCATGCGCAATCCCATCAAAGTGGTCGTCACCATCGTTCTCGGACTGCTGGCCCTGACGTTGCCCATCGGCAATCTCGCGTTCGGCGGAATCAACGAAACGTATCTGCCACCGGACAATCCGACGCGAGTGGCGCAGGAACAGTTCGACGAGTTGTTCCCCGGCCAACGCACCGAGCCCATCAAACTGGTCATCCAGAACGCGCAGGGTTCCACACTCGCAGCCATCACCACCCAGGCGAACAACGCACCCGGCCTGATCGAGCAATTCACCCCGGTCGGTGCCAGCAAGGACGGCATCATCGTCTTCAAGGCCGGGTTGATCGATCGGAACGACAGCGCGCCCGCCATCGAATTCCTCCGCAGCATCGACACTCCGGACGGCACGACGATGCAGGTGACGGGAACGCCTGCGATCGAACGGGATTCGATCGATGCGATGGTCGATCGCCTACCCCTGATGGCGGCACTGGTCGTCATCGTCGTCACGGTACTGATGTTCCTGACGTTCGGATCGCTGGTGTTGCCCATCAAGGCGGTACTGATGACGACGCTCGGGCTCGGTTCCACGATGGGAATTCTGACGTGGATCTTCATCGACGGCCACGGTGCCGGTTGGATGAATTTCACCCCCGGACCGATCATGGCGATGATTCTGTTGCTGATCGCGGCAATCGTCTTCGGACTCTCCACCGACTACGAGGTATTCCTCCTGTCCCGGATGGTCGAGGCTCGCGAAAAGGGCTCCAGTACAAGCGAAGCCATCCATATCGGCTCCTCTCACACCGGTCGCATCATCACCGCCGCGGCCTTGATCCTCATCGTCGTCACGGGGGCATTCGCGTTCTCCGATCTGGTGATGATGAAGTACATCGCGTACGGCATGATCGCCGCTCTGATCATCGACGCGACCGTCATCCGCATGTTCCTGGTGCCCGCGACGATGAAACTGCTCGGCGACGCCAGCTGGTGGGCACCGGCCGGAATGAAACGAATGCAGCGCAAGCTCGGACTCGGCGAGACCGTCCCGAAAGACGACTGACGCGCCTGTCCCCGCAACGCGTGAATGGACCATTGCACCGCCGAGACGTGTGCAATGGTCCATCGACGCAGCAGGGGATCAGGAAGAAACTGCCGCACTCTCGCGATCGGCGAACACCTTGGCGTATCGGGTGCCCGCGATCAGCAGCAGCAGACCCACTGCGATGAAAGCGATGACTCGGAACAGTCCGTCCAGCGCGACGAGGTCGAAGAGGAACAGTTTCGCGATGGCCGCCGCCGTCAGGGCCAGTCCGGCCACGAGTGCCGCATGGGCATGCGTGACGCTACGCAGCCCGAAGGCCAGGAGCGCGAAGGCTGCGATCATCCACTCGATGGTCGCGGCAGTGTGACCTGCCGTGAATCCTGTTGATTCGCCGCCGACTCCGATGCCGAGCATGACCGTCGACGCCGTCAGTCCGTAGAGCGCGAGTACGCCGGAGACGATGGCGAGGGTCTGCATTCCGTCGTCGACCAGGTTCAACTCGGCCAGTACATAGGCGAAGGCGAAGGCCGTTGCTGCCAGCAGGATTCCACCGATCACGATGCCGGCACTGCCGACGGCGAAATCGGAGTCCAACAGCGCCCGGGGCGGGCAGACCGAGACGAACATCAGTGCACCGATCACGCCGAATCCGCTGCCGATCAGGTACGCAAGTGTCGAGCGAGTGCTGTGCGCCACGGCGAGCAGAGCGAGGGCGACAGCGAACAGCACGACCGGACGGATTTCGAGGGTTGTCGACTCGACTGCAGCCTGCAACGTGGCCAGGGCACCGATCACCGCGACCGTGATGCGAGCATGTCCCGGCAACCAGCTCACCACAGCCACGATCGCCACTGCGGCAGCAGCGAGAACCAGTTGAAGGGTGACGGTAACACCGCGGTCGAAGATGTCGACGGAGAGCAGGACCGGCAGCGCCGGCAGGGCGATCATCACGGTCGCAACCACATCGGAGACGTTGCGGCGCAACAGCTCCAGCGACATTCCGATACCGAGTACAGCCGTGAGCACGATTGCCAGGAGCAGCCAGTAGTTATCGGTCGAGCCGTTCATGTCGGCAGTGGCGACCGCAGTCAACACCGTGCCGACGAGGGGAACGGTCCGAACAACCTGCAGGATCTGCCAATTCCGACCGATCTGGGCGGGGAAGCCGGCGACATACGTGGCGATGAAGAATGCGATCAACGCCAGGGTGAGGCCCTCGGTCAGTACCGGGCCGCACACCGCGACGCCGACCAGAATCAACACTGCCATCGGCTGCGACTTCCACTGCACCGCCAGAGCTGTTCCGGCAGCTGCAATTCCGAATGCGACGATCAGCCCGATCACGGGATCGAGCCAGCCGTACAGAACGGACGTCGCAAGCACGTCGAGGTACAGGCCCGCGATGCCGGTGGCAGCGAGAGCAATTCCGCCGACCCGTCCACCGGAGCGCCCGAACACCCGAACGCCCGCACCGATCAGCGCGAGGGAGAAGACGGCTCCGGCCGCGACCCGCAGCGGTGGGCCGAACCACCCGGCCTGCGCCGCGAGCACCAACAGCATCACGACACCGACGAGGGTGACGCCGGCCCCGGCGACGGCCAGCAGACGACTGATGACCCCGTCGCGCTGCCACCAGGGCTCCCTCGGCGGAGCGGACGGACGCGGCGCGACCACAGGCCCACGTGGCGCTGCAACCGGACCAGGGGCGGCCGGCTGAGTGCGACCCACCGGCTGGCCCACCGGCTGACCCGCGGGTTGCCCCATGGTCCGATACATCGGCTGACCGTAGTTCTGCGGTGGGAGCTGCTGCGGCACGAAAGGCGGCGCATAGGACAGCGCAACGGGAGCAGGCGGCACCGGGGCAGGGGCCTGAGGAGCACGAGCAGGAGCCTGGGGAGCGGCACCGAGTTGCGACTGCAAGGTCTGCAGATCGACGGCCACCTGACGCATGTGGTCGCCCAGGGAATCGAAGCGACTGGACAGTCGCGCGACGAGTTGCGGATCCAACCCGGAGTTCTGGGAAGAAGTCATGGGTTAGATACTGCGAGCATTGCCGCCGAAAAGCGTGAGTAGTGCTACTCGGTTCTCTCGAGTAGAACAGCCGAATCTCTAGCCGAACATCCTGCGGATCGAGCTGCCGAAGGGATGTTTTGCGGTCACCGAGCCCAACCGAACCTTGCCCGACACCACAAGATGCAGCGGACCGTAGGGCGGTCCGGTACGGACCTTGTTGGTGGCGCTGCCCGCCACCGTGTCGACACCGTTGAGGTCGACGGTCGCTTCGGTGGGCACGATCAGTGTCACGGTGCTGCAGTAGTCGTCGACGTGTATCTCGACCACCTGCGTCGACATGACTGCCTGGGTGAAGTCGAGCGTCACCGTGGACATGCGGGTGGAGACACGCAGGCTCGGCGGCACGTTCCACGGTCCCTTGCGGGTGATGGTGGACATGGTGCCGCGCAGTGTGTCCGACGCGCCGCCGCCGTGCCCCCAATGCTCCTGAACAACACGGCGTGGAGGCTGTTGCGGGGTCGGCGCGGCGAAGGGTTTCGGTGCCGGGCCATGCTCCTCGACCAGGTGCATCCCGGGCAGGTCGACGAGAACCGAGTTCAGCTCACCGCGCGTCTTCGACGCCAGGGCGGTGTCCATTCGCTCGGTGAACTCACCGAGCGAGAGCATGCCCTGCCCCACGGCGCGTTGCAGCAATTGCCCGACGTGTTCACGTTCGGCATCGGACACTCGCAGATCCCTTGCCTCCATGCACTCAGGGTAGCGAAGATCTCAGGCTGCGCGACCGCCGAGAACCGACAGCATTCCGGACACCGATGCGGGCCAGCCGAACTCCTCGGCACGCAACCTGGCGGCGATACGACGGCCGTCCACCGGCAGTTCGAGTACTCGCTCGATCTCCGCAGCGAACCCGTCGGCAGTGTTCTTCGAGGATCCTCCGCAGTGCGGGGTGACGATCTGCGCCAGCGCCGAGGTCTCGGAGACGACGACGGGTGTACCTGCTGCCAGTGATTCCAGCGCGGCGAGTCCGAACGTCTCGTGTGGGCCGGGGGCAAGGGCGATATCGGCCGAGGCCAACAGCGCGGCGACGGTCGACCGGCCGGTGACGAAGCCCAGGAAGTCCACCGGGAGGCCTCGGGCGCGTCGTTCGAGGCCGGCCCGGCGGGGACCGTCGCCGGCAATGACCAATCGAGCGCGTATACCCGAATCGTTGAGTGCAGCAAGCGAATCGATACTTCGCTCGACGTGCTTCTCCACCGACAAGCGGCCGCAGTGCACCAGCAGACGATCCGCGTTGGCCAACCATGCAGACCGATCACCCACGTGCCGACGCCGCGGATGAAACAGGTCGAGATCCACTCCGAGTGGCACCCGATGCACGTTCTGAACCCCGATGCGCTCGAACTCCTGTTGCGCGAACTCGGTGGTACACACAACGGCGTCGTACTGCTCGGCGGTGCGGCGGTTGGCCAGATCGGCAATGGGACGCGCGCAGCGCATCGGCATCGTCTGTGCCAGCAGACGGTCGAGGCGTTCGTGCGAGATCATCACGCTGCGCACATCCCGCCGCGCGGCCCAGCTACCCATGCCGCGCAGCGTCAGCCGGTCCGATACCTCGATCACGTCCGGCCGCAGCCCGGACGCCACCGCCGACACTCGGCGTGGGTCGGCAACCCGGTAGCCGCCGGTGCACGGGATCTGCGGGGCGGGCACCTCGATGCGCACCACCCCCGAGGGCAGCAGTTCCTCGCTCCACTGCGCTCCCGGCACGATCAGCGTCACCTCGTGGCCGCCTGCGACGTAGCCCGATCCCAGCTCGTCGACGGCCGTCCGCAAACCGCCGGACCGAGGTCCGTAGAAGTTGGCCACCTGCACGATGCGCACCCGACCAGTCTTCCCACCCGGACGTCCACCGGGCACCGCAGCGATGGACAGTGGCCGAACCCTCGCGAAATTTCTGTGTGGGGATCGCTACCAGCGGGTAGGTGGAACAGATGCGAGTGACACTGCAATCCACCGGAAACGCCGCAGCGCCCGAAGTCTGGGAGCGCTACATGGAGCCGACGGCATGGAAAACCTGGGCTCCCCAGATCATCGGCGTCGAATATCGTGGCGAGCGACTCACCGCGGACAGCACCGGCCGAGTGCTGGGGCCGCTGGGACTGCCGATCGACTTTCGGGTGCATTCGGTCGACGAGCGGTCGTGGACCTGGGCATGGTCGGCGTGGTTCCAGAATCAAGCCATCGGAGTCGACCTGACGCACGGCGTCGTCTCACGACCCAACGGGACCAGGGCCTGGCTGACGATCGACGGACCGATGCCCCTGGTCCTGCCGTACGTACCGGTCGCCAAGTTCGCGCTCGGCAAACTGTGTGCGCAGTAGTACTACTCGGAGCGGGTGACGGTCTTCTCGTCGGATTTGTCGGCCACGTGGGTCGGCTCGGGGGTCGGTAGCGAAGGCTCGTCACCCGATCCGTCCAGATGGCCGTCGAACTCGTCGATCGCCTCGTCGCGTTCGGCACCGGTCTGATCGAGATCGGCGTCGACGCCCTTCGAGTGCTTCGCCGGGTCGACGGTGGTGTCCACTGCTTTGTTGTCGGTCATGGGGTCAAGAGTGCCCGTCGGCCCGAGACGCAAACCCCTACAGCCCCTTCTCGATGGCGTAGCGAGTCAGTTCGACACGGTTGGCCAGCTGCAATTTCCGCAACGTCGCCTGCACATGGTTCTCGACGGTGCGGTGACTGAGCGTCAATCGCGTCGCAATCTGCTTGGCGCTCAGACCCTTTGCCACCAGTCGCAATACCTCGGTTTCCCGGTCGGTCAGCGTGGGGCGCGTATCGGATTCCGGTTCGGGCGACGACGACATCCGCCGGAACTCCCCGAGGACCAGGCCCGCGAGACCGGGAGTGAACACGGCTTGCCCGGCTGCGGTGGCGCGGACGGCGTCGAACAGCTCCTCCGCCGATGCACTCTTGACCAGGTAACCCGTCGCGCCCGCCTTGATCGCGTCGAGCACGTCGCTGCGTTCGGCAGAGGCCGAGAGCACCAGGATCTTGGTCTCGGGCGACGCCTCCAGGACGGCCACGGTGGCGTCGGCCCCGTTGCCGTCGGGCAGGTGCATGTCCATCAGCACGACGTCGGGAGTGGTGGCTCGGGCGCGGCGTCCGGCAGCGGCGACGCCGTCCGCGGTGGCGACGACCCTGAATCCGGCGGCCTCGAGATCTCGGGCGACGCCGTCACGCCACATCGGGTGATCGTCGACGACCATCACCGCGATCTCGGAATTCGTCTCCTCTGTCATCGAAGTCCCTTCGTTCTCGGAAGACGAATCTCCCATTCGGTCCCCTCGCCGTCTGCGGTATCGAGCAGTGCTGTGCCACCCAGGGATTCGACGCGGCCGAGTATCGATTTCGAGACGCCCATCCGACCCTCGGCTTCGGCGGCGGCGAGCCGTCCGGCGGGAATGCCGTGGCCGTCGTCGCGAATACTGACGATCAGCTCTCCGTCGACGTCCTCGAGCAACACGTACGCCTTGGCCGCGGACCCTGCATGGAGTTCGACGTTGGACAGTGCAGTTGCCACCACTGCGGCGAGTTCCTCGGCCACTTCGGATTCGACGAGCACCGGGTCGGCCGGAGTGGAGACGGAGACTGCAGTACCGGCCTGCGTGCGCAGCAACGCGCGCACGTCCACGATCGAGCCGGTGTGATCATCGCGCGGAGCGGCCTGTTCCGAGATCAACACGCGCAGCGCGACTTCCTGCTCACCGGCAAGATTCGCGAGTTCTGCAGCAGGCCCGCCTATTTCGAGCCCTCGCCGGCGCACGAGGGCCAGTACCTGCAGTACCCCGTCGTGCACCTGCCGGGCGAGTCGTTCACGTTCCTCGGTGATCGCGGCCGATCGAGCTGCGCGACGCAGCTCTTCGTGAGCGCGCCGGGCAGTGTTCGACGCCATTCCCAGCGCCAGCCCGGCCGAGAGCAATACCGGAGCGGTGGCGTCGGACCAGAGGTCGGAGTCGAAGCGATCGCGAACGAGCGCGCTGACCACCGACATCACGACACCGGATGCAATCCCTCCCTTGGGGCCCAACAGGATTGCCGCGGAGATGACGGCATTGGTGGCCCACAGCGTGGTGGGCAGGGTTTGGCGGGTGCTGTACCAGTCGTAATCGGCCACCAGCCGCGTCGAGGCCATCAGGGCGATGACGATCACCTGATCGGCGAGCACCACCTGCCACCGTGGCAGCGATGCGCGCGCCAGCATCAACGCCGATGCCCCGGACCACACGGCCATCAGGGAAACGAACACCCAGCTCAAGCGGGGATTGGTGTAGTTGTCGACGGTGGCGACCTGGTAGCTGACGGCGTAGACGAGGGTGATCAGGCGAAAGGCCTGCGAGGCCCGCCACAGCGGGGTGTCGGGATCGGACGAGGTGAGCGTGGTCCGCACCCGATCAGCCGTCCGCATCGGTGTTCTGGCCCGGAATCTTCAGTTCTCCCTTGGCAAGTCGATCGGGCTCGTCGGCACCGGGAGGTGTGTGCGGATCACTCGCTTCGGCCGCGTACAGCGGGTCGGTCGGTTCGAGTTCCTCGTAGACCTCCTCCGGATCGTCGGCGAGCAGCGACCGCACGGCGGTGTTGAGCACTGCGACGATCGGCACTGCGAGCAGGCCACCGACGATGCCGGCGAGCAGAATTCCGACGGTGATGGACAGCACCACCGCCAGTGGATGCAGCCGTACCGCGCGTCCGAGCAGAAGTGGTTGCAGCACATGCCCTTCGAGCTGCATGACGGCGACCACGATGCCGAGGGTGATCACTGCGGTGATCAGGCCTTTCGTCACCAGGGCGATGAACACGGCCACGAATCCGGTCAACACGGCACCGATGATCGGGATGAACGCGCCGATGAACACCAACGAGGCCAGCGGGAGAGCCAGCGGCACACCGAGAATGGCGAGACCGGCACCGATGCCGATGGCATCCGCGGCCGCCACGGCAACCGTCGCGCGGACGTATCCCACCAGAGACCCGAAACCTTGGATGCCCGCGGTACGGATCTTCCTGCGGGCTCCGGTCGGCGCGAGCCGGGTGACGAACCGCCAGATCTGATCGCCGCCGTACAGGAAGAAGATGAGCGTGAACAGTGTCAACAGTGCGCCGGTGAGAATCTCACCGATCACCGCGGCGGTCGTCAGGGCTCCGCTGGTGACGGCTTCCTGGTTGTCCTGAATGACCTTGACCAGGTTGTCGGTGGCCTGCCGAATCTGGTCCTCGCTGATGTGCAGCGGTCCGCTGCTGAGCCATTCCTCGACGCCGTTGATCGATTGGGTGAACTGATCGCCCACCTGCGGCAGACCTTCGATGAACTGCTCGACGATGAAGGTCATGATCCCGGCGACGACGCCGATGCTGGCAATGATCACGATGATCACCGCGACGGCTCGCGGCACTCCGCGTCGATGCATCCAGTCGACGACCGGCACGAGCATCGCCGACGCCAACAGTGCAAGACCCAACGGAATGACGACGGTGCTCAGCTTCGCCACCACGTACGCGAAAGTGATGAATCCGGCGAACAGGACAAGTATTCGCCACGTCCATTCCGCCCCGACCCGCACCAGCGGGTGCACCGAATCTGCCGCCGAAGCGGGGCCCGGGGACGCCCCCGTACCTTGCGCCCGCAACTCGTCGGTGCTCACCCGCTAAATTTAACCTGTGCTGGCATCTTTCCGAGCGGTCTCGCTCACTCTGAAGAGTCGCTGGCCGCTCTATATGTTCTCGATGCTCATCGCCAATGTCTTCGGGGCCGTGCTCGTGTTCGCGTTCGTGCGCTACGGCCTGCCCATCCCCGAATCGCAATCGATCGTCGCCGATCGTGTCCGCAACGTGTACATCTTCGGTGCCTATCTGGGTGTCGCCCTGGTGGTCAGCCTGATCTACGCGTACACACTGCTGCGCTCGGTCATCAGGTGGCAGCTCCGCGGTGGTCCGCCCACCCGCAAGGAACAGATGACGACGCTGCACGCGCCGTTGCGTCAGGCGATCGTGCACCTGATTCTGTGGATCATCGGCGGCATCATCTTCGTGTTGCTGACCATCGCAGAGATGCCGTCGCTGTCGATCGCGGTCATCGTCACCGTCGGAATGGCCGCGACGGTCACCTTCGGATTCACCTACATGCTCGGCGAGCGCATCCTGCGGCCGGTCGCGGCGATGGCTCTGAGCGAGGGCCGCTTCGATCGCACGATGACGCCCGGCGTCGGTACCCGCATGGCCATGACGTGGGGACTGGGAACGTTGATGCCCGTCATCGGCATCATCCTGCTGTGCGCCACCCAGCTGACCACCGATCTGGTGTTCTCCCCCAACGCCCTCGCCGTCGCCATCATCCTGCTCAGTGTTCTCGCCATCGTGCAGGCGTTCGTACTGTCGATGCTCACCGCGAGCCAGATCTCGGACCCCATCAGCCAGCTGCACAGCGCCATCGAACGCGTTCAGCGCGGCGAGACCGACGTCGAGGTCGACGTGTTCGACGGCAGCGAGATCGGGCGCCTGCAGGTCGGCTTCAACCGCATGATGGAGGAATCCGCCGAACGACGCGTCCTGCGGGAGCTGTTCGGCCAGCACGTCGGCGAGGACGTGGCGCGTCGCGCATTGCAGTTCGGAACCGAACTCGGCGGCGAGACACGATTCGTCGCGGTGCTGTTCGTGGACATGGTCGGCTCCACTGCCACCGCATCCGAGCGCCCACCGAGCGAGGTCGTGGTGTTGCTCAACGAGTTCTTCCGCGTCGTCGTCGATGTCGTCGGACGTCATCACGGCTTCGTCAACAAATTCATGGGCGACGCGGCCCTCGCGATATTCGGAGCCCCACTCGATCGTCCGGACGCCCCTACCGCCGCGCTCGCCGCCGCCCGTGAACTGCGATTCGCACTGAACGAGATCACCGGCCTCGACATCGGCATCGGCGTCTCGGCGGGTCTTGCCGTCGCCGGCAACATCGGAGCCTCGGAACGCTTCGAGTACACCGTCATCGGAGACCCGGTCAACGAGGCATCGCGACTCACCGAGCTGGCGAAACTGCGCCCTGGACGCGTCCTGGCGTCGACCTCGGCCCTGTACTTCGCCGACGACGAGGAACAGGAACAGTGGGAGTTGGGAGACCAGGTTCAACTGCGTGGTCGACGACGGGCCACCCACCTGGCCTGGCCGGTCGAGTATCCCGACGCCACACCCGGCGACGGTTAGTCTGACAAGGTGCCCGACCCCAGCTCCACCCGCGGACCCGCAGTGCGGCGTCCGCGAAATCGGCTCCGGTGGCTCAAATGGATCGCTGGAATCGCCCTGGTTGCGCTGCTGGTGGGCGAGGCGATCTACCTGTGGCCGCGGCTGCACGAATCCTGGACCGCCGTTCGTGAAATCCACTGGGGTTGGCTGGCGGCCTGCATCGTCGCGCAGGCAGTGTCGCTGAGCGCATTCGGCCGAGTACAGAAACAACTACTCGACGCAGGCGGCGTGAAAGTACGTCAGCGAAAGTCCGTGGCGGTCATCTACGGCAGTACCGCGATGGCGCTCACCCTCCCCGCCGGGCAGGTCTTCTCGACGGCGTTCACCTATCGCGAGACCCGTCGCTGGGGCGCGAGCCCGGTGGTGGCGTCGTGGCAGTTGGCCATCTCCGGCGTCATCGCCGCAGCGGGACTGGCCGTCCTCGGGGTGGCCGGAGGATTGGTCGTCGGCAGTTCGTTCAACACGTTCACCGTGGTGCTGCCGATCGCCGGAGTCATCGCGATCGTCGTCGCCGTCCGCTACATCTCGAATCACCCCCAGTCGATCAAGACCGTCGCGCGCTGGGGACTGCGTCGCTACAACGCGTTCCGAAACCACGAGCTCGATGCCGGGGCCGAGGGCATCGACAAGATCATCGGTCAGATTCAGTCCGTCCAGCTCGGCAAACGCGACGGGGCGCTCACGCTGTCGTGGTCGGCGGTACATCGACTCGGCGACGTGGCCTGCCTGGCGTTCGCGTGCTTCGCCGTCGGCGCGGATCCACGACTGTCCGGTTTGCTCATCGCCTTCGCGGCGGGCAAAGCCGTCGGATCCGTTCCACTCGCGCCGGGCGGCCTGGTTGTCGTCGACGCCACCCTCATCGCGTTCTTGACCAGCGCCGCATCGATCACCGCGTCGCAGGCGGTCGCGTCGGCGCTGGTCTATCGTGGGGTCAGTTTCATCCTTGTCGCCATCGTCGGGTGGATCGTGTTTCTGGTGCTCTTCCGCAAGCACCAGCACGCCGATCTCGAGTTCGATATTGCGCTCGAACAGCAGGAGACCGCCGAGCTGCGACGCACCGAGAACAGCCGGGACGCGAAGGGCGATCCGGAGCCGGCATAAACGCAGACGGTCAGTGGCGTTCGTCACTTTCCGTTCACCTGGAATATATACGGACCCTGGTCCGCTTGTGTACTATGAGCATTGAAACTTCAACCCACTAGGAGTCACCATGACCACCGCCATTGCACTTCCCGAGCTCACCGCAGGCACCTGGGCCATCGACGCAGCCCACTCCACCGTCGGATTCACGGTCCGCCACCTGGTGGTCAGCAAGGTCCGCGGCCGTTTCCAGGCCTTCACCGGCACCATCACCGTCGCTGCCGACGGCACCCCCTCTGTCGACGCCGAGATCGACGTCACCTCGATCACGACCGACAACCCCCAGCGCGACGGCCACCTCAAGACCGCCGACTTCTTCGAGGTCGAGAAGTTCCCCACCGCAACGTTCAAGTCCACCTCGGTCAAGGCCGACGGCGGAGACTTCATCGTCACCGGTGACTTCACCCTCCACGGCGTCACCAACTCCATCGATCTCAAGCTCGAGTTCAACGGCGTCAACGCCGGCATGGGCAACGGACCGGTCGCCGGCTTCGAGGCCAGCACCGTCATCAACCGCAAGGACTTCGGCATCAGCATCGACATGCCCCTCGAAGGCGGCGGCGCAGTCGTCGGCGACAAGATCACGCTGAACCTGGAAATCGAAGCCGGACTGCAGGCGTAATTCAGCCCCGCTTCACCCCTCCCCCTTCCGGATCAATGCGGCTTTGTTGCAGTCCAAGCGACTGAAACCCACATTGATCCACGCCGGGAGGCCCACCGAACGGCCCGTATCGCATTCGCGGTACGGGCCGTTCGCTATCGGTGTCTACAGTGGGGCGCGTGAAGTTTCGATCCCCCGTAGTTGCTGCCGTCCTCGACCTGCTGATGGTCTTGCTCTTCGCCGCGATCGGCCGTCGCAGCCATGCCGAGGCCACCGCGCTGTCCGGCCTGTTCCACACCGCCTGGCCGTTCGTCGTCGGTGCGGCCATCGGCTGGATCGTCACATTCGCGCTGTACCGCAACAAGTTCGACGCGTTCCTCATCGTCCCGACGGGCATCGTCGTGTGGGTGATGACGGTCGCTCTCGGCATGGTCCTGCGTGCGGTGACCGGGCAAGGAACAGCTGGGGCGTTCATCGTCGTGGCAACCCTGTCCACCGCGGTTCTGCTGCTCGGTTGGCGCGCGCTGGCGAAGTTCGTACCCAGCGTCCGCTGACTGAAGAGTTCGTCGAGATCGGCCTCGGCGCGATAGGATCATCCACGGTGCGCCGGGAAGTCTGGTCGGCAACTGTTCTGTGCTGCGCACATGCCCTTCGATTCGACGGGTTCGCACGGCACGACGTTGCTACCGAAAGGCTTTGTCACTGTGTCTGATTCACCGAGTCCGACTGGTTCAACCACACCGAAAGCACGATTGCCGCTGTTCTCTCGCGGCTCCTGGTCCGAGGCCGACCGGGTCGCGCAGATTCTCCGCAAGGAAACCGTCGGTGGCGCATTGCTCCTCGTCGCCACTCTTGTCGCGTTGATCTGGGCCAACTCACCCTGGTCCGCGGCATACGACTCGCTGATGAGCACCCGCGTCGGGCCCTCGGCACTGCATCTCGATCTGACGCTCTCGACGTGGGCCGCCGACGGGTTGCTGGCCATCTTCTTCTTCGTCGTCGGACTCGAGCTCAAACGCGAATTCGTTGCCGGTGATCTGCGCGATCCGGCACGCGCCGCGTTGCCGGTGGCCGCGGCCGTGGGTGGAATGATCGTTCCCGCAGTCATTTTCGTGCTGTTCAACCTAGGCACCGGGGACGGCGCTCTCCTCGGCTGGGCCATTCCCACCGCAACCGACATCGCGTTCGCCGTCGCCGTTCTCGCGGTGATCAGCACGCATCTTCCGACCGCGTTGCGAACCTTCCTGCTGACCCTGGCCGTGGTCGACGACCTCCTGGCTGTCAGCGTCATCGCCATCTTCTACACCGACGACATCAACTTCGTCGCGCTCGGACTGACGCTGATTCCGCTTGCCCTGTTCGCCGTTGCCGTGCAGATGCGCGTCCGCTCGTGGTGGGTTCTCATTCCGTTGGCCGTGGTGACGTGGGTACTCATGCACGAGTCCGGCGTCCACGCCACCGTCGCGGGCGTTCTGCTCGGCTTCGCCGTTCCGGTGATCCGGAGCAAGGCCAACGGCGGCCCCGAAGCGGGCCCCGGTCTCGCCGAACACTTCGAGCACAAGATTCGGCCCATCTCCGCGGGAATCGCGGTGCCGCTCTTCGCCTTCTGCGCTGCCGGCGTGACCGTCGGTGGATTCTCAGGTCTTCGCAGTGCACTGACCGATCCGATCGCCATCGGCATCATCGCCGGCCTCGTCATCGGCAAGGCCATCGGCATCTTCGGCACTACGTATCTCGTATCCCGTTTCACCAGGGCGACACTGGATGCCGGACTGAAATGGCTCGACGTCTTCGGTGTCGCGATGCTCGCGGGTATCGGCTTCACCGTGTCGCTGCTGATCGGCGACCTCGCTTTCGGCGAAGGAACTCAGCGCGACGATCACGTCAAGGTCGGTGTGCTGACCGGTTCGATCATTGCGGCCACCATCGCCTCGATCATTCTGCGAACCCGCAACAAGGCGTACCGGGACTTCTACATCGAAGAGACCCGCGACGACGACCACGACGGCATCCCGGACGTGTATCAGAACAAGAAGTAGCGATCGTTGGCATCCGGATGGCTCCGGTGACACGATGAGTCCGTGAGCGGAACCGTGCGCGAACTGTTGACCCGGCACGTCGACGCCGGACTGATGCCGGGGGCGGTAGCACTCCTGGGCGGCCCTGATGCGGAACCGATCGCGGTCGGATCATCGGCGGTCGGCGGTCCACCGATGGCAATCGACGCCATCGTCCGGATTCAGTCGATGACCAAGATCGTCACCAGCGTGGCCGCCCTGCGGCTCGTGGAGGCGGGCCGACTGACGCTGGACGACGACGTCGTGCCCTGGCTTCCCGAACTCGCGGGCCGCCCCGTGCTCGCCCGCCCCGACGCTGCACTCGACGACACCGTTCCTCAGGGCCGACCGATCACGTTGCGGCACTTGCTCACCAACACCAGTGGGTACGGAATTCAGATGGGAGACACCCCGCTGGCCCGGGCGATGAGGGACAACGACACGGAAGCCGGATCCGCGCCGTCTCCGCTCGGCGCGGACGAGTGGTTGGCACGCATGGCGGATCTTCCGCTGGCTTTTCAGCCCGGCGCTGGGTGGCGCTACCACCACGGCTTCGCGATCCTCGGCATCCTCGTCTCCCGCATCGTCGGCCGGTCTCTGCAGGATCACCTCCGCGACGACCTGTTCACTCCACTCGACATGCCCGACACCGGACTGTGGGTGCCGACCGACCGGTGCCATCGCCTGACGGCGGCCTACCGGTTCGAGGACGGGTCGTTGTTCGAAACCGAACCCGCCGCAGGCGGGCCCTATGCGGGACCGCCCCCTGTCGACGTGAGTCACGGCGAGTTGGTGTCCACGGTGACCGATTTTCACCGCTTCCTTCGCGCGATCGCGACGTCGGTGTCGACCGAGCACCTGGAGCTGATGACACACGACCAGGTGCCTGCGTCGATCAAGACCGACGAGAGTTTCTACCCGGGCTTCTGGCCGGGTACGGGGTGGGGATTCGGCGTCTCGGTCGTCACCGAAGGAAATCACCTCGGTCGGTACGGCTGGTCCGGCGGGCAGGGCACCGACTTCTTCGTCGACCCGGACGGGGCCATCGGCATCCTGCTGACGCAGACCGAATTGTGCGAGGCCACCTTCGCGCTCCTGTCGGAGTTCCAGGAACTGCGCTGACAAGACCTGTGCTGACACGACCTACGCTGGGTCGATTGCAGCACCTACAGTTACCGCCGTGATCGAGAACCGGTTTCGAGCGTGACGCAGCCACTGGCCCGTCGACTCGGGCTCTTCGACGCCATCGTCATCGGTGTCGGTTCGATGGTCGGGGCCGGAGTGTTCGCGTCGTTCGCCCCCGCTGCGGCCGTTGCAGATGCGGGCCTGCTCATCGGTCTTGCCATTGCCGCGGTCGTGGCGTTCTGCAACGCCACCTCGTCCGCGCAGCTGGCCGCCCAGTACCCGACCTCGGGTGGCACGTACATCTACGGTCGTGAACGACTCGGCGAGTGGCCCGGATTCGTGGCCGGCTGGAGCTTCGTCATCGGCAAGACCTCGAGTTCGGCGGCCATGGCACTGGTGTTCGCGGCGTATGTCGCACCTGCCGGTTACACAGAACTCGTTGCGGTGCTTGCCATTATCGCATTGACAGCGGTGAACTACTTCGGCATCACCCGCACGGCCATGCTGACGAAGATCCTCGTCGCTGCCGTGCTCACCGTCCTCGTCATCGCAGTGGTCCTCGGCCTCACAGGCTCGTCCGGCCCCGCCGTCGGCGGACTGGGCTCGTTCACCGAGAACGGGTGGTACGGAATTCTGCAGTCGGCGGGGCTGCTGTTCTTCGCCTTTGCGGGGTACGCGCGTATCGCCACCCTCGGCGAGGAGGTCGTCCGACCCGAGCGCACCATTCCGCGTGCCATCGTGTCCGCCCTCGGTATCGCGCTGGTGGTCTACGCGGTGGTTGCGTTGACACTGCTGTCGGTTCTCGGCCCCGATCTCCTGGCCTCGTCGTCTGCCCCATTGGTCGATCTCGTGGGGGCGTCGGGACAGTCGTGGGCGTCGCCGCTGATGCGGATCGGCGCCGGCCTCGCCGCACTGGGAGCGTTGCTGGCGCTGATCGCCGGCATCGGACGCACGTCGCTGGCAATGGCCCGCCACGACGATCTGCCGTCGTATCTGACCGCGGTCCAGCCGCGCTATTCGGTTCCGCACCGGGCCGAGATCACCCTCGCCGTGATCGTCGTCGTGCTGGTCCTGGTGGTCGATCTGCGTGACGCCATCGGCTTCTCGTCGTTCGGAGTCTTGCTCTACTACCTGGTGGCCAATCTCAGCGCGTACACCCAGGATGCCGAGAATCGCCGCTACCCGCGGGCCTTACCGGTGATCGGCAGCATCGGGTGCGTGGTACTGATCGCAACGTTGCCGGTGTCGTCCATCGTCGTCGGAACCATCGTGGTCGTGCTCGGTGTCCTCTACCGAACAGGCCGACGACTGTTCACTTGACGGCTGATTCGACAAACGTCAATATAGACGAATGTCGAATCAAGAACGGTCGTCCCTCGATGGTGACTGCTGCTCGCCGCTGATCCGCGAACCCCTGAACGCGGATTGGGCCGGAGACCTCGCCCACATGTTCAAAGCACTGGGCGATCCCGTGCGGCTTCGCCTACTCAGCCTCGTCGCCAGCCACGCCGGCGGCGAAGCGTGTGTCTGCGACATCTCCCCCGCATTCGACCTCTCCCAACCCACCATCTCCCACCACCTCAAGGTCTTACGCGAGGCCGGGCTGCTCGATTGCGAGCGCCGCGGCACCTGGGTCTACTACTGGGTGGTTCCTACTGCGCTGCAACAACTGTCGTCGGTTCTCAGTTCGGCCGACCCGACGGCGGTGATGGCATGAGCACATCGACCGAAACTGCCGTAGTCGGCAAGCTCTCCACCCTCGACCGGTTCCTGCCCGTATGGATCGGCGTGGCCATGGTCGTGGGGCTGCTCCTGGGACGCATGATCCCCGGGCTGAACGACGCCTTGTCGTCCATCTCGATCGACGGCGTCTCGCTCCCCATCGCCATCGGCCTGCTGATCATGATGTACCCGGTGCTGGCAAAGGTGCGCTACGACCGTCTCGACACCGTCACCGGCGACAAACGCCTGCTGCTCGGATCGCTGGTCCTCAACTGGATCCTCGGTCCGGCTCTGATGTTCGCTCTCGCATGGCTTTTCCTCCCCGATCTGCCCGAGTACCGGACCGGGCTGATCATCGTCGGGCTCGCACGCTGCATCGCGATGGTCATCATCTGGAACGACCTCGCCTGCGGAGACCGGGAAGCCGCCGCGGTTCTGGTGGCGATCAACTCGGTGTTCCAGGTCTTCATGTTCGCCGTTCTCGGGTGGTTCTACCTCTCGGTACTTCCCGGTTGGCTCGGACTCGAGCAAACCACCATCGAGGCGTCGCCCTGGCAGATCGCGAAATCGGTACTCATCTTCCTCGGGATCCCGCTGATAGCGGGATTCGCGTCGCGCTTCTTCGGTGAACGCGCCAAGGGCCGCGACTGGTACGAGGAGAAGTTCATCCCCAGGATCGCCCCGTGGGCGCTGTACGGTCTGCTGTTCACCATTGTCATTCTCTTTGCGCTGCAGGGTGATCGGATCACATCGCAGCCGCTCGACGTAGTGCGCATCGCGCTGCCACTGCTGGTGTACTTCGCGGTGATGTGGGGCGGCGGCTACGCCCTCGGTGCCGCGATGGGTCTGGGGTACGAGCGCACCACCACCCTCGCGTTCACCGCTGCAGGCAACAACTTCGAGTTGGCGATCGCTGTCGCCATCGCGACCTACGGCGCGACATCCGGGCAAGCGCTCGCCGGAGTCGTCGGACCGCTCATCGAGGTGCCGGTACTGGTGGGCCTGGTCTACGTCTCACTCGCCCTGCGTAAACGATTCTCCCCCAATCCATCCGCGACCACCGTGACCAAGGAGTCCTGATGTCCGACACCCCAAGCGTGCTGTTCGTCTGCGTCAAGAACGGCGGCAAATCGCAGATGGCGGCCGGTCTCATGCGCAAGGCGGTCGGCGATTCGGTGGAGGTGCACTCGGCAGGGACCAAGCCCAGCGGATCCGTCAACGCACTCTCGGCCGACGCCCTCCTCGAGGTCGGCGTCGACCTCTCCGACGAGCAGCCCAAGCCGATCGATCCAAACCTGTTGTCTCGCATGGACTACGTGGTCACCCTCGGGAGCGAAGCGAAGGTCGATCCCATCGACGGTCCGACATTCGAGAACTGGAACACCGACGAACCGTCCGAACGCGGTATCGACGGTATCGAACGAATGCGCCTGGTGCGCGACGACATTGCCGCTCGGGTCGAGGAGCTCGCGTCCCGATTGCGCCGCACCAACGGTTGACTCGAATGACTCCGGAGGTAGTGGTGATCGGCGGCGGTCAGGCGGGACTGTCCGCCGGCTACTACCTGCGACGGGCCGGTCTGGACTTCGTCATCCTCGACAATCAGACACATGCCGGCGGGTCCTGGCAGGACTACTGGCCATCGCTGCATCTGTTCTCCCCCGCCGAGTACTCACGCCTACCCGGCTGGCCGATGCCGCCGTGGCACAACGGCTTTCCACCGGCATCACATGTGGTGGACTACCTTCGGGCATACGAGAAGAAGTACGAACTGCCGGTTCACCGGCCCGTCGAGGTGAAGTCCGTGCATCGAGTCGAGGGCAGCTATCGAATCGACACCGATGGCGAGTCGTACGGTGCCGCGGCCGTCATCAATGCAACGGGAACGTGGTCTCGACCCTTCTGGCCGAGCTACCCCGGAATGCGCGGGTTCGGCGGGACCCAGCTGCATGCCGCCGACTACCGGGTGCCCGATCCGTTCGCGGGCAAGCGAGTCGGCATCATCGGGGGAGGCAATTCGGCGGCGCAGATCCTCGCCGAGATCTCCACCGTCGCCGAGACCCTGTGGTTCACCAACCGTGAACCTCGGTTTCTGCCCGACGACGTCGACGGCCGGGTGCTGTTCGATGTCGCCAGCGATCGGGCTCGCGCCCTTGCCGCGGGCGACGCGGACTCCGGCGGGGTCACCGGCCTGGGAGACATCGTGATGGTGCCGCCGGTGCGAGACGCACGCGATCGTGGAGTTCTGCATGCTCGGCCGATGTTCACCGCCTTGACCTCAGACGGCGTCACCGACGGGCACACAACCGAGACTCTGGACGCGATCGTGTGGTGCACCGGTTTTCGTCCGGCACTTCGCCACCTGCGAGCATTGCACTTGCACGCCGATGGTTCGGGAATTGTGCTGGACGGCAACCATGTTCGAGACGAGCCGACCCTGATTTTTCTCGGCTACGGCGACTGGACCGGCCCCGCGTCGGCAACGCTCATCGGTGTCGGCCGGACCGCTCGGGCAGCCGTGGACACCGTCATTCGAGGAAGAAAGGTAGATCAGTCATGAACGAATACCCCGTAGTGGTGATCGGCGCAGGGCCCATCGGTCTCGCCGCCGCGGCGCATCTGACCGAAACCGGCTCTGCCGTAGTCGTTCTCGAATGTGGTCCGTCCGCAGGAGCAGCAGTGTCCGGATGGAACCACGTTCGGTTGTTCTCTCCGTGGTCCGAGGTCGTGGACCCCGCGGCCGCGCGGTTGCTCGAGCCCACCGGTTGGACCGAGCCGGACGGCGAGACCTACGCCACCGGACGCGAATGGGTGGAGCAGTACCTCGCGCCACTCGCCGCCGTACTCGGTGACGCCGTTCGCGTGGACTCCGAGGTAGTCGGTGTCGCCCGCCGCGGACGCGACCGCGTGGTCGACGCCGGCCGCGACACGGAGCCGCTGTCCGTCCACATCCGGCATTCGGACGGCAGCGATGAACGCATCCTCGCCCGCGCGGTCGTCGACGCGTCGGGCACCTGGGGATCACCGAATCCACTGGGCAGCGAGGGACTCCCGGCCGTCGGAGAGAAGGCCGCCGCAGATCGGATCGACTACCGAGTTCCCGATCTCACCGATCCGGCGATTCGCTCCCAGTTCGCGGGCAAGCACACAGTCATCGCTGGCAGCGGCCACTCCGCCCTGACCGCCATCATCACCTTCGCCGAACTCGCCGCCGAGGAACCAGGAACGACACTCACCTGGGCCGTCCGCCGAGGCGTCACCGCCGATGTGTTCGGCGGCGGGGACGCGGACGAACTGGCTGCTCGCGGCGCTCTCGGTCAACGCGCCAGGAAGGCGGTCGACGACGGATTCCTCACCGTCGTCGCCGGCTTCCGCACCGAAACCGTTGCGGTGGAGTGGGATCGGCTCACTCTGATCGGTGTCACCTGCGCTCGCATCGAGAACGTGGATCGCATCGTCGCACTCACCGGGTTCCGACCGAATCTGTCGTGGCTGTCCGAGGTGCGCCTCGATCTCGATCCCACCCTGCAGGCACCGAAGTTCGTCGCGGAATTGGTGGACCCCAACATGCATTCGTGTGGATCGGTGTCCCCACACGGCGTCGAAGAACTCACTCAACCCGAGCCCGGTTTCTACCTGGTCGGCATGAAGAGCTACGGCCGCGCTCCGACGTTTCTCGCGATGACCGGCTACGAGCAGGTTCGCAGCATCGCAGCCGAACTCGCCGGCGACCACGAGGGCGCACGGAAGGTGGAGCTGACGTTGCCCGACACCGGAGTCTGCGGCGGCGCGGGCCTGTTCGACGAACCCGACGCGCCGTCGACCGGCGGTTGCTGCAGTGTCCCCCGCGAGACTGAGGCGCAACTGATCTGACCGTCAGCCGACCCGGGAGGTGAACAAGATGCGGACCGCCGCGCCCTTTCGGAACGATCGTTCCGCGGCTAACATCGAACCCTACTACTTGGAACACTCGTTCCGTTATCGAAAGGAATAGTGCGGTGAAACTGCGACGGATACGGACCGCGGACGGATTGCAGTTGCAGACTTCGACCACAGGTGAGTCCTGGCAGCCGACACTCGACCGGTCGGCTCTGGGCGGGAGCGTTTTCGATTCCGAGTGGGAACTGGCCCGCGCCGATGAACACCTCGAGCACAGTGCGCTGGTGCTGCCGTTCCAGCCGGCCTCGTTCCGGGACTTCATGCTCTACGAGCAGCATGTTCTCGACGCAAGTCGGGGCTTGCTCCGGCGTTTCCATCGGAAGCAGAGCCGGGCAGTGGCTGCCGTGGAAGCGCTCACCCGACGCCCCTTTCCGCTGCTGCGCCCCAAGCCGCTGTTCTACACCCAACCCATCTACTACATGTCCAATGCGCTCACTTTCGTCCCCTCGGGGACGGCGCTCGCCGCCCCGTCCTATGCGAAAGCGCTGGACTACGAACTCGAGATCGGCTTCGTCCTCGCTCGGAGTTTGTTCGACGCCACCGCGGACGAGGCTCTCGACGCCATCGGAGCGTTCGTCGTCCTCAACGATTTCAGCGCTCGCGATGTCCAGCGCTCCGAGATGGACAGCGGATTCGGGCCACAGAAGTCCAAACACTTCGCGACCTCGCTCTCGGAGGTAGCCGTCACCGCCGATGAGATCCTGCCCACGATCGATTCCCTGCGGGGAACGGTCACCATCGACGGCACCACCGTGTCCACCGTCTCGAGCGCCGGGATGCAGCACACTATCGGGGAAGTCCTGGCGCATGCCTCCCGCAGCGAGATACTTCGGCCCGGTGAATTGTTCGCCACCGGCACCCTGCCCGGCGGCAGCGGGATGGAAACCGGGCACTGGCTCACACCCGGGTCCACCGTCGAACTCAGCATCGACGGGATCGGCAGTATCAGCCACGTCATACTCGATTCGTGACGTTCCCCGACTCCGAAGAATCGCCTGCTCGCTCGAAACGGGACGCCAATCGCGCCGAGCTGCGGACCCGGTTGCTCGACTCAGCCGAGGAACTCTTCGCCGACCGCGGCTACTTCGGTGTCGGTGTCCGCGATATCACCGACCGCGCACACACCCGATTGGCCTCGGTCAGTGAGCAATTCGGCGGTAAAGAAGCACTCTTTCAGGCCGTGCTGGCGCGGCGCATCCGCCCTCTCAACGACGATCGGCGCGCCCACCTGTCGGCGCTACCGACGCGTGGAACCCAGCCCGAACGTCTACGCGCACTGATCGAGGCGTTCACCGAACCGATGCGTCGCCGTGCCGGTGCTCCCGGATGGGACAACTACTTTCGGCTCATTGCTCAACTCTCCAACTCCGGCAACCCGATCGGTCGTCTGATCGTCGACGACTTCAACGCCATCGCCATCGATTTCATGACCCGGATGCACGCACTGTTCCCACACGCGAACGAGGCGGAAATTCACGACGCGTACCTGCATCTGGTCGCCGCCGCGATGCACACCTACTCCAACAATCTCCGGCTCGACAGTCTCACCGAGGGCCGGATGCATGCGCGTGACATGGACGAACGGCACCGGGCGTTGCTGCGCTTCGCCCAGGGGGGCATCACCGCGACGGTCACCCGTTCTGCGTCCGGCTGATCGTCGTACCGCGGCGAAGGAGTCACTCAGCCGAAGGCCTGGTACCCCAGCCAGCCGGCGAGTCCGAGGCCCAGAATCCCGACACCGATACGCAGGACGATCGGCGAGATCACCTTGACCGTCGGTGGCCCGCAGGCTCCGCCGACGAAGCAGCCGATCGCCAGAGCGAGTGCAGCCAGCCAATGCACCTGGCCGGAGAACGAAAAGATGATCGCGGCAATGAGATTGGCGATGCCGAGAAAGAAGCTCTTCAGAACGCTTGCGCGCCAGAAGGTATCCGACGTGCAGATCAGCGCCAGCGCGAGAAAGATGACACCGGCTCCGGCACCGAAGTAGCCACCATAGATCGCGACAGCGAACAGTGCCAAGGGGTAGAGCGTCGGAAACTGTTTGCCTCCGGACAACTTTCGGATGCTCGGTTGCAGCAGCAGTGCAATGGCGGCCATCGCCACCAGGAACGGCACCACTACCTCGAACGAACCGTCAGGCGTGTTGAGCAACAGGATCGCGCCGGTGGTGCCGCCGAGCGCGGAGTAGATCGCGTAGCGAACAAGCTGCTTGCCGTCCTTGGCCAGCTCGGCCGACGAACTCGCCGTCGCGCCGACGCCGGCAGCGACCAGAGCCACCGTGTTCGTCACGTTGGCCGACACCGCGGGCAAGCCCACCGCCAGCAGCGCCGGATACGAGACGAGCGAGGCGAGCCCGGTGACGAACCCGATGAGGCCGGCGAAGAACCCGGCCACCACCAGTAGTCCGAAATCGAGCACCGTCACCGAATAAAACTACCGTGACTAACGATCCCGACTACTCGACGGGGTTCGCCATCTCCTGCAGCAACCGACTCGTCATCCGCACTGCCTGATCCCCACCGTCTGCGTCCTCGATGTACACCGCGAAAGCGACGTCACCACTGGTGGCGAGTACGAAGCGATCGTCGCCGCTGTCCCCGGCGAAGCCCTGGACACCATCGAACGTATCGAGGCCACTGCTGCTCGACGAGTCGGCGAGTATGCCGCGCAACCGGTTTGTCGCGTCCGTTCCGATGGGCTCGGCTTCGCGATCGGCGACGGCAGTCTGTCCGGCGACGATCATCGGGGTCGGTGCGCTGCCCCGGGAGATCGCGGCTGCCATCTGCGCGAGTCCGAACGGCGTCACGGTCGCCTCGTCCCCGGAGGCCGTGGACACGGTGCGGATGCCGTCGATTGCACTACGACTTCCGGCGGGAGTTCCGGTGTAGGCGTCGAGCCCGGGCATGGAGTAGTGAATTCCCAGGCCGAGCCGCGCGGCTGCATCCTCGCCACTGTCGTCACCACGATCGGACTGCACGGCCTTGACCAGGTCCGACGCGGTGCCGGCCGGGTAGGAACCACCGAAGGCCACGTCTCCTTGCTCGTTGGCGTAACTGTTCTGTGCCGCACCGATGATCGCGCCGGTCGAGGTGGACAGTGCCACGATCGACGCGGACGTCCCCGCCATCACCACAGCGTTCTCGGCCGCGAGTTGCACGCGCGGATCGAGCGTCGAGTGCAGATCCGGCCCACCCGGACCCTGGAATCCGACGCGTCGCTCGCCGCTTCCGTCGACGGTGTAGGTGTCGACGGCCCAGCCCGCGGTGGCGTCGCGCCCGGCTTGCCATGCGGTGCGCAGAGAATCGAGCACCGGTGAGGTGATGCGCCGGTCGTCGACGATGAGCTTCGGTTTCGGGGAGACCACCACACCCGGCACTGCGCGCAGATCGTCCTCGAGAACGGCGAAGTCGTCGTCGCGCAGAGTCACCGCGGTGATCGGCGCACCGCCGGCCGAATTCAGCTCTGCCAGCATCGATTCGGAGGTGATGAGCGGTGCGACGACATCGATGATGTCGGCGAGTTGCGTCGTGGACGCAACCGGATCACTCGTCTGCGCCGGGTCGAGGGAGATGGCGTTGATGGTCCGCTCACTCATCAGCACGTTGTTCGCGGCGTCGAAGATCAGCGGCGGCGCGGCGTCGGTGCGGGTGTAGCGGACCGAGCCACCGGAGGTGAGGTCGGGTACGAGGGTGGCCGGATCCCACGCGATGCGCCAGCCAACGCTGAGTTTCTTGGTCGAGCCTTGCGCGCTGTACTTCCAATCCTTACCCTCGCCGAAGTTCCACGCCGACGCCAGAGTGAAGAAGCCGCTCTCGTCGGAGAGGTCCATGTACTGGGTCAGGTCGAAATCGCCGGTGGACGTGCCGTCGGCCGACAAGCCGTCGAACATCTGGTTGAGAGCTGCTGTCGCGGCGTTCGGGTAGGTCGTGAGCGCGGCGGCGGCCGCGACATCGCGGTTGTCCAGCGCATCGACGAACTTCGAGACCAACACTTCGGCTTCGCTCGGTGGCCGATCGACCATCCAGAACGCGGCCGAGACCGTCAATGTCGCCGAAGCTGCCACAGCGACGAGGTAGCGACCGCGAACCTTGCGCGGGCCACGACGGACACGACTCATAGAACTCATGAGTCACAATATTCACTGTAGTCACACGAGTAACAAGCACGGTATTCATACGAGCCGGTCACGATTGAGATACGTCCTGGCCGGTCTACCTCAGAAAGCGACCCGCAGCTTCGATGGCCGGCGTCGAGCTGCCCGCGTTGTTCACGAAGACCGCGAACGCAAGATCGCCGGAAATTCCGACGAACCAACCGTGAGCGCCTTCGTTGTTGGCACCGAACTCGGCGGTGCCGGTCTTACCGAGCAATCCGGGGATGTCATTCAACGCCGTGGCCGTTCCGCCGGTGATGGTCTCGCGCATCATGGTCTTGATCTGCTCGGTGACCTGCGGGTTCACTGCTACCGGCTGCATGTTGCCCACGCCGGGCTTACCTGCGACAACCGTCGGTGGGAGCAAGGCGTTGTTGGCGATCGAGGACGCGACCAGCGCCATCCCGAACGGTGACGCGGTCACCTGCCCCTGGCCGATGGCGCATTCGACGCGCTGCGCCGGGGTGTCGGCCGACGGCACCGAGCCGGTGACGGTCGTCAGGCCCGGGGTGACGTAGTCGACGCCGAGGCCGTACTGCGCCGCCGCGTCGGTCAGACCGTTCGGCGGCAGTGCGACGCCGAGCCGGCCCATCGTCGTATTGCACGATTTTGCGAAGGCGGTGTGCAGCGGCACGTCACCGAGTTCGAAGTTGTCGTCGTTCGGGATCTGCCTGCCTTCGATGTTCTCGGTCGCCGGGCACGGCAGCACGGTATCGGGGGTGACCGCACCGGACTGCAGGGCAGCCGAGGTGGTGACCGTCTTGAACGTCGACCCCGGCGGGTACAGGCCGGTCAAGGCGATCGGGCCCTCGGAGTCCGCGGCGGCGTTCTGGGCAACAGCCAGAACATTTCCCGTCGACGGCCGAAGCGCGACGATCGCAGCCTGCTGTGGCAACGACGCCAGGGCGTTCTCGGCTTTGAGTTGCAGCGCCGAGTCGACCGTGGTCGCGATGTCCTCGCCGGTGCTTGCATCGCGTCCGGCGAGCTGGGTGACGGTGCCATCGGCTGCGACCGCTTGGATCGCCCAGCCACGATTGGCGGCCTGCTCCTGCTCCCACAGCGTCGTCAGATCACTGAGCACCGGCGAGACGAGGTTGCGATCGGTGGCCAACAGTCGCGTCTGCGGCGCGAGCGTGACTCCGGGGATGGTGGCGAGCTGGGCACCGATGGGGTCGATATCCGACTGACGGAGGGATACGATCGTGGCTGAATTACCCTGTGCAGCAGCAACAGTCGCAGCGACGGACTCGGCCGTGATACCCGGAACGACGGATCCGACGAGGTTCGCGACAGCTACGGGATCGGCCGTCGCATCGACGTTGACGAGGGTGACCACCTGCTGCGACATCAGCTCGACGCCGTTGCCGTCGAAGATACGAGGTGCCACCAGAGCATCAGTCGGAGTGAATCGCACCGACGAGTCGGCCGTCAGGCCCGGAACCAACATCGCCGGATCCCAGGTGATCTTCCACCCCTGCTGGGTCTCGGCTGCAGTGGCCGACGTGGTGTAGTTCCACTCCTTCGGTTCACCGTCCGGTTCGGCGGTGCCGTCGCTGGTCGTCGAGAAACGCCAGCCGGCGTTCAACGTGAACGTGCCGGCATCCTCGTTGGCGTCGACAGCCTCGAAATCGGGAGTGGCCGTCACTGTTCCGCCGCCCGAGAGCCCGTCGTACAACGCGGTGAGCGCTGCCGTCGCTCCGGCCGGATCGGTGGTCAGCGCGGCCGCCTGCTCGATGTTGGAGCTGTTCACCGCGGCCGCGAACTGCTCGGCGACCGTCTGCGGCTGATCGGGACCACTCTGACCGCAGGCGGCGAGCACCAATGCCAGAACGGTCAGGATGGCTGCCGACGTCGTCGATTTTCTCGATGTGCGCACGACGTCGATCATGCCCCAGGCCACCGACCAACCGATGGTGGCGCGATTCCGAAAATCGGAGTAATCATGTAATCAGTATTACTTCACACAGAGGAGACCTCATGAAACCCAACGGACGCTCGTTCGGACGCCCCGGCGGCTGGCAGCACGCAGACATCCCGAATGCCACCGATGCAGCCGAGTGGTTCGGCGGCAGACTCCCTGAAAGCTGGTTCGACGGGGACGCCTCGATCGAGGTCGATCGCGAGGAGATCCTCGTCGTCGGCACTCTGCCCGCCGAACAGGACAGTTCACCCGCCGCCGTCGAGGGCCGCATCGCTCGCTTTCGGGAAACCACCCGTGGTGACCGCATCCAGATCGCAGCCGAGGCCGAGAAGCGATACGGCCGCAAGGTCGCGTGGGGAGTTCGGACCGAATCCGAGGTCGTCCTGTTCACCCATCTCGCCGTTCCGGTCATGACGCGCCTGCGTCAGCCCGAGCGTCGCGTCCTCGATACCCTCGTCGATGCCGGGGTCGCTCGCTCCCGCGCGGACGCCTTGGCCTGGGCCGTGAAGCTGGTCGGCGAACACACGCAGGAATGGCTGGACGAGCTACGCGGGGCCATGGAGACGGTCGACGAGCTACGCAAGAAGGGGCCGTCGGTCTAATTCGATTGCGCGGACGTCAGGCTCGGGGTTACCGTGATCCTTGCCTTGTCGTCCACAGATTCGGAGAGGCCATTGCTCTTCCAAAGGTTCTAGACGCCTGCAGATCGTCCGCATGCACACCTTTGGAGCGCCCATGCCTCATTCATCCTCCCTTTCTGTCTCGAATCTGACGTTCTCCTGGCCCGACGGCGACCCCGTGTTCGACGCCTTGTCGGCCATCTTTCCCAGCGGCACAACAGGTCTCATCGGCTCCAATGGTGCCGGTAAGTCGACACTGCTGAAGTTGCTCGCCGGAGATTTGACGCCGCAACACGGTTCGATCTCGATTCCCGGCGTACTCGGCTATCTGCGCCCGGATGTCGCACTCGATCCCGATCTCCCAGTGGACTCGGTGCTGGCCATCGACCATATCCGAGAAGCATTGCACCGCATCGAATCCGGCACATCGACCGAGGACGACTTCACCGTCGTCGGATCTGCGTGGGATATCGAGGAGCGCGCACTGGCGTTGCTGGACAAGCTCGGACTCGGCAATATCGTCGGCTCGATCGATGACCTCGATCGACGAGTCGGCACCCTGTCGGGCGGCGAAGCCATGTTGTTGGCTCTCACCGCGCAGTTGTTGATCGAACCCGATGTCCTACTGTTGGACGAGCCGACCAACAACCTCGATCTGGTTGCGCGAGAACGCTTGTACACAGCTGTCGACGGCTACTCGGGTGTGCTGATCGTCTGCACCCACGACCTGGAACTGCTCGAGCGGGTCGACTCCGTCGCAGAGGTGCGGGCCGAGCGCAGCGGAGTCTCGCGGCTGCGCATGTTCGGCGGCAACTATCGGCACTATCGAGCAGTGATCGACGCCGAGCAGGATGCGGCACGGGCGACGGTCCGCGATGCCAAGAACGACGTTCGCAAGCAGGAACGCGAATTGATCGACACCCGAATCAAACTCGATCGACGCCTGCGCTACGGCCAGAAGATGGAAGAGCAGAAGCGCGTGCCTTCGATCCTTGCCGGACGTCGCAAGCGGGCCGCACAGGAATCGGCCGGAAAGCTACGCGGCACCCACACCGATCGTGTCGACGACGCCCGATCATCGCTGTCGGCCGCCGAGGATCTCCTACGCGACGACCGTGAGATACGCGTCGACCTCCCGGCTACGAAAGTCCATCCTGGACAGGTGGTTCTGACCCACAACGAGGTGACTGTCGTGGGTCCCGAGCGCATCGCCTTGATCGGGCCCAACGGCAGCGGCAAGACCACTCTGCTGCGGGCTCTGGACGCCACCGGGGCTGAAGTGCCGTGGAAGTATCTGCCCCAGCGACTCGACGTCTTCGACGAAGCTCGCACCGTCGCCGAAAATGTAGCCGACGTGGCACCACACGCCACGGCCGAGAAGATCCGGGGACAACTCGCCCGCTTCCTGTTCCGCGGATCCGACGCCGACGCCGTAGTCGCCACCCTCTCCGGCGGAGAACGACTGCGGGCCGCACTGGCGCGAATTCTGCTGGCAGAGCCTGCTCCGAAACTATTGATGCTCGACGAGCCCACCAACAACCTCGACATCGCCAGCCGACAACACCTCATCGAAGCCTTGGAGACATTCGAGGGTGCACTGATCGTCGCGAGCCACGATCGACCGTTCCTCGACGCCATCGCCCCGACCCGCACCGTCGACCTCACCCCCACAGCCGAATCCGCCGAAGAAGCGCCCACCCTTGGGGACTCAATGTGACATTTGGTGGCCTTTTGGGGGGTCAATGTCACGTCGAGTGGACTCGAAGGAAGACAATCGCGGGGTGGAGTACGCCTCGAATGCAGACGATGGGACACGGATCGCATACACGGTGGTGGGGTCTGGGCCGCCGTTGTTGATGGTGCACGGCAGTTTTCTGACGCACACGATTTGGCGGACGTTCGGCTACGTGAAGGCGCTGCGCGGGAGTCGGCAATTGATTCTGATCGACAGTCGCGGGCATGGGCGCAGCGAGAAGCCGCACACTCCCGACGCCTATGCGATGGGCAACATCGTCGGCGATCTGACTGCGGTACTCGATGCGGTAGGCGCGCCGACAGTCGACTACCTCGGCTATTCGTTCGGGGCCCGAGCCGGCTTGGCGTTGACGGCCGCGAAGCCCGAGCGAGTGCGATCACTGGCCGTCGGCGGCGGTAGTCACGGCGCTCAGGCAGGCGCGTTCGACCGCCTCTTCTTCCCTGGGTGCGCTGATGTGTTGGAGCAGCGCGGCATGGACGGGTTCCTCGAGGCGTGGAACAGCCACCGCATGTTCCCGATCGATCCCGGTACGCGAGCGGTGTTCTCCGCCAACGATGCTCAGGCCTTGGCCGCGTACATCCGAGCCAATGACGCCGATCCCGGCCTACCGGACGGCGTGTTGCAGCAGTTCAGCCAGCCGTCGCTGTTCTACGTCGGCAGCCAGGACGGTACGAGACTCGACGACACACGGGCAGCCGCCGCGCTGGTTCCGGACTCCGAATTGCACATCATCCGCGGATTCGACCACGCGACGACGATGGCCGCGTCCGCAGAGGTGCTCGGAGTCCTCGAACGGTTCTGGAGCAACTGACCTCAGGCCTTCAGCGCGGGGAACTGGTCGTCACGCCACTCGGTCTCCAGTGGCCCGACGGCAGCGTCCTCGCGGGCGCGCAATTCCACTCGGCGGATCTTGCCCGAGATGGTTTTCGGCAGCTCGAAGAACTCGATACGACGGACACGCAGGAACGGGGCCAGGTGCTCCCGGGCATACTTCAAGATCTCGAATGCCGTGTCCTCGTTGGGTTCCCAGCCCGACGCCAATGCCACATACGCCTTGGGGACGGCCAATCGCGTCTCGTCGGGAGCGGGCACCACTGCAGCCTCGGCCACTGCGGGGTGTTCGATGAGAACACTTTCGAGCTCGAACGGGGAGATCTTGTAATCGGAGGCCTTGAAGACGTCATCGGTGCGGCCGACGTAGGTGATGTACCCCTCCGAGTCCCGCGATGCGACGTCACCGGTGTGGTAGTAACCGTCGGCCATGACAGCGGCGTTGCGTTCGGGGTCACCGAGGTAGCCGGTCATCAGGTTGAACGGATTCTGCGCCAGGTCGAGGCAGATCTCACCCTCGTCGGCGAGTTCACCGGTGGTGGGGTCGACGATCACCACCGGCACTCCGGGCAGTGGCCGGCCCATGGAACCGGACTTGAGCACCGCGCCGGGTGTATTGGCCACCAGGGCAGTGGTTTCCGTCTGCCCGAATCCGTCGCGAATGTTCAGGCCCCACTCCCGCTGCACCGTGGAGATCACCTCGGGATTGAGTGGCTCACCGGCACCGATTGCCTCACGGAGCGAACCCCCACCGCCGGTGAGGTCAGCTTGAATGAGCATGCGCCACACTGTCGGTGGCGCACAGAAGGTCGTCACTTCGACGCGTCGGATCTGCTCGAGCAGAGCCGACGCGTCGAACTTGCCGTAGTTGTAGATGAAGATGGTCGCCTCGGCGATCCACGGCGCGAAGAAGCAACTCCACGCATGTTTGGCCCAACCGGGCGAGCTGATGTTCAGGTGCACATCGCCCGGACGAAGCCCGAGGAAGTACATGGTGCTCAGATGTCCTACGGGATAGGAGATCTGAGTGTGCTCGACGAGCTTGGGCTTGCTGGTGGTTCCGGAGGTGAAGTACATCAACAGGCGGTCGTCGGGTGCAGTGACGGACTCGAACGGCCGCGCCTCCGCGGATCGAGCATCGGCGTAATCGAGCCAGCCTTCGTGTGCGGAGGTCGCGATGCGCAGGTAGTCACCGGGAACGTCGTCGAATTTGCCGGTGTCCGAGGGGTTCACGATCACGGCGCGGGCATTGCCGCGCACCACCCGATCGGTCAGATCGCTGGAGCCGATGGCCGTGGTGGTCGGCATCAGCACCGCACCCAGCTTCATCACCGCGAGCATCGACTCCCAGAGTTCGACCTGGTTGCCCAGCATCAGGATCACCGAATCGCCGCGACCGATCCCCTGCTGCTCGAGCCACCGAGCCACTTGATCGGAGCGACGCGCGATATCGTCGAAGCTGTACTTGGCCTCGCTGCCGTCCTCCTCGACGATCCACAGCGCGGTGCCGTCGTTGCCGCGGGCAATCGCGTCGAACCAGTCGATCGCCCAGTTGAACGTCTCGCCGAACGTCGGCCACTCGAAAGTTTCGACGGCTCGGTCGTACTCGCCGTATGCGTCGAGCAGCAGATCGCGAGCGTTCCTGAATGCCGTGTACGCCGATTCGGCCATGTTTCCTCCTGCGCCTGTGATGCCCATCACCGCCACGCTAAGGGAGATGAACAATCCCTCGCTACCCCCGAACGGGGGTGACAACTCGGCTAGCCTCGATCACCGTGACCATCAGATACTTCGCTATCGCATGTGCACTGGGGATAGTCCACGCCGCGTTTTCCGCCTATTGGGCTGCAGGTGGCCGATGGATGCTCGACACCGTCGGAGCCTTCGCGACGGAGTGGGTCGACTCCGAACCGGCAACGGCACGAACGGCACTGCTGGTGCTTGCACTCGTCAAACTCGCAGCGGCAATTCTTCCGGCCCTCGCGTACATGAACCGGCCCCGCCTGGCCGCACAGAACCGGACCTGGGTGCCGTCATCGATCCTCGGCATATCCTGGCCCGGCTCTGTACTGCTGATTCTCTGGGGCGGAGCATCGTTCGTCGGCGCGGTGATCGGGTTGGTCGTCTCGGACGAGAACCGAGGCGTCAAATACGGTCACCTGTTCTTCGACGGCATCTTCCTGCTCTGGGGTGCCGCGCTTCTGACGGCACTGATCCTGTCCAGAAAAGCCGCGTACCAACCGCGCTAGATCCGCTCCCCCGTCTCCGGGTGGAAGAGGTGGATCGCACCGTCGAGTCGCGTCAGTCCGATGCTCTCGCCGATCTTGGCCGGGGCACGCACTGCCGAACGCGCGACCAACGACACGGGTCCCCCGTCGAGACCCTTGACCTTCGGGTCGTCCAGGTGCGCGTAGAGGTAGGACTCGCTGCCGAGTTCCTCGATCAGATCCACCTTGCCCTCGAAGCCTTCACCGCCGCCGTGCACGATGCCGAGCTGCTCCGGGCGTAGCCCGACGGTGACGTTGTCGAGACCCAGGCTCGCGAGCTTGGTGAGCTCGTCGCGTTCGAGGGGCAGCAGGAAGCTACCGATCTGCACGCCACCCGAGCCGATGGGCACCGTCATCAGATTCATCGCCGGCGAACCGATGAAGCCGGCAACGAATGCGTTGACGGGGTTGTCGTACAAGTCTGTGGGAGAGGCGAACTGCTGCAGTTTGCCGCCGCGCAACACGGCAACACGATCACCCATCGTCATGGCCTCGACCTGGTCGTGGGTGACGTAGACGGTCGTGGTGCCGAGCCGGCGCTGCAACGCCGCGATCTGCGTACGCGTCTGGACTCGCAGTTTCGCGTCGAGATTGGACAGCGGCTCGTCCATGCAGAACACCTGCGGCTCACGAACGATGGCGCGCCCCATGGCAACTCGCTGACGCTGACCACCCGAGAGCTTGCCGGGCTTACGGTCCAGGTACTCGGTGAGGTCGAGGATCTTCGCGGCCTCGGCCACCTTCTTCGTGCGCTCCTCGAGAGAGACACCGCGCATCTTGAGGGCGAAGCCCATGTTCTCCCCGACGGTCTTGTTGGGGTACAGGGCGTAGTTCTGGAACACCATCGCGATGTCGCGGTCCTTCGACGGCACACCCACCATGTTCTTGCCACCGATCTCGATGGCACCACCGTCGATCTCCTCGAGGCCGGCGAGCATGCGCAGCGCAGTGGACTTGCCGGATCCGGAAGGCCCGACCAGAACGACGAATTCGCCGTCCTGGATGTCGAGGTCGAGTGAATCGACGGCGAGCTTGTCGGCACCTTCGTAGACGCAGGATGCCTTCTTGTACGTGATTGCAGCCATGAGACTTTCTCCTACTTGATTGCGCCGAAGGACAGACCGCGCACGAGCTTGTTCTGCGCGAACCATCCGGCAAGGACGACGGGAAGTGCTGCGAACGTCGCAGCAGCGGAAAGCTGGGCCCAGTACAGGCCCTGGCCGGTGATGAATCCGACGAGGTACACCGGAATCGTCTGGGCCTGAACGGCAGTGAGGTTGACCGCGAAGAAGAACTCGTTCCACGAGAAGATGACGCAGATGAGCGACGTCGCCGCGATACCGGGCGAGACGAGCGGAAGGATCACCTCGCGCACCGAGGTCCACAGCGATGCCCCGTCCATACTCGCGGCCTCGAGCAGTTCGCTCGGCACCTCGAGAAAGAACGAGCGCATCATCCACACGGCGATGGGAAGATTCATCGCGGTGTACAGCACGACCAAGGTCCAGATGTTGTCCAACATTCCGATGTCGCCGACGATGACGTACAGCGGGACGATCGCAGCGACTACCGGGAGCATCTTGGTGGAGATGAAGAAGAACAGCACGTCCTTCGTCTTCTTGACCGGTCGCAGTGACAGTGCGAAGGCAGCCGGAACACCCAGCAGCAGAACGAAGATCGTCGAGACGACCGTCGCGAACGCCGAGTTCAGCAACGTGGTGCCGATGCCGCTCTCGAGCACGCCGCGGTACTGATCCAGGGTCGGCGTGAAGAACAGCTTGGGCGGATCGGAGTAGGCGTCGGCCTCCTGCTTGAAGCCGGTGAGGACCATCCACAGCACCGGGAAGAAGAACGCGATACCCGCGACCCAGGCCACGAAGGACCAGATCGAACCCGGACCCCACTTGCTTTTGCGCTTGATCGGCGCGGCGTCGGTCGACTTCTTGTCTACAGTTGCGGTGCTCATCACGCAGCCTCCTCGGTTCCGCTGAAGCTCTTGAAGATCAGTCTCAGCGCCAGGGTGCTGACGATGATGGTGGCCACGACGGTGACGACACCCATGGCGGCGGCCTGCCCGATGTCGAAGCCGAGGAACGCACGCTGATAGATGTAGAACGGCAGGTTCGCGCTGGCCACACCCGGTCCGCCCGAGGTCATCATGTAGACGGCGTCGAAGGTGTTGACGAGATAGATGGCTCCGAGAACAGCACCGAGCTCGATGAATCGGCGCAGATGCGGGAGGGTGAGCTCACGAAAGAGCTTGACCGGGCCCGCACCGTCGACCCGTGCCGCCTCGGCGATGTCCTTGGGCATCGACTGCAGGCCGGCGAGGATGAGCAACATCATGAACGGGGTCCACTGCCAGATCAGGTTCGCCATGACGGCGGGCAATGGGTAACGCGAGACCCAGTCGATCTGGTCCACTCCGAACGGGCTCAGGACGAAGTTGATCAGGCCGAAGACCGGATCGAACATCGTGGTCTTCCAGATCAACGCGCCGGCCACCGGGGTGATCAGGAACGGAGTGATCAGCAGCGTGCGGATCAGACTGCGGCCGATGAACTTCCGGTCCAGCAGCAGAGCCAGGAACAACCCGAGAACCACCGAGATGATGACGGTTCCGACGATCATGATCACCGTGTTGAGGGCGACCTCACGGAACTGGCTGTCCTGGAAGACCGCAACATAGTTGTTGAGCCAGTTGAACTTCTGCGAACCCGGTCGAACGAGGTTCCACGACTGCGTCGAGTAGTACAGCGTGAACAGGAACGGAACCTGGGTGACCAGAATGGCGAACACCATGGCCGGCAGCAGCGGGCCGCGGCGACGCCACCCTTCCGCCTTCGAGATCGTCCTGGGTCTCGGTACGAATTCCTCGGAATCGGCTTGCGCCGAACGTGTTTCGGTGGTGGTCATCCCTGGCCCTCCTGGTACGTCTTGCCGACCACTTCGGCGTACTGCTGCGCTTGTTCGAGCGCGTCGTGGACGCTGATTCGTCCTGCCACTGCGGCGCTGATCTGTTGGCTGACACGGGTTCCCAGGTCCTGGAACTCGGGGATGGTCAGGAACTGCACACCGGTGTACGGCACCGGATCCACCGTGGGGTTGTTCGGGTCGGCACCGTTGATCGAATCCAGGGTGACCTGGCCGTAAGCCGCGGATGCTTCCTCGTACTCGGGGATCTCGTAGGTGGACAGGCGGCTACCGGGTGGTACCCGTTCCCAACCCAACTCGTTGCCCACCTTGTTCAGGTACTCCTTGCTGGTCATCCACGAGACGAACTTCCAGGCGTCGTCCGGATTCTCGGATGTCTTCGGGATACCGAGTGCCCACGAGTACAGCCACCCGTTGTCGCCCTTGGCTGCCGACGGCGCCTTGGCATAGCCGATCTTGCCGACGACGTTGCTCGAGGTGGGATCCTCCAACACCGACACTGCGGACGTTGCGTCGTACCACATCGCGGTGTTTCCCTGCGAGAGCTGCGTTCCGCACTCGCTGAAACCACTTGTCGCTGCACCGGCTTGACCGTGCTCACGGACCAGGTCGACGTAGAACTGAACGGCCTGTTCCACCTCTGGGCTGTTGAGCTGGGCGTTCCAGTTCTCGTCGAACCACCGTCCACCGAAGGCGTTGATGACGGTGTCGAGTGGTGCCAGAACCTCACCCCAACCGGGCTTTCCGCGCAGGCAGATGCCCGAGACATCGGGGCTGTCGAGCTTCGCTGCAGCATCGGCGACTTCCTGCCAGGTGGGCTCCTCGGGCATCGTGATGCCGGCGGCCTCCATCAGGTCCTTGCGATACATCAGGAACGACGACTCACCGTAGAACGGCACCGAGTACATGCTGCCCTCGTAGGACAGTGATTCCTTCAGTGTGGGAATGAAGTCGTCCTCGTCGTAACCCGCTGTGGCGTCGGCATACTCGGACAGATTGGTCAGCCACCCGTTCTGCGCCCACTGCGGGGTCTCGAAGTTGCTGATCATCACCACATCGAACTCACCACCGCCGGTGGCCACCGACGCCGTGATCTTGGCACGCGCCTCGTTCTCGGACAGCGACACGAACTTCAGATTGATGCCCGGGTTCTCCGCCTCGAACTCCGGAGCAAGGGAAATGGCATCGGACATCTGCGAATTCGAGACGATCGCAACGGTGATCGTCTTGCCATCACCGTCACCACCGAACGAGCCGGCTCCGGCACATCCGGACAGCACCAAGGTTGTCGCGAGCGAGGCCGCGACAGCCACTTTCGGTAAAACCCTCACTGAAATACCCTTCCATTGGAGGTTGCCGTTGCAGGAGCTTGCGCAACGAGCCAACGTGCACTTTCGATGTCGGTCACCAGGATCGAGGCCAGTCCGCCGCGCAGAGCACCGAGCAGCGCCTCGTGTTTACGTTGTCCACCGGTGACGAGCACAGCCCGATCACACGCCCTGATGGCGTCGAGCCCCACCGACACGGTTCGGCCGGGGAGCGATCCTCCGGTGTCCTGTCCGTCGGCGTCGTAGAACCGCCCGCCGATCTCGCCCACCGCGCCGAGGCGGCGCAGTTCGCCGAGAACCTCGAGGTCGATGAAGCTGCCCTCGAACAACGTGGTGGAGGTGGAAACGGGACCGATGCCGTACATCATCACATCGGCATCGGCCCCGGCTTTGAGGGCGCGAGAGATCACGGAATCCTGCTCCAGCGCAATCACTGTCGCCTGGTCGGCGTACAACGGAGCATTGAGCCGGATGGGCGTCGCCTGTAGATAGGCAGCGCACCGCCCGAGTGTGTACTCGACACCGGTCTGATAGTCGGCCGAGGTGATGGAACCGTCGAGTTGCACCACCGCAGCACATTTGGTGGCCCTGGTCTTGAGCGAACTCGCGACGGCCACCGTTTCGGGTCCCCAGGTGAAACCGAGAACGTCCTGATCCTTGAGTCGACGGGAGAGCAACGTCGCTGCCGCGCGGCCCAGAGACCCGTAGCCGGCGTCCGTTCCGTCGATGACGTCCGAGACGACCAGTACCTCGGTGAGTCCGTACTGCGCCTCGAGCTCACGCTCGACGTCCGCGTGCACGGTGCCCTGCAACTCGTCGGGGACGTTGATCTCGATCGTCACGAGCCCTTGGGAACGGGCCCGCGCGACCAACCGTCCTGCGGTCGGGCGCGAGACACCCAGCTTCACGGCGATCTCGGCCTGCGTCGCACCTTCGAGGTGGTACATGGTGGCGGCGCGCAGAGCCAGACGGAGATCCTCTCCGGACCGCGTGGACTTTGCCCCACTAAGCTCCGATCCGTCCATGACGCCTCCCCGGTTTGTGAGCAGATGCTCAGCTCGTGTTCATCTGCTCATTAAGCTAACATTAAGGTGTGATCTACACAACACCCCCTCGCGACCAGCGTTCCGTGCCACAGTCCATGCAGGCCAGCGTTCTCACCGGCGTGCACGAGATCCGACTCGAAGAACGGCCCGTCCCCACACCCGCACCCGATGAGGTTCTCGTGCAGGTCACGGCCGTGGGGGTGTGTGGATCCGATGCGCACTACTACCGGGAGGGACGCATCGGCGACTACGTGGTCGACGGCCCCCTCGTGCTCGGACACGAGGCTGCGGGCGTGATCGTGGCCGTGGGCTCCGACGTCCCCGACACCCGCGTCGGGCAGCGCGTGTCCATCGAGCCGCAACGACCGGATCCCACCAGCGCCCAATCCCGCGCCGGCCGATACAACCTGTGCCCGGCCATGGAATTCTTCGCGACCCCGCCCATCGACGGTGCACTGGCGGAATACGTGCTGATCCAATCGACGTTCGCGCACGCCGTTCCGGACACCATCTCCGACGAGGCCGCAGCTCTCTTCGAGCCGCTGTCGGTCGGCATCGCATCGGTACAGAAGGCGAAAATCTCGGCCGGTTCGAGCGTGCTCATCGCCGGCGCAGGCCCCGTCGGGATCGTCACCGCACAGGTGGCCCGGGCCTTCGGAGCCACCGAGGTGATCGTTACCGACCTCGACGCCTCCCGCCGCGCCAACGCCGCAACTTTCGGCGCAACACGAGTCCTCGACCCCACCACCGAGGACGTGCGTGCGTTGTCGGTCGATGCCTTCATCGACGCGTCCGGTGCGGCGCGGGCGGTGTTCGACGGCATTCATGCGGTGCGGCCGGCCGGCACCGTCGTCCTCGTCGGCATGGGCGGATCCGACTACCCCCTACCGATCTCGGTCATTCAGAACCGAGAGTTGGTGCTCACCGGAGTCTTCAGATACGCCAACACGTGGCCCATCGCACGCGACCTGGTGGCGTCGGGCATGGTGGATCTCGACGCGATGGTGACGGCGCGGTTCGGACTCGACGGCGTCGAAGATGCATTGAACGCGGACAAGCTGGCCGGAAGCATCAAAGCTATTGTGATACCTGGTTTTCGAGGAGAAGGAAAGAACGCATGAAGCTTCGGGCGAGCACTCTGGCAGAAATCCACACCGACGTCGAGGTACCGACCTACGACCGAGCCGCAGTCACCACGGGGATCGTGCACTTCGGCGTCGGCGGCTTTCACCGCGCCCACCAGGCGATGTATGTCGACCGCTTGCTCGAGCGCGGCGAGGCGTCGGATTGGGGGATCTGCGGTGTGGGTGTACTGCCGCACGACAAGAAGATGAAAGAGGTTATGGATCAGCAGGACTGCCTCTACACCCTCGCCCTCAAGCACTCCGACGGCACCTGGGAAACTCGCGTCATCGGGTCGATCGTCGAGTATCTGTTCGCCCCCGAGGATCCCGAGGCCGTCATCGAGAAGATGGCATCCGAGGCGGTGAAGATCGTCTCGCTCACCATCACCGAAGGCGGCTACAACTTCTCCGCCACCACCGGGGAGTTCGACGAGAAGAATCCGGCGATCGTCGCGGATCTCGCCGACGGTGCCGTGCCGGCAACAACTTTCGGACTCGTCGTCGAAGCTTTGGCTCGTCGGAAGGATCGTGGCATGAAGCCGTTCACGATCATGTCCTGCGACAACATCGAAGGCAACGGCCACATGGCGCAATCGACGTTCACGACGTTCGCGCGCCTGAAGGACCCGACGTTGGCCGAATGGATCGCGGCGGAGGGCGCATTCCCCAATTCGATGGTGGATCGCATCACGCCGGTGACGACACCGGAAGTGATCGAACAACTTTCGTCGCGATACGCCATCGAGGACCAGTGGCCCGTCGCCGGTGAGCCGTTCACGCAGTGGGTGCTCGAAGACAACTTCACCCTCGGCCGTCCACCCCTGGAGGATGTGGGCGTGCAGGTTGTCGAGGACGTCACTCCCTACGAGCTGATGAAGCTGAGGCTGCTCAATGCCAGCCATCAGGCCCTCGCATATTTCGGCTATCTCAGTGGCTACCGCCTGGTGCACGAGGTCTGTCAAGATCCGCAGTTCGCTGCGTTCTTGCTCGCCTACATGGACGAGGAGGCAACGCCCACACTGCAGCCCGTGCCCGGTATCGATCTGACCGAGTACAAGCACACGCTCATCGAGCGGTTCTCCAACCCGGAGATACGCGACACCGTAGCGCGACTGTGCGCCGAGTCCTCGGATCGAATTCCCAAGTGGCTGTTGCCCGTCATCCGCAAGAACCTCGAGACCGGCGGTGAGATCGTCCTGTCCACCGCCGTCGTGGCGAGTTGGGCTCGCTACGCCGAGGCCGTCGACGAGTCCGGCGAGCCGATCGAGATCGTCGACCAGCTGAAGGACTCACTCGTTCCGATCGCGCAAAGCCAGCGTGAGAACCCCACGGCGTTCATCGCGAACCGCGCAGTGTTCGGCGATCTGATCGACAACGAACGCTTTGTCGCCGAATACACGAAACAGCTGACATCACTGCAGGAGAACGGTGCGCGCGCAACCCTGGAGGCGCTCATGTCGACTCACTGAATTTCTCGGTGTCTCGGACCTGACCGGAGACGATGACGGTATCGCCCGCACCGATCACCGTGTCCGCTGTTGCGTAGGTGAACCCTTCACCCAGACGCTTGACTGCGACGACGGTTACTCCGTGCTTGGTACGGATTCCGCTCTCGCCCAGAGTCTTTCCTATCAGTGAGGCCGGCGGTGAGGTCTTCGCCATGGCGTAACCGTCGTCGAACTCGATGTAGTCCATCATCCGACCACGTACCAGGTGAGCTACTCGCTTACCCATGTCGTGCTCGGGCCTGACGACGTGGTGGACGCCGATCTGGCTGAGAATCTTGGCGTGCGCGTTGCTCAGAGCCTTGGCCCAGATGGTCGACATCGACAGATTCACCAGAGCCGATGCGGTGAGCAGGCTCGCTTCGAGATTGGAACCGATACCCACGACGGCACGGTCGTACTCGTGCACCGACAATTGCCGAAGAGACTCCTCGTCGGTGGTATCGGCCACCACAGCATGCGTCAAACGGTCTGCCACGCGTTGCACTACGGCCTCGTCGCTGTCGACGCCGAGCACCTCGACCCCCTGGTCCATCAGTTCCAGTGCGAGAGACTTACCGAAGCGGCCGAGACCGAGAACGACGACGACGTCGGAGGATGGTTTCCTAGCCAATGAACGGCCTTTCCGTGGGAAGCGTGTAGCGCCGTCCGCGGTCGCGGGCGGCGAGGGCACTGACCAGAGTGATGGAACCGATGCGGCCCAGATACATCAGGATTATCAGGACCACCTGACCCCAGCCGGGTAGTTGTGCGGTGATTCCGGTGGACAGGCCTACCGTCGCGAACGCCGAGACGACCTCGAAGAGAAGCACGTCGAGATCGAAATTCGTGCCGGCCAACAGCGCCACGACCGGCAGCATGACCAACGCGACCCCGATCAATGCGACGGTCAGCGCCTGACGTTGCACGCGCGCGTCGATTCGACGACCGAACACCGACACCTCACGGTCACCGCGGATCTCGGCCAGAATGACGAACAGCAGTAGGGCGAACGTGGTGACCTTGATGCCACCCGCCGTGCCGCCGCTGCCACCACCGATGAACATCAGGACGTCGGTGACGAGCAGGGTCGCGTTGTCCACATCCGCATAGTCGACGCTGTTGAATCCTGCGGTGCGAGGCATGACGCCCTGGAACGTCGCGACGAGCATCTTGTCCCAGAAGTCGAATCCATCCAAGGTCCTCGACCACTCGAAGAGCAACACCACCGTGGGTCCGAGAATCAACAGAACACCGGTGACCGACAGCGTCATTCGAGTGTGCAGTGACCATCGCTTGCGTGCCCGAACACCGCCGGCACGTGCGCGGAGGTGACGGGCGATCTCGAAGAGAACCGGAAATCCGATGCCTCCCAACACGACCGCGATCAACAGCGGCACACAGATCCACGGGTCGGTGGCGAACCCGATCATGTTGTCGCTGAAGAGCGCGAATCCAGCGTTGTTGAACGCCGAGACAGCATGGAAGATCCCCAGCCACAGTGCGCGACCCGGTGGCTCGTCGTAGCCGATGACGAAGCGCGCCGCCAGGACGATCGCGACGACACTCTCGATGATCAGGCTCGTGCGGAACACACCGACGACGACACTCCTGACGTCGCCCAGCCCGGATGTGCGTACCTCGGCGGCCGCGTTGAGCCTGCTTCGCAACCCGATTCGATCGGCCAGCACCAATCCGACCAACGACGCGATCGTCATGATCCCGAATCCGCCGATCTGGATCAGGCCGAGGATCACGCCCTGCCCGAAACCCGACCAGTACACCGGCGTGTCCACCACGATCAGGCCGGTCAAACTGACCGCCGACGTCGATGTGAACAACGCCTGCAGAAACCCGGACGCGATCCCGGACCGGGTGGCCATCGGAAGCATCAGCACTGCCGCACCGACCAGGATGGCCAGTGCGAATCCCGACGCCATGAGCCGGACCGGCGTGAGCCGGAAGACCGTGGACCATCGCGATGCCGGGCGAGCGTCTGTCACTCGGCAGACAGTACCGGTGGGACGAGCCGCTTCGCGGCACGTGCACGAAACTTCGTAGCAGGGGTCGAGTTTCCGCTCACCTGGGTCATTCCGCAGGCTCCACTCCCGCTCACCTGGGTCATTCCGCAGGCTCCACTCCCGCTCACCTGGGTCATTCCGCAGGCTCCACTCCCGCGCACCTGCGCGTCAGCGCTCCACGTCAGCGCTCAACCGCCCAGGGCATCAGTCGACCAAGCGCTCCCCGGTCACCGTGGAGAACAGGTGGGTGCGCTCGGCGGCGTAGGAGAGCGTGATCTTCGATCCGCGTTCCGGTGGGATGCGGCCGTCGGCGCGAACGACGATGGGCTGACGCGTGCCGTTGATATCGGCCTGGCCGTAGACGTAGGCGTCGGCTCCGAGTTCTTCGACGACGTCGATGGTCACTTCGAGGCCTGCCCCGGTGGTGATCTGCAGGTCCTCGGGCCGCACGCCGAGTGTCACGGAACTCTCCCCGATTCCGGCGATGGCGGAGCGGGGAACCGGAACCACTTCGCCGCCGAAGCGGACGCCGCCGTCGACGAGGGGAAGCTCGAGCAGATTCATTGCAGGCGATCCGATGAAGCCGGCGACGAACACGTTGTTCGGGTGTTCGTACATGCGCCTCGGGGAGTCGCACTGCTGCAGCACACCGTCTTTGAGGACGGCCACGCGATCACCCATCGTCATGGCCTCGACCTGATCGTGAGTGACGTAGACGGTTGTCGTGGCGAGCCTGCGTTGCAGTGCAGAGATCTGCGCGCGGGTCTGTACTCGAAGCTTGGCGTCGAGATTGGACAGCGGCTCGTCCATGAGGAACACCTGTGGCTTGCGAACGATGGCGCGGCCCATGGCCACTCGCTGACGCTGGCCGCCGGAGAGCGCTTTGGGTTTGCGGTCGAGAAACTTGGTGAGGTCGAGGATCTTGGCAGCGTCCTCGACGCGGCGCTTGATCTCGGCCTTGTCCTCGCCGGCGATGCGAAGTCCGAATCCCATGTTCTCGCCGACCGTCATGTGTGGGTACAGGGCGTAGTTCTGGAAGACCATCGCGATGTCGCGATCCTTGGGCTGATGGTCGGTGACGTCCTTGCCGCCGATGGTAATGGCTCCCCTGTCGACTTCTTCGAGACCGGCGAGCATGCGCAGCGACGTCGATTTTCCGCAGCCGGACGGGCCGACGAGGACGAGGAATTCACCGTCCTGGATGTCGAGATCGAGCTGGTCGACGGCGGCCTTGTCGCCGCCGGGAAAAAGTTTGGTGACGCCCTGAAATGCAACGGTGGCCATGATGGTGGTCCCTTCACCGGCAGGAACGTGCCGGACGATCCGAGTGATGTTCATATATGTGAATGGATGCCAGAATGCTGACTTCGTTTAGAAGTATGTATTACTGTGATGCCCATTACAAGGTTTCCATCGAAGGAGTTCGAGAAGAATGACCGACACCGTTTCACGAGTGCTCATCACCGGGGCCGCAGGCAACATGGGTGCGATGCTCAGGCCTCTGCTGGCGGCACCCGGCCGCACGCTGCGCCTGTTCGATATCGCCGAGATCACCGACATCGATTCGGCCACCGAGGAATTCGTACAGGGTTCGGTCACCGATCGCGCTGCCGTGGCCGCCGCGGTGGACGGTGTCGATGCAATCCTGCACCTCGGGGGGTTGAGCACCGAGGACTCGTGGGCCAACATTCTGTCGGTGAACGTCGACGGCACCCAGGCAGTCTTCGAAGCCGCAGTGGCGCAGGGGGTTTCTCGGATAGTGGTGGCGTCGAGCAATCACGCAGTCGGATTCTGGACGCACGACGAGGCAGGCGACTCGCCACTTCCGGGCGACGCCGCTCCGCGACCCGACGGCTTCTACGGGTGGAGCAAGGCCGCGGTCGAAGCCCTGGGCAGGATGTACCACGACCGCTTCGGCATCGACGTCATCAACCTGCGTATCGGTTCGAGCTTCGCCGCGCCGCCCAACTACCGAGGCCTGGCCACCTGGATGTCGCCCGCCGACACTGCGCGACTGATCGAGGCGTCACTGTCGGACAGCGCCAAAGGTTTTCACACCGTGTGGGGCATCTCGAAGAACTCGCGCGCGTGGTGGTCCGGCAACGAGGGCGCGGAGATCGGGTACCTACCTCGCGACGACGCGGAACAGTTCGCCGAGCAGTTCCTGGCCGAACACGAGTGGACGTTCAGCGATCCGATCCTGCAACGAGTCGGCGGCGCATTCTGCGATCACCCGCTCGGCCAGCGGATGCGCTGACGCACCCCCTGCTCCACTCGACGTCCTCGGGCGGGGGATTCCGCGCCGCGGACGGACGAGTGGAGCGCCTGTTGCAGTCCGCCTTACGAATACGTTGTGACGATCGACCCCAGCGCATCGAGCTGGAGGCGGTTGACGAGACCGAGGTGGTAGAGGTGCAGCTCGTTCGCCCCGGCGTCGACGGTCGCGGCCACATGCGCGGCCACCTCGTCGAGCTTCTTCGGCGGCAGTACCGAAACATACGCACCCACATCCACCCCGTCGCCGACGGCCGCGCGGGTTGCCTTCACCACCGACACCGTCTCGGCCGTTCCCGGCCAGGCCGACACGAGCACCGCATCGACATCGGCTGGCGCGGAGGCGGTCAACGCAGGCGAGGGTCCGGTCTTCCACGGATCCGGGTGACCGTGCAGCGTCACGCGTGCCGACGGAGCCTGTTCACGCACTGCGGCAAGCACTTCCGCACGAAGGTGATCGGCGTCGGCGTGTCGGACCGCCACCACCGCGTCGATCTCGTCGGCGTCCAACACGTCCGTGATCGCAGCATCCGTAGGCAAAGTTCCGGCCGACAGGGCATCGATGCCGTCGCGCAGCTTCTGCGTCACCTTGGCCGATTCGACGCCTCGCGAGGCCCACGCGTCGAGCTCGCGCTGCGTGCAACTGATCGACATCAGCGTGTCGCCGATGCCCGGAAACGCGCCGTCCGTCTTCTCGTGTGGTCCGACATGCGCGAAACCCAGCTGTCCACAGGCCTCGACGGACACCCCGTGTACCTCGACGCCGCGGATCGCTTCGGCCGCGAGCGTGGCGCTGTACCGCACGATATCGGGATGCCCTGGTGCGAGGGCATACCGATAGGCATCTCCGAAACAGTTGACGACGGTCGCGTCGGGATGGGCGTGGCCGAGAATTGTGCTGTGCGTCAGCACGATCCACGCGTTCACCAGGAATCCGGCCTCCCGCAGCACACTCGCTGCCTCGCCGAACGCGTCCTCGGCACCGCCCCAGGCGGCCGTCCGCGCAGTGATCGTGCGCCCGGCCCAAGCGTCGGGACGAACCGGTCGATACAGCGCTGCGTGGTGGGCGTCGACCACTTTGTGCTGCGGATGCAGCGGGGTTGCCGCCCTGGTGGAGTGGTATGTCGCGGCGAGCGAGATCTCACGCACCCCGAGTCTGTTGGCGCGTTCGACGAAATGCGGGTCGCCCAGGACGTCCCAAGGGTAGGCGTGCGCGACGATGCGGTCGACGGTCATGAAGATCATCCTTCGATGGCTGATTTGTTCTATAGAGAGAACTGAGTTCACACATGGGAACACAATTCGAGCCCAACTGTCCACGATTCACGCGACGAGCAGAGATCCGGCGAGCCCTGGGGGCATTCGACGATCCTCGGCGTCCGCACGTGACCCGTGGTCGGACCTGGACACGCGATGGCATCTCCGGCGTGGAGCTGAACTGGGACAACACGTCCGCATGGCTGCTGACGCCCCCGGACGCAGAGACTCCACTGCCCGCGATCCTGCTCATGCACGGTCACGACGGGATGAAGTTCTACGGCAAGGAGAAGGTGGCCGACGGCCCCGACGGCATGGCACCCGACCTCGAGGAGTTGCGCAGGCGCGGATACGGCGGCAGCGCGCCCGCCGCCCGTCTGGTTGCAGCGGGTTTCGCTGTCCTGGTCCACGACGTGTTCCCGTGGGGCAGTCGCCGGGTGCCGTGGGAGGACCTCCCCGAGCGGGCTCGACGTGCAGGCGCCCAACTGGAAGGGCTGCCGAGATACGAGGCGGCCGCCCGCGAGCACGAGCACGGACTCGCAAAAGTGGCAGCGCTGCAGGGCAGTTCATTGGCCGGGAAGGTGCTGAGCGAGGACCTGATCGCGCTGCAGGCACTGGCGGAGTGCCCCGAGGTGGACGCACACCGCATCGCCACTGCCGGCTTCTCCGGTGGCGGAGTGCGCGTCGCACATCTACTGGCGTGCAGCGATCGCCTACGGGCAGGGGTGATCACGGCATCGATGAGCACGTTCGCCGATATCGCGAACGGTCACGCGGACGACACCACCTGGTTGATGATCACCCCGGGCCTGCCTACGGTGTGCGACTGGCCGGAGATCGCCGGGGCAGCAGCCCCGACCCCATTGTTGGTCCAATTCGCTGAGCTGGATTCCCATTTCGGCCTCCCCGGCATGCGCGACGCCGAGGCGGCGCTCCGCCGCGACTACAGAGAATCGGAAACACTGTTCACACAATGGTTTTCGGAACCGCATCGATTCACGACGACCATGCAGGACGCGACGGCCGGCTGGTTGAGCCTGCACGTGTGACCGGGAATGCTTGACAGCGCTTGTGACTGCCGTCATAGTTGGTCCAGAAATTCACATAGAAGACATCCGTTCAGATATGTGAACAGCCAAGACTTGCACGGCCCGGCTCGCTCAGGGTCGGAAGACATCCCGCCAGATCCGCTCGCCGGCTTTCCATCCGGCCCCGAACGCTTCGGAGCGTCCCCATGGTCACCACCACACCACCCCGGTCGGGAGGTACCCGCGCGCCCAGCGCTGCCGTCCCTCCCGTTCGACCGAAACGCAAGCGCCGCATCTCGGCCCCGTACATCCTGATCGCGCCCGTCGTCATCCTGCTGGCAGTGTTCATCTTCTACCCGGTCGGCAGCGTCTTCTACTACAGCCTGCAGTTCTACAACCCGACGACGCCGTGGGACAACGGCTTTGCGGGCCTGGAGAACTTCAAGCTGATGTTCGCCGACGACCTGTTCTGGAACAGCCTCGTCGTCACCGCCAAGTGGGTGGGCGTGCAGGTCGTGTTCCAGCTGATCCTCGGCCTCGGACTGGCCCTGCTGGTCAACGAGGTATTCCGCGGACGCGGCCTGGCCCGTGCCCTGGTGTTCTCTCCCTGGGCCGTCTCCGGCGTGCTCACCACCGGCATCTGGCTGCTCATCTACAACCCGTCGACCGGATTGTTCAAACTGCTGGGCAACATGGGCATCGGCGACGGTACCGCCGCGCCGATCGCCGATCCGGACACCGCGTTCTGGGCCACCAGCGTTGCCGAGCTCTGGCGCGGGGTTCCGTTCTTCGCCATTCTCATTCTCGCCGAACTGCAGAGTGCGCCCAAGGATCTGTACGAGGCTGCGAACGTCGACGGCGCGAACCGCTGGCAACGCTTCCGGTTCGTGACGCTGCCACACCTCAAAGCCGTGATCATTCTGTCCACCCTGCTGCGCGGGGTCTGGGAGTTCAACAACGTCGATCTCCTCTACACCCTCACCGCAGGCGGACCGGCCGACGTCACGACCACCTTGCCGCTCTACGTCTCTCAGCTCGCAACCACCGCGCAGGACTTCGGATACGGCTCGGCTCTGACCACCGTCGCGTTCGTCATCCTGCTCTTCTGCTCGATCCTCTACTTGCGCCTCAGCAAATTCAACAGCGATAAGGCCTGACGCACATGACCACTACTGCAGACCGTCCCGTCGTGACCAGTCCGCCGGCGGACCATTCCGAGAAGGTGCGCGTGCACCGCACCAAGCCCCGCGTGTTCAGCGTGGGCCTCCCGCTCGCCGTCTACCTCCTGTTCACGCTCGTCCCGTTCTACTGGATGATCGTCTTCGCGTTCCGGCCTGCCGGGTCCAATTCGATGCTCCCCTGGCCCATCACGCTCGACCATTTCGATACCGTCTGGAACACCCTCGGCTTCAGCTTCTTCTTCAAGAACAGCCTCATCGTCGCCGGTCTGTCGCTGGTACTCACCACCTTCGTCGCACTGGCGACCGGCTATGCGTTGGCACGCTTCAAGTTCCGCGCCAAGATCCCCCTGGTGATGGCCCTGCTGTGCAGCCAGTTCGTCCCCGGTGCGATGCTGCTCATCCCACTGTTCCAGGTGTTCCGCGAGATGGGACTGGTGAACAACCTCTTCGGACTCATCGTCGCCGATACCGTCTTCCAACTACCGTTGGCGGCAATGCTGATGGCAGGGTTCATCTCTCAGATCCCGGTGGAACTGGAGGAGGCAGCCATGGTCGACGGCTGCTCACGCCTGAAGGCCTTCCGCATCATCATGTTGCCGCTGCTGCGGCCCGGCCTGATCGCCGTCGGCTCCTTCGCGTTCATCGGCAGCTGGAACAACTTCCTGTTCGGCCTGATGTTCATCAGTAGCCAGGACAAGTTCACCCTCCCAGTCGGATTGAGCTACACGATCGGCTCGTACAACGTCGACTTCGGCGTGCTCGCGGCGGGCGGCCTGATCGCCGCCGTGCCGGTGGTCGCCGTATTCGCCGTCATCCAGAAGTATCTCGTCCAGGGCCTCAGCGCCGGCGCGGTCAAGGGCTGATCATGACGTACGGAAAGAGAATCGACATGAATCGACGCACCCTGCTGCGCACCACCCTCGTCGGTGCGGTAGCCACGCTCGTGCTGGCATCCTGCAGTTCCGAAACCTCCCTGCCCGACGGTGCCCTCGGAGATCCGAACAGCGGCACCCTCACCTTCTGGGACAACAATGCCGGGCCGGATCGAACCCCGTTGTACGAGGAGCTGATTCGACGTTTCGAGGAGATCAATCCCGGCATCGACATTCAGTACGTCGGTCTACCATCCGACAGTGCGCAGCAGAAATATCAGACGGCTCTCGCGGGTGGGTCCGCACCCGACCTGGGCATCGTCTCCACCGCATATCTCGCGCCCCTCGTCGCGCAGAACGCCGTGATCCCGCTCGACGACTTCATGGCATCCTCTCCTCAGAAGGACCAATACGATCCCAAGATCATCGAATCGGCAATGGAGTCCGGCGGCGGCGAGAACCTGTACGGTCTGCCGTTCACCAGTAACAACGCCACCCTGTGGTATCGAGCGGACTGGTTCGACGAGGCCGGTATCGAGCCACCCGATACCTGGGACGAGTTCTACGACGCGGCAGACGAACTGACCGACAAGTCCGCCGGAAGATACGGGTTCACCATCCGAGGCGGTGCCGGCTCGATCTATCCACTGCTGCAACACATGTTCGCCGTCACCGGCATCGACAACTTCTTCGACGGCAGCGAATCCACCGTCAACCGGCCCGAGATGGTTCGAGCCATCGAACGTTTCGCGGCGCTCTACGACGTCGACACACCTACCGCCGATGTCAACAACGGTTTTCCACAGATGGTCGCCAGCTTCGGTGGTGGTTCGGTGGCGATGATGCAGCACAACCTCGGATCACTGAGCAATCACCGTAAGGCGCTCGGCGACAAAGTCGGGGCCGTTGCCTTGCCTCTCGCGGACAACGGCGTCCGCACCGTGATGACCGACCCGTTCCCGTCGTACACGGTGTTCAAGAGCAGCCAGCACCAGGCAGCGGCCTGGAAGTTCCTCGAGTTCATGACCTCGCCGGAGTCGCAGGCCTACTGGAACGAGAACGTGGGGCAGATCCCGGTCAACGCCGATGCCCGCTCCGCGCCCGCCTTCGAGGCGATGCCGTCCGTGCAAGCCGCCCAGGCCGCCCTCGACGATCCGGAGACCGTGTTGGTCACCCCGCCGGACTATCTGCCCGATTTCGGCAAGATCGTGCAGGTCCAGATGCTGGGTCAGTGGCAGAAGGTCCTCATCGGGCAGCTCAGCGCACAGGATTTCGCCGACGACTTCGCCGAGAAGCTCAACCGCTCCAAGGCCAAATACGATGCCCGACAGGGTAAATAGGGGACTCATCACCATGTCCAGCGTCATCACCGAGGTTGCCGTCCAGGTCTTCAAGACCGAGGCTCGCACCGCCGTCGATTCCTACGGGCATCGACACCCCGGTCCGTCGATACCCACCACTCAGGCACTGCTGCGCATCACAGATTCCGACGGCGTCAGCGGTTACGTCCTGGGCAAGACCAACTATCTGCGTGAAGATCAAGTGGAGCAACACTTTCGACCGGTCCTCATCGGCACCGATCCGCTGCACCGCGAGGAAATGGACCGCAAATTCGCAATTCGGCAACGGACGCGAGCCGTCGAACTTCCCGAACACACCTGCAGCTACCTCGATCAGGCACTGTGGGACCTGGCGGGCAACCGATTCGATACCCCCGTGTGGAAGCTGCTGGGCGGAGCGCGCAGCGAGGTCAAGGCCTACGCGAGCACCATGTGCGGCGATACCATCGAGGGTGGCCTGTCCAGTCCACAGGAGTATGCGAATTTCGCAGTGGCGCTGAAGAATCAGGGCTACCAGGGAATCAAACTGCACACCTGGATGCCGCCGCTCGAAGGGGCACCGAGCCTCACGCGGGACATCGAGGCCTGCGCGGCGGTGAGAGATGCCGTCGGACCAGGGTTCTCGTTGATGCTCGACGGCTATCACTGGTACTCACGTACCGACGCCCTCAAGCTCGGCCGGGAACTCGACGCACTGAAGTTCGACTGGTTCGAGGAGCCCATGGACGAATTCTCGATGCGCTCGTACAAGTGGTTGGCGGATCAGATCGATACTCCCGTCATCGGCCCCGAGACCACTCCCGGTCGGCATCGTTCGCGAGCGGACTGGATTGCCGACGATGCCTGCGACATCCTGCGCGTCGGTGCGATGAACGGCGGCGGCATCACCCCGGCACTGAAGACCGTGCACATGGCCGACGGCTTCGGGCTCGAGTGCGAGATCCACGGCAACGGTGCCCCCAATCTCGCACTGGTAGGCGGCGCTCCGAACATCCAGTGGTACGAACGTGGCCTGCTGCATCCACTGGTCGACTACGACTGGGTGCCGCCGCATCTGAAGTCCATCGTCGATCCGATAGACGCGAACGGGATGGTGCAGATGCCATTGCGACCAGGCCTGGGTGAGGACATCGACCTGGAGTACATCTCGAACAATCTGATCGCCGAGTACTAGTGTCCGTCGACGACATCCGTGTCCGCGTATGAAGCATCGTTCATCATGAGGGACACTGTCTCCATGGTGAACGATGTCGCGGCTGCTGCAGTGTCCGAGAGCCAGCCGGTGAAATCCGCGGAACGCACGATCCACATCCTCGAGACGCTGGCCGCATCCCCCACGCGCATGAGCCTCGGCGAACTGCAGGAGGCATGCGGGTATCCCCGATCGAGTCTGCACGCCTTGCTGAGGACGCTCAAGGACCTGCGCTGGATCGAGGCCGACGAGTCCGGCTCGCGGTACGGCATCGGCACCCATGCCTTGCTCACCGGCACGTCCTACCTCGACAAGGATTCCGTCGTCGGTCGAGCGGCGGCAGTACTGGAAACGCTGCGCTCGGACGTCCGGCACACCGTCCACTTCGCCCGACGCGACGAGGACTGCGTCATCTATCTCGCCAGCCGCGGTTCCAAGCTCGAGGTGCGGCGGATGCACCGCGTCGGACGTAAGTTGCCGTGCCACGTCACCGCCCTCGGCCAGGCATTGCTCGCCGAACTCACGACCGACGAGGTGACACAGCTGCTGCCGAAGAAACTCGAGCGGTACACCGAGAACACCATCGTCGATCGTGATGCCCTCATCGCCGAACTCGGCCAGGTTCGCCGTCGCGGTTGGTCGTTGGAACAGGAGCAGGGCACCGCCGGCGTGGTCTGCATAGCGACCGTCGTGCCCTATCGGATCCCGGCCACCGATGCGCTCAGCGTCTCGATGCCCGCGGAAGTCGCCTCGTACCCGGGCGAACTCGAACGAATCGCCGGGGTGCTCACCGACCACGCCGCCGCCTGGGCCCGAGAGCTTCGGGCCGAGGGAGTGCGGTAGAGCCGCTTCGCGGCATGTGAGCGAAACTTCGTAGCAGGGGTCGAGTTTCCGCTCACCTGCGCGTCAGCGCTCCAGGTCAGCGCACCACAGCCTTCGCGACGGTCCAGACACGTCCCTGCTCGCTCAACGTGAAGCCCAATCCCGGGCGAGCGGACAGATGCATGCGTCCGTCTCGGGTCTCGAGGTGCTCGTCGAACAGCGGGTCCAGCCAGTCGAAGTGCTCCACCCACGTCTGCAGGGGATACGCCGCCGCGAGGTGCAGGTGGATCTCCATGGCGAAATGCGGGGCGAGCTGCAGATTGTGGTGCTCGGCCAACGTCGCCAATTTCAGGAACTGCGTGATTCCGCCGATGCGGGGAGCGTCGGGCTGCAGGATGTCCACCGAACCGGCCTCGATGAGGCGGACGTGCTCGCCGACGCTGGCCAACATCTCGCCCGTCGCGATGGAGGTGTCGAGGCTGCGAGCGAGCTGCGCATGACCCTCTGCGTCATAGGCGTCGAGGGGCTCCTCGATCCACACGAGATCGAACTGTTCGAGAATGCGGCCCATACGCTGCGCCGTGGGCCGATCCCATTGCTGATTGGCGTCGACCATCAGCGGAACGTCGTCGCCGAGAAACTCGCGCACCGCGGTGACGCGGGCGATGTCGGTGCGCCAATCCGGCTGACCCACCTTCAGTTTGATGCCACCGATTCCGTTTGCGAGGGAGATGGCGGCATTCTCCATGACCTCTTCGATCGGAGTGTGCAGAAATCCGCCGGAGGTGTTGTACGTCTGCACCGAGTCACGCGCCGAGCCGATCAGCTTGGCCAGTGGCAACCCGGCACGCTTGGACTTGAGATCCCACAGCGCGATGTCGATCGCCGCAATCGCCTGCGTCGCAACACCACTGCGGCCCACCGAGGCTCCGGCCCACACCAGCTTGGTCCAGATCTTGCCGATGTCGTTCGGGTCCTCGCCGATGAGTACCGGAGCTATTTCCTGGGCATGCGCAAATTGGGCCGGCCCGCCCGCACGCTTGGAGTACCCGAATCCGATTCCCTCATGGCCCTGTTCGGTGCGAAGTTCGGCGAACAGGAACACCACCTCGGTCATCGCCTTCTGCCGACCGGTGAGCACCTTGGCATCGCTGATCGGATTCTTCAGCGGCAACACGATCGAGGACAGTGTCACCTCGACGATGCGGTCGATGGTCGCCGCACCGGGAGCAAGCGCCGTGATCGCAGCATCCGGGGCAGAGAGTCCGCTGGTCGGTGTGTCAGTGCCGATGGTCATCTGTGACTCCTCAAATCGTCGATTATGTTGCTTAACAGCCTATTTCGACGAACAATGCACGTCCAACACCATTTATCGGCCGATCGATGCCGCCAGTGCATCGATGTTGGATGCAATATCGGCAACCCTGCCCACGAACGTGTGATGCGTGACGCCGGACGAGTGTGGGGTCATCAGCACGTTGTCGAGATCGCGAAACGGCAACACACTCGGCTCTCCCACGCCGTCCGGCCCGGGGTAGCGGTACCAGACGTCGATCGCGGCCGCGGCAATCTCGTTGCGCGACAACGCGTCGAACAGTGGCTGCTCCTGTACCAATGGCCCACGACCGACGTTGACGAGTACCCCGTCGCTACCGAGCCTGCTCAGTTCCTCGGCACCGATCATGCCGCGCGTTCGCTCGTTCAGGGGTGCGGAAACCACCAGGACGTCGGCGAAATCGACCAGTGATCCCAGATCATCTGTCCCCGAGACCCATTCGAGCCCCTCATCCGGAGCCCGCCCGCTTCCGGTGACCGCAGCGCCCACTGCGCCGTATGCCCGGAACAGCTGCCACGTTCGCCTGCCGATGTGCCCGAAGCCGACGAATCCGATGCGGGCACCACTCAGCGACAACGGTTGCGCGATGGTCGGGTCGTAGACGGCGGTGGCGAACACTCCGGAGCGGAGTGCGCGGTCCTGCTCCAGAAACTTGCGGCGCAGCATCACGGTCGCAGCCACGACGTATTCCGCGATCGACTGCTCGTGATGAAAGGTGTTGCACACCTGCACATCGGGGCCCAGTCCGGAGCGATCGACGTTGTCCGTTCCGGCACCCGCGACGTGGACCATACGCAATTTCGGCGCTGCGGCACCCATGGCCGCACTGAACTTGCCACCGACGTAGACGTCTGCGTCGGCGAGTTCGGCGATGACCCGAGTCTCGTCGAACGGCACGCACCAGATCACCTCGACGTCGGCGGGCAGGCCCGCCTCGAACTGCTCCCGATGGGGCAGCACGTTTCGGTCGCCGACGACGATCTTCACCAGCGGACCAGAACTCATCGAACCAGGGCCGGCCGCTTGCTGTCGAACGTCCAACCCTCGATGAGATACTGCATGCCGATGGCGTCGTCGCGCGAACCGAGACCTTCCTTCTGGTACAACTCGTGCGCCGCATCGATCTGCTCGAAGTCGAGTTCGACACCCAGGCCTGGCTTGTCGGGCACGGTGAGGTAGCCATCCTCGATCGTGAACGGCTCCTTGGTCACTCGCTGTCCGTCCTGCCAGATCCAGTGCGTATCGATGGCAGTGATCGTCCCTGGAGCGGCCGCGGCGACGTGGGTGAACATGGCCAGTGAAACGTCGAAGTGGTTGTTGGAGTGCGAGCCCCACGTCAGACCCCACGCATCGCACAGCTGCGCGACGCGGACAGAACCAGCCATCGTCCAGAAGTGCGGGTCGGCGAGTGGGATGTCCACCGCACCGGATCGGATGGTGTGGCCCATCTCGCGCCAGTCGGTGGCGATCATGTTCGTGGCGGTCTGCAATCCGGTGGCGCGCTTGAATTCGGTCATCACTTCGCGGCCCGAGAATCCACCCTCCGGTCCGACGGGGTCCTCGGCATAGGCCAGCACGTCACGCAGGCCACGGCAGGTGTCGATCGCGTCCTTCAGAAGCCAGCCACCGTTGGGATCCAACGTGATTCGAGCCTCGGGGAATCGCTCGGCCAGCGCGCGCACCGCAGCAGCCTCCTCGGCCGCGGGCAGCGCACCACCTTTGAGCTTGAAGTCCTGGAACCCGTACCGCGCCTGGGCTGCCTCGGCGAGGCGCACGATCGACTCGGGATCCATCGCTTCCTCGTGCCTGATGCGCATCCAGTCGTCGGCTCCGGCGGCCTCGTCGGCTGCGCTGCGGTACGCGAGATCGGTCTTGTTCCGATCGGCCACGAAGAACAGATAGCCCAGAGCTTGGACCTTGTCACGCTGCTGACCTTCTCCCAACAGCGCTGCGACGCTGACCCCGAGGTGTTGACCCAACAGATCGAGCAACGCCGATTCCACCGCGGTCACCGCATGGATCGCGACCCGCAGATCGAAGGTCTGCGCTCCGCGTCCCCCGGCATCACGATCGGCGAACGCGCGACGCATCTCGGCCAGCACAGCGTTGTAGCGGCCGATACCCTTACCCTCGACGAGCGAACGAGCGTCCTCGAGAGTCTGCCGAATCGCCTCTCCGCCCGGCACTTCGCCGACGCCGGTGCGCCCGTCCGAGTCGGTGAGCACCACCAGATTGCGGGTGAAGTACGGGGCGTGGGCTCCGCTGAGGTTGAGCAGCATGTCGTCGTGGCCCGCAATCGGAATCACGCGCATCTCGGTGACGACGGGGGTGCTGTTCTGGGAGTTCATGATCGGACCCTCTCGGCCGGTGGTATCGGATGCTATTTGGTCAGGGTGACGGGTTCGACGCTGCCCTCGGTATCGGCCACCACTCCGCGCGGCTTCTTGATCAGTAGGACCGACAGCGCAGCCAGTGCGGATGCACCGGCCAGCGCATACAGTCCCCAGGTCACCGAACCGGTGGCCTCCTGGATCAATCCGAATCCGAACGGTGCGACGAAGCCGCCGAGGTTGCCCACCGAGTTGATGACGGCGATGGCGGCGGCAAGCACCATCGGATGCAGAGTGGACTGCGGGAAGGACCAGAACAGCGGGCTCGCGCTCTTGAATCCCATGGCAGCGATGCACAGGAAGATCAGCGCGATCCACGGCGTCGCGACGGCGGCCAACAGTGTGCCGACTGCAGCGGTGAGCAGAGCGATGATCAACAGTGGTCGACGGTTTCCGGTGCGGTCGCCGATCTTGGACATGTAGTACATGGCGAACACGGCGCAGATCCATGGCAGCGACGAGAGCAAGCCGACGGTGATGTCGTTGGTTCCGTCGATCCGTCGGACGATGGACGGGAGCCAGAATGTGTTGGCGTAGATCGAGAGCTGGATTGCGAAGTAGATCCAGATGAACAGCAGCAGCTTGGGATCGAGCAACATCTTCCAGCGCGACCTGCCGTCGCCCATGCCGGAGGTACGTGCCTTCTCTGCTTCCTCGACGGCAATAGCAGCGTTCAGATCGTGCTTCTCCTCGTCGGTCAGCCACTTCGCATCCTTGACGTGCGAGTCGATGAGGAAGTAGGCGATGATGCCGACGACAACGGACAGCAGGCCCTCGATGCCGAACAGGTACTGCCAGCCTCGGGCCCCGAAGAGTCCGTCGAGAGAAAGCAGCGGACCCGACAGTGGGCCGGAGATCGCCGCGGCCACCGACGACCCTGCGACGAACAACGCGGTGGCACGGCCGCGGTGGCTGTTGGGCAACCACTTGGCGAAGTAGAAGATGATGGCCGGGAAGAATCCGGCCTCGGCCGCTCCGAGCAGGAACCGCAGGATGTAGAACATCTCGGGACCGTTGACGAAGGCCATGGCGAACGAGATGGTGCCCCAACTGACCATGATGCGGGTCAGCCAGATCTTGGCACCGAACTTCTCCATCATCACGTTGCTCGGAAGCTCGAAGAGCGCGTACGCGATGAAGAACACGCCGGCACCGAATCCGTATGCCGCAGCTCCGATACCGACGTCGGCTTCGAGGTATTCGCGGGCGTAGCCGATGTTCGATCGGTTCAGCTGATTGCAGATCAGCATGATGATGAACAAGGGCACGACTCGCCGGAATATCTTCGCGACGGCAGAATCGACTGCCGGCGTCGGCGGGAGAGTGATCGACATCGATCGCTCCGTTCTGTGGCTCGAGCGGTTTCCCGCTACCGATGCGCGAGTGTGACCGGCACAGGCATGGATCGACCCAGTGATTGGGCTCACATGAAACAGTAGGACTCCGGATCGATGCATGTCCAAGACCATCTACGCATCGACCGATGCAGTAGAGGTATCGGCAACTGCAGTCGGTGCTCATCGCGCCTGGCAGCAAGATCGATACCGAGACTGAATCAAATACGACTTTTTTAGACTTGGACATGTATCGATCAGCCTTCTAGCGTGGTGACCTATGAGCCAGGTCACGCCCTGGCGTCAGCGCACGCACCGCAACACAGCCCTAGGAGTCACCCCATGACAGCGTCGACGACACAGTCCACCCACCTCACCGGCCGGATGATCATCGCCGGCGTCCCGGTCTTCGGTGGCGGCACGCAGATTCACGGAATCGACCCCAGCACCGGCGCGAACCTCGAACCCGCCTATGGTCACGGCGACAATACCGACGTCGAGAAGGCTTGTGCCGCAGCGGCCGAAGCATTCGCCGATTACCGTGCCACCTCCTCGGAGACCCGTGCACAGTTTCTCGAAACCATCGCCGACAACATCGCAGCTCTCGGCGACACGCTGATCGAGCGCACCGTCGCCGAGTCCGGACTTCCGTTGGCCCGCATCACCGGCGAGGTCGGTCGCACCACCGGGCAGCTCCGCTTGTTCGCTTCGGTTCTGCGCGAGGGTAGTTGGAACGGTGCCCGCATCGATCCGTCCCAGCCCGATCGCACGCCACTCCCCCGCGCCGACATCCGCCAGCGGCAGATTCCGCTGGGCCCGGTTGCAGTGTTCGGGGCCAGCAACTTCCCACTCGCTTTTTCCGTCGCAGGCGGCGACACCGCTTCCGCTCTCGCGGCCGGATGCCCCGTTGTGGTCAAGGCCCACGATGCTCATCCGGGAACGTCCGAACTGGTCGGTCGCGCGATCGCCGACGCCGTCGCTTCCACCGGAATGCCCTCGGGCACATTCTCTCTGCTCTTCGGCTCCGGCCGTGGACTCGGCACCGCTCTGGTGACCGACCCTCGCATCAAGGCCGTCGGCTTCACCGGATCACGTTCGGGTGGAACTGCTCTCGTCGCCGCCGCAGCCGGTCGGCGTGAGCCGATCCCGGTGTACGCCGAGATGAGTTCCATCAACCCGGTGTTCGTCATGGACGGCGCACTCGCCGCCCGTGGCACCGAACTCGGCCGCGCCTTCGTCGCATCGCTGACGATGGGCTCGGGCCAGTTCTGCACCAACCCCGGTCTCGTCATCGCCGTGGACGGGCCCGGACTGCAGTCCTTCACCGAGGCAGCGACGACAGCGGTATCGGAATCCGCCCCCACCACGATGCTCACCCCGAACATCGCCGCGAGCTACGGCGAGGGCGTCGACGCACTGAGTGGCGTCGTGACCGAACTTGCCCGCGGTACCGACACCCAGGCCCCGAACACCTGCCGCGCAGCATTGTTCGAGACCGATGCCGATACGTTCCTCACGTCCGAGGCAGCACAGGCCGAGGTGTTCGGCGCATCGAGTCTCATCGTTCGATGCACCGATGCGCAGCAGGTTCGCGACGTCGCCGCGCTGCTCGAGGGTCAGCTCACCGCCACGATTCACGCCGACGAGTCCGATCACACCGAGGCAGGCAAGCTCCTCTCGGTTCTCGAGCTCAAGGCCGGCCGCATTCTGTTCGACGGATGGCCGACGGGCGTCGAGGTGGGCCACGCAATGGTCCACGGCGGCCCTTTCCCCGCCACCTCCAACTCCCGCACCACCTCGGTCGGATCTCTCGCCATCGAGCGCTTCCTACGTCCCGTTTCTTACCAGGACGTTCCGACATCACTGCTGCCCACTGCAATTGCCGATGGCAACCCGGACGGCATCTTCCGCCGCATCGACGGCCAGCTCACCCAAGACTGACTCACCCCACCTAGTTCTCGAGGAGACCACCATGCTCGACGGAGTCCTGTTCTTCCCCGTCACCCCGTTCACCGCCTCCGGTGAGGTCGATTACGACCTGCTGGCTGCTCACATCGCGAAGGGTGTCGACGCCGGACCCGGTGGAGTATTCATCGCCTGCGGCACCGGTGAATTCCATGCCCTCGAAGGCGAGGAGTTCGGCAAGATCGTGCGCACGGCAGTCGACGTCGTCGCAGGCCGTGTGCCGGTGTACGCCGGCGCAGGCGGATCCGTCGCCCAGGCAAAGGCGTTCGCGGCGAGCGCGAAGAGCAACGGAGCCGATGGCATCCTGCTGTTGCCGCCGTACCTGGTGACGATGCCGCAGGCCGGTCTCGTCAACTACACCAGGGCCGTTGCCGCCGCGTCGGATCTGCCGTTGATCGTCTACAACCGCGGCAATGCCCGCTTCACCGAGGACTCGGCCGTCGAGGTTGCACAGCTGCCCACCGTCGTCGGATTCAAGGACGGCACAGGCGATCTCGATCAGGTCGGCCGCATCGTCCGCGCGGTGCTGGATGCACTCGAGCCGTCGGGCAAGCCCTTCCAGTTCTTCAACGGCCTGCCCACCGCCGAGGTCTCCCAGCAGGCGTACCGAGCGATCGGTGTCACGCTGTACTCCTCTGCGACATTCGCCTTCGCACCCGAACTGGCGCTGGCGTTCTACCGGTCACTCGACAGTGGTAACGAGAAGCTCACTGCCGCACTGCTTCGCGAGTTCTTCCACCCGTTGGTGCGCTTGCGCGACAAGGTGCCCGGTTACGCCGTCTCCCTCATCAAGGCCGGCGTGACGATGGAGGGCATCGAGGCAGGGCCCGTTCGCCCGCCTCTGGTGGACATCAGCGCACCGCATCTCGAGGAACTCACCGCAATCGTTGCCGCCGGCCGGGCCGTGCTGGCAGACGAGCTCGCGGTGCACTGATGCAGGATCCGGTCCTGATCACCGGCGCTCGAATCACTCCGATCGCCTTTGTCGACCCTCCTTTGCTCAACACCGTCGGCGTGCATCAGCCCTACGCACTGCGCGCGATCATTCAGCTGGACACCGAGGCCGGCATCGTCGGCCTCGGTGAGACCTACGCCGACACCGCTCATCTCGCCCGACTCGATGCGGCAGCTCAGGCCATCACCGGCTTGGACGTGTTCGCACTCAACGAGATTCGAGATGCCATCGACTCCGTGCTCGGAACGCTGTCGATCACCGGCGGCGACGGTGTCGCCGGAATGATCACCACGGCCAGTACCACCGACCGCGTGTTCTCGCCGTTCGAGATCGCCTGCCTGGACGTGCAGGGCAAGGTGCTCGGTCGGCCGGTGTCCGATCTCCTCGGCGGCAAAGTGCGGGACTCGGTTCCTTTCAGTGCGTACCTGTTCTACAAGTGGGCAGCGCATCCCGGCGCACAGCCGGACGAGTGGGGCGAGGCAATCGACCCGGCCGGTCTGGTACGACAGGCCCGAAAGATGATCGACGAGTACGGCTTCGAGGCCATCAAGGTCAAGGGCGGTGTCTTTCCGCCCGATGAGGAGATCGCCGGAATCAAGGCGCTCCGTGAGGCGTTCCCGGACCTGCCGTTGCGACTCGACCCCAACGCCGCGTGGACTGTCGACACGTCCATCCGAGTCGCCGCCGAGCTCGACGGCATCGTGCAATACCTCGAAGACCCGACACCCGGACTCGACGGGATGGCCGAGGTCGCGCGCGAGGCGAAGATGCCTCTGGCGACCAACATGTGCGTCGTCGCGTTCGATCATCTGAAGCCTGCCGTGGTTAAGGACTCGGTGCAGGTGGTGTTGTCGGATCACCACTACTGGGGTGGCCTGCAGCGCTCGAGGTTGCTCGCAGGAATCTGTGAGACGTTCGAGCTGGGACTGTCGATGCACTCGAACAGCCACCTCGGCATCAGCCTGGCCGCAATGGTTCACCTCGCCGCCGCAACACCGAACCTGACCTACGCCTGCGATACGCACTGGCCGTGGAAGCACGAGGACGTCGTCGTTCCAGGAGTGTTGAACTTCGTCGACGGCGCGGTGGCAGTTCCCACCGGGCCCGGCCTCGGCGTCGAGATCGACGAGGACGCGCTCGCGGCGCTGCATCAGCAGTACCTCGACTGCGGCATTCGCGACCGCGACGACACCGGATACATGCAGAGCATCGATTCGAGCTTCGAGAACACCTCCCCGCGCTGGTAGGGGCTAAGCTCGCTGCGGGTCGTGGGGATCCGTGCGAGAGGTTTGTCCTGTGAACAGCGGTTGGCAGTATTCCCCTGCGCCGGTCGCGCGGACGTCCGGGGTCAACTGTCTCGTCAGCGGGCTGGTCGGTGTCGTCACCGTCGTCGGCGCTTCGCCTCGGGCGGCGACTGTGTTGCTCGTCCTGGCGGTGGCATGGTGCGCACTGGGTATCTACATGATCGCGGCGGCACCGGTGCTGTCTCGACGCCTCTACCTGGCGATGCACCTGTCCGGTCTGACGAGCATCGCCCTGTTCTGCACCGCGGCGGGCGGGGAGATCGCGGCCATGTCCGGCGTCTTCCTCCAGTTGCTTCTGGTGACGCCGGCGTTCATCGTGCTGCCCAACCGCATCGCCTGGCGGACGACGGTTCTCAATGCCGTGTACGTCGCGTACTTGGGTGCCGTCGTCGGCGGTATCCATCCCGTCCTGGTGATCAACGCCCAACTCGTGCTCGTCGCCATCGCGATCTCGGCGGCATGGGTCCAGAGCGTGGCCTCGACCTCCGAGATCGACCATCTCACCCAGCTCGCGAATCGACGGCGCCTCACCCGCGAGTTGGACGCTCGGCCGGGAACGGTGGCGAGCGGAAAGATCGACGCCATCGCGGTGGTGGACATCGATCGCTTCAAGGTGATCAACGACGACCACGGTCATGCAGCAGGTGATCGCGCACTCGAGATCGTGTCGTCCGCGCTACGCAACTGCCTGCCCCCGCAGTATCTACTGAGCCGCTCGGGCGGCGATGAATTCACGGTGCTGTGCATCACGGGCACAGCCGCCGAACTACGCGACGCCGTCGATCGCGTTCGGACGGAGCTACCGAGGGACGTGACGATTTCGGTGGGTGTCGCGAGCCGGCAGGACGGCGAAGCCGCCCGCGCCACCCTCGCGCGCGCCGACAGAGCGCTGTACGAGTCCAAGAATCTGGGCCGCAACCGAACCACCGTCCACGAGTAGGTCAACGCGAGACGCCGACCTTGCGAAACAGCAGGTCGACGATTGCCCGTTTCGACGCCTCGTCCTGCGGGTGCGTCAGCATGGCCTCGATGACGAAGACGATCATTCGTGTCGTCGGTTCGATCTCGGCGTCATCTACGCCGGCGTTGCGTAGCTCGACGGCGATCCACTGTTCCCACAACGCATGAAAATCGTTGTGCCACTTGTCGATACAGGCAGCTACCGACGTTCGCGAGTGCACCGTATCGACCAATCGATGATACTTCTCCAGCTCGTCGACCACCCAGAGGACCTGCTCGTTCACCGATTGCGCCGCGAGAGCACCGAATCGGCCGAGGGCCTCGTTGTGAATGTCGTTGAGCACCCCGACGAGCAGCTCGTCCTTGTCGCCGAAATACCAGTAGATCGTATTCGTCGTCACTCCGGCAGCGGCGGCGATCCGCCCCATCGGGGTGTGCTCGTAGCCGTCGTTCACGAACAGCGTCCGAGCAGCGTTCACGATCTCGGAGCGCTTCTCGGCGCGATCGACCGGTCGACGGTTACGCGGCATCGACCCATCGTATCTTGATCGGCAATCAAGACAGTGCTAGCTTCTTGAATGCCGATCAAGGACCCGGAAGAGGACGACCGCATGAGCGCCGAGCAGCAACCCGAATACCGCCGTAGCGACGAATGGTTCGATTCGGAGGGAGTCCGTTGCGCCGTCGCGGTGTATCGACCGGCGGGCACGTCGGTCGACGCTCCGGCCGTGGTCATGGCCCACGGATTCGGCACCCCGCGCGCAGTACGCCTGTATGCCTACGCCGAGGTGTTCGCCCGTGCCGGCTACGCGGTTCTCGTCTTCGACTACCGACATTTCGGCGACAGTGACGGACAGCCGCGTCAGCTCCTCGACATCGGTAAACAGCTCGTCGATTGGACCAACGCCGTCGCGTACGCCCGGACCCTGGACGGCATCGACTCCACCCGCATCGTCGGTTGGGGTACCTCCTTCGCCGGCGGGCACGTGCTCACCAGGGCAGGTGCGGGTGAGAATTTCGCCGCCGTGATCGCACAGGTTCCGCACGTCGACGGATTCGCAGCCGTGCGCGCGACCGGACTTCGGCGCACCGTTCGAGTTGCTCCGTCTGCCGTGGTCGACCAGGTTCGCGCACTGCTCGGACGCTCCCCTCGCTACGTCGAATCAGTGGGTTTGCCGGGGGATGTCGCAGTCATGTCCACCCCCGACGCCGCGCCCGGTCGCGACCTGCTCCTCGCCGAGTCCGGACTGAAGGCCGGCGACTACCCGGAAACCGTTGCCGCACGGGTCCTTCTGCGTATCGGGCTGTACTCGCCGGGCAAGACTGCGTCGGCCATCGCATGCCCGGTTCTGATGCAGATCATGTCCGAGGACGCCGTCACTCCGGCGGCGGTGGCAGAGAAAGTCGCGCGCACGATCTCCGACGTGACCGTGCACATCCACAAGGGTGGTCACTTCGACCCGTACGTGCAGCCGTTGTTCCCGGTCATCATCGAGGAGCAACTCGAGTTCCTGAAGAAGACTGTGCCGGTGAGCTAGCGATACCCGTCATCGGGGAAGCCGAATCTCGAATCGAGCTCCCCCGGTGGGGGAATCGGTCACGTGCACGCTTCCGCCGTGCGCGGCAACGGTATCGGCGACGATCGCAAGGCCGAGACCGGCACCTCCCTCGTCCCGAGTTCTCGACGAGTCGAGCCGAACGAAGCGATCGAACACCCGCGTTCGTTCCGACGCCGGTACACCTGGACCGTCGTCGTCGATCGCGATGACGGCGGTGTCGTCGGACATCGAGCAGGACAACACTATTCGAGAGTCGGCATGACGGACCGCATTGTCGATTACATTGCGCACCATCCGGGCCAACGCGTACGGGTCTCCGCTGACCCGGACGGGAACGATGGACAATTCCGTCCGGACATCGGATGTAGCCTGCACACGTTTCGCCTCCTCGTACAACAGATCCTCCAGGTCCACATCGCCCGAGACGGCAGCCGTTTCGGTCTCGTCCGACCGTGCCAGCACCAACAGGTCCTCGATGAGCTGCCGCATCCGTCGGGCTTCGGGAAGCAACGAGTCGTTCAACAGCGCCGCATCGCGCAGTTCCGGTCGCGCCTCGGCCAGTTCCAATGCCGCAGTGATCGTCGCCAGCGGGCTCCGCAGTTCGTGGGAGGCATCGCTGACGAAACGTTGCTGGGCACGTTGGCCGTCCTCGAGGCGCTCGAGCATGTGGTTCATCGTCGATGCGAGGCGGGCGATCTCGTCACGAGTGTCGGGAACCGGAACGCGTTCGGTCAATCGAGCGGCCGAGATCGACGCGACCCTGGACCGGATGTTCTCGACAGGACTCAGCGCCGCTCCCACCAACCGGTAGGTGGCAAAAGCCACCAGGGCGACGACAAAAGGACCGACAGCGGCAAGCAGGAGCGCAACCGTCGACACCACCTTCTCGACCGGCTCTCGGTCGGCTCCGACGAGAACGGTGGCCTGACCGCGCTGCGACGACACCCCGGTCGCAGACACCCAGAAGTCGCCGATCCCGGCGACGTCGACTCGTCCGAGATCTCGCACTTCCGACGACGGAACCTGCTGGGTCGTCAGCGATGCGCTCGAATCGCCTCGTGACGAGGCCAGCACCGCCCCCGACGCGTCGACGACCTGCACGATCCCTATCTGCCCGTCGGTGGCGAGCAGAGAGTTCTCGACACGCGGCCTTCTGTCGTCGTCTCGGTCACCCGATCCCCACTGCTGGGCGATGAGCGTGACACGGGCCGTGGCCGCCGAACGGGCCGAGCTTTCGAGCGACGAGTAGAGAACTCCGAGTAGCGCGCCACCCGCCGCGATCAAACAGACGGCCACGACGAGCGTCGACGCCACCGCCGACCGCACACGGACCGTCCACGATCGGGGTCGAAGCAGATCTCGGTGAAGACGCACCATGTCAGCGTCCCGCGGCAATGCGGTATCCGGCCCCACGCACCGTCTCGATCAGCTTGGCCTCGAACGGGAGATCCACCTTCTTACGCAGATAGCCGATGTAGACCTCGACGATGTTCTCGTCACCGTCGTAGTTGGTGTCCCACACGGCCCGCACGATCTCGGATTTGTTCGTCACCACTCCGTTTCGCCTCATCAGGTACTCGAGCACGCTGTACTCACGCGGAGTCAGCGACAACTCCGTGCCCTGACGGGTCACGCGGTGGCGGGATGGGTCGAGTTCGAGGTCACCCACCACGAGAACAGCCGGACGCGCCGGTGCGCCCCGGCGAACGAGAGCGCGCAAACGAGCAATCAGGACGACGAACGAGAACGGCTTGACCAGGTAGTCATCGGCACCGAGATCGAACGCATCGGCCAGGTCGTACTCACCGTACTTCGCCGAGAGCATCAAGATCGGCGTCCACACCCCCTGCTTACGTAGGTCTCGAACGACGTCGTACCCCTGCTTGCCCGGCAACATGATGTCGAGCACGATCGCGTCGAAATCGCCGGTCAGCGCGCTGTGGAATCCATCGATGCCGTTGTGTTCGACTTCCACGACGAAGCCCTCGGCGTCGAGACCACGGCGGACGGTCTCCGCCAGTCGCTTCTCGTCCTCGATCAGTAGTACGCGCACAACGCCCTCTCGATTCACTTGGGCGGCAAGAAACACGAGTACATCAGATCGGCAGCCCTGTACGCAGAACCTTTCAGCGATCCTTCAGCTCCACCTCCGCACACTGATCCTCATGACTCCACCGCTCCACCGAGGAACTGCGATGAACACACCCGAGCAGGGATACCGCCGCACCCGCATCGCGACCGCAGCGATAGCCGCACTGGGCGTCACGGTCTTCGGCGGCTCCGCGGCCCTCGCCTACCTCGACACGCACGAACCCGACTCCACGGCCACTGAGGCAGAGACGGTGGACGACGAAGTGGCCACCGCTCCGACCTTCGGTTCGGCACCCAGCGTCACTGCGCCCAGCGTTCCGGCACCCAACAGCACATCGGGCTCCGGTTCCACTCACGCCCAGACTCACGGATCATGAACGGCGTCGCGGTACGGACGGCCACTGCGACGTCGAGCTGGTCGGTGTGGGGCTGCGCTGCCGAGCTGACGGTCACCGAACCCGGCAGCATCACCCGCGCAGAACAGATCGTTCGTGCGGAGCTCGCCGCGGTAGATGCGGCCTGCAGCAGATTCAGGCCCGATTCGGAACTGTCGATGCTCGCGCACGCGGGCGGTCGACCCACGCCCATCACCCCGACTCTGCGCACGTTTCTCGAGGCCGCGCTCACCGCTGCTCGACTGACCGACGGAGACGTCGATCCCACCGTCGGGTCGGCACTGATGAATCTCGGGTACGACCGAGACTTCGACCGACTGAGCCAGCGAGCCGGGACAGGGGAACACACCGCAACCTTCGTCACCGCGGCCCACTGGACGATGGTCACTCTCACCGACGACCACGTCACGATTCCCGCCGGACTCACTCTCGACTTGGGCGCGACAGCAAAGGCATTGGCGGCGGATCGCTGTGCCCGCGCGGTGTACGACGAGCTCGGGACCGGCGTGCTGGTGTCCCTGGGCGGCGACATCGCCACCAGCGGTCCTCACCCCGACACGGGATGGCGTATTCGAGTGTGCGACGGAGAATCCGAGCCCTCCACCATCGTCGAGATCGGATCCGACACCGGTGTTGCAACATCGAGCACGCGTCGACGACGCTGGATGCACGAGGGACAGGTGCTGCACCACATACTCGCTCCGCAATTGGCACGTCCGGCCGAACCGCACTGGCGCACAGTGACAGTGATCGCCTCGAGTTGCCTCACGGCCAACACGATCAGCACTGCCTGCATCGTCCGAGGAGCCGCCGCAACGGCCTGGCTCGCGCAGATCGGACTTCCCACCCGGTCGGTCGCCGCCGACGGCACCGTCGTGCGCACCGGCCACTGGCCCGAGGACGAACAGGATCGATCATGAGTGAAGCACTGTGGGCCCTGGGACGTGGCTCGGGCATCGCCGCCCTGGTATTGCTGACCCTCGCGGTGGCGTCGGGAATCCTCACCCGGTCCGGCCGGCCGCTGTTGACCATCCCACGGTTCGGCGTCATCGAATTGCACCGGAGCACTGCGCTTCTCGGATCGCTGTTCGTGGGCATTCACGTCGTGTCGCTGTTCTTCGACCCGTACGCACAACTCGCTGTGGTCGACGCCGTGATTCCCTTCGCCGGCGCCTACAAGCCGTTCTGGCTCGGACTGGGCACCCTCGCGTTCGATCTGCTGATCGCGATCACCCTGACCGGACTGCTCCGCCACCGGCAGGGATATCGCGCTTTCCGTGCTGCGCATTGGCTCTCGTACGCACTGTGGCCGATCGCCCTGTCCCACGCCCTCGGCAACGGAACCGACTCGGGCAGTGGATGGTTTTTGGCCACGGCGTTCGCCTGCACGGCGAGCGTCGTCGCAGCAGTTGTATGGCGACTGCGCTACAACTTCCAAGAACACCAGCACACCAGAGTGAAGGTTGGCCGATGACCGCACCGACATACCTCGCCGATTCACTGCTCGCACAGGACCACTCGAACGATCTGAGCCGCCACGCCGAGCTCTACGGCGCACGCCCACTCACCGACGAATCCTTGGTGGAGTCCGTCGTCCGCTCGGGCCTTCTCGGGCACGGCGGAGCGGCATTCCCCACCGGTGCGAAGATGCGGTCGATCTCCGGTCGCAAGCCGGTCCTGATCGCGAATGCTGCAGAGGGAGAACCGCTGAGCAGCAAAGACTGCATTCTGCTCGACCGGTCTGCGCATCTGATTCTCGACGGCATCGCTGCAACGGCCTCGGCCGTACGATCCAGAGACTGCTACCTGTATGCACCCCCGGACCACGTCGACGCCATCCGACGGCTCGTCGACGAGCGACGTCGTACCGGATGGGATCGAACTGCCGTCCAGGTGATTGCGTCCGCGCCCGGTTTCGTCTCCGGAGAGAAATCTGCGGTCATCTCTGCGATAGAAGGAGGTCCGGCTCTGCCGCGCGACAAGAAGACTCACGCGGCGGTGGCCGGGGTCCGCGGAAGACCCACCCTTGTGCTCAACGTCGAAACCCTCGCGCACATCGCCTTGATCGAGAGATGGGGACCGCAGTGGTTCCGTTCGCGGGGGACGGCGTCCGAGCCGGGCACCATGCTCGTCACCTACTCGGGTTCCGTTCGGCGGCCCGGCGTTGCCGAAGTACCCCTCGGCACCCCGATCGAGGAGATGCTCACCCACGGTGCAGGCGTCGACCTACCCTCGGTTCGGGCAGTGCTGCTCGGCGGCTTTCACGGCACGTGGGCAGGCCGCGACGCGCTGATCGGACGTACCCTGTCTCAGGAATCGTTGGTCCACATCGGTTCCCGTCCGGGTGCAGGCATCGTCCACGTCCTGGGGACGGGCTCGTGCGGTCTGCTGGCCACCGCTGACTTCGTCCGCTATCTGGCGAACGAGAGTGCCGGGCAATGCGGCCCCTGCCTCAACGGGCTGCCACGATTGGCCGACGCCTTTTCACGATTGGCCATCGGCCAGGACGTGGATGTCGCGATCGGCGAGATCGCGCGCTACACAGCGCTGGTCGACGGCCGCGGCGCGTGCCATCATCCCGACGGCACGGCACGCCTGATTCGATCGGCCATGTCGGTGTTCGCCCACGACGTGCATCTGCATCGGTTGGGCTCGTGCGAGATTCACCGAGGAGGGACGCGATGACCATCGAAGACCGACGCAGCACAGCGCTGCACATCGATTGGACTCGGTGCGACGGCCGAGGAGTGTGCACCGAGTTGCTTCCGGAGACTCTCACCCGAGACGAGTGGGGTTATCCCCTCGCCCGGCGCGCCGGAAGCACCGTCGTTCTGGAGGGCAGCGACCCACAGCGGGCGCAGGACGCTGTTCGACTGTGTCCGCGAATGGCATTGCGCATCACGTAGTCCGAGGAACAGACACGGTCAACGGCGCAACGATATTGGCGAGCATGGTCGCGATGGTGGCCACGACCACGCGGCGCTCTGCGACATAACCGCTTTGGTACCACGTCATTGCGGTGTGGCTGATGCCGCCGATGGCGGCAGTCGCGAGCAGGTCGACATCCATATCGGGGCCCGACGGTACGTCGCCCGCGAACGTGCGGAGGTAACCGAGCAGCAGCGTCCCGAATTGCTGCATCACCGTCAGGTAGGTCTGCTCCACACGAGGGCTGACCCCGAGCACCTCCATCCACACCACCCGGGCGAGGCGCGGGTCCTCGACCACCCGAAAGAACGGTTCGAGCAACTGCTGCGCGACAGCACTGAGCCCACCCTCCGGATCCACCTCCGCGATGGCCTCGGACACCGAGTCGGTCAGCTGTGCAATACATTCCGCGTACACCGCGAGCAGTAGATCCTCGGTCTTGTCGAAGTACTGGTAGAAGTGCCGATCGGCGATCTTGGCCTCGCGGCACAGTCCGCGCACGGTCGCGGCTCGATACCCGATACTGCCGAACACCCGCAGTCCCGCATCCAGCAGCTGCCGCCGCCTGCGGTCGTCGCGGTCGGCCGCGCTCTCACCGCCGTAGGCGCGGCCGGCTGCTTCGGACACTGTGCTCATGACCGTCGGGCATCCAGTTCGGCAGTGAGCCGGATCAATTCGGCGTCCCGCTCCATCGTGGCGTCCATGATCGGGTTGACGATGCCGCGCAATATCGAGATCGGAATCCAACGACCGGGCACGGCGATCCGCGGAGCTCGCCGTCCGATACCTCGCACAGCCACGCGAGCGAGCTTGTCGGGGGTGATCGGGCGGAGCAGCGGTGTGGGGAAGGCGCGGGCGGTCATGTCCGTCGCTACGTCGTCGCCGCCGAACGCGACCTCGGCGATCGGAGTGGCCACCCATCCCGGATACAGCACTCCCGCCGTCGCTTTCGTGCCGGCCAGCTCCGTACGCAGAGCACGGCCGAGCTGTTCGACCGCCGCCTTCGACGCCGCATAGGGCGCATTCGCCAGGCCGTTGAGGTACGCGTAGGTAGAGGAGGTGAGCAGCACGTAGCCCCCGGACTCGACGATGTGCGGAAGGGCGGCACGCACCGTGTTCCACACGCCGATCAGGTTGACGCCGATGACCCGCTCGAACACGCCGTCCTCGATCGATCGAACGGTCGATGCCTGTGCACCGCTGGAGATTCCGGCGTTGGCCATCACGACATCGAGCTTGCCGAACGTGTCGATCGCGACGGCGACGGCCGCGTCGAGCTGCTCCCGCACGGTGACATCGGCATAGGCGATTGCCACGCGTTGGTTGCCCAGCTTCGCCGCCACCGACTCGAGGTCGGTCGACGCCATGTCGACCAGGACGATCGAGGCACCGCGTCGATGCAGTGCGGTCGCCACGGCGGAACCGATACCGCCTGCCGCTCCGGTGATCAACGCTACCTGGCCGGTGTGCTTGCTCATGCCGAAACCTCGTCCCGTGTGGTGGTCACCGTCGGTGCCATGTGAATGTGGTGCTCTTGCGGGCGGAAGCGCTTGGCCCACCGGCGGAATGTGAAGCTGAATCCCGGGAACATGGCGACCACGTGCCCGGATTTGGACTGGTACCAGCTGTGGCAGCCGCCGTCCTTCCAGACGGTGCCTTCCATCTCGCGGTGAATCGTGTCGGTGTACTTCTGCTCGGCGGCGGCAGTGACCTCGATGGCCGTTGCACCCGCCTGCTCTACGGCGTCGACGGCCCGCACGATGTACTCCATCTGCGCCTCGATGAGGAAGATCGCGGAGGTGTGTCCGATTCCGGTGTTCGGTCCGGTGACGACGAACAGGTTGGGGAAGCCAGGAATCGTGGTGCCGAGGTAAGCGCGCGGGTACGGATCCCAGACGTCGGACAGGGCCCGGCCGTCCCGTCCGATCACCGGGTACGAGATGACGCCGTCGGTGGCGTCGTATCCCGTGGACCACACCAGCAGATCGACATCGACGTGTTCGCCGGTGGTGGTGACGATTCCGGTTTCGGTGATCTCCGAGATGCCGTCGTTCTTGTCGTGCAGAGTGACGTTCGCCTGCCCCAGCGCGGGATAGAGCGTGTTGGACAGCAGAACCCGCTTGCACCCGATGACGTAGTCCGGGGTGACCTTCGCCCGAAGCGCGGAATTCGGAACCTGAGACTCGATGTGCTTCATCGCAGTTCGCTGCGCCACCGCCTTCAACATCGTCCGTGAGTACTTGAAGCCGAGGATGCGAGTTTCGAGACTCCAGTAGATCCCGGCGCGGACCAGCCTGCGAATCGGTTCCAGCTTCAGCAGCCTGCGCTGCAACGGCGTGAATTCGCGATCGTGACGTGGCATCACCCAGTGCGGGGTGCGCTGGAAGACGTGCAGCTGCGCCACATCGGGTTGGATCGCGGGAATCACCTGCGCCGCACTGGCACCACTGCCGACGATGGCTACTCGCTTGCCTGCGTGGTCGTACTCGGTGTGCCAGTCGTTGGTGTGGAACTGGGTGCCCTGGAACTTCTCCCGGCCGGGGAACGGCGGTATGACGGGTGTACTGAGTGGTCCCGACGCGTTGACGACGAACTTCGCCGCGTAGTCGCCCCGCGAGGTGGTGATGGTCCAGTGGTCTCCGGCCCATTCGATCTTGTGGACGTCGGTGTCGACATGCGTTCGCGCCGGTAGACCGTTCGATTCGAGCACGTGGTCGGTGTACCGTTCGAGCTCCTCACGCTCGGCGAACATGCGCGACCACTCGAACGGTTCGGACGCGATCGAGTACAGCGGACTCTGCACGTCGACGGCCGCCCCCGGGTAGCGATTCTGCTTCCACGTGCCACCCAGGAAGGATCGCCTCTCCAGAATGACGAGGTCGTCGATGCCTCGATCGAGCAATGCCTTCGCTGCGCACTGGCCACCGAAGCCACTGCCGATGATCACCACGGTGTGAATATGCATGCTGACGAACCCCTCCCGCACGAGACGCAATCCGATGATGCGTGTCATCACTTTAAAGTGATGACGCGTGATTCCGCAATGGACTTCGGTATTAGCGCACGCTTCCAGCATCAACATGTTCCGTCCGAAAGCCGCCAGCTTCACCCAAGGATTGTGTCTAGCTTTGTCGCCATGACGACTCAGAGCGATCCGATTGCGTTCGACGTGGCAGCCATTGCGTGGGACACCTTTCACGGCGACGGCACACGGTCGGCAACTCTGGTCGGTACCAGAGAGCCCGGAGTCATGTTCAGCTACGCATTCTTCGTCCCTGCCGGGATGTTCGACGGAGCTCATTTCCACAGTTCGGACGTGCACTTGGTAGTTGCGGCCGGAGAACTGCGATTGGGTTACGGCCTCACCCTCGATGTCAGCGCAACCCGCCGCTTCCCGCAGGGTTCGTTTCTCTGGGTACCCGCAGGTGCCGCTCATTTCGATGGAGCCGACGAAGACACTGTCATTATCGGAACCGCGATCGGTCCCTGGACAACCGAATACCTCGCGAGTTCCGATCGATAGGGACAGGCCGCACCGGGTACCTGGAACTCGAGCACGCGAGGACCGTTCTCCCTCTCGTCCGGACGGTAAGAAATCCACGCGAAGTCCAGACTTTCCTACCGGGTCGATGCCTGGTCGGGAACCCCCCGTAGCGTTGACACCATGTCTAGATCACCGCGCCAACGCCGATCCCCCGCCGCACCTCGAAAGCGATCCTCCTCAGCGCTGTCGGCAGGGCACCTTCGCGTGATCGCAACCGGCGGTCTCGGCGAGATCGGCCGGAACATGACCGTCTTCGAATTCGACGGGAAATTGCTCATCGTCGACTGCGGCGTGCTGTTCCCCGAAGAGCACCAGCCGGGCGTCGACGTCATCCTGCCGGACTGGAGCTGCATCCGCGATCGTCTCGACGACGTCGTTGCCATCGTTCTGACACACGGGCACGAGGACCACATCGGCGGCGTCCCGTACCTGCTCCGCGAGCGTGGCGACATTCCCGTCATCTCGTCGCGACTGACACTGCATTTCCTGGCCGCCAAGTTCGAGGAGTTCAAGGTCTCGACGAAGTTGATCGAGGTCGAAGCGGGGCAGACGCGTCAGGAAGGCCCGTTCGAGCTCGAGTTCATCGCCGTCAACCACTCGATCCCCGACGGTCTGGCCATCGCCATTCGGACCGACGCCGGGCTGGTGCTGCACACCGGCGACTTCAAGATGGACCAATTCCCGCTCGACGGTCGGATCACCGACCTCCGTAGCTTCGCGCGCCTCGGCGAGGAGGGACTCGACCTGCTCCTCGTGGACTCCACCAACGCCGAAGTTCCCGGGTTCATGGTCTCCGAACGCGATCTGGTCCCGGCCATCGAGAAGGTGTTCCGCGAAACGACGGGGCGCGTGATCGTCTCGAGCTTCGCCAGCCACGTGCACCGCATTCAACAGGTACTCGACGCCGCGCATGCGCAGGGCCGCAAGGTTGCGTTCGTGGGCCGATCGATGGTGCGCAACATGAAGATTGCGACCGATCTGAATTACCTCGATGTGCCCGACGGGCTCGTCGTCGATCTACCGAAGCTCAACCGTCTTCCGGCGAACAAGATCACGCTGATCTGCACCGGATCGCAGGGCGAGCCTCTCGCGGCGCTGTCGCGGATGGCGTCGGGTGAGCATCAGATCAAGGTGGGCGACGGCGACACCGTGCTGATGGCGAGCAGCCTCATTCCCGGAAACGAGAACGCGATCTACCGCGTCATCAACGGTCTCGTCGACAAGGGTGCACGCGTGGTGCACAAGGGAAATGCGAAGGTGCACGTCTCCGGTCACGCCAGTGCAGGCGAGTTGGTCTACTGCTACAACATCCTCGAACCTGCCAATGTGCTTCCCGTACACGGCGAGTCGCGGCATCTGCGCGCCAACGCCGATCTCGCGATCAGGACCGGCGTTCCTCGCGATCGAGTGTTGATCGCCGAGAACGGCAGTGTCATCGACCTGTTCGACGGCGTCGCGCAGATCACCGGCTCTGTCCCCATCGAACTGATCTACGTAGACGGCAGTGCCGTCGGTGGGGTTACCGAGGATTCGCTGGCCGAGCGTCGCTTGCTCGCGAACGAGGGTGTGCTGACCGTCATCGCGATCGTGGATCCAGATACCGGCCTGCTGGTCGACGACGTCGACTTCATCGGACGCGGATTCGCCCACGAGGCCAACGCTTTCGACTCGTTGGCCAAGGCGATCGGTAAGACCCTCACGCGCGAGAGCGACGTCAAGGTTGCTTCTCGCGAGAACATCGAGAAGCGCATCGTGCAGGAATCGGCCCGCTGGGCCAAGCAGACCCTGGGCCGTCAGCCCCTCATCGTCCCGGTGGTCGTCGACGGCTGAGCATGAATTGCCAGTGGCGAGGTGAGCAAATTTTGCGTTCGGCCCCTGTAGATGGTTCCGGCCCCTAGAGTCGTTTGGAAAGCTCCGGTAACGATCCGGAACTTCGACCGGGGGGTCTCGATGGGGAAGTACGCGAAGTTCGGCTGTCGGTATGCGGCGGTGGTCGCTGCGGTTTCACTGGTGGTGTCGGGCGGGCAATGGTCGGCGGGGGCCGATCCACTCGGCGATGTACAGAATCCGCCGCGCACCGCCGAATCGATCGCCGCGACACCGCTCGACGATCCGTGGGTCGTTCCGCCGCCCGGATACGAAACGGCCGCTCCCGGAACAGTTCTGCGAACCCGCAGCGTCACCGTCGGACCACTGGTCACCCCGGTCACCACCACCCAACTGCTGGTCGCGTCGACCGACGCGAAGGACCGCCCCGCTGCCATCGTCACCAGCGTCATCGTCCCGACTGCGCCCTGGACCTCGCCGGGTCCGCGCCCTGTTGTTGCCTACAACATGGCCATCGATTCGCTCGGTGCCACGTGTGAGCCATCGTGGACCATGCAACGCGGCATCGCTCCGGAATTGGCACCCGTGCAGCTGCTTCTGGCGCGGGGCTACGCCGTCGTCGTCACCGACCATCAGGGGCCACGCCATGCGTACGCCGTCGGACCGATGGCGGCGCACGCCGTACTCGACGGTTTGCGCGGCGCGGTCACGACCGCCGCTGTCGGCCTCGATCCGACTGCGCCCCTGGGTCTTACGGGCTACTCGGGTGGGGCGATCGCATCGGGCTGGGCCGTGCAGGAGGCCCCGGCCTACGCCCCCGAACTGAACATTGTCGGCGCAGCGTTCGGCGGAACGCCCACCGACTTCGCGCTGCTACGTCAGTCCATGAACGGCAACTTGGCGTCGGCGGTGTTCCTCGCGGCAGCGATGGGCGTGGCGCGCGAGTACCCGGAGATGCTGTCGCTCTACAACGACGCCGGGTGGCGGCTTGCACAGGCATCGAAGGACCTGTGCATCGTCGGGATTGCACCCCTCGGAATCGTTGCTCCGATCCGCATCGAGTCACTGTCCATCACTCCCGATGCGTTCAATTCGCCACTGGCGCTCGCGGTTGCTGATCAGAATCGATTGGGAGACGGCGGAACTCCGACGGCACCGGTTTTCCTGTATCACGGACAGCAGGAGTTCTGGATTCCAAAAGAAGGTCCCGAGGCCGTGTTCGACAAGTGGTGTTCACGCGGAGCCGACGTCCGCCTCGAGGAATACCTGGGTGAGCACAGCATCGTTGCCGGCAGCGGAGCTCCCGCTGCGTTCGCGTGGTTGGACGACCGCCTCGCGGGAATTCCGGTTCGACCCGGATGCAGTAGCTTCGGCCGCTAGGGCCGAACCTACTCGCGCCGGGCTGCGGCTCCGCGAGTCGACAACACCTCGGTGAGCTCTTCTGCGTAGGCGAGCTGCCGCCGCAACGTGCGGCAGCTGTCCTCGGCCTTGGTATGACACTCACGAACGAAGGCCGCGGCCGACGACCTGGCGTCGTCGGCCGCGTTCTCGTCGCCCAAAACGTCGAGTGACTCGAGTAGCTGCTTCATCTCGGCCAACGTGAAGTCGAGGGGCTTCATCCGGCGAATGACGAGCAGGCGTTCGACGTCGGTCTCGGTGTACAACCGAAATCCGCCTGCGGAGCGGGCAGAGGGCGTGACCAGGCCTACATCGTCGTAGTGACGGACGGTGCGGATGGACAGCTCGGTTTTCTGAGCTACCTGCCCGATCTGCATGTGTATGCCGTCGTCTGCCATGTGCCGCCTCTCTTCGCCCGACCAACCACCCTAGTCAGTGCTCGCCGCCCAGGTTTCCACTGAGACGATCGTGCCGCTCGGTCGACGGCGCGTTCAAGCCGACGATCTCCACCGTCTTTCCCTTGGCCGCGTACTTGGTAGTGATGGCATCGAGGGTCGCCACGGTGGATGCGTCCCAGATGTGCGACTCGGACATGTCGATGACGATGTTCTTCGGATCTCCGACATAGTCGAATTGATAGATCAGATCGTTGCTCGACGCGAAGAACAACTCGCCCTTCACCGCGTAGACGCGGGTGTCCTCGTCGGGATGTGCCACATCGACCACCTCGGTCAGATGGGCGACCCTGCGAGCGAACAGCACCATCGCAGTGATCACTCCGACAACCACGCCGTACGCGAGGTTGTGGGTGACGACGGTGACCGCGACGGTGGCCACCATGACGAGGGTCTCGCTCTTGGGCATGCGCCGCAACGTCTTCGGGTTGATGCTGTGCCAGTCGAAGGTTCCGACGGAGACCATGATCATCACCGCGACGAGCGCGGCCATCGGAATGAGCGCGACGATGTCGCCGAGACCGACCACCAGAATCAGCAGGAAAACACCGGCCAGGAACGTCGAGATTCGAGTGCGGGCACCGGAGACCTTGACGTTGATCATGGTCTGGCCGATCATCGCGCAGCCGCCCATGCCGCCGGTGAAGCCGGTGACCAGATTGGCGACACCCTGGCCCCAACCCTCGCGGGTCTTGTTGGAGTGCGAATCGGTGATGTCGTCGACGAGCTTGGCCGTCATCAGTGATTCGAGTAGACCGACGAGGGCGATGGCCAACGCGAACGGCGCGATGATGCTCAGCGTTTCGAAGGTGAACGGCACATCCGGGATCAGGAACGACGGCAGCGAGGACGGCAGTTCACCTTCGTCGCCGACGTCGGGCACGGCCAGCGCGAAGACGAGTGTGACGCCGGTCAGTATCACGATCGCGATCAGCGGTGCCGGCACGATGGTGGTGAGCTTGGGTAGGAAGAACATGATGGCCAAGCCCACGGCGACCATCGGGTAGACCAACCACGGCACACCGATCAGGTACGGGATCTGCGAGGAGAAGATCAGAATCGCCAACGCGTTGACGAACCCGACCATGACGCTGCGTGGGATGAACCGCATCAGTTTGGCGACGCCGAGGACGCTGAGCAGGACCTGCAGGATTCCGCCGAAGATCACCGCCGCAATGAGGTAGTCGAGGCCGTACTCACGCGCCAACGGGGCGACGACCAGGGCAATCGCTCCGGTGGCCGCGGAGATCATCGCCGGTCGTCCACCGACGACGGAGATGGTGACGGCCATGGTGAACGACGCGAACAGCCCGACGCGCGGGTCGACCCCGGCGATGATCGAGAACGAAATGGCTTCCGGAATCAACGCCAAAGCCACCACCAGGCCCGCCAGGACCTCGGTCTTGAGCCGCCTCGGTGAGCGCAACGCACCCAGCACCGAGACGTCTTCGACGGCGGTGACAGGCACCTGGGCAGCTCGAGACACGACAACTCCGTTCGATGGGCGCGAGGGACTGCGACAGGTACGGCGTCCACTCCGCGGGCAACTCTACTCTTACCGGAGAGAAGGTTGTCAATCGTCTTGCTGAAGCTCGTGCGCTAGATTTATACGTAAAGGGCCCACGAAACTCGCCGTGCGATGCAAGGAATGAATCGATGTTCTCGCTCAACAGGCTGTCCTGCTTCATCGCCGTCGCCGAGGAACTGCACTTCGGCCGTGCCGCCGAACGTCTGCACATGACGCAGCCGCCCCTGAGCAGGCAGATCCAACAGCTCGAGAGCGAAGTCGGTGTGCAGCTGATCGACCGCACGAGCCGGTCGGTGACCCTGACGGCCGCGGGGTTGGCCTTCCTACCCGAGGCCCGACGCATCCTCGACCTCGCCGAGGGCGCACTGCTCACTGTGCGACGGGTCCCTACCGGCGACCTGGGGACGGTCGTCGTCGGATTCACCGGCGCGTCGGCGCATGCAGTTCTCCCGCAGCTGCTCGACGCCGCGCGCGAGAAGCTGCCGGACGTGAAACTCGTGCTGCGCGAGATGGTCTCGGCGGTACAGATGGAATCGTTGGCCGTCGGCGATCTGGATCTCGGGTTGGCCAGGCCACCACTCAAGCGACCGGGCATCGCGTCCCGGCCGGTGCTGCACGAGTCGTTGATCGCAGCGATGCCCGAGCATCATCCGCTGGCCGAGAAGGACGAACTGTCGGTGGAGGACTTCGACGAGCAGCCGATCATCATGTACTCACCCGTCGATGCGCGGTACTTCCACGAACTGCTGATCAGCACCTTCACCATCGTCGGGGTGTCCCCGCGCTACGTGCAGTACGTGACCCAGGTACACACGATGCTGGTACTCGTTCGTTCCGGCATCGGATTGGCATTGGTGCCGGAGTCGGCGTCGACCATGCGGCCGGAAGGTGTTGTGTTCCGGCCGGTTCGGACTGTCAAGGAACGCCCCGTCGAGCTCGACGCGGCCTGGCGAGTGGACAACGACAACCCGGCACTGCACCGCTTCATGACCGATGTGCTACCGGCGCGGGAGTGGTCGTGACGGCTACCGCGGCGTCCCCACCGGCGGCTTGACGGCCGTCACCGGGCAGTGTGCCTCGAGGAGAACGCGCTGAGAGATGCTGCCCATGAACAACTTTCCCACGGGCGATCGGCGGCGGATACCGATGACGACAAGTTGTGTCTGTTCGTCGAACGACAGGTCGATCAGATTGTCGGCGTGCGAGCGACCGGCCTCGTTGTCGTGGATTTTCGTCGTGACACCGAGCGCCGAGGTCTCTTCGCGAGCCGATTCGACGGTGGCACCGAACTCGGCGTCGGCTGCGCTGTTGTCCTCGGCGACAATGACCAGATCCGTTCCACGCATGTGCGCCTCGCGAAAAGCGAAGGGCAGCGCGCCTTTTCCTTCGGTGGTCGGCGAATAGCCGACGACGACGGTCACTTCGTCACCGGCGTGACGAGGGTGCCGTCGGCAAGGAAGCGATCGAGGTTCTCGAGCGTGAGGGCTTCCATCGCGGCCCGCGTCTCCACCGTCCCGCTGCCCACGTGCGGCAACAGCACCACGTTGTCCATCGTCAGCAGGGCGTCGGGCACGTTCGGTTCGTGGGCGAACACGTCCAGGCCGGCACCGGCCAATCGCCCGGCGGCAAGCAATTCGATCAACGCCTCCTCGTCGACGACGCTTCCGCGCGCCACGTTGATCAAATAGCCCTGCGGTCCCAGCGCTTCGAGCACGGCGCGGTCGACCAGATGCGCAGTTCCCGAGCCGCCCGACGCGGCGATGATCAGTACGTCGACGTTCTCCGCGAGCGCTGTCGGACTGGCCGCGTAGACGTAGGGCGAACCGTCGATCTCGTTGCGATTGTGGTACGAGATCTCGCAGCGAAAACCGTTGAGCCGATCGGCAATTGCCGAGCCGATGCGCCCGAGGCCAATGATTCCGACGCGCTTGCCGGTGACCTGGCGCGTCAGCGGCGTGTTGCCCTCGGCTGGCCATCGGCCGGCACGCACGAACCTCTCGGCGGAGGACAGCCCACGCATGGTGTCGATCACCAGACCGACCGCGAGGTCCGCCACACAATCGGTCAAGACGTCGGGGGTGTTGCTGACGGCGATGCCGCGGTCTGCTGCGGCGTCGACATCGGTGGTGTCGTATCCGACGCCGAAGTTCACCACGGCTCCGAGCTGCGGCAATCGCTCCATCAACGCGGCATCGACGCCGGTGCGGCCGGAGGTCACCACTGCGGTGATCGATTCGCCGTGCGCATCGAGGAATTCGTCGCGACCATCCCCTTCGGGCAGTTCCAGCGCGTCGTACTCGGTGATCAACGTGTCCATCAGCGACGGCTTGAGCGGTCCGACTCGGAGCACTCGACCGCCCTGTTGCGAATCCGGTTGAGACACAGAGGAACTCTGCGAGCTGACGGTGACCATTGTTCTCCTCGCGAGATGGTGGAACGTGCGCGTTTCCTGTACGGTATGCCGCTCCTCGAATACCTGTCCAACACGGAAATAACATGGACCGATACCCAAACGGCATGAACGACGCATTGCCGATGCACGCTTGTCCAGTCTTCCTCGTATCCGGCCTGGTCAGCTCACTACAGGTGTGATTCAGGCCTCATCAAAGCCGCCCTTGTGACCCACAAAACTGGCCGGAAAGGGCATTTCGTCCGGTTGACGATGAAGACAGCCCGCTCATACCGTGTGTCTACCGTCACAGATTCGGCTGCAACTCGCAGACGCGGATCCTTTTCCCACTGGAGGCCACCATGAGCCCTGCACTCTTCGTGCAGCAGGGACGGACCCACCGCGTCGCCGCAATTGCTGTTGGCGCACTGTCACTTTCACTGATCGCCAGCGGCTGCACCGTCGCCAATTCCAACAACGGTGGAGCCGCCCGCGCAGATACTCTGCGCATCGTCCTGCCCCAGGAACCTCCGACCCTCGAAGCCTGCGACGTCTCGCTCACCTCGGTCGGAGTCGTCACTCGCTCGAACATCACCGAGCCGCTCATGGAGCGCAACCCCAGCACCGGCGATCTCGAACCCAAGCTCGCCGACTCCTGGGAACAAACCTCCGATACCGAGTGGACGTTCGCCATCCACCCCGGCGTGACGTTCAGCGACGGGAGCCCCTTCGAAGCCGAGGACGCCGCGTTCTCCATCGACCGCACGGTCAATTCGGAACTGGGCTGCAACGTCGAGGGGTACGTGTTCGGCGACGCGAACCTGGTTGTCACGGCCATCGACCCGATGACGCTGACCGTGCAGTCGCCGGAACCCGACCCCATCCTTCCGCTGCGCCTCTCGTTCGTGGAAATGGTTCCGCGCACAGCCAGTTACACCGAGCGGGTACGAGAGCCCATCGGAACGGGACCGTTCGCGATCGAGCGCTGGGACTACGGCCAGAAGCTCTCCCTGGTACGGAACGAGACCTACTGGGGCCCGAAACCCGAGTACGCCAGGGCCGAGTACCAGTGGCGCAGCGAGGGCAGCGTCCGCGCATCGATGGTGACCAACGGCGAGGCCGAGATCGCCACGTCGGTCGGACCGGAGGACGGTGCGGGCGACCTCGGCGTGGCCTACCCCAACAACGAAACAACGGCGCTGCGCATCCAGGCCGCTCAACCGCCACTCGACGATATCCGGGTGCGGCAGGCGATCAACTACGCGATCAACCGCGACGGCATCGTCAAAGCACTCTTCCGCGGACTCGGCTCGCCTGCAGCGCAACTCATCTCCGAGGGTGTCGTGGGATTCAACGAGGACCTGACGCCGTGGCCCTACGACATGGACCAGGCCCGGACGCTGATCGACGATGCACGGGCAGACGGGGTACCGGTGGACACCGAGATCCGCCTGATCGGACGTACCGGACAGTTCCCCAAGATCAACGAGACAGTGGAGGTCATCCAGAACTCACTGTCCAAGATCGGCATGAACGTCAAGATCGAAATGATGGACGCCGCAGGTACCGCCGAATACCAGGAACGCCCGTTCCCGGACGTCGGGCCGTATCTACTGGTGATTCAGCACGGCAATCAGGCCGGCGACTCGGCCTTCACCGTCGACCAGTACTTCACCAGTGACGGATTCCAGAGTGCCTACGGCACAGCGGACTTCGACAAGGAGATCGCTGCTGCCGGTGCCCTCACCGGAGAAGACAGGCAGGCCGCGTACGCCCAGGTGTTCGCGGACGAACCGAAGGACATCATGCAGATGGCGTACATCGCGCACATGAACGGGGTGCTCGCCAAGGCCGCCTCGGTCGACTACACGCCGGACTCCGCCACGGTCGACGAAATGCACCTGGCCGCGATGACGCGCGCCGATACCGAGAGGCCCTGACATGTTCAGATTTCTGCGCCGACGGATCTACACCAGCCTGATCCCACTGTTCGTCGTCCTGCTGGGCGTGTTCTTCCTCGCTCGTCTCACCGGCGACCCCACCAGCCTGTACCTGCCCGAGTCGGCCACCCAGGCGCAGCGCGAGGCCTTCCGCGCCACCAACGGCTTCGATCAGCCGGTGCTGACTCAGCTGATGGACTACTTCAAGGGCGTCGTCCAACTCGACTTCGGGCAGTCACTCCGCACCGGTGAGGACGCGTCGGCAATGGCATTGCGCGCCTTCCCCGCAACGCTGCAGCTCGCCTTCGCGACGATGTTCCTCGCCATCCTCGGTGCCGTGATAATCGGCTGCTGGGCTGCGTACCGGCCGAACTCGTTGGCCGATCGCATCTCGAGCCTGCTGTCGATGACGGCCGCGTCGATCCCCGACTTCTGGTTCGCGATCATGGGCGTCTACGTCTTCGCCATCGTGTTCGGCTGGCTGCCCACCTCGGGCGTGGACAGCGGAATGCTCTCGTGGGTGTTGCCGATCGCCACGCTGCTCATTCGACCGCTCGGAGTACTGACACAGGTGGTGCGGGGTGCGATGGTCTCGGCACTGTCGGCACCGTATGTTCGGCTCGCGAGAAGCAAAGGGGCAGGCGATCTTCGGGTCGTCACCCACCACGCTCTGCGTAACGCTGCCGCACCGGCCCTGACCGTCGCAGGCGACCTGATGGTCGGCCTCGTCAACGGCGCGGTGGTCGTCGAGGCCATCTTCGGCTGGCCCGGCATCGGAAAACTGATGATCGACGCCATCCTGCAGCGCGACTTCGCCGTTCTGCAGGCGGCCGTGCTGTTGACGGCGGTGAGCATCTTCGTGCTCAACATCGTCATCGATGCCTGCTATGCACTGCTCGACGCCCGGGTCCGCGACAAGGTGAAGGTCTAGGTAAGAACATGTCACTCGACTTCGAAGCACCCAAAACATCCGAGCCCGAAGATGTTCCACCGTCGGCTCCGGTGGAATCCCGCAAGGCGTCGGCTCCGCTGTGGAAGCTGCTGCTGCGAGACAGGGTCGCCACCGTCGCCGCGGCGATCCTGGTGCTGGTCTTCCTCACTGCGATCTTCGGCCCGATGCTGGTCGGTGACGCCGCCACCGATCAAGATCTTGACCGCTCGAACCTGCCGCCGTTCACCCTCGACACCGGTTGGATGAACATCCTCGGCACCGATCCTCTGGGGCGCAGCATGTTGGCCCGGTTGATCGTGGCCAGCAGAACCACACTCTCGGTGGCCATTCCGGCGGTGATCCTCTCGGCCATCATCGGCTCGTTCATCGGTATGTGGGCCGGTTTCCATCGCGGTTGGCGCGAGACCGCGGCGATGCGCGTCGCCGACGTGATCCTCAGCTTCCCGTCGCTGCTGATGGCCGTCGTGGTGCTCTACGTCTTCTCGCCCAGTGCCGCGAACATCGTTCTGGTCCTGACGGTCACGCGTATCCCGATCTACCTGCGTACCGCCCGCGCCGAGTCCGCGGAACTGCAGAGTCGGTTGTTCGTGGATGCCGCCCGTACGTTCGGCGCGAAGAGCGGATCGGTGATCCGACGACACGTGGCCCCGATTCTTTTGCCGACCCTGCTCACCGTCGCGACCCTGGACTTCTGCTTCGTCATTCTCGCCGAATCGTCATTGAGCTTTCTGGGCATCGGCATTCAGCCACCCGACGTCTCGTGGGGCCTGATGGTCTCGCAGGGCCGTACCTACCTGCAGACCGCGTGGTGGCTCTCGTTCTTCCCCGGCCTGGCCATCGTGCTGACGACGGTCTCGGCCACCGTGCTCGCCGCCTGGGCGCGCATCGCCACCGACCCGGCGCAGCGCTGGCGACTCAATGTCCCCCGCTCCAAGCGGTCCCGCCTGCTCCCCGTACGAAAGGTCGTCTCATGAGCGCACCGGCAACTGCACCACAGCGACCGGACACCGGCAGCGTCGCCCTGGACGTACGCGGACTGACCGTCGATCTGCGGACGCCGTCCGGTGTCATTCGCGCCGTCGACAACGTCACCTTCAGCGCCCGCCGCGGTGAAACCCTCGCTCTGCTCGGTGAATCGGGCTGCGGCAAGTCGATGACGGCACAGGCCATCGTCGGGTTGCTCGAGCCGATCGCCGACATCACGGGCGGTTCGGTCGAGATGGGTGAGGTGGACCTGGTGACCGCCAAGACCAAAGTGCGACGCACCATCGCGGCCACCGAACTGGCTATCGTATTCCAGGATGCACTGACCGCACTCAATCCCGTCTACACCGTGGGAACTCAACTGGCCGAGCCGTTTCGGATCCATCGCGGCATGTCGGCGAAACTGGCTCGGGTGGAAGCTATTGCACTCATGGCCCGCGTGGGCATCCCCGAGCCGGAATCACGCGCCGACTCGTACCCGCACCAGTTCTCCGGCGGGATGCGTCAACGCCTGCTGATCGCAATGGCCGTGGCACTGAGCCCGTCGGTACTGCTCGCCGACGAACCCACCACGGCGCTCGACGTCACGGTGCAGGCCCAGATCATGGCTCTGCTGAAGGAATTGCGTACCGAACACGACATGGCCGTCGTGCTCATCACCCACGACCTCGCCCTGGTGGCCGAGGAGGCCGACCGGGTCGCGATCATGTACGCGGGCAACGTCGTCGAAACCGGACCGGTGTCCGAAGTGTTCGGTGAACCGCGCCACCCGTACACCAAGGGCTTGCTGGACTCGGTGCCTGTACACGCCGTCCGCGGTGAAGATCTGAAGTCGATCGGCGGCACCCCACCGGATCTGCATTCCATCCCCGACGGGTGCGTCTATCAGGCCCGCTGCCCCTTGGCCCGCGAGATCTGCATCAGCACTCGCCCTCCGCTCGAATCCGTCGGCAACGGCCGGATGTCGGCCTGCCACTTCCCGAACGAGGTAACCAGCCATGTCTGAGCAACTGCTGACCGTGCGCGGCCTGAACAAGACCTTCGACGTCGGCCGCGGCAAGCTCCGCGCCCTCGACGCCATCGACCTGGATCTGCGACGCGGTGAAACCCTCGGACTCGTGGGCGAATCCGGCTGCGGCAAGTCCACTCTCGCGCGCACCCTGATGATGCTCGAGCGACCCGACTCGGGCACCGTCGCCTTCGACGGCATCGATCCCTTCGCTCTGCGCGGCAAGGAACTCCTCGCGTGGCGTCGACGAGTACAGATGGTGTTCCAGGACCCCTACGGTTCGTTGAACTCGAGGATGACGGCCGGGGACATCATCGGCGAGCCGTGGCGAACCCACAAGAGCCTCTACAAGACTCGCCGCGACCGCTCCGCCCGAGTGCGTGAGCTGCTGCATCTGGTGGGCCTTCGACCGAGCGACGAGAATCGATTCCCGCAGGAATTCTCCGGCGGTCAACGCCAACGCCTCGGCATCGCTCGGGCCCTGGCATTGAACCCCGATGTGATCATCTGCGACGAACCGGTATCGGCACTCGATCTCTCGGTCCAGGCGCAGGTGCTCAACCTGCTCAACGACCTACAGAAGCAACTCGGCATCTCCTACGTGTTCATCTCGCACGATCTGTCGGTCGTTCGGCACGTCGCCGACCGCGTCGCCGTGATGTACCTGGGCCGTATCGTCGAATCCGGCGCTACCGAAGCAGTATTCGAGCGTCCCGCGCACCCGTACACAGCGGCGTTGATGTCGGCCGCACCCACCCTCGACGCGTCGACCCGTGGGACGAAGATCCTGTTGAAGGGCGAGGTACCGTCACCGCTGAATCCACCGTCGGGATGCCGGTTCCGCACGCGCTGTTGGAAAGCAACCGACCTGTGCGCCAGTGAGGCACCCCCGGTGGCGCTCGACGCCGACGAGGCCGATCACATCGCCGAATGCCACTATCCGCTCGTCGCAGGCAATCTCGGCCTCGTCGCTGCCGGGACGTGATGGCGACGCACCTGAGCGTCACCGGATTTGTCGTCGTCGCCCTGGCCATCTTCTTCGCTTCGGCGATGCAGGCGTCCATCGGATTCGGCATGGGCATGCTCGCCGCGCCCATCGTGGCCATCGTCGACCCCGGGCTCATCCCAGCGACGCTGATCATGCTCGCCGTGGTCGTCAGTGTGCTCGTCCTGGTCCGTGATCGCACTGCCCTCGACCTGTCGGGCGCGGGGTGGGCGCTGGCCGGTCGCCTACCCGGATCGGCGGTGGGCGCAGTGCTGCTCGTGCTGTTGCCCGAGCGCGGCCTGGCCATCCTGCTCGCGCTGGTAGTGCTGAGCGGCGTCGCACTGACGTCCTTCGGTTGGGTCCCGTTGCCGCACAGACGAAACCTGGTGGTGGCCGGGGCCGCGTCGGGAATTCTGGGAACGGCCACCTCCATCGGCGGACCGCCGATGGCCCTGGTGTGGCAACGCAACACCGGAGCCGAACTGCGCAGCACCATGAGCTGCTTCTTCCTCGTCGGATCACTCATCTCGCTGGCGGTACTGGCGGTGGCCGGTGCAGTGGACGCCCATACCGCGACGCTGTTCGTGTTCCTGGCCCCGGCGACAGTTCTCGGCTTCCTGCTCTCTCGCGTGGTCAATCGCGTTCTCGATCGTCGACGCCTGCGCATCACCGCGATCGGTGTCTCCGCAGCCGGCGCACTCGTTCTCGTCGCCCAGCAGGTACTCGCTCTGATGTGAGGGCCGTGTCACGTGTTGCATCGGTCGCAATGGGTAACCGCTCACGATGACTACGAACACCACGCGCGCGCTGATCGTCGGTGCCACCGGTATTTCCGGGCAGGCCCTGTGCCACGCAGCACTCGATGCAGGCTGGACCACCTACGGACTGAGTCGCAGCGGAAGTACCCCCGTCGACGGCGTCGTGCCGGTGGCCGCGGACCTGCTCGATCCGGCCTCGCTCGAGAAGGCTCTGAAGGACGTTCGCCCCGAGGTCGTGTTCTTCACCGCATGGATGAAGAAGGACTCCGAGCAGGAGAACATCGAGGTCAACTCGGCGACCCTACGCAATGTGCTGAATGTTCTCGGGCCCCTCGAGTCGGTGAAGCACGTCGCGCTGATGACCGGACTCAAGCACTACCTCGGACCGTTCGATGCCTACGGTGAGGCAGTGATGGCCGAGACGCCGTTCCACGAGACCGAGGACCGCCTCGACACCCCGAACTTCTACTACGCGCAGGAAGACGAACTGTTCGCCGGTGCCGAGAAGTTCGGATTCGGTTGGAGCGTGCACCGCGCCCACACCATCTCCGGCTTCGCGGTCGGCAACGCGATGAACATGATGCTGACGCTGTCCGTGTACGCATCGATCTGCAAGGAACTCGACGAGAAGTTCGTCTTCCCCGGTTCCGAGACCCAATGGAACGGGCTCACCGACCTCACCGACGCCGACCTGCTCGCCGAGCAGATGGTCTGGGCCGCAACCGATGACAATGCGCACAACGAGGCGTTCAACATCGCCAACGGTGACGTCTTCCGCTGGCGCTGGCTGTGGCCGCAGTTCGCAGCGCACTTCGGCGTCGAGCCCGAGGGATTCGACACCGAACCGCGTCCCCTCGAACCCCGCATGTCCGACGCGGCTGCTGCGTGGAAGCGCATCGCGGAGAAGCACGATCTGGTGGAGAGCGACGTCTCCCGTCTGGCGTCGTGGTGGCACACCGACGGCGACCTCGGCCGCGACATGGAGTGCCTGACGGACATGAACAAGTCCAAGAAGGCCGGCTTCCTCGGCTTCCGATCCACGCCCGATGCCATCGCCTCGGTGATCCAGCGATACCGAGACGCGCGCCTGATTCCCTAGAGCGGCTGCGCCGCATGTGAGTGGAACTTCGTAGTGGGCTACGAGTTTCCGCTCACATGGCGGTGGTGCCCTCGGTCAGATCCCGCACCTCGGCGTAGCGTTCGCGCACCGCCGGGGTCGGGTCTGCCTCGTATGTCTTCGACGCTGCCTGCGCCCAGGTCGGCGGCTCGCTGGTCCCGGCCAGGGTCCACGCCGCCTGACGCGCGGCTCCGTCGGCGACATATTCACCCGGCTCGGGCACGATCACCGGAACGCCGAGAATCGCCGGGGCAAGCTCGCGCAACGCAGCAGACTTCGCGCCGCCGCCGATCAGTAGGACCCGCTTCGTCTCAACTCCCTGGACACGCAGATGGTCGATACCGTCGGCCAAACCGCACAGCAACCCCTCGACGGCCGCGCGCGCCAGATGGCCTGGCGTCGAATTGCCAAGCCGCAGTCCGTGAATCGCACCGGACGCATCAGGACGGTTGGGGGTGCGCTCACCTTCGAGGTAGGGCACCAACACCAGGCCCTCACTTTCCGTCGACAGCGCCAACCGCGACAACTCGTCGTGATCGACGCCCAGCAGACGCGCCGTCGCATCGAGTACGCGAGCAGCGTTGAGGGTGCACACCAACGGCAGCTGGCGGCCGGTGGCGTCGGCGAATCCGGCGACGAGACCCGAACCGTCGGCTGCCGCAACCGAGGTCACGGCCGATACGACGCCGGAGGTGCCCACCGATACGACCACATCACCGGGCTGCGCATCGAGGGCAAGCGCCGCCGCGGCATTGTCTCCGGTTCCCGGCCCGATCAGCGCACCGCTCGACGTACGGCCGATCGCCTCGTTCGGCGCAGCCACGCGGGGCAACAATGGATTGCGACCACGAAAGCCCAACTGCAGCAAATCTGTTCGATACTCGCCGGACGCCGCCGAGAAGTAGCCGGTGCCGCTGGCGTCGCCACGGTCGGTGGCCAGGGCGTCGAGCCCCGATGGCCCGCCGAGCTGCCAACTCAGCCAATCGTGTGGAAGGCACACCGCCGCAGTGCGATCGGCGTTCTCCGGCTCGTGGTCGGCAAGCCATCGCAACTTGGCGACGGTGATCGAGGCCAATGGAACCACTCCGACGGCGTCGGCCCAGGCCTGCCCGCCGTCGACGCCGGTCTCTTTCCCCAACTCCGACACCAAGTCCGTCGCGGCCTCCGCCGACCGAGTATCGTTCCACAACAGCGCTTTACGGACCACTGATCCCGCGTCGTCGAGGCACACCATGCCGTGCTGCTGCGCACCGACCGACACCGCGTCCACGTCGTCGAGCCCGCCTGCATCGGCGACCGCCTCGTCCAGCGCATCTTTCCACCGCTGCGGATCGATCTCGGTGCCGTCGGGATGACCGGCTCGGCCCTGGCGGACCAACTCCCCCGACTCGGCATCACGAACGAAAACTTTGCACGATTGGGTGGAGGAGTCGATTCCGGCAACAAGAGCCACGGTGAGCTGGTCCTTTCCTACGCAAGTGTGATCTACGACCCTACCCGCGAGGAGTGGTTGCCTCGGTCACCAGCGTGCGCGCGTAGGCGATGGCCTGCGGAGTGGTGTCGAAGACGCGTCGAGCATCGTCGTCCTTGGTGGTGAACACGCCCAGCGCCGTCAGAGGACGCAGATGCTCGGTCTTCGCTCCGGAGATCAGGACTGTGATGTGGCGGTGTTCGAGTTCGGTGATGGTGTCCTTGAGGACGATGGCCCCGGTGGCATCGATTGTGGTCACCCGCGACATGCGCAGGATCACCACCTTCACGTCCGAGACGTCGGCAAGTTCGAGCAGGAAGCTGTGGGCGGCACCGAAGAACAACGCGCCGTCGATTCGATACGCGACGATGTGTTCGCGCAGCAGGTCGCCTTCCTCCTCCGAGACCGCGTCGAGTGCGTCCAAGGGAACCTGCTCCACGGTGGCGGATCGCGCGACGGCACGCAGGGCCAGGACGGCAGCGAACCCGACCCCGACAGCCACTGCCGTCACCAGATCGAAGACGACCGTGACGAGGAAGGTCGACAACATCACCACGGTGTCGCCGCGGCCTGCGCGGGTGATCGCCCGGATGGATGCGGTCTCGACCATGCGCACCGTGGTCGCCAGCAGCACCCCCGCCAGGGCCGCGAGTGGAATATCGGCCACCAACCCTGCGGCGGAGTACATGATCGCGGCAAGGATCACCGCATGGGTGAGTGCGGCGAGCCTGGTCCGGGCCCCGGATCGAACGTTGACTGCAGTCCGGGCGATGGCGCCCGTGGCAGGAATCCCGCCGAACAGAGGAGCGGCGATGTTCGCGAGCCCCTGCCCGAACAGTTCCCGGTCGGGGTTGTGTCGTGCGCCGACGCCCATCGAGTCCGCGGCGGTGGCGGAGAGCAACGATTCCAAGGCCGCCAGCGCGGCAACGGCACACGCTGGAGCCAGCAAGGCCGTGACGTCGCCGAGGTCAAAGAAGCTCAGGCTCGGGGCGGACAACGACGACGGAACGGTGCCTATACGGGCGATGTCGAGGTCGAACAGCTGGGTGGCCACCGTCGCTCCGGCGACCGCGACCAAGGAGAACGGGATTTTCGGTGCCAGTCGGCCGCCGACGAGCATGACGATCGCCACGGCGATCGCCACGGCCGGGGTCAGGACACTGGCGTGTGAGACGAACAGACGGGCGGCGTCGAACGCCGACTGCCACACCTTGTCACCGTGGGCATCGGTGATGCCCAGAGCAGCCGGAACCTGTTGCAGCGCAATGACCACGGCGATGCCTGCGGTGAATCCTTCGATGACGGGCGCGGGCATGTATCGGACGGCTCGGCCGACGCCTGCACCGGCGAGGGCCAGCAGAATGACCCCGGCCATGAGCCCGACGGCGAGCACACCGGTTGGCCCGTACTCGGCGACGATCGGTACGAGTACCACCGTCATGGCACCGGTAGGCCCCGACACCTGAAAGCGGGAGCCGCCGAATACCGCGGCGACGACGCCGGCGACGATCGCTGTCGTCAGGCCGGCTGCGGCACCCAACCCGGTGCTGACGCCGAATCCGAGGGCCAGTGGCAACGCGACCAATGCCACGATCAGGCCTGCCAACAGATCCGCGCCGGGTGCGCGGAACGCGGGCTTCCACTCGCTCCACCGGGGCAGGAGCGCGGATACGGCCGTCAAGGCGTCGTTCGCGCGGGTGTGTTTCGTCGGTTCGGACATGCGACGCTTTCTGAGAACTCATCGAACCTGATCTAGCTGATTGCTAAGTTTAGCAAGTAATGAATCAGCGCGACAGGGAGACGCTCGACACCGTTTCGGACCCCTGGGTCAGGTGCGCGATCCGGACTCGCCGTCCAGCTGTTCGACCTGGTTGGCCACCACCCCGGACAGGATCTCCCGAGCCACCACCAGTAGGTCTGCCACTTTCGGCGACGTCAGCGTGTACGTCACGGACAGCCCCTCGCGAGTTCCCTCGATGAGACCCGCGCGTCGCAGAATCGACAACTGCTGCGACAGATTCGCCGGTTCGATGCCCACCTCGAGCAGCATCTCGGACACCGCGTGTTCGCGTTCGCTCAACAACTCCAGCACTCGAATGCGTGCGGGATGCGCCAACGTCTTGAAGAAGTCGGCCTTCATTCGGTACAGCGGTCGACTCGAATCCGTGGCCATGACTTCCCTCCGTGCCACCCACCGCCGCGCGGCAGGCTACTTGCGAACACTAGCAATCAGCCGACGCGACAAGTGCTATCCCTGCCCTCACCGAAACTCCGCTACCTTCACTGACATGCGCGGAGAACCCGACGAATCCACCGACTTCAGGCTGACCGTGGCCACGGCGGCTCTCGACCTCTTCTCGGTCAAGGGCTACGAGTCGACGACGGTGGACGACATAGCCGGAGCCGCCGGAATCTCGCGACGGACGTTCTTTCGTCAGTTCCGTGCCAAGGAAGACGTCGTATTCGCCGATCACGAAATACTGCTCGAGCAGGCAGGCGCATTTCTCGACTCGAACGAAGGCGATCCCTGGCAGGCGGTGTGCGACGCCGCGCAGCAGGTGTACGAGCGATTCTCCGACTGGCTGGAGATGTCGCGCCTGCGCTATCAGGTGGTGCACCGCAACCCTGCGCTGCGCGATCGAGAGATCGTCACCGTGTTTCGCTACGACCGACTGTTCGTCGAATATCTGCAGCGAGTGCGGCCGGATCATTCGCACCTGGAGATTCTGCAGTTCTCGGCTTCGGTGACCGCAACACACAACTACATCCTCCGACGGATGATTCGCGACGGCCTGCCCACGTCGGTCAGCGACCTGCGGTCCGCGCTGGCGCAGGTACGCGCGCAATTCCTCGGCGAGATCGTCGTCGCGTCGTTCCCGCGGGGCATGTCCGTCGCGAAAGTCGTCGACGCGTTGGCCGATCACACAACAGACTGACTCACCCGACGGTGTGGCACTCAGTGCCGCATAACGTGGACCCACCCTTGAAACGAGCGAGCTGCAGACGTACGATGGGTGCATCCTTGGCACTGAGTGCCCTGATCGGTCAGTGCTGATCCCCCTACATTCAAGGAGCGTGGCCGATATGGCCGGAAATCCCGACTTCGATCTGTATCAATCGCCCGAGGAGCACGACGAACTGCGTGCGGCCATTCGGGCACTGTCGGAGAAGGAGATCGCTCCGTACGCCAAAGAGGTGGACGAGGACTCACGCTTCCCGGAAGAGGCATTGAAGGCCCTCAACGCCTCCGGCTTCAACGCCATCCACGTTCCCGAGGAATACGACGGTCAGGGTGCCGACTCGGTCGCAGCCTGCATCGTCATCGAAGAGGTCGCTCGCGTCTGCGGCTCGTCCTCGCTGATCCCCGCCGTCAACAAACTCGGCACGATGGGCCTGATCCTCAAGGGCTCCGAGGAACTCAAGAAGCAGGTCCTGCCGTCACTCGCAGGCGGCGCGATGGCGTCGTACGCCCTGTCCGAGCGGGAAGCGGGCTCCGACGCAGCGGGAATGCGTACTCGCGCCAAGGCCGACGGTGACGACTGGATCCTCAACGGCTCCAAGTGTTGGATCACCAACGGCGGCAAGTCCGATTGGTACACCGTCATGGCCGTGACCGACCCCGACAAGGGTGCCAACGGCATCTCCGCGTTCATCGTGCACAAGGACGACGAGGGATTCGTCGTCGGCCCCAAGGAGAAGAAGCTCGGCATCAAGGGCTCCCCGACGGCCGAGCTGTACTTCGAGAACTGCAAGGTCCCCGGCGATCGCATCATCGGCGAACCGGGCACCGGCTTCAAGACCGCCCTGGAAACGCTCGATCACACCCGCCCCACCATCGGCGCTCAGGCTGTCGGCCTGGCACAGGGCGCCCTCGACGCTGCCATCGCGTACACCAAGGACCGCAAGCAGTTCGGCACCGCGATCTCTAGCTTCCAGGCCGTGCAGTTCATGCTCGCCGACATGGCCATGAAGGTCGAAGCCGCACGCCTGATGGTCTACAGCTCCGCAGCCCGCGCCGAGCGCGGCGAGAAGAACCTCGGTTTCATCTCTGCAGCAGCGAAGTGCTTCGCCTCGGACGTCGCCATGGAGGTCACCACCGACGCCGTGCAGCTCTTCGGCGGCGCCGGGTACACCACCGACTTCCCGGTCGAGCGCATGATGCGCGACGCCAAGATCACCCAGATCTACGAAGGCACCAATCAGATTCAGCGTGTCGTCATGTCGCGGGCGCTGCTCAAATGAGCGACATCAACCTCGTTGGCGTCATCGGCGGCGGCACCATGGGAGCAGGCATCGCCGAGATGTGTGCTCGCTCCGGCAGTTCCGTACTGATCCTCGAGACGAGCCAGGCGACGGCCGACGCCGCAGAAGCTCGCCTGGACAAGTCCTTCGCTCGCGCCGTCAAGTCCGGCCGCATCGAAGCCGACGCGGCCGAGAAAGCCCGTGCTGCAATCACGTTGACGCTCGACATCAACGATTTCGCAGACCGCGACCTCGTGGTCGAGGCAGCACCGGAGATCGAATCGCTCAAGCTCGATCTGTTCGGCAAGCTCGATTCCATCGTCAAACCCGAGGGAATCCTGGCCACGAACACCTCGTCGATCCCGGTCATCAAGATGGCCAACGCGACGAAGCGTCCCGACAAGGTGGTCGGGGTGCACTTCTTCAACCCGGTGCCGGTGCTTCCGTTGGTCGAGATCGTCGTCAGCCTGCTCACCAGCGAAGAGACTGTATCCGCGGTGACGGATTACGCGGGCAACACGTTGGGCAAGAAGACGATTCGCGCCGGAGATCGCGCCGGATTCATCGTCAACGCGTTGCTCATCCCGTACATGGTCTCGGCCATCCGCATGCTCGAGTCCGGCTTCGCCAGTGCCGAGGACATCGACGAGGGCATGGTGAACGGCTGCGCTCACCCCATGGGTCCGCTGCGTCTGACCGACACCGTCGGCCTCGACGTCACCCTCGCGGTGGCCGAGTCGCTCTACGCGGAGTTCCGTGAGCCGCACTACGCTCCGCCGCCGCTGCTGCAGCGCATGGTGGACGCGGGAATGCTGGGACGCAAAACCGGCAAGGGCTTCTACACGTACTCGTAGCAGTCCCCCGGAGTCTGCGTGAATGGTCCATTCACCCCCGTCAGGGCCGGTGAATGGACCATTCACGCCTTCGAAAGGCGCACACTGGAGCCGTTCCACAACATTGGGAGGCTTCATGAACATCGATCTCGACGGCCGAACCGCATTGATCTCCGGCTCCAGTCAAGGAATCGGACTGGCGATTGCCAACGAATTGGCCCGTGCCGGTGCGCGCGTCGTGCTCAACGGCCGCAGCGCATCCGCGCTCGATTCGGCCGAGGAACAACTGCTCACCGAGGTACCCGGCGCACGAGTGATCGTCGTGGCAGCTGATCTCGCGACGGCCGAAGGGGTCGAGACCCTGCTCGCCACGGTCCCTGTGGTCGACATTCTGGTGAACAACCTCGGAATCTTCGGAGCCAAGCCGGCCCTCGATATCGACGACGACGAGTGGCGTCGCTACTTCGAGGTGAACGTGCTCTCGGCCATCAGACTCATCAGAACGTACTTGCCGGCGATGACCGAAGCCGGCTGGGGCAGAATCCAGAACATCTGCAGCGATTCTGCAGTCGTCATTCCCGAGGAAATGATCCACTACGGAATGACGAAAACCGCACTGCTGGCGGTGACCCGCGGATTCGCGAAAGCTGCTGCAGGAACTGGCGTTACGGTCAACTCCGTGATCGTCGGGCCCACTCACACCGAGGGCGTCGAGAAGTTCGTCGCAGAACTCGTCGGCGACGATCTGCCGTGGGACGAGGCTCAGGCGACATTCATGAAGGAACATCGTCCGCAATCGCTCATCGGACGGTTGATCGAGCCGAAAGAAATCGGCAACATGATCGTGTACCTGAGTTCGGAGCAAGCGTCCGCGACCACCGGGGGCGCACTACGAGTCGACGGCGGCTACGTCGACTCGATTCTGCCCTGACTTCCGGCCCCGTCGCGTGCCATTGCCTGCGGCACCACACAGCTTGTCCGGTCGGTCACAGTTTGTGGCCGACCGGTTCGGGGCATGCGTGAAGTACACGGAATCGAGCAGAGGTTCTTCACGCATTTCACCGTATTCGGAGACGATTCGACAGTGAGCGATCAGTACACCTTCACCAACCCCGTCACGCAGTACCGTCAGGACGGCTTCCCTGAGCAGCATCAGGATCCGCCCGGTCTGGCCGCAGACCTTCAGCCCCTCGCCGACCACGGTGAGGACAGCTATCGCGGTTCCGGCCGCCTGACCGGCCGTAAGGCCTTGGTCACCGGTGCCGATTCCGGAATAGGCCGTGCAGCAGCGATTGCCGTCGCCCGCGAGGGTGCCGACGTGGTTCTCAACTACCTGCCGTCAGAGGAAAAAGACGCTCAGGAAGTTGCTCGGCTGGTACGCGACGCCGGACGCACCGCAGTCTTGGCTCCGGCAGATATCACCGACGAGCAGGCCGCGCGTGGGATCGTGCGTACCGCCGTCGACGAACTCGGTGGCCTCGACCTGCTGATCAACGTTGCCGGTAAGCAGCAGTTCGTCGAAGATCTGGCCGACCTGTCGTCCGAGCAGTTCGATCAGACGTTCAAGACCAACGTCTACGCATTGTTCTGGATCATCCAGGAAGCGGTGCCGCACATGGCTGCTGGTTCCACCATCGTCAACACCAGTTCGATCCAGGCGTACACACCCTCACCCGGTTTGGTGGATTACGCGACCACGAAGATGGCCATCAACACCATCAGCAAGGCGCTTGCGCAGCAGTTGGCACCCAAGGGAATTCGCGTCAATGTTGTTGCGCCGGGACCGTTCTGGACACCGCTGCAGGCAGCCGGCGGGCAACCGACCTCGGCGCTGCCGGAGTTCGGCAAAGAGACACCGCTCGGACGTGCGGGGCAACCCGCCGAGATCGCCGGTGCCTACGTCTACCTGTCGTCGGCCGAATCGGGTTACGTCTCCGGCGAGACATTGAACGTCAATGGCGGCATGCCGACGCCGTAGTCGACATCCGTTCTACGTGAATGGACCATTCACACCCGTCTGGGCTTGTGAATGGTCCATTCACGCATCTGGAGACGTCAGTCCTTCGGCCCACCCGCTGCGTAGACGACCTGGCCGGAGATGAAGCCCGCTCCCTCGCTGACGAAGAACGAGGCCAGGTGCGCGATGTCGTCGGGGTGTCCGACGCGATTGACCGGAATCTGCGACGCCGCAGCAGCTTTGAAGTCCTCGAACGGCATTCCGACGCGCTCTGCAGTCGCCGCCGTCATCTCCGTCTCGATGAATCCCGGGGCGATGGCGTTGGCTGTGACGCCGAACTTGCCGAGTTCGATGGCCAGGGTCTTGGTGAATCCCTGCATGCCGGCCTTGGCAGCGGAGTAGTTGGCCTGGCCGCGGTTGCCGAGGGCAGACGTGCTCGACAGGTTGACGATGCGGCCCCACTTGGCGTCGATCATGTGCTTCTGGACCGCGCGGGTCATCAGGAACGATCCACGCAGGTGTACGCCGAGCACGGAATCCCAGTCCTGCACCGTCATCTTGAACAGCAGGTTGTCGCGCGTGATTCCGGCGTTGTTGATCAGTACGGTCGGCGCACCGAACTCGCTCGCGATGCGATCGACCGCAGTCTGGACCGATTCCTCGTCGGCGACGTTGGCACCGATGGCCACTGCCTGCCCACCAGCAGCTTGGATTGCGCCGACGGTGTCGCTGCACGCGGCCTCGTCGAGGTCCACTACGGCAACTCCGAAACCGTCCTTGGCCAGCCGCTTCGCCACCGCAGCGCCGATGCCACGCGCACTACCGGTGACGATGGCCGTCTTGATCTGATCGCTCACGAATATCTCCTAGGAACACGCCGAATCGAATTACCTGTCATCTGTTTCTACCAACCCCGGCGGCGCAGTCAGTACGCAGCCACCGCTCCGTCGAGCGCCTTCTGCATTCCCTCAGCCACCACGCGTGTGATGTCGATCGGCTTCTCGGGCAGTTCGGTGATGGGGGTATCGATGTACACGCTGGCCTGCTTGACCTTCGTCGTAGGGCCGTAGCTCAACCCGATACAGATCAGCACCGGCTCGACACCGAGCTTGCGTGCGCGCAGCGCGATGTGGCCGATGCCGCTGCCGACGTGCTGCACCGTCGTCGGATCCTCCAGGTTGCAGGTGCCCTCTGGGAACACTGCAAGGTCGTCGCCCCGCTTCATACGCTCGGCACTGACATCCATCATGCGATTGCCTGCTGCGCTGACGGCGCGCATTCCATGGTTCTTGCCACGGAAGACGGGGATGCCGCCCATCATGTCGATTCGCCTGCGCTGCTTGGGTTCCTGGAACAATTCGTCCTTGGCCAATACCCTCGTGCGCCCGATCACCGGACGCAGCGGCGACGCCCAGGCCGCCGCTGCGAGGGTGTAGGGATCGTTCTCGGTCAGATGATTGACCGCGATGAGCAAACGGGTGTTGTCGTACACCAGACGACGCAGTTCCTCACGGGCACCGTCGGGATACGACACCCGCGGGCGGAAGCGCCTGGCCAAGGTGGCGTACGCCAGCCTCGCGACCTGACGATTCTGCTGGTGACGCAGGTAGAAGTCGTACACCGTCACATCGTTCTCGAGAATTACCGCTGGCCGATCCATGAACCGAGCTTAGTGGTTCGAACTGTGCCGCCGGGGCCGAAGCCTCCTTCGTATCGCCTACCCGATGATCGCCTTGTATTCGGTGAAGATCGGCGCGTACTCGGGACCGCAGTTCGCGATCGACCAATCGGTGAGGAGGGTGAGGTTCTCGAACACACCATCCATCGCGCTGAAGTCGCCGGCCGCACCCTTGGCGTCGGCCTCCTCCATGGCCTGTAGCCACGCCAACGGCTCCGGCGGAGCGACGGCCTGCAGCTCCGACTGTGTCACCGGGGCCTTCGTCGCGAGTTCTGCGGCAATGGATTCGGCCACCTCGACACCACCCGCCTCTGCTTCCCGCAGGTTGGCCAGACCCTGTGCCACCTGGGTGGCGTACAGCGTGCAGAAGTCCGACTCACCCGAATCCGCTTCCACCGACTGCACGGATTCCACCGATGTTGCGGCCGGCTGCTCAGCCGTGGTGGACGGGTTCTCTTCTGTGGACGAACACCCCGCGAGAGCGAGGACAACTACCGCGCATCCTATGGTCGATCGACTGTTCATCGGCGTTGCACTCCTCGTGAACCCTGCCTGGACGACTGCCAGTCTGCGCTCGAGTGCGCAGTTGTGCAGCGCTGTGAGCAGCGCGAACGGTTCGAGCCGGCTTCACACCCGCGAGGAACCCATAGCCCGGATTCCGACGGCAAGTCCGACCGCCGCAGTGGCCGCGGCAGCAACGACACCTGCCGTCACCGTCGAATTGGTGAACTCGCCCGCGAACAGTGCACGCTCGGCATCGACCAGATACCCGAGGGGGTTGATGTTCACCAAGAACTGCATCCATCCCGGGGCCGCGGTCAGCGGAAGCATGGTGCCCGAGAGGATGAGCAGGGGGAACATCAATGTCTGCTGGATGGACCAGAACACCCAATCCTGTCCGCGCACAGCCAAAGCCAGCGTGTAGGACAACGCGCCGAGCCCGACACCGAACACACCGAGCAGCACGATTCCCACGACCGCGCCGACGGGATTCACCGACAACCCGAGCGGCAGTGCCACCAGAACGATCAGCAAGGCCTGAGCGGCCAACGGCACCATTTCCTTGAACGCGCGGCCGACGAGCAGAGACGACCTCGGCAGCGGCGTCACCAACATCCGTTCGTGTGAACCCTGCTGCAATTCGGCCAGCAGGTTCGAGCCCGTCATCGACGTCCCGAAGATGGTGATCATTGCGAGCACCCCTGGAACGAACCAGTCCCACACACTGCCGCTGCCGAGACCTGGGACCTCGGTGAGAAGCGGGCCGAACAGCGCCAGCAGAATCAGTGGCTGCACCAGACTGAAGATGACGGTGAACGGATCGCGGACCATCGGCCGCAGTTCGCGGCCCATCACCAAGGCGCTTCCCGAGAGTACGTTCATCGGAGTTCTCCTGCCGCGCTTGCAGTTTCGAGGGAAGAGCTGCCCGCTGCGGCGCTCTCCCGGAGGCTGCGCCCGGTGAGGCCGAGGAACACATCGTCGAGAGTAGGTCGCGTCATGTCCGCCGTGTGCACCGTGATCCCGTGAGACTCACTGAGCCGCAGCAGATCCGGAAGAACCACCTCGGCTCGCTCGACCCGAATGTTCAACCGCGAACCCGCAACCGTCACGTCTCTGACTCCGGCGACACCGCCCAGGAGCGTACCCAGCGCCGACGCGTCGGACGCGGTGAGGACGATCAGATCCCCGGCCAGTTCCGATTTGAGGGCCGTGGCGGTGTCGTCGGCGATGACGGTGCCGCGATCGACGACGATCACCCGCTCGGCCATCGAATCGGCCTCGTCGAGGTAGTGCGTGGTGAGCACGATGGTGGTGCCCATCTCCCGCCTGAGCCGCAGAATGTGATCCCAGAGATTCGCTCGGCTCTGCGGGTCCATACCGGTGGTCGGTTCGTCGAGAAACAGCAACGGTGGCCGGTGCACCAACCCCAACGCGATGTCGAGTCGACGCCGCTGCCCGCCGGACAGCGTGGACACAGTGCGACCCGCGAGCTCGCCGAGTTCGAGTGCCTCGATCAATTCGTCTGCGCGACTACCTGATCGTCGACGCGTCATGCCGTAGCACAACCCCTGCACCACCAGTTCGTCTCGGACGCGCTGATTGTGCCCCGCACCGTTGCCCTGGCCGACGTAGCCGAGACTGCGTCGCACACGGTCCCGATCCTTCGCCACATCGAATCCGGCGATCCGCGCCGAGCCCGACGTCGGTTCGAGCAACGTCGTCAACATGCGCAGAGTGGTCGACTTGCCGGCCCCGTTCGGGCCGAGAAGAGCCACCAGCTCTTCCTCACCGATCGTCAGATCGATGCCACGCACCGCCTCCACGGTCTTCTTGCCCTGCCGAAAAGTCTTGGTCAGTCCCGATGTTTCGATCATCTGTGACGCCCCTCGTCGCACTGAGTGAATCCGTACGAGAAAGACGTTAGGAACGATCGCGGTCAGCTTCGGTCCGCGTTGCCAGGACAGCCGACATCAACCGAAGACGGGGAACTTTCGCTTGCGGGCCAGGGCATCCATCCCGGATTGGATGCTCGAGCGCACCTCCTCGTACTTCGCGTCGACGTAGGCCTCGTCGTCGCACCGTGCCGGATCGTGGTCGAGTTCGATCGGCGGCATGAAACGGGTACGGATCTTCGCGGGCAACGGAATCTGCGGGAGCGCCGCGGGCGCAATGATCCAGGGAAGCGAGATCGCGATCGGAAAGACTTTCAACCGCGCAATCTTGTCCAGCTTCAACGCTTTCGACAGCTTGTCGCCGCGAATGAGTACCGGCATGGCGTCGGCGCCGCCCACTGTTGCCACAGGAACGATGGGTACGCCCATCCGAATGGCGAGCTTGATGAAGCCGGTTCGGCCACCGAGCGTCGCCTCGTCTCGCTTGCTCCAGGGCCGCAGCGAATCGACCTCACCGCCCGGCCACACGATGACGTCCCGGCCCTCGGCCAATGCCGTCGACATCGAGTCCGGCGCAGCAGGAAGCACACCCATGGATCGAAAGACTTTGCCGATCAACGGAAACGCCATCAGAGCATCGTGCGCGGTGCCGTGCAGAATTCGCTTCTCGCCGAAGTGTCGCCACCACTGGGCACCGACGGTCCATGCATCCCACACGAACGGCGCACCCGAATGCACCCCGACGACGAGAACCGGCGACTCGGGAATGGTCTCCCACCCGTCGATCTCCATCCGGAAATAACGGTCCATCACTCCGTTCCAGAGCTTTTGCTGACGGTCCATCGCCACGGTGTTCTGATCGTCGAGGTCCCAGCCGCCCGCGCGCTCGGCAACCACCCCTCCGAGACCACCGGAGGCCTTCTCGCGGCGTTCCTTCATCTTCAGCCGGGCCGCCGCCGCGTAACGCTGTGCCTGCTCGCGCAACTGCTCCTTCGTCGACTCCTCCGTCGACGCTCCGGTGCCGTCCCCACCCATTACGTGATCCCCATCACTCATACCCGCACGGTACTCCACCCGCCCACCGCCGACCGACAACCAGCGCTCGTTACCCCACGCGACGTCCCACCTGTCCGTTATGGTCGAAATTCGAGCCGAACGAACGAGGTACACCGATGGATCCGATCGAACCGGCCTACGGCACGACGGCGCTGCTGCTGATCGCCGCCGCAGCCGTGGCAATCCTGCTCTTCCTCATCATGAAGGTGAAACTGCACGCCTTCGTCTCCCTGGTCCTGGTCAGCGCGGTCACCGCCGTCGCCGCGGGAATCCCACTTGCCGACGTCCCCGATGCGTTGCTTTCCGGTTTCAGTTCCACCCTCGGTTCGGTTGCGCTACTGGTGGCACTGGGTGTGATGGTCGGGCGTCTGCTCGAAATCACCGGTGGCGCACAAGTATTGGCCGACACGCTGATCAACCGGTTCGGCGCCAAACGGGCACCACTCGCACTCGGTGTCGCCGCGCTCATCTTCGGCTTCCCCATCTTCTTCGACGCCGGTCTCGTCGTCTTCCTGCCGATCATCTTCACCGTCGCCAAACGATTCGGCGGATCCGTTCTGCTGTACGCCCTCCCCACCGCGGGGGCCTTTGCGGCGATGCACGCCATCGTCCCGCCGCACCCCGGCCCGGTCGCTGCCACCGAACTGCTCGGCGGAGACATCGGTTCGGTACTGCTCATCGGCGTTCCCGTCGCCGTCGTCTCCTGGTTCGTCGGCTCGTACCTCGTCGGTACCCAGCTCGGCAAACGATTCGTCACCATGCCCGCAGACCTCTTCGCGGACGGATCGCAGAACACCGAGGAACACGACAAAGAGATGGCCGCGCTCCGCGACCCGGCCCCGAAGTTCGGTGCGGTGCTTCTCATCCTGCTGACACCACTGGTGCTGATATCGCTCAACACCGTCGCCAACACTCTGACCACCTCCGGTGTGCTGACCGGAGACGAAACCTGGGCTGCTGCCCTGACTCTCATCGGCCAGACGCCCATCGCGCTGCTGATCACCCTGCTGCTGGCGCTGTTCATCCTCGCGCCCGGACGCTTCCCGGTGGCCGAGGGTGCCAAGTACATGGACCAGGCTCTCGGGCCGATCTGTTCGATCATCCTGATCACCGGTGCAGGCGGAATGTTCGGTGGAGTGCTGCGAGCCAGCGGCATCGGGCAATCCCTGACGGCCTCGTTGTCCGACATCGGGCTGCCGATTCTGCTGCAGGCCTTCCTGATCGCCACCGCGCTACGCGTCGCGCAGGGTTCGGCCACAGTCGCTCTCACCACCACGGCTGGGTTGATCTCGGTGCAGGTCGCCGAGCTGGATCTGAGCAACTTCAAGATCGCGCTGCTGGTGTTCGCACTGGCCGCCGGAGCCACCGTGCTCTCCCACGTCAACGATTCCGGCTTCTGGCTCGTCAGCCGCTTCTTCGGCATGGACGAGAAAACGACCCTCAAGACCTGGACCGTCATGGAAACGACACTGGGACTGGCGATCTTCGCCGTCGCGTCACTGCTGTGGGTGGTGTTCTAGCACGGACCTCAGTCGTCGACTTCGAGCACGCATCCCCCTGACGGAAGCTCAAGGACGATGACGTCATGTTCCTCGCCGGTGACGATTGCAGTGAAGACGGTTTCCGCTCCATCCACGGACACCCACCAGTTCATGTTCGCTCCACGAACACGCGGCACCTGCCGATATACCGCTCGGGCGTCTCCGACGAAAGCACCGGGGTGCAGCCTCCGAGCGGTATCGACAACGGTGCGGCGCACGTGGTCGAGATCGAGTAGGTCGTCGTCGTCCGACAGCTGCGATGGTCGAAAATCGATGAGTGCGAACGGTATTCGGACAATCGGTAGGGTCGCCGCATATGCCATCGACCCCTCCGAGAACGCGGGGTCACCCCATTCGAGCACTCCGTCGACGAACGAGGGTGCAACGTTGTCGTAGACGGCCGATCCGGTCTCGACGCTGCGGAGCAACACTGCGATGTAGTCGGTCAACGAGTCGAACCACGGTGCGCCCTGGTCAGCGGAATCGTAGGAGAAGTTGCGGACACAGCCACTGCGCGTCCCTGCACGTGTGTCCACGTAGGTTGTTCCACCGGCACCATCCTCGGCAAACGGGACATAGGCGGGCAGAAACATCTCCGCTGTCTCGCCCGCCTCCTGGGCGCGGACGACAGCCGGCCAATCGGCACCCAGATCATCGATCGGGTGAAGGTTTTCGAGGCTGAACCTGTGCCGACCGACAACTTGGTCGAGCGAGGAAAGTGTGTAGTCCGGCAGCACGGATCCGACCGGCCCATTCTCATCGCTGTAGGTTTCGTGCTGACCGTCGTGCAGCACGTAGAACTCGCGCAATTCCTCCGTCCACGGCGTTGTCGCACTTTCCGCGGACTCTCGCTCGCCCGCGGTTCGCGGCGGTCGAATCGACGCAGCAGTGACGGGAGCGCGTTCACGAAGAATCGCCATGTATGCCGTCCATACCTCGGTGAGGTTCACGACTCGAACCTAATGGGTCTCGATCGGCGAGGGGGTTCGATGCGAGTCTCCATTCCGCCGAGAGCATTCGTTTATGCTGCGATTGTGGGCGGAATTCCCATCGATAGCGTGTCGACGATGTGAGGCAATCGTGAGTGACCGCATTCGATTCGACGGAGTGCTCGAGCCGTTGACGTGGGGGAAGAGCACGTACACGATCATCCGTATTCCGACTCGATTGGTCGAGGCAGCGATGCGTTGGCCGACGCGCCGGATCGACGGTTCGATCGACGGACTCAGCCTCAATCTCGGTATCAACAAGGCGGATCCGGATGTGATGCCCGGATCCTTCGTCTACGTCGGGGCGGGGCTACAACGCCGACTGGGCGTCGCTGCCGGCGATCTGGTGTCGTGCGAATTCGAGCCGGCCGACCCCGATCTGGTGCCGGTCCCCGAGGACCTGGCTCGAGCAATGGAAGACGCACACTGCACGGCCGCATGGGAACGAAGGCGGGCGAGCGAACGGCGTCAGTTGTTGATGCCGATCGACAACGCTGCGAGACCTCGGACCCGCGCAAAGCGCATAGCGCGACTGGTGGGGTCGTTGACGGCGAATCAGCAGACCGACAGCTGACCTACCGTCACTGCACCGGAACAAGAATTCGCCACGCGCCCAGGGCCAATGAGCCGACGGTGACGAGCAGGAACAGCCCGACCCAGACGATGCCGGGCAGGAAGGTCAGTCGGGCGAGTTGATCGGCGTCGGAATCCCGTGCCCGTCCGGCACTGCGGGACTTCTGCAATTCGAGAACGGGCCGCGGCCCGGCGATCAACAGGAAGAACGTGATGAAATACGCCGCCGCGACCTGCTGTTCGCCGGTACCCCACCAGGACACCACGAACAGTGCAGCACCGACGACGACGAGTGACAGCAAGCCGTATATGTTGCGAATCATCAACAGCATCAATGCAATCGAGATAACACCGATCCACAGCACAGCAACCGCATGCTGAGTGCCTAGCACGAACGCAGCACCGAGTCCGAGCAGCGACGGCCCCACATAACCTGCGAAGGTCATCGCGATGACGCCGAGGCCGGTGGGCTTGCCCTTCGAGATCGCGACGCCGGAGGTATCGGAGTGCAGTCGCAGCCCCATCAGCTGTCGGCCGGTAATCAGCGCGACGAACAAGTGCGCACCCTCGTGCGCAATGGTGACCACGTTGCGCGCGATCCGCCACGTCTGCGGCAGTACGACGATGACGAGTGCAACAAGAGCAGCAACTTGGACGATCCACACCGGTGGATCAGGACTCACCGCGGAGATGCGGTCCCAGAATTCGTTCACACCCAAGTATGCGGCTTCGCCGCAGTGGTGCGGCTAAGTGCCGCCGGTGGCGCTCAACCGCACCACTGCCGCAGGCACTACGACGCGCGTGCTTCGGCTTTGGCGCGTTCGCGGGCGAGGGAGCGGTCTCGCATTTCCTCGAACTTGGTGGCTTGGCGTTCGAGGTCTTCGAGGAAC
>NZ_NPFM01000033.1:0-49906 GCF_002258645.1 Rhodococcus sp. 15-649-2-2
GGAAAACCCCGTCACCGCCCACAAAGGCGGCACCATCACCGGCCTGAGCGTCACCGCAGGCGACGCCATCACCCAAGGCACCGTCCTCACAGAAATCAAATAACGACATATCGGTAGCGATGCGAAGTTCGGCTCATATCCAGGCCTTGGATGGCGTTACCCTGTAGCGATGTCCGAGCTTCCGGAAATTCGTATCGGTACTGCTGATCGGGAAAAGGCGCTCGACGCGCTGAGCCTGCACTTCAGCGAGGGTCGCCTCACGGTCCCCGAGTTCGACGAGCGCAGCGCCACTATCGCGTCCGCCACGACGCGCGGGGAGCTCGACACGGTATTCGTCGACCTCCCCGCCGCGTCGGCGCCGTCGCAGTCGCCTGCTCGGCCTGGGCAGTCGCCTGCTCCGGCCGAGGCCGGCGGCGGCCTCGATTGGCGTGCAGTGGTCATGCCGCTGGTCATCTTCGGTTCGTTGGCGTTGTTCTTCCTCACCGATTTCGAAAGCAAGTGGCTCTTCTTCCTCCTCATCCCGCTCGCCGGTGCATTGTTGTCCGCAGGCGGACACTCGAAGAGCCCGAAGAAAAAGAAGAAGAGGGAGCGTTGAAGGCTCTCCTGTTCGATGTGTTCGGCACCGTCGTCGACTGGCGTACCAGCATCGCTCGCGACGTCCGAACTCAGTGCGGGCCGGATGTCGACAGCTATTCCTTCGCCGACCGTTGGCGCAGCATGTACCAGCCCGCGATGGAAGAGGTTCGGTCCGGTCGCAGGCCCTTCACCCGGCTCGATGTACTGCATCTGGAATCGCTCCGAGTCGTCCTGTCGGAGTTCGACATTCGGCTGGCCGAGGATCGCATTGCCGCGTTGAATCAGGCGTGGCACCGATTGGATCCCTGGCCGGATTCGGTCCCCGGACTCACCCGGCTTCGCACCGAGTTCATCATCGCCCCGCTCTCGAACGGGAATATCTCACTGCTGCTCGACATGGCCAAGAACGCCGGACTGCCGTGGGATGCAATCCTCGGCGCAGAACCGGTCCGGGCGTACAAGCCCACCCCCGACGCCTACGTGCGTACCGCGGATATTCTGGGCCTCGAGCCGAGCGAATGCATGATGGTGGCCGCGCACAACAGCGATCTCGTCGCGGCTGCCGACTGCGGGTTCGCAACGGCGTTCGTCGCGCGTCCGCTCGAACACGGACCGGGCCAGACTGCCGACCTCGTTGCGGAGTCGGACTGGACCTACAGCGTCGACTCGATCGAGTCTCTCGCAACGCAACTTCACTGTTGACGTTCGGCTGCCTCAGCTCGACTCGGTCGGAACGAGGCGCTGCGCAATCCAGGCGTTCACTTCCCTGTGTGACTCGAACCGTACGATCGTCAACTCCGGACGCCGGAGGCTGCCGTGACGCACTCTCTCCGCAGTCCGAGGGTACGTACGCCATGCCCATCGGATGATGTGGTCACGGTCGAAGAAAATGCGGTGCAACGGCGGCTCGACGTTACCGTTCCACAGTTCGCGCCTGCCGAAGCGTCGACGCAACGTTCGAATCACGATCTGCCGCATCACCGTTCGACGTGGCAGATCGAGCCACAACATCAGATCAGCACGATCGGCGAGGCGATCCCGCACAGCATGGTACTGCCACTCGGTGACCCACGACGGGCGCGCAATGAACTCCTCCACGTCGGACTCGAAAGTCGCCCGCGGCGTCCAATTCGGCCCGTGATAGAGGCTGTCGATCTCGATGTGTTCGATTCCCAGAAGCGATCCGAGACGAGCGGACAGCGTCGTTTTGCCGGAACCGGACGTCCCGGCAACGACGATCCTCGAGGGGCGACGGTATACCGCATCGTTCGGTCCGAGAATCACGGAGACGACTGTAGCGGCCACCACCTTTCGCGGTCTCGACGCTACCGGTCGTCGCGTTTCGCGGTGTTCGCTTTGCGGGCCATCAGATACGCCTGCGGTGTGGGCTCGTATCCCACCGCGGCCCGGTGCACTCGAACGTCCACCGCGAAATTCGCATCGACGAGATCGGCCACGATCGCATCGGGGTCGAGTCGGTAGGCGTCGTACGAAACCGAGTGTCCGTAAACCTGTTCGAGCCGTACTCGCTCGTTTCCGGATTGGAACGCGATCAGCAGCAATCCCCCCGGTGTCAACACTCTGTTCAATTCGGCGAATATCGCCGGCAGGTGCTCGAGAGGAGTGTGGATGATCGAATACCAGGCAACGATCCCGGCAACCGAGCTGTCCGCCGCAGCCAACGACTCCATGGATCCGACGCGGAATGTCAGATGCGGGAATTCGCGTCGAGCAACCTCGACCATGTTCGGCGACAGGTCGATTCCGGTCACGTCCAGGCCCAGCTGATGCAGGTGCTCGGTGATGCGGCCGGAGCCACAACCGACCTCGAGAACCTCGCCACCCGGCACCCGGTCGGCAAACGTCGCCAAGAGACCGAGCTCGAGATGCCGACCGTCGAGTTCGTGACGAACGAGGTCCGCGTAACTCTCGGCAACAGTGTCGTAGGCGGTTCTCGTCATCGAAACATGCTGTTGCTCGGCCACGATCGCTACGGTACCGGCTCACCCTGCGGGGTCAGGTACGAGTGCGTCAGCATCTCGAAGAAGTGGCCGGTGGGGTCACGGAAATACACTCCGCGGCCACCGTGCTCGGTGTTGACCGTTCCTGGTTCGGTCATTCGGGGGTCGGCCCAGTGTTCGACATCGTTGTCCGACAGCCTGGCGTAGGCCTCGTCGAACAGGTCCTCGCTGACCCGAAAAGCGTAGTGCTGGAACTGAATGTCTTCCACCGGTGGTTCGGCGAACTGGATCAGCGTGCCGTCGGTGAGTTGCACGTTGACGAACGGCCCCCACGACGGAGCCTCGGGTAAGGCGAACAGTTCACGAAAGAACGCCGCCGATGCAGAACTGTTCTTCGCAGGAATGATGGTGTGATCGAACGAGATGGACAACCGCTGCCTCCTGGGCAGTACGACGCCTCCATGCCTGACGCAGTCCGTCATCGACACGCGACGCTGCCGTCGACAATTCCAGGCGCGGCGGTCCGGGTCAACCGGTGATTTTGCGGTGGCCGGTCGGTCTTCTTCGTATGACCGATCTCGAGGAAAGGGAAGCATCGTGGTTCGTCGACTTCTGTTCGTTCATGGTGCCGGCGGATTCGTCGACGACGCGGAGCTCGCGCACGGGTTGGCCGGGGCTCTGCGTCTCGACCTTCGTATGCCGGAGCTGTCCGACACAGCCATGGGTTTCGAGGACTGGGCCGAACCGGTTCGGCAGCACCTGGATCGGCTCGGACCGGCGGATTCGGTGATCGCGCATTCCTTCGGCGCGTCGATCCTCGTCCGGGTCCTGGCAGAACGTCGCCGGGATCGGCCCGTCCGGGCTGCTCTACTGGCGATGCCGGACTGGACTCCGCGTGGGTGGGACGTCGCAGACTACGCATTCACCGAGCCTGAGCCCGAGACCGACCTGACACTCGTCCACTGCCGGGACGACGACGTGGTTCCCATTTCTCACCTGGCGCTGAACTCGAAGGCTCTCCCGTCTGCGACAGTGGTCGAGTTCCGGACCGGTGGTCATCAGTTCGACGGCATGATCGACGCCGTTGCCGCCGAGATCCGGAAGCACGGCAACTACCGATAGTCGTGATCGATTCCCGTTGCCCACTGCGAGCATTCGACGGAACTCACGTCGTCGCGGCCTTTCAGGAAGCCCCGGGCACCGAAATCGCCCGACGCCGACGCCACGGCCGCCTCGAAATGACGCCGCGCCAAGACGACCGGATGACCTGGGCGGCCGTCGAACACCGCCCTGGCGAGACCGGTTCCCCGCGCAGCATCGAGCACTGCCCGCACCACCTCGGCTCCGACGTCCGGGGTATCGACCACGTGCACCACTGCGTAGTTCGCGTCCGACGCCGCCGTCAGCCCCGCCTCGAACGACGCGCTCATTCCTTCTTCCCACCGGGGTGCATGCACGGCGATCGCGCCGTCGGGGACAGGGGCATGGGCCGCGCCCAGCACCACGATCACGCGGTCACAGCCGCCGTCACGCAATGCCTGCACTGCCGTACGAAGCCACAGCCCGTCGTGGGCGAGAACCTTGGGCGATCCGTATCGCGTTCCGGCACCGGCGGCGAGCAGCACTCCGACGGCAAGGTCCGACACGATCGCTCCCTTCACTGTTGGGTGGAGTCTTGGATGTTCGCACAACGTCCACGTCGAGTACGCCCCGAAGTTTGTGCGCGCTCGACTAGCGAGGATAGGCGTGATGGCTGATTCTTAGTGCACTTCTCCTGCAGCGTCGCAGGAATCCTGCCCTGTTGCTTCCGCGAGGTGCCCACCCATGTCCGTCAAGCCCACCACCCGCAAACGTGTCCATCCTGTCGATGAAGTTCTTCCTGTTCCGAAACTTGCCGCGTACGGGTTCCAACACGTCGTTGCGTTCTATGCCGGTGCCGTGCTCGTGCCGATCATCATCGGCAGCGCGATCGGACTGACCAACGAACAACTGATCCACCTGATCAATGCGGATCTGTTCACCTGCGGCATCGCGTCGATCATTCAGTCGGTCGGATTCTGGAAGATCGGTGTCCGCCTACCGCTACTGCAAGGCGTGACGTTCGCCGGTGTCTCACCGGTGATCGCAATCGCGATGGCGAACGGCGGCGGCACCGAGGGGTTGCTGTACGTCTACGGTGCCGTCATCGTCGCCGGTCTCGTCACGTTCTTCATGGCGCCGTACTTCAGTAAGCTGCTGCGCTTCTTCCCACCGGTGGTGACCGGTACCGTCATCACGATCATCGGTGTGGCGCTCCTCCCGGTGGCCGTCAACGACGCGGTGACCAATCCCGCTACTCACGAACAGGACCCGACCAACGGGCGGTGGATGGCGTACGCGATCGGCACACTGCTGATCATCGTGTTGATCCAACGGTTCTTCAAGGGATTCATGGCCACCATCGCCGTGCTCCTTGGCCTCGTCATCGGCAGCGCGGTCGCATTCGTGTTGGGAGACATGAACTTCGACGGCACCTCGGACGCATCGTGGGTCGGTTTCACGCAGCCCTTCCTGTTCGGTGTGCCCAAATTCAGTGTCATCGCCATCATTTCGATGATCGTCGTCATGCTGATCATCGCCGTCGAAACCACCGGCAGTGTGTATGCGACGGGTGAGATCGTCGGCAAGCGCATCAAGAAGGACGACATCGCAGCGACTCTGCGCGCGGACGGAGTGGCCACCGTCATCGGCGGTACGTTCAACTCGTTCCCGTACACGGCCTTCTCGGAGAACGTCGGCCTGGTGCGCCTGACCGGTGTGCGCAGCCGCTGGGTGGTGGCCACGGCAGGCGGCATCATGATTCTGCTGGGCCTGCTGCCCAAAACGGCAGCCGTCGTGGCATCCATCCCGCCGCCGGTGCTCGGCGGAGCCGCGCTCGCCCTGTTCGCGACCGTCGCCGTGGTCGGAATCCAGACCCTGTCGAAGGTGGATTTCACCGATCACCGCAACCTGATCATCGTCGCCACGAGCCTCGGGCTCGCGATGCTCGTGACGATTCAACCGTCGGTCTCCGAAGGCGTGCCCGATTGGCTGGAGATGTTGTTCGGCAGCGGCATCGTCCTCGGCGCGGTCTCCGCGATCGTGCTCAACGTGCTGTTCTTCCACATCGGCAACCGCGGTCAGGCCGTCGCCGGCGGTCCGGGTAAGGGCATCACCCTCGACAAGGTCAACGAGATGTCCGCCGAGGACTTCGCTGCCACGTTCGGCAGCTTGGTGCAGGGCACTCCGTGGGTTGTCGAGCGCGCCTACCAGCAACGGCCTTTCGCCGATGCTCACGGTCTGCGCGAGGCCTTCCAGGAGGCACTGCTGGCCGGCACCACCGAGGAACAGATCGAGCTGATCAACAGCTACCCCGATCTCGGCAGCGAGGACGCCACCGGCACCCTCAATGCCGCAGATCACGTCGGCCTGTCCAACCTCGAGGAGGACGAGCACGACAACATCGTCCAACTGGCGGCCGAATATCGCGAACACTTCGGCTTCCCGCTGGTGATCTGCGCGCGGGAGACCGAACGCTACGATCGAGTCCTGGCCAACGGCTGGTCTCGCGTCGAGAACGCACCGTCGGCAGAGCGGTCGTTCGCGATGATCGAGATAGCCAAGATCGCGAACTACCGATTCGACGATCTCGTGGCCGATGCCAACCCGATCGCGGCCGCACGGTTCGGTCGCATCAACGACTTCAGATAGCGAGCGCGAGTTGCTACACGAATGGATAGGGCTCGACGGGTTCAACCGGCTCAGTGATCGTCAGGCGATGCATGCACTCTACGAGTGCTGCGCGTCGTCGATCTGGGCCCGTCGAGTCGCCCAGGGCCGTCCCTTCAGCAGTCGAGATCTGCTGTTGGACAGGGCGGATCGAGTGCTCGCCGAGTTACCCGAGGCCGAGATCGATCATGCGCTCGACGGTCATCCTCGCATCGGCGGAAAGGCCGACAACCCGTCGTCGAAGCGCGAGCAGGCCGCGGTGACGACCGCGGGTTCCGAGGTGCGCGAGAAGTTGGCGGCGGGCAACAGAACGTACGAGGACAAGTTCGGTCACGTCTACCTGGTGTGCGCCACCGGCCGGTCCGCGGAGGACCTGCTCGCTATCCTCGAGGAGAGGCTCGACAACGATGCCGAAACCGAAAGACGGGTGCTCCGCGTGGAACTGGCCAAGATCAATCGAATTCGCCTCGGCCGCATGCTGGGTCCGGAGCAGTGACCGGGCTGTCCACACACGTGCTCGATGCCACCTCGGGAACACCGGCGGTCGGGATGCGGGTGCGGTTGTTCCACCCAGAGAAGGGTGAGATCTCCACCGCCACCACCGATGGGGACGGACGCATCGGTGAAGTCGTACCCGGGCCGATCGATCCGGGCGTCTACCGCCTCTCGTTCGACACGGGTGACTACTTCGAGGCCACGTCGACACCGAGCTTCTACCCCGAGGTGTCCATCTCGTTCACCGTCACCGATCCCGATGCGCACTACCACGTGCCTTTGCTGTTGTCCCCCTTCGCTTATTCGACCTATCGCGGGAGCTGACATGACCGACCTGACCGGCAAGATCGTCCTCGGATCCAATCAGTACGGCAAGGCGGAGAACCGCGTGGTGCGGATCTATCGAGACTCGCCGCGGCACGAAATTCACGACATCAACGTCTCGAGCGCGCTGCGCGGCAACTTCTCCCCTGCGCATCTGGTGGGTGATCAGTCCAACGTGCTGCCCACCGACACCCAGAAGCAGACCGCGTACGCGTATGCCAAGACCAAGGGCCTACTGCACCTCGAGAGTTACGGCCTCGATCTGGCTCGCCATTACGTGGACGACGTCGAGCCCGTCGACGGTGCCCGCATCGAGCTCGAGGAGTATGCCTGGGCTCGAGTGGTCATCGACGGCGTCGAGCACGATCACTCGTGGACGCGAAAGGGCGAGGAGATCCGCACGTCGGCAGTGACCGTCGAAGGCAAGGGCGATGCCCAGCGCACGTGGGTGATCAGCGGCTTCAAAGAAATGGTGATCCTGAAGTCGACGGGTTCGGAGTTCCACGGCTTCCTCGAGGACGACCTGACCGTTCTCGAGCCCACCACCGACCGCGTGATGGCGACGTCACTGACGGCGCAATGGCGTTACACCACAACCGATGTCGAGTGGGACGCGGTGTACGCGGGTGTGAAGGCCGCGATGATCGAAAGGTTCGCCAATCTGCAGTCCTTGGCGTTGCAGCAGACGTTGTACGCCATGGGTGAGGCAGTGCTGGAGAAGTATCCGTTCATCGCCGAGATCTCGATGTCGGCACCGAACAAGCACCACTTCCTGTACGACCTCGGCAAGTTCGACATCGAGAACAACCTCGAGGTGTTCAACGCCGACGATCGTCCGTACGGTCTGATTCAGGCAACGGTCGAACGCGAGGATGCCCCCGATGCCGGAAGTGCCTGGCGAACGTACTCTGTCGTCGGGTGAGTGCGCTGCGCTCACGTGTGCAGTGCAGCAGACCATTCCACCAAGGGAGTCAGGGCACGCCAGGCGTCGCGCACCTTCGTCGCGGCTTTCGGTGTCTTCAGCCACTCGGGTGAACCGAAGTGTTTACCGGCGGTGAGCGACTTGTGCCGGAGAAGGTCGATGCGTGGGTGATCGATCTCGAATCCGCGCGGTTTGGTCTTGAGCGTGTCTCCGCCGATTTCGTAGCCGGCCTTGGTCAGCGCCGCGATGATTCGTTCGAGTTCGGCCCCGCGCACATCGTCGTCCACGGTGCTGCGGTAGCGGGCGATGCCCTCGGTGGAGCTGTTGTAGAAGCCGCCCGCGACGAACAGCCCGGCGGGGTCGATCTGCACGTAGTAGCCCAGACTGTCACCGCGAGCGACGAATCCACCCTGATGGGTCTTGTAGGGGGTTTTGTCCTTCGAGAATCGAACATCGCGGTACGGGCGGAACACCTTGGCATTGCCGAACTCCGGTTCGAGAGTCGCCAGCAGCGCCGTCATCGGTCCTTTGACCGCGTTGTCGTAGACATCTTTGTGTTCGTTCCACCAGAGCTTGCTGTTGTCGGCCTCGAGGTCCTCGTAGAAGTCCAGCGCAGCGAAAGGGATTCCGGTGAAGCCTGTCATTCCTCGATCTTATGCCGCTCCCGTGGCCGACGACCGAGGGATGGATTGCAGAGCGAGGTAAACGTCCAGTCTGTCCTCGGTGGAGCCCAGGTCGCGGCCGAGTAGTTCCTCGACCCGCTTGATTCGATACCGGACGGTGTTGAGGTGCACATGCAACGAGTCGGCGGTTCGGTTCCATGATCCGCCGGTGGCAAGAAACTCACGAAGTGTGTCGACCAGACCGGCGTCGGCGCGCCGGTCGTACTCGAGCAGGGGTGCCAGAACATGCTCGACGAAAGATCGACGCACGTCGTCGGGCAGTGCCGACAGCATCGACACTGCCGACGTCAGCTGCGCACCGGTGGTGACAGTGACGGGGCCCGTTCCCTGCCTGCTCATGTCGAGAGCGTGCCGGGCCGAACGCAGCGCGCCGTCGATGGTGAGACCGGTGGCCTCCGAGCTGACGCCCACGAGCAGGCGGCCGCGCCCGATACCGGAACCCAAGCGGGACAATCGAGTTCGGAGGGTCTGCGCGATGTATGGATCCTCGGTGTTCACGATCGCGACGATGTCGCCGTGTGTGCTGGCACCGACGCAGCCGCCGCCGAAGGAGGTCAGAGTGTCGCTGAGCACTGTCCGCAACATCTCGCGCAGATCGACTTTGCCGCTGTGCACGATCCTGATGACGACCAGCGGACGGTCCGGATCGACGGCTGCCTGCCGCAACCGAGTCAGCGCCTCGGGCCTGCTGCTGTCGGCTTCGATCAATGCCACTGCCTGGTCTGCTATTTCGCGCCGGACCAGCCGTCCTTCCTCGCGTCGAGCACGATCGAGGGCGGCGATGGCTGCCAGCTGACCGAACGCGTCGGAGATCGCGGGAAGGAACGTGTCCATGTCTCCCGCCACCGCGAGAAACCACCGTGTGGTTCTCTGCGCGAGCGACGGGCCGATCCCGAAGATGCTGTACGGCTCGCCGTCACTGAGAGTCGTTGTCGTGGGTAGTCTTTCGGAGGACAGCGCGGCGTGTGTCAACGTGTCGACGTCGGCATCGGAGAACGCGACGACCTCGGCCACCAATCGACGCCCGGTAGCGGTGAAGATCAGACATGCCATTCCAGTTTCCCTGGAGGTGTGCAGGGCCAGCTCGTCGAGGGCCCTACCGTCTGCGACCGCGGTGAGCAGTTGGCGGTGCCGAACGAGGGAGCTGTTGAGCGACGCGATTCGATCACCGGTGACGCGCCCGACGAGGAACTCGGTGACCTCACCGAACGAGACATTGTCGGGTACGGCGAGCAAGGGCAGTCCGTGCCGCTCGCATGCGTCGATCAGATCCCGTGGGATGTGGCCGAGCAATCCCTCCCCCGCCGCCAGCGCCGAGGCCCCGGATTCTGCGACCGCCCGGACGAACACCTCGCTGTCGGCCGGCGTACGACGCCACACGAGGCCGGTGATGACCAATTCACCGCCGGCGATGTAGCGCGACGGATCCGGCAGATCGGTGGTGTAGGTCCACCGCAACGTGCGTCCAAGAGCGTCCTGGTCGGAGGTGAGCAATCGAATGCAGAGCCCTGTGGCGTCGAGCAAGTCCTTGACCAGCACTGTTGCCCTCCCCCCGCTCGGCATTGCTGCGCTCGTTCGAGGCAACCCTAGGTGCGGGTTGTTTCCGCCGAGTTTCGGACGGATCGCCGGACCACCGCAGATCGGTAACAGAAACTCACTAGAGTTCGAGGTGACACATCGGGTGGTGGACCTGCCGGCGCGGTGGACACTCCCGGCGAGGATGAGGTGAACGAAGACCATGGATCTCGGCACTGTCGACAACATTCTGCTTCCCAGCTCCCGCGCGGATCTGCCGCCGGGGCGCAAGGACACCGCAGTGCTCGCAGGTGGTACCTGGCTGTTCTCCGAGAAGCAGGATCATCTGAGCACCCTCGTCGATGTCACCGCCTTGGGCTGGGAACCGTTGACGGTCACCGAGGCCGGACTCGAGATCGCCGCCACGTGCACGATCGAGACGCTGGCTCGATTCGAGTCGCCCTGGCCTGCCGCCGCGCTGTTCCCTCGCTGTGCCGCAGCACTGTTGGCCTCGTTCAAGATCTGGAAGACCGCCACCGTCGGTGGCAACATCGCTTTGGCCCTACCTGCCGGTGCGATGATCTCGGTCACCGCAGCTCTGGACGGCATCGGGCAGGTATGGTCGGCAGACGGTCCCGAACACGACTACGACATCGCGATCGACGAATTGATCACCGGGCCGCATACCAACGCCCTTCGTCCTGGAGATGTGTTGCGCAGCATCGCGATTCCACGGCATGCACTCGAGGCGAGGACCGCGATGCGCAAGCTCGCACTGTCACCGCTCGGCCGGTCGGCCGCGGTGGTGATCGGCCGAGTCGACGCCGGCGGCACGTTCGTGCTGACGGTCAGCGCATCGACCGTCCGCCCGTTCGTACTTCGCTTCTCGGCTCTGCCGACGTCCGACGAACTCGATGACGCGCTGGCCGAGACGATCGACCCCGAGCACTGGTACGACGACCCCCACGGTGCGCCGGACTGGCGTCGACACATCAGTTGTACTGCAGCCCAGCAGATTCGCGAGGAGTTGTCATGATCGTCGACATCAACGGTGTACCGACCGACGTCAGTCCACGGCCGGGCCAGTGCCTACGAACCATGCTGCGCGAACACGAACATTTCGAGGTGAAGAAAGGCTGCGACGCAGGCGATTGCGGAGCATGTTCGGTTCTCGTCGACGGTGAGCCGGTGCATTCGTGCATCTTCCCCGCATTCCGCGCCGAGAACCGATCCGTGACCACCGTTACCGGGCTCGGCACCCCGGACGACCTGCATCCCATGCAGAGCCGCTTCGTCGAAGCCGCCGGCTTCCAGTGTGGTTTCTGCACGGCAGGAATGGTCGTCACCGCATCGACCCTGACCGAGAACGACATGGACCAACTCCCCGAGCGACTGAAGGGAAATCTGTGTCGCTGCACCGGGTACCGGGCGATAGCCGACGCAGTCTGTGGTGTGGTGAACACCGAGAAAGCCGTCGACGGACCGGCCTGCGGGCGGTCCGTCGCTGCGCCGGCCAGCACCCGGATCGTCACCGGAACCGAGCCTTACACCCTCGATCACTCACCCCAGGGGCTCCTGCACGCCACGGTGCTCGGCAGCCCCCATGCGCATGCGCGCATCGTCGCCATCGACGTCACTGCCGCGGAGCGGGTGCCCGGGGTTGTGCTTGTGCTCACCGCGAAAGACAGCCCCACGACCGCATTTTCGACGGCACGCCACGATCGACGCGTCGACGATCCCGACGACACCCACGTGCTCGACACCGTCGTGCGCTTCATCGGCCAGCGGGTAGCGATCGTGGTCGCAGATTCGGTCGCTGCCGCGGAGGAAGGGTGCCGCGCCCTCGTCGTCGAGTACGACGTGCTGCCTGCAGTGTTCGATCCCGAATCCGCGCTCGAACCCGGTGCGCCGAAGATCCACGGCGACAAGGATGCGACGGCTCGCATTGCGGATCCGTCACGAAATCTGGTGGCAGAGTTGCACGGCAGCACCGGGGACGTCGACGCCGCGGTCCGTGATGCGGCGGCGGTGATCACCGGACGGTGGACGACGCAGCGAGTACAACACGTGCACCTGGAGACCCACGGCACCATCGGGTGGCTGGACGAGACCGGAAAGCTGAATCTGCGCACCAGCACTCAGGTTCCGTTTCTGGTACGCGACGAGATCTGCGAGATCTTCGGCCTCCCGCGCGAAGGGGTGCGGGTGTTCACCGCCCGCGTCGGCGGCGGCTTCGGCGGCAAGCAGGAGTTGCTGACCGAGGACGTCGTGGCGCTGGCAGTGCTCCGCACCGGCCGACCCGTGCAATTCGAGTTCACGCGGACCGACGAGTTCACCGTCTCACCGTGTCGTCATCCGTTCCGGGTCGACGTCACCGCTGCCGCGAGCGCCGACGGCACGTTGACCGCGCTGTCGATCGACGTTCTCACCGATGCCGGGGCCTACGGCAATCACAGTGCCGGAGTGATGTTCCACGGGTGCGGCGAGTCCGTCGCCGTCTACCGGTGCGCCAACAAGCGAGTCGATGCGAAGACCGTCTACACCAACAACATTCCGTCCGGAGCATTCCGTGGCTATGGACTGGGACAGGTGATGTTCGCGATCGAATCGGCAATGGACGATCTGGCCAGAGAGATCGACGTCGATCCGTTCGAGTTTCGGCGACGCAACGTGATCGTCCCCGGCGACGACATCGTCGCCGCGCATCTCGAGGAGGACGACCTGCAGTTCGGAAGCTACGGCCTCGATCAGTGCATCGACCTCGCCGAGGCAGCCCTGCGACGCGGCAACGGTGAGCATGCGCCGACGGGATGGAAAGTCGGCGAAGGGATGGCGGTGGCCATGATCGCGACCATTCCACCACGCGGCCATCGCGCCGAGACGTCGGTAGCGTTACTGCCCGAGGGTCGGTACGAGATACGCGTCGGAACAGCGGAATTCGGCAACGGGACCACTACCGTGCACACTCAGATCGCGGCGAGCGAGTTGGGCACGTCGGTCGATCGCATTCAGGTTCGTCAGTCCGACACCGACTCCACCACCTACGACACCGGTGCCTTCGGTTCAGCGGGCACGGTGGTGGCAGGCAAGGCTCTCTACGCGGCGGTCCGCGCTCTGTCGGCACGGATTCTCGATATCGCCGGAGCCGTTACCGGACAACGGCACTCGGACTGCATACTGGGGCCGGAAGGCGTGCGGTGCGGCGATCGGTTCGTCACCCTCGACGACATCTTGGCGAAGGCGGGTGGCTCGCTGGTCACCGAGGGCAACAGCGGCGGGCTACCGAGATCTTTGGCGTTCAATGTCCAAGCGTTCCGGGTGGCGGTGGACGAGAACACCGGCACCGTGCAGATTCTGCACTCGGTGCAAGCCGCGGACGCAGGAACTGTGATGAACCCGCAGCAGTGCCGCGGCCAGGTCGAAGGTGGCGTTGCACAGGCTATCGGCAGCGCACTGTACGAGGAGATCCGTACCGACAGTGCCGGTCTGGTCACCACCGATTCCATCCGGAGCTATCACGTTCCGCAGTTCGCAGATATTCCTCGGACCGAAGTACTGTTCGCCGACACGTACGACCGGTTGGGTCCGTTCGGTGCGAAGTCGATGAGCGAGTCTCCGTACAACCCCGTCGCTCCTGCTTTGGCAAACGCTGTCCGCGACGCCGTGGGGGCCAGACTGTACGACCTACCGATGTCCTCGGACCGCGTGTGGCGGGCCGTCAGCGGTCGTAGAACGTCTGCAGAATGATGGTGCTGCGTGTCTGCACGTTGGCGGTGGCCCTGATCTCCTGCAGTAGGCGCTCGAGTGCACGGGGCGACTCGACCCGCACCAACAGCACGTAGCTCTCCTCGCCTGCAACCGAATGGCACGATTCGATGGCCGAGAGGTGCTTCAGTCTGGCGGGAGCGTCGTCGGGTTGTGCCGGGTCGATGGGAGTGATGGCGACGAACGCCGACAACGGCCGCCCCAGGGCTTCCGGATCGACCTGGGCGGTGTAGCCACGGATCACGCGCCGCGACTCCAGCCGTCGGACTCTGGATTGGACGGCCGAGACGGACAGGGAGGCCTTCTCCGCCAGCGTCGCCAACGTGGCGCGGCCGTCGGAGACAAGCTCGTCGATGATCAAGCGATCGACGCGATCGAGATTTTCACTCACCTGCGCAATGTAGCCCAGTTCAGGAAAGAATCAGCACGCAGGACCGTTTTCGTCGACCGAATCGGTGTTTGCGCCTCTTTCTGCTCGAACATCGGCGGTCACACGAACAGCGGCGGTAGAGCGAGAACCATGACCGCCGACCAACTGACGTGCGTGAGTATCGGTGCCAGGATTCCTCCCGATGCACGCCGCTGAAGACCCATCACGTACCCCAGCAGCACAGCGGCGAAGCCGAGCATCGGATTGCCGGACGCGAGAGTAGCGATCGCGTACACGACGGTCGAGATGATCACCGGGTTCTTCACGCCGATCGCCGAGTACAGCGCCCCGCGGAAGAAGATCTCCTCCGCGACCCCGTTGAGCAGCGCGATGAAGACGATCAGAACCAGCGAGCCCACTCTGGCGTGTGCGAGCACGTTCTCGGTGAAGTCGGCCAGCGGCGGAATCTGCCGTACGACCAGGCCGCCGAGCATGAATACCCCGCCCACGGCGAGACCGATCAGGATGGGTGTGACGATCGGCCTACGGATCGACCCGCCGACCACGATGCGTCCCAGATGCAGGGGGCCCGAGAGCAGTCCGCCCACCGTCCACACCGCAGCGAGTACGAGCGTCAGTGCGTAGAACGACGGGTCGCCGGGCTCGACCTTGAGCGAAAAGTAGAGCACTGTGGCACCGATCACCAATGTGATCATGACGATGATCCGGCGCTTGCGGAATGCTGCGTCGGATTCTCGGTGATCGCGCTCCACAGGATCGACCAGCGCGGACTTCATCACGTTCAGCGCGGTCGTCGACCACGTTCCCATCACGCCTCCTCGGTATCGGTCAAGCGACGCACGGCCGATGACACGCGTCGGTTCACACCGGCCACCACGTCCAGGTTGGTACGCACCGCTGCCGCCACCGGCTTCGAGGACAGCAGTCGCCGCCCGCCGAGGGCTTCGATCAAGCCCCAGGTTCGGTCCGAGGACGCTGCCACACCGCGGCGCCGGACTCCCAGGGCATCGCCGCCGCTCCACGCCGCATCCGTGTTCGCCAGCCGAAGCGGATCCTTCAGCGCACACACACCGGGAGGCTCACCGACCATGCCCCGCACACTACGGGCCATGGCGTCTGCGATGGTGGTCAGACCACGTGGAGGGTCGGGAACGAGTTCACGTATCCGACTCTCCGACGTCGTCATCGTGTTGTGCAGCGACCCCACCAGATCCTCGGCGAGCCCAGCCGGAACAGGAATGATCAGGCCGATCACTTTGCCCGCGAGCGAGGTGGGCACGAACGGCACCGGGACCCCGACCCGTTGAAGACCGGCAGCTTCGACATACGCGAACACCAGATCGCGGTACGGCACCACATCCGGCCCACCGATGTCGTACGAGCCCGCCGGGACCTTCTCGCCGTCGGCGGACGCCACCAGATAGTTCAGCACGTCGTCGACGGCGATCGGCTGCACGGGCTCGGCGAGCCAGCTCGGCAGCGGCAGTACCGGCAAGCGATCGGCGAGATAACGCAACATTTCGTACGACGTCGAACCGGCACCCATGACGATGGCGGCTCGGAGCCAGACCAACTCGACCCCGTCCACCGTCAACGCTTCCCCCACGTCCGCGCGACTCGCGAGATGCTCGGAGAGGTGGTCGTCGTCGGGTACGAAGCCGCCCAGGTACACGATCCGCTGCACACCCGCCCGGGCCGCGGCCGCGGCGAACTGCTCCGCGGACCGTCGATCCTGCGCACGATAGTCGGACTCACCGATGGCGTGCACCAGGTAGTACGCAACATCGATGTCGCCGGATTCTGCGAACGCAGCGGCACACGACTGCTGGTCGGTGACATCCAGCGATACCGCAGTGACGGAGTCGTAGAAGTCGAAGGTTCGCAGGTTGCTCGGCGTACGAGAACCGACCACCACGTCGGCATCGTCGGCCAGCAGAGCTGCCACCAGCCGCGACCCGATGTATCCGCTGGCACCGGTGACGAGGGCTCTCATGCTACGAGGCTAACGGCACTCGGGGCGTGGTGTCGGTGTGGCATTGTCGCTCCTATGGCTCTGGTGTTGGCAGGCGTGGTGCTCCCCGATCCACTCGGTACCGAAACGGTGCTCCGGCGCGGAGTCGCGGTGGCGCGGGTCGGGGTGACCTGGATGATCACCACAACCGAATTCGCGCTTACCCTGCCCGGCCGAATCGAAGCACTGATGAACCACATAGAGACATTGATGACACGCATCGACCGGGTGATCGACTCGGCCGACGCCGTTGTCGCCAGCGTGCAGCGAACGACCGGTGCCGCCGACGAGGTCGTCGCCTCGGCATCGGTCGCCTCGCACACTGCGCTCGAGCTGATCGAACTGTTCGATCCCATCGCCAAGCAGGCCGAGCCCATGGCGCGGAGGTTCGTCGACAACCTGTCCGACGAAGAGGTCGACGCCGCCATTGCCATGGTCGATCAGTTACCCGGCCTTCTCGCTCACATGGAAGCTCTGCTCCCCATCCTCGCCACCCTCGACACGGTGTCCCCCGAGATTCACGAATTGCTCGGAGTCACCAAAGACGTCCGCCGCGCGGTGATCGGCATCCCCGGGTTCAAGTTCTTCCGAAACCGAGGCGAAGACAAGTTGAACGACGAAGAGCGCACCGAAGAGTGACCACTACTTGACGAAGGCGAAATCTTCACCTGCATGGAAACGGGCCAGGGTCTCCGAGATGGACCGCCGTGATGGCGGGTGAAATGCAAACGCGTGCAATGCTGCTGCGACGTAAGCGATTTCGGGTGACTTGATGAAGCCGATCCCGCCGAGCGATTCGATGGCAGCCGAACTACTACGGACCAGTGCGTCACGAATCGCAATGCGGTTGAACAACAGTTTCACCGAGATGTCCTGTCCGCGTTCACCTTCGTCGAAGGCGCGGGCCACGTTCTCGATAGCCGCCATGGACGCCTCGAGTTCGGCCGCCGCCCGAACGTAGCCCTCGTAGTCGCCCTTGTTCTGCTCGATCATCCGCTCGAGCAGTGAAGTCGCCGCACCGATGTAGTTGGCGGAGATCAACATGCCGAACCAGAGGTAACCGGTCATCTCGTGCACGCCATCGGGGTCGTCGTCCTTGTTGGGCAGGACCAGGCTCGCGGGCACTTCGACGTCTTCGAGCAGAACTTCTTCGCTTTGTGCGCCGGCCAGAATGTCGGTGGTCCAGAACGGCTTCACGCTCATACCCGGGAGGCTGGCCGGAATCAGAGCGACCGCGCGGTCACCGGAGTCGATCTCGACACTGCAGGTCAGCAGATCCATCGAACGTGCCAGACTGCACGGCTTCTTGCTTCCGTTGACGATGTAGTTGTCCCCCTTCTTCACGGCCGTCATCGTCGGAATGAACACACTCCCGCCGGTGACGCCCTCGGAGAATCCGGAGGCGACGATCGCCTTCTGTTCGACCAACCCCTTGATCAGTGCTCGGTCGTCCTCGGTGGCACCGCGCGCGAACTCCGTCAGCGAGGCGAGTGAAAGATGGTGCATCGTGGTTCCCGCGCCGAGAGAGGGCGAGCGAGACCCGATGGCCCTCTGCGCCCGGACCGCGTCGATGGCCGGAGCACCGAGACCGCCCAGTTCGCCCGGGACCACCAAACCGGTACCACCGAACTCCCGAAACTTGTCGATCGCGTCCGATTCGCGCGACTCGAGTCGGTCCAGCGGGGTTGCGTCCAGATAGCTCAGAAGGCCGGGCATGTACTTCTCGAGAGTTTCTCTTTCGCGCACCATTAATCCGGTCACAGTTCATCTCCTTGTGTCACTAGTTGATCGTGTGTCACTAATTGATTGCAGCGACGACCATTTGTACCATCACGTGATCGCGACAAAGCGGTCGAAGATTTTCGAGCACAGCGGTTGAGCGGGTGAATTCGCGCTGGCCATCAACGTACCCCTCTACCTGCACAGATAAACTAAAGATATCGTAAAATTTGACCCAGAAAAAAGTACCCAAATCATTTTTTCGGACTGATTTACCAACCGCTTTCCGCTGCAAGAGCGTCTTTTTGAACATCGAATATTCTTCGGCCGAATACCAATCGATGATGCTGCCCGCTCCGAATGAACTCAAGAATTCGCGACAATCCACAATCAACTCTGTGAGGAGTTCTGGTAAACGATGGTTGTCAACAGATTGATGAAACGACTCGGCGGAGACGAGCGCGTGGACTTGCTGCGTGCGGTTCGAGAGGCCGATGTGGTCCCGTACTTCCGCAAGATGGAATCGGCCGTCGCGCCGGTTGTCCGCGTCGAGGGCCGAGACAAGATCATGCTCGGGTCCAACAACTACCTCGGCATTGCCGACCACCCGAAGGTTGTCGAGGGTGCCCAGCACGCACTGGACACATTCGGAAGTGCTGTCACCGGAAGTCGTTTGCTCAACGGCACTTTGGACCTGCACCTCGAACTCGAACACGAAATTGCCCAGTGGCACGGAACCGACGACGCACTCGTCTTCACCACGGGGTACCAAACGAATCTGGGAACGATCAGTGCGATCGTCGGACCCGGTGACACGGTGATCGTCGATTCGGCGGCACACGCATCGATCCGCGACGGCAGCGCACTCTCCGGCGCGTCGGTGGTCAAGTTCAAGCACAACGACATGGCCGATCTCGAAGCCAAACTTCAGCAGCCCGTCGTCGATGACGGAGCCGTGCTGGTCATCGTCGACGGCCTGTATTCCATGGAGGGCGATCTCGCACCGCTCGACGCCGTCTCCGATCTGTGTATCCGCTACCACGCAGCGCTGATGGTCGACGAAGCCCACAGCCTCGGCGTCTACGGGCCCGAACTCACCGGAGCAGCCGAGCTGTTCGGCATCACCAAGGACGTCGACGTCACGATGGCATCGCTGTCGAAGAGCCCGAGCTCCACCGGTGGGTTCGTCACCGGATCGAGTGACTTGATCGACACCCTCCGGGTCAAGGCCCGCGCCTTCCTGTTCACGACCTCGGGCGTGCCTGCTGCAGTGGGTGCAGCGTTGGCTTCCGTACGCCTGATCCGTAGCGACGAGGGTAAGGACCGGGCTCGGCGCGTACTCGAGAACGCCGAGATCTTGCGCGGCGGATTGCAGTCGGCCGGGCTCGACGTAGCAGGCCGCTCCGCGACCCTCCACGGAGATACGGCTGCCCCCATCGTCTCCCTGCACATCGGCGACGACCTCGTGGCCATGAGCTTGTGGAAGAACCTCTACGACCGAGGCATCTTCACCAGCGCCGCCTTGCATCCCGCCGTACCGAAGTCCGGTGCGATACTCCGCCTGTGCGTGATGGCGACACACACCGAACAACAGCTGTCGACCGCCACCGAGCAGATCATCGAGGCCGTAGCAGAGCTGCCCCGATGAGCGATCACGCCCGCGGCTTGCGTATCGCGGTCACCGGAGCCACCAGTGACTTCGCGGCCGCGATACTTCCGAGGCTGTTCGAGGATCCCGAGGTGGACACGGTCATCGGGATAGCCCGTCGCCCAGCCCGGATCACGCACCCGAAGTTCACCTCGCTCCGCTCGGACATTCGCTCTCCCGACCTCGAGGAAACGTTCGCTGGATGCGACGTCGTGCTGCACCTGGCATTCGTGGTCGAAGAGCTCAAAGACAAGGCCGAAACCCACGACATCAACCTGCGCGGCTCACGCAACGTCATCGATTCGGCCTATCGAGCGGGCGTGGCTCGAGTGGTGATCGCGTCGAGCATCAACGCGTACGGTGCCGACATCGCGCCGGAGCCGCTCACCGAGAACAGTTATCCTGCAGGCGATCCCAATCGCTACTACTTCTACGACAAGGCCGAGGTGGAACATTATGCGGAGTGGTGGCTCCGTAGGCACCCCGGCGAGATGACCATCTCCATGTTGCGGTGCACCTACATCATCGGACCCGACTTCGCCAACGACGGAATCGACCAGTTCACCGGGCCGATCGGCGCATTCCCGGAGGCGGATCGGGCGTCGTATCAATTCCTGTACCAGGACGACATGGCCGACGCCTTCCATCGCGCGGCCAAGACCGACCTCGTCGGCCCGTACAACCTGGGTCCGGTGGACTGGGTCGGTGTGCGCGAACTCGCTGCGATGCAGGGCCAGTTGATGTTCGACGTTCCGCAGAAAGCTGCGACGCATGTTGCGAACGTTGCGTTCCGACTGGGGCTCACCCCCTTTTCCGGCCAGTGGGTCACACCGGGCGAACCCATCGTCGATTCCTCGGCTCTCGGCCGCGCCACAGGCTGGGCACCGACACTCACGGCACACGAGAGTGCCGCGGTGATGATTCTGCTGCAGGGCAAGTCACTGTTGCGTCGTGGGGACGCCCTGGCGCGGGGCATAGCGTGCGAAGCAGCGCTACGCCCGGCATCGGAGGCCGTTGCACTGAGCCGCGCTGACGTTGTCGCACTGCAGGTGGAACATCGACAGCTCGATACCGGGCACGGAAGCGTGCACGCCGAGATCCATCGAGCGTCCATCGAATCCGAGCAGTCGGTGGTGCTCGTCGCCGACGCAGGTCTGCATGCGCGGTACCTCACCCCGTTGGCCTCGGACATCACTGCCGGAGGTGTCGATGTTGTGGTCCTCGATCTACCCGGGCACGGCTTGAGCACAGGTCCACGCGGTCGATCGTCGGCGGCGCAGACCACCGAGGCCGTGGATGCAGCACTACGTTTCGCTCGAGTCGAGCTCGATACCGCGCCGATCACCGTACGCAGCGGAACCCGTCACGCTGCGGACACTCTGGTCGGCGGACTTCTCAGGCGGGCCACCGGCTGGAAGACGATGGAAGAACCGGCACACTCCGACGGGCTGCTGCCGTCGAGAATTCGGGTCGACGGAACATCCGGCATTCCGTTCGTGTCGACAGCCGCCGATGCGCTCGCCTTGTGTACGACCACAACGGGTCTCAGCGCCGCCAGGTGAATGTTCGACGCACACGCGTCCACCACGATCGTCGCGAGGTATCGGAGTCTGCCGCAGGGGGCTCGACCGACTGCGAGCGATGCTCACGCTCGAGTCGGTCCACCTCGGCCCGGTTGGTTCGCCATTTTTCGAGCCACATCTCGACGTCGACGGGCCCCAACGGAACGATCGGGGGCGTCGGGAACCGGATCCAGTCGACGATGCGAGCGTTCAACTCGTCCAAGACATCTCGTGCCGAGTCCTCGCGCCGAACACCGATCAGTGTGGACGGCAGCCGCTCGATCTCCTTGCGCAGCTGCAGCGCGGTGGGCAACAACGCGTCGGCCGGGAGATTCTCCCGCTTCAGGTAGCCGCGAACCCACCACAACTCGTCCCGGGGATCGCCCGACGGAATCGGCTTACCGGCCCCCTCGAGCCCATCGAATGCACCCTCGTCCTGGGCCTGACGGATTTGCTTGTCCACCCAGGACTCGAACGTGACTCCTGGCTTCTTGCGTTCGGTCACCCCATCGACTGTAGATCCGATGCCGCGGTGTTCGCCAGGTTCGCCGGACACGACGAGACCCCGGCCCTACCGGGCCGGGGTCGATGCCAGAGCCGGATCAGCCGTACTCGGCGACCAACCGGTCGAATTCGTCGCGGTCGATAACCTGGGGCTCGTTGATCGCGAGCGCCTGTGCGTACTTGCTCGCCAGGTGGTAGTCACGACCGAGCGGCCCTTGCTCGGCGTCGTCCTCGTCGGACTGGATGCTCGCTCCCGGGGGAACCTCGTTCTGCAGGCCGTTGGTCTTGCTGCCGAGCAGAGCATCGAGTTTTGCGGAAATCTTCTGCATGGTCTCTTGGTCGTCGGTCATGGCGACCGGGTACCCGAATCGAGGGAAACAACACGGGCTCGGTGAACCCGAGCTGCACGGGGATTATCTGTCGGCGCCCCGGGGCATGATGGTGGGATGGCCAGGCACGGTATCGGCGCAGGAGCAGCGGACGAGCTGTCAGTGATGGAGAAGCTGTCGCGGCCTACTCGCGAGTGGTTCACCGGCGCTTTTCCGGCCCCCACCTCCGCGCAGCTGGGTGCCTGGTCGTCGATCTCGAGCGGCGCTCACACTCTTGTCGTCGCACCGACCGGATCGGGCAAGACCCTCTCGGCCTTTCTGTGGGCTCTGGACGAGCTGGCGCAACTGGGTGCGGACAGCAAGCGCAAGACGAAGGTCCTCTACATCTCCCCGCTCAAAGCGCTGGCGGTCGACGTCGAACGTAACCTGCGCGCTCCCCTGGTCGGTATCACTCAGACGGCCAAGCGACTCGGCCTCGATCCACCGGAGATCTCGGTGGGCGTGCGCTCCGGCGACACCAGCGCCGCCGACCGTCGGAACATGATCAAGACTCCCCCGGACATTCTGATCACCACCCCGGAGTCGCTGTTCCTCATGCTCACCTCGGCAGCGCGAGACATTCTCGCCGAGGTCGACACCGTGATCGTCGACGAGGTGCACGCCGTGGCCGGCACCAAACGCGGCGCACATCTCGCGGTGTCGCTCGAACGGCTCGACGGCATGCTGGACAAGCCGGCGCAGCGCATCGGCCTGTCCGCGACGGTTCGCCCGCACGAGGAGGTCGGACGGTTCCTGGCCGGAGCTGCTCCCATCGAGATCGTCGCCCCGCCTGCCCCCAAAACGTTCGACCTGACGGTCCAGGTACCCGTCGAGGACATGACCGAACTGGGTGTCACCGATCCGAACGCCGATACCTCCGCCGCTCCCCCGGCGCAGGGCTCGATCTGGCCGCACGTCGAAGAGAAGATGGTCGATCTCATCCTCGAGCACAGTTCGTGCATCGTGTTCGCGAACTCGCGAAGGCTCGCCGAGCGACTCACGGCGCGGCTGAACGAGGTGTATGCCGAGCGAATCGGCGACGGCGTCGAGACACAACACAAGCCGCCGTCGCAGGTCGGCACTCCCAACGACGTGAACCACGGTGCCGATCCGTTGTTGGCCCGGGCCCACCACGGCAGCGTCAGCAAGGACCAACGCGCACTGATCGAGGACGACCTCAAGACCGGGCGGTTGCGCTGCGTCGTCGCCACCAGCAGCCTCGAACTCGGAATCGACATGGGCGCGGTCGATCTGGTCGTTCAGGTCGAGGCACCGCCGTCGGTGGCCAGCGGGCTCCAACGCGTCGGACGCGCGGGACACCAGGTCGGCGAGATCTCCAAGGGCGTGCTGTTCCCCAAACACCGCACCGACCTGATCCACTGCGCGGTCACGGTCGAACGCATGACGTCGGGCAAGATCGAGGCACTGTTCGTGCCCGCCAATCCGCTCGACGTGCTGGCCCAACAAACTGTCGCGGCCTGCGCCCTCGAACCCATCGACGCCGAGGACTGGTTCGATTCCGTCCGTCGCACAGGCAGTTTCGCCACGCTGCCCCGTTCGGCCTACGAATCGACTCTGGATCTGCTCTCGGGGCGCTACCCCTCGGACGAGTTCGCCGAACTCCGACCGAGGCTCGTGTGGGACCGCGACGCCAACACCCTCACCGGCCGGCCCGGGTCGCAGCGATTGGCGGTCACCTCTGGCGGAACCATCCCCGACCGCGGATTGTTCACCGTCTACATGGTCGGCGAAAAGCAGTCCAGAGTAGGCGAACTCGACGAAGAGATGGTCTACGAGTCACGAGTGGGTGACGTCTTCGCGCTCGGTGCCACCAGCTGGCGCATCGAGGAGATCACCCACGACCGGGTGTTGGTCAGTCCGGCGTACGGCCAACCGGGAAGGCTCCCGTTCTGGCACGGCGACGGTCTCGGTCGGCCGGCGGAACTGGGTCGGGCTCTGGGCGAGTTCCTGCGGAGCACCACCGATCGCAGCAACTTGGCCGAACGACTGAGCACCGACGGCCTCGATGCGAACGCCGTCAACAACCTGATCGCGTTGCTCGACGAGCAACTCGAGGCGACGGGTCAACTGCCCACCGACAAGACGATGATCGTCGAACGGTTCCGCGACGAACTGGGCGACTGGCGACTGGTGCTGCATTCGACCTACGGCCAGCAGGTACACGCGCCGTGGGCACTCGCGGTGGGCGCGAGACTGATCGAGCGCTACGGCATCGATGCCGCCCCCACGGCCTCCGACGACGGCATCATCGTCCGACTCCCCGATACCGACGATCAGCCACCCGGCGCGGAGCTGTTCGTGTTCGAGCGCGACGAGATTGCCGACATCGTCACCGAACAGGTCGGCGGATCGGCATTGTTCGCGTCCAGATTTCGCGAATGTGCCGCTCGCGCACTACTTCTGCCCCGCCGCAACCCGGGCAAGCGGGCACCGCTGTGGCAACAACGGCAGCGTTCGGCGCAGCTGCTCGACGTGGCACGCAAGTACCCGACGTTCCCGATCCTGCTCGAAACCGTCCGCGAATGCCTCCAGGACGTCTACGACCTCCCCGCCCTCGAAGACATCCTGGCCCGCATCGGTCGGCGCCAGATCAGAATCGTCGACGTCGAGACACCATCGCCGTCACCGTTCGCCAATTCGCTGCTGTTCAACTACGTCGGCGCTTTCATGTACGAGGGCGACAGCCCCCTGGCCGAACGCCGGGCCGCTGCACTGTCACTGGACTCCGCGCTGCTGGCCGAGTTGCTCGGACGCGTCGAGCTGCGAGAATTGCTGGACGCAGGCGTCATCACCACCACCGAACTCGAGTTGCAGAGACTGCCCGAGGACAGACATGCCAAGGACATCGAAGGCGTAGCAGATCTGTTGCGGCTGCTCGGCCCGTTGACCGTGGACGAAATCGGGCTGCGCACCAACGGCGACGAATTCCCGCAATGGCTCACCGAACTCGCCGATGCCAAAAGGGCCATGGAGGTCACGTTCGCCGGACAGACCTGGTGGACGGCCATCGAGGACGCGGCTCGCTTGCGCGACGCACTCGGTGTTCCACTACCCATCGGCACCCCGGCCGCATTCATAGAACCCGTCGACGACCCGCTGGTCGACCTGATCAGCCGGTACGCACGAACCCACGGACCGTTCACCCTCGACGACGCAGCGGCGCGATTCGGCGTCGGCACCGCCGTGGTACGCGACGTCCTGCGCAGATTGGCTGTGGACAAACGCGTCGTCGAGGGCGAGTTCCGTCCCGGTGCCGCGGGCAGCGAATGGTGCGACGCCGAGGTTCTCCGGCGATTGCGGCGTCGGTCGCTCGCTGCGGCTCGGCAGGAGGTGGAACCCGTCTCCACCGCCACCCTCGGCCGCTTCCTGCCCGCGTGGCAGCACGTGGACAGCCGACGTCTGAGTGGCATCGACGGTGTCGCAACCGTCATCGAACAACTTGCGGGCGTTCCTGTTCCGGCATCGGCCTGGGAATCTCTCGTGCTCTCGTCGCGAGTGACCGATTACAGCCCGGCGATGCTCGACGAACTCACCTCCACCGGTGAGGTGTTGTGGTCGGGGCACGGTGCGATCTCGTCCAAGGACGGCTGGGTGAGCCTGCACATGGCCGACACCGCACCCCTCACCCTCGTACCCGCAGCCGAATCCGATCTGTCGGAGTTGCAGATTCGAATTGAGGACGCCGTCGCGGGCGGCGGTGCGTACTTCTTTCGGCAACTCTCCGACACCGTCGGCAGTACCGACGACACGGCGCTGCAGGCTGCCTTGTGGGAGTTGGTGTGGGCAGGGCGTCTGAGCAACGACACGTTCGCGCCGCTGCGCGCACTGCTGAACTCCACAGCCACCCGCTCGGCCCCGAGTCATCGATCCCCACGTCGCACACCGCGACTGCGTTCCTACCGTCAGTTCGAGCGGCCGTCACTGCCCACCCGCACCGGCCCACCGACGGCCGGCGGCCGATGGTCACGATTGCCCGAACTCGAACCCGACCTCACCGTTCGCGCTCATGCCACCGCAGACGTACTTCTCGAGCGCTACGGCGTGGTGACCCGCGGCTCGGTGATGAACGAAGGGGTCCCGGGCGGATTCGCCACGATGTACAAGGTGCTCACCGGGTTCGAGGATTCCGGTCGATGCCGTCGCGGCTACTTCGTCGATTCGCTCGGCGGTGCCCAGTTCTCCACCTCCGACGTGGTCGACCGGTTGCGCAGTTACGACGAACCGAAGAAGAACGCCAGCGCCGTCGTACTCGCGTCGTGCGATCCGGCCAACCCCTACGGCGGAGCACTGCCCTGGCCGAAAGCCGGTGGTGGCGAGGCTGGTGTCGGCGAGAAGCCGGACGAAACGACGAAGCATCGGCCGGGCCGCAAGGCCGGTGCATTGGTCGTCCTCGTCCGAGGCGAATTGACGATGTTCGTCGAACGTGGCGGAAAGTCGGTGTTGACGTTCGGCGACAATACCGAGGACATCGCCTCTGCGGCAACAGCATTGGCAGGCACAGTCAAGCGCGGCGGAGTCGACAAACTGCTCGTCGAACGGATCAACGGTCACGACATCCACGGCACGGACTTCTCGAAGACACTGACCGAAGCAGGTTTCTCGGCAACACCACGAGGGCTTCGCTTGCGCCGCTGAATCATCCGTGACCGAGAAGAACATCAGAGAGGACACCGACACCGATGCCCGAGGGCGATACGGTCTGGCGCGCGGCCAACACTCTGCGGGCGGCGCTGGAGGGACAGCAACTCACCTCCTGTGACATTCGCGTACCACGTTATGCCACAGTAGATTTCACCGGCAAGACGGTCGACTCTGTCGCGTCACGCGGCAAGCATCTGCTGATTCGGGTGGGCGGTTACTCCATTCATTCGCACCTCAAGATGGAGGGCACCTGGCACGTCTATGCACCCGGTGCGAGGTGGCGTCGCCCGGCGTTCCAGGCGCGCATCATCTTGAACACCGCGAACGCGCAGGCCATCGGGTTCGAACTCGGAGTGCTCGACATCATCGAGGACGAAGAGGAGGCCGTCGGATACCTCGGACCGGACCTTCTCGGACCCGACTGGGACCCCGACGTCGCCCTGACCAATCTGGAGTCGGATCCGGCTCGTCCCGTCGGACTCGCTCTGCTCGACCAGCGCAACATCGCCGGCCTCGGCAATGTCTACCGCAACGAGATCTGCTTTCTGCGTGGAATCGACCCGCGTACACCGGTCGCCGACGCCGGCGACCTGAAGAAGACCATCGACCTGTCCTATCGACTGATCATGGCCAACAAGGATCGAAATCAGCGCGTCACCACTGGAGATCGGCGACCCGGCCGACACTTCTGGGTGTACGGCCGGGAGAACAAGCCGTGCCGACGGTGCGGAACCACCATCGAGTTCGGGCTCATCGGTGACAACCCGCTCGAGGAGCGGCAGATCTACTATTGCCCGCACTGTCAGAACTGAGGTCTGGCGAGATTGTCCGGTCCATGGTGTCCTTTTCGACGAACCCCGTTCGTCCTTCAGTTGTAGGTCGACGATCGGCGCCGACCACGACGATTCTTCAGGAGCTCACCATGACCGCATACGCAGCCATCGTCTACACCCATGATGCCGACTGGACCTCGCCCGACGTGGCGGACGAAATGGCCGAATACGGTGCATTCAGTGCCGCGGCCGGACCCGCGATCACCGGTGGCGCTGTCCTTCACCCCACGTCGACCGCCACCACGGTGCGCGTGTCGGGTGGGAAGGGCGGCGACGTTTTGACGACGGACGGTCCGTTCGCCGAAGCAAAAGAGGTACTCGCGGGGTTCTTCCTCCTCGAGGCACAGGATCTCGACGCGGCAATTGCATTGGCAGCACAGATCCCCGCGGCGTGGAACGGAGCAATCGAAGTACGGCCGATCATCCCGATGGCTCAGTGAGCACACCGGCCGAGCACCTGGCGGCCGTGGTTCGTGACGAGGGTCGCCGAGTTCTGGCGACCCTCGTGCGGATCACCGGCAGTCTTGCCGTCGCCGAAGACGCGGTGTCCGAGGCCGTGGTGGCCGCACTCGCCCACTGGCCTCGGTCGGGTGTGCCCGACAACCCCCGCGCCTGGCTCACGACCGTGGCTCGCAACAAGGCGCTCGACATCGTCAGACGCGAGGCCGGGCGCAGCGCCAAGGAGCGGGAGGCAGCGAATCTTGCACTGCTGAAACAGGATTGGAGTGACGGCGACCAGGATTCGGTCAGTGACGACCTACTGCGGTTGGTCTTCACCTGCTGCCATCCGACTCTCTCCGTCGAGGCGCAGGTGGCACTGAGCCTGCGCACCCTCTGCGGGCTGGCCACTGTCGACGTCGCACGCCTGATGCTCGTGCCCGAAGCCACCATGGCCAAACGCCTCACGCGCGCGAAGAAGAAGATCGCCGCTGCCAACATTCCGTACCGAGTACCGGATTCGGCGGAGTTACCGCAACGACTGGACGCGGTGTCCACCACGGTGTACCTGCTGTTCACCGCGGGGCATCTCGGCGGCGAGACTCTGGTGCGGCCTCAGTTATGCGACGAAGCAATTCGGTTGGCCCGCCTGATGATCGACCTCATGCCGGACGAGCCGTCTCTTCGAGGGCTGCTGGCATTGATGCTGTTCACGGATTCGCGCCGGGCCACAAGAACGGACGGGGAGGGCGGCCTGGTCAGGCTCGAAGATCAGGACCGATCTCGCTGGAACAGAGAAGCGATCGACGAGGGCATGCAGTGGGTGGACAGTGCGCTACGGCGCAACGACACCCAACCCAGCCGATACACCATCCAGGCAGCCATCGCAGCATGTCACTCCGGTGCGGCGACCTACGCCGACACCGACTGGTCTCGGATCGTCGTGCTGTACGACGCTCTTGCCGTCGTGGAGAACACACCGATCGTGGCACTCAACCGAGGTGTCGCCGTCGGGGAAAGTCAGGGTCCCGCCGCCGGACTCGATGCACTCGACGCCATCGACTCTCTGGGTGGGCACTATCTCTGGCATGCCTGTCGAGCTGTGATGCTGGATCGACTCGGCCGGGCGGAGGAAGCCAGAAGTGCACGAACAACTGCTCTGACTCTCGACCCGACGCCGGCCGAAAGGGCGTTCCTGCGAGCGCAGCTCGACTCGCATACTCACTCTGATCAGCACCGCCGGGACCAAACCTGACGGCTCACTGTCAGGTGAGACCAAGCCTGCTCACAGCTTCGCCGATCACCATGGATCCCATGTTGACATTGGCGATACTCACCCTGCTGGTCATGGCCGTCTCCGGCGCAACGGCGGCTCGCGCACCCAGAACACTGGTGCGAACTCGCTGACTCAGAACCCGCGAACCGGTTCCAGAATTTCCTGTCGGGCCTCCGGAGCGACGACCCGCAACGCGTCCGCCGACTCGTCGTCGGGCTGGCGCTGCGACTCGATCTCGGCCTCCACCCGGGCGCGGTAGGTCTCGACTTCACGATCGACCATGGCCTCGTCCCACCCCAGAACGGGCGCGATCAACGCGGCCACCTGACCCGCGCAGTTCATCCCACGGTGCGAGTACTCGATGGAAATCCGGGTACGACGCGACAGCACGTCCTCCAGGTGCAACGCGCCCTCCGCCGCCGCCGCATAGACCACCTCGACCTGCAGATAGGACGGTGCATCGGTGAGTGGTTGCAGCAGTTCGGGTTTCCCGTCCGCCATCGCCAACACCTCGTCGATCAGCGAACCGTATCGGTCCAGCAGGTGCGTCACCCGATGTGGATGCAAGTTGTACATCTCGCCCAGATGCGGTGCCTGATTGACCAGAGCGAAGTAACCGTCGGCACCGACGAGGGGCACCTTCTCGGTGATCGATGACGCCACCCGCACCGGAATGTCCTCCGCCGCCAGATCGACGGCGTCCTCGGCCATCACTCGGTAGGTCGTGTACTTGCCGCCGGCGATGGCGATGAGTCCCGGTGCCACGCGAGCGACCGCGTGCTCGCGAGAGAGCTTGGAGGTCTCGTCGCTCTCGCCTGCCAGCAGTGGCCGCAGGCCCGCATAAACACCGTCGATGTCCTCATGGGTGAGCGGCGTGACGAGCACACCGTTGACCTCACCCAGGATGTAGTCGATGTCGGCCTTGGTCGCGGCCGGATGGGCAAGATCGAGATTCCAGTCGGTGTCGGTGGTGCCGATGATCCAGTGCGCACCCCACGGGATGATGAAGAGCACGGATTTCTCGGTGCGCAGAATGATCGCGGCTTCGCTGACGATTCGGTCGCGCGGCACCACGATGTGCACACCCTTCGATGCTCGCACCCGAAACCGTCCGCGCATGTTGGACAGCGATTGAATCTCGTCGGTCCACACGCCGGTGGCGTTGATCACCACGTGTGCGCGTACTTCGGTGGTGGCACCGGTCTCCGAATCGCGCACTCGCACACCGGATACCCGATCTGCCTCCCGCAGGAACCCGACGACCTGGGTGGATGTACGAACCACGGCTCCGTAGTGAGCGGCCGTTCTGGCGACGGTCATGGTGTGCCGGGCATCGTCGACGACGGTGTCGTAGTACCGAATTCCGCCGATCAGCGACTTCCGTTTGATGCCGGGCGACATCCGCAACGCACCGGAACGCGTCAGATGCTTCTGCTGCGGAACCGATTTGGCCCCACCCATCCGGTCGTAGAGAAAGATGCCCGCGGCGATGTACGGGCGCTCCCACAGGCGATGAGTGAGCGGAAACAGAAACTTCAGCGGCTTGACCAGGTGAGGTGCGAGTGTGGACAACGAGAGTTCTCGTTCGTGCAGCGCCTCGCGTACGAGCCCGAACTCGAGCTGCTCGAGATAGCGGAGCCCGCCGTGGAACATCTTCGACGAGCGAGACGAGGTGCCCGACGCGTAATCACGCGCCTCGACCAGAGCCACCTTCAGACCCCGCGTCGCCGCGTCGAGGGCCGCACCGGAGCCGACGACGCCACCGCCGACGACCACGACGTCGAACTGCTCGGTTCCGAGCTGGTCCCACGCCTCCACCCGCTGGGTGGGTCCGAGGAACTTCGTGTTCGATCGGTTGCTCACTGTGACGCTCCCTATCCGTCGAAAAACCCCGCGCACTACGTGCATGTCAGGTTACCGCCCCAGGTCCGCCACGCGCAGAACCTGCCGACCGGGCTCCGCGAGGTCAGCGAGTGCGGATGGACGTGTGTGCAGCGCCCAATCGACGCACCGCCTCCGCCAGCTCTGCCGGGGTCGATCCCGCGAAGCTCAACCGGAGCGAGCGGCCGTACTGCTCGGCCGACGCAAACGCCGAGCCGGGAACGAAGGCGACTCCATGCTCCAGGGCGACCGCGAGCAACTCGCTCGTATCGGTCCCGTCCTCGAACGTCGCCCAGGCGAACATTCCACCCGTCGGGCGCGAGACCGTGAGCCGCGCGGAGAACTCGGCATCGAGCGCATCCGTCAATGCCGTTGCACGGCAAGCATACTCGCGACGCAGTGTCGTCAAGTGCGCGTCCAACCATGCAGTGTCGCCGAGCATGCTCGCCGCCATCAGCTGCGTCATCGAGGAACCGCACAGATCGGCACCCTGCTTGAGGAGCTCCACAGCCGCACACACGGCGGGTGGTGCGACGAACCAGCCGACACGCAGCGTCGGAGCGAGGATCTTCGACGCACTCGACAGCCGGATGACGCGATCGCCGAAACAGGCTATCGGCGGCGGCGGTGCGCCCGTACCGTGCACAGAGCCTGTTGCTGCGAACCAGATCTCGCCGTACGGGTCGTCCTCGATCACCCAGAATCCGTAGTGATCCGCGAGCGCCGCGAGGTGCCGACGCCGGTGCTCGCTCATCGTGACCCCGCGAGGGTTGTGGAAGTTGGCGACCGTGTGGACCACCGCAGGACGCAGCCCCGCCGTCAACCGTCGTTCGAGTTCCGCGGTGTCCATCCCGTCGGCGTCGATTTCGATGGCCTCGATCCGTGCCTCGGCGATCGAGAACACCTGCAGCGCACCGGTATACGCGGGCTCGTCGACCACGACAACGGCACCTGGGTCGATCAGCGCCTGCGCGAGCAGCGTCAGGGCCTGCTGCGATCCGTGCGTGACGACGACGGTGTCCGTCGGAACCGTCACTCCCCCGCGCACGGCGCTCTCTCTGGCCGCGATCACGCTGCGCAGCGTGCGATGACCGGCAGTCTCGCAGTATTGGACGGCATCGGGGCTCCGCAGTACCGCGTCGGCGGCAGCCGCGATGCGGTCGACGGGGATCAGATCCGTGGCCGGCAGGCCTCCCGCCAGGCTGATGACGTCGTCGCGAGAGGTGAGGGCAAGAAGATCACGGATGGCCGAGCTGGACAACGATGCGGTACGTCGGGCCAAGCCGACGGGGAGGTGAGTAGAAGACATGAAAGAGACTCCGGGGCAGCAGGAACGAAGGAACGGCCCGCGGATCCGCTGAGTCGAGGAGAGAGCGGACGGGTGTGTCCGCTCTCTCGACTGTCTCACGTGCTACCGAAATATGAAACGCAATTCTCACATAGTGAGATCAGTCCAGATCGTCGTGCGCCATCAGCTGACGCGCAGCCTCGATGACCGATCCCGACAACGACGGATAAACCGAGAACGTGTTGGCCAGGTCGTTGACCGAGAGGTTGTTCTGCACCGCCATCGCGATGGGCAGAATCAGCTCCGACGCACTCGGGGCGACCACAACGCCGCCGATGACGACGCCGGTGGCCGGGCGACAGAAGATCTTGACGAAACCGCGCTTGAGCCCGCTCATCTTCGCTCGCGGATTTGTGGTCAGTGGCAGCATCACCACGCGCGCCGGTACGTCACCGGCGTCGATCTTGGACTGTGCGACGCCGACCGACGCGATCTCGGGCCGCGTGAACACCGCGGAGGCCACGGTCTTGAGCTTGATCGGGCTCACGGCCTGTCCCAGTGCGTGGTACATCGCGATGCGTCCCTGCATCGCCGCGACCGAGGCCAGCGGCAGCAGACCGGTGCAGTCACCGGCTGCGTAGATGCCCGCGACCGCGGTACGAGATACGCGGTCCACTCGCAGGTATCCACCCTTGTCGAGTTCGATGCCGACCTTCTCGAGTCCCAGACCGGAGGTGTTGGGAACCGATCCGACGGTCATCAGCGCGTGACTGCCCTCGACGGTGCGACCGTCCGACAGCGTGACGAGAACACCGTCGTCGGTGCGAACCACCGAGTCCGCACGGGCGTGCTTGACGAGGGTGACACCTCGCTCGTTGAACGCGTCCTCGAGGACCAGAGCGGCATCCTCGTCCTCGTGTGGGAGGACGCGGTCGCGGCTCGAGACCGCGGTGACCTTGACGCCCATCTCGGTGTAGGCCGAGACGAACTCGGCACCGGTCACACCGGATCCGACGACAACCAAGTGCTCGGGTAGGGCCTCGAGGTCGTAGAGCTGACGCCAGTTGAGAATGCGTTCGCCGTCGGGCTCGGCTCCCTTGACCACGCGGGGGCGGGCACCGGTCGCGATGAGGACGACGTCGGCGTCGAGGATGCGTTCCTCGCCGTCGGCCAACACCGCCTTGATTTGATGCGAGGCCATACCGACATGGGTGTCGATCATCTCGGCGCGGCCGGCCAGGAGTTCGACGCCGACCGAGGTGACGCGGTGGGCGATGTCGGCCGACTGAGCCTGCGCGAGACTCTTGACTCGGTCGTGAATCTTCGGAAGCGCAACGGCGGCCTGCGATGGATCGAGCGAAATACCCAGGTCGCTGGCTCGACGCATTTCGGTGCGAATGCCGGTCGAGGCGATGAACGTCTTCGACGGCACGCAGTCCCACAGAACGCAGGCACCGCCGATACCGTCGGAATCGACGAGCGTCACCTGTCCGCCGTGCTGGGCGGCTACCAATGCTGCTTCGTACCCTGCCGGACCACCACCGATGATCACAATCCGGGTCATTGATCCTCTTCTCGCGTGCTCGAAATTCTCTCGCTTTGTCCCCTCAACGGTATTGCAGAGGCCGCCCCGGCGCGTCGGTAGGGCTGGCTTCGGTGACCCGGGAGGCGACCGGACCTGCGACGACTCACCGAAACAGGACCACGACGCGTCAACCGGCACCGATACGGTTTAGGCTGGCCGACGTGCCAATTTATGCCGCCTACGGATCGAACATGCATCCGGAGCAGATGTTGCAGCGATGCCCACACTCCCCCCTGTCGGGAACCGGGTGGCTGCACGGATGGCGGTTGACCTTCGGCGGCGGCGACATCGGCTGGGAAGGCGCACTCGCCACGATCGTCGAGGATCCCGACTCTCAGGTCTTCGTCGTCCTCTACGACGTATCGGACGAGGACGAGGAAAGTCTGGATCGCTGGGAGGGCTCCGAACTCGGCATTCACCGCAAGATCCGACTACGCATCGAGACCGGCCGTGAGCCGGTACTGGCGTGGATGTACGTGCTCGACGCCTACGAGGGTGGCCTGCCGTCGGCCCGCTATCTCGGAGTGATGGCGGAAGCAGCCGAAATTGCCGGTGCCCCAGCCGAATACGTCCGAGACCTACGAACCCGCAACAGCCGCAACGTCGGTCCCGGCACAGCCTCGTAGCTCGAAGGGCAGATCAGAAGTAGTTCTTCATCACCGACGCCACCCAGGCCGGCTCGGTCACGTCCGCACGCTCCGGAACCATGGACTGCAGGAACGGTTTGACGTCGAGGACCGGTGAGCCGTCGATAGCGTCGAGACCTCGAACTCGGATGCGCAGTCCGTCGACGTCGACGATCTCGCACCGCGACACTCCGAGATGGTTGGGGCGGTCCTTGACGCGTTGGGCGAGGACTCCCACCCGAGGAAGCGTCGTGTCGCCGCGGGGGTGGCGCGAGCCGGTGGTCGTCGCCGCCGGATCACATCGGTGGAAGCCGTAGACGACCTCGAGGTGCGAGAAGTCGGCAAGACCGAGAGTCGCGTCGACGTCGAGCACGGTCCGGTCGAGGTCGATGACGGACTCGACGGATCCCCAGTTGTCGTCCACCACCTCGGCACGGTCGGATCGAACGATTCCGATCGGCGACACTTCGAAAGCCATCTCGTTCCCTGCCCCTAGTTCGGATCCAGCGCGATTCCGGTCATCACCTTCACACCCACGGCCAGTGCTCGCTCGTCGAGATCGAACGTGGGCTGATGGATGTCGAGTTGGGGGCCGGTACCTGGCCATACGCCCAGCCGAGCCATCGCCCCCGGCACCCTTTCGAGGTACCACGAGAAATCCTCGCCGCCACCGGACTGCGCGGTATCGGCGAGGGCGGTTGCCCCGACGCGTGTGATCGCCTTCTCGAAGGTGTGCGTGGACGAGGGGTCGTTGACCACCGGTGGTACGCCGCGGCGGTAGTGCAACTCGAATTGCACCCCGGTGGGTGCGAGCAATCCGGTGACGATCTCGCGGACCAACGGTTCGAGCAACGCCCAGGTCTCGTGATCGCCGGTGCGGACGGTGCCGGTCAGCATGCCGGTCTGCGGAATGGCGTTGGGGGCCTGGCCCGCCACCACCGCTCCCCACACCATGACCGTGCTGGTCCGAGGATCGATGCGCCTGCTCAGCATCCCGGGCAGGCCGGTGATCACCGTGCCGAGCGCGTACACGAGATCCGTCGTCAGGTGCGGCCGCGACGTGTGACCGCCGGGTGAGTCCAGCCGCAGCTCGACGGTGTCGGCGGCGGAGGTGATGGCACCGACACGTACGCCGACCTGTCCCACCTCGAGCCGCGGATCACAGTGCAGCGCAAAGATCTTGGTGACACCGTCGAGCGCGCCCGCGGCCACCGCGTCCAGCGCACCCCCGGGCATGACCTCCTCGGCGGGCTGAAAGATCAGGCGCACCCCGTACTGCAGATCCGGCAGCGATGCCAGCGCCAGCCCGGTCGCGAGCAGCACCGTGGTGTGCGCGTCGTGGCCGCAGGCGTGCGACACCCCGGGCACAGTCGACGAATACGCCGCGCCGGTGTTCTCCTGCAGCGGTAGGGCATCCATGTCTGCCCGCAACGCGACACGAGGACCGTCGGGTCCGATGTCGCAGATCAACCCCGTTCCGCCGGGGAGGGGCTTGGGTGACAGGCCCGCTGCTTCCAGTTGTTCGATCACGAATGCGGTGGTGCCGAATTCGCGTCGAGCGAGTTCCGGGTTGGCGTGAATGTGCCGACGCCACAGCGACAGATCTGCCGTATGCGACTCGATCCACCGATCGATCGCGGCCTCACGAGTGTTCACTGTTGCCCAGCCGATCGGGCGCTCACGCCGTCGAGCAGGCGGGCCCGAGTGCTGGGATCGGCTGCAGCACGCGCGGCAGTTCTGGCCAGACCGAGGGCTCCGTCGCGTAATGCTCGGTCGGCGGACTCGGTGACGCACGCAGCGGCGAACTCCGGCTGATGCGTCACCGCCCCGCCTGCGTCGAGCCCGACGACGGGATGGATACCAGGTAGAACATTCGTCACGTTTCCCATGTCTGTGCTGCCCAACGGGCGAAATCCTTCCAAATCCGGAGCCAACGGCGATCGGCCCAACGCTTCGATCTCCTGACGAAAAGCCGCGACCAGCCACGAATCCGGCGTCAACGCAGCGTATGTCGGTGACACCGTACGAATCTCGTGAGTACACCCGGTGGCGAGTGCCCCGGCCTCGAAACACGCGAACGCCTTGGTCGTCAGCGCCTCGAGCGACTCCGTGGTGTTCGCGCGCAGGTAGTAGAGCAACTCGGCATGGCCGGGAACGATGTTCGGCGCCGCCCCGCCATCGCTGACGATGCCGTGGAACTGCTGACCGGGTGCCAGGTGCTGACGCAGCAAACCGAGCGCCACCTGGGAGATGGTGACCGCATCGCCTGCGTTGATTCCCCATTCCGGAGCGGCCGAGGCATGCGCGGCGCGGCCGGTGAACTGCACGGCGACGTCGGCCAGAGCCAGCGACGTCGCACCGACGATGTCGAAGGGTCCGGGGTGGACCATCAGTGCCGCGCCGATGCCGTCGAACACTCCGCGCTCGAGCATCAGCACCTTGCCGCCGCCGGTCTCCTCGGCCGGGGTGCCGAGCACTCGGACGGTGACGCCCAGAGCGTCGGCGACCGGAGCCAATGCAAGCGCCGCCCCCACCGCGGACGCCGCAATGATGTTGTGCCCGCACGCATGACCGATCTCCGGCAGGGCGTCGTACTCCGCACAGATACCGATCACCAGGTCCCCGCTGCCGAACGACGCGGTGAACGCGGTATCCATGTCTGCCACGTTCGACTCGATCTCGAAATCGTGGGCTCTGAGCGTTTCGAGGATCTTGGCGACGCTGCGATGTTCTTCGAACGCCAGCTCGGGCTCGGCATGAATCGAGTGCGACAGTGCGACCAGTTCGCCGGTCGCGGCGGCCAGGGCGCGGTCCATGGCACTGGCCACAGCAGCACTGTTCGATTCGTCCGTCACGAGAGACAGTGTGTCACTAGCGTGGCCGAGTGTCGGAACGGCTGTGCCGACTTGCAGGCAGAGACCGGCTTGCTACTTTCCGAAGCTGAAGTTGCTGTCGTCGGTTGCGGTGTTCAGCGCGGCGAGCAGATCCACGTGCATACGTGCCTTGATTCCGGCAAGATTTGCACCCCGGGTGCTCGTCAGCGCCGCAGCCTTCGCGACCGCATCGGACACCAAAGACTCCTCCGGTGCCGTCGCCTCGACGATTCCGGCGGTCACGGCGTCGGCACCGCCGTAGCGGCGACCGGTCGTCATTGCCTCGACGGCCGTCTGCTTGGGCAGCCGGGAGTTGATCAACGCGGACATCCCCACGGTGAACGGCATGTTCAGGTTCACCTCGGGCAGGCAGTAGAAGCCTCGGTCGGCGCGTTGGATGCGGAAGTCGTGCGAGGTGGCGAACATTGCGCCCGCTCCGAACGCGTGCCCCTGCACCGCGGCGACGGTGGCCATCGGAAACGCCAGGAGCCGGGTGTAGAGCGTGTGGACACGGTCGAGGTACCAGGTGATCTTGTCCAGGTTGGCGAAGAGCCAATCGGTGTCGAGACCGTTGCTGTAGAACTTGCCCGCCGACGTGGTGACCAGTGCCGCCGGACCGGTCGAAGCCTCGACCTCGTCGAGCAACGCGTGGGTGGCGTCGATCCAGTCCGGGTGGAACCGATTCTCCGGATTGTCCGCGCCGTCCTGGGCACCGAGGAACAGGATGTGGACGTCGCCGTCGCGTTCGAGATAAGGCATGCAGCGGATACTACTCGGGGGTAACTTGCTGGTGGCAACCTCCATCGGTCGCACATCCATCGCGTCGATCTCCTACTGTTGTTCATCGTGGCAACCACCGACGCACATGAGACCGACCCCGTGACCGACCCCGAGGGGGCCGCGCGCACCGCCGCCGACGCTCTCGCCGCGGCGACCGGAGTCGACGCCCATTCCGTGGCCATCGTCCTCGGCTCCGGCTGGCAGGCAGCAGCCGATGTCTTCGGCTCCCCCACCGCGACCGTGCGCATGGCCGACCTGCCCGGCTTCGCGCCGCCGTCGGCGTCGGGTCACTCGGGCACCATCACCTCGGTGGACGTCGGCGGTACCCACACCCTGCTGCTGCAGGGCCGCACCCACGCCTACGAAGGTCACGACCTGCGACGCGTCGTGCACCCAGTGCGCACCGCGATCGCTGCAGGCGCGACGACCGTCGTGCTGACCAATGCCGCAGGCGGAATTCGCGATGGCATGAGCGTCGGGCAGCCCGTCCTGATTTCCGACCACCTCAACCTCACCGCACGTTCGCCTCTCGTCGGTGCCGAGTTCGTCGATCTGGTCGACGCGTACTCCCCCGAACTTCGCGCTCTTGCGGCCCAGATCGATCCGTCTCTCGAAGACGGCGTCTACGCAGGTCTGCCCGGCCCCCACTACGAGACGCCTGCCGAGATCCGGATGCTGCGCACTCTCGGAGCAGACCTCGTGGGTATGTCGACGGTGCACGAGACGATCGCCGCACGGGCGAAGGGCGCTCGAGTCCTCGGCATCTCGCTGGTCACCAACCTTGCGGCCGGAATGACCGGCGAGCACCTCAACCACACCGAAGTACTCGCTGCCGGTAAGGATTCCGCTGCCCGGATGGGTGCCTTGCTGCACGAATTGGTCACTCGGCTGTGACCGAGGAGCTTTCCGAACGCGTGCAGCGCTGGATCGCAGGCGATCCGGACCCCACTACCCGTGACGAACTGCGCAGCCTGTCCGATGCCGAACTCACCGATCGGTTCAGTGGCCCACTGACGTTCGGCACGGCGGGCTTGAGAGGACCGGTACGCGCGGGACCCAACGGGATGAACGAGGCGGTAGTGGTGAAGACCACCGCCGGAATCGCAGCATGGTTGATCGAGAAGGGCCTCGGCGGGTCGACCGTCGTCGTCGGCCGCGACGCCAGAACCGGCTCCGAACAGTTCGCCTTCGCGGCCGCGGAAACCCTGTCCGCCCAGGGATTTTCGGTGGTCTTGCTGCCTCGACCGCTCCCGACTCCCGTCGTCGCCTTCGCGGTACGTGCCCTCGACGCCGAGCTCGGCGTGCAGATCACGGCGTCACACAACCCCGCGGCGGACAACGGCTACAAGGTGTACCTCCGCGGCGGCACGCAACTGATCCCGCCGAGTGACGCGGAGATCGAGACGCTGATCGCCGCCACCGGCGACGCGGTCGACGTTCCCCGTTCGATCGTCGAACCCAGCGGTACCGACATCGCTGCGCGTTACCTCGATTCGGTTGTTGCACTGCCTCGTTCGACGCGCCGAGATATCCGCATCGCCCTCACGGCGCTGCACGGCGTCGGCGGCGAGCTGGCCACAGCGGCGCTGCGTGGAGCAGGGTTCCGCGACGTCCAGGTGGTCGAGGAACAATTCGAGCCCGACCCAGCGTTCCCCACCGTCACGTTCCCCAACCCCGAGGAGCCGGGCGCCGCCGATGCGGTGCTCGCTCTCGCGGCTGCGATCGACGCCGATGTCGCGATAGCCCTCGACCCCGATGCCGATCGCTGTGCGGTCGGGGTGCCCACGGACGGCGGGTGGCGCATGCTGACCGGCGACGAGACCGGAGCACTGCTCGCGAACCATCTCCTCGCCGATGCGCCCGCCGACCCGTTGGTGGCCAACACCATCGTCTCGTCGCAACTGCTCTCCGCGCTCGCTCCGGCGCGTGGTGCCCGCTATGCCCGCACCCTGACCGGATTCAAATGGCTCGTCCGCGCGGGCGAGGGTCTCGTGTACGCCTACGAGGAGGCAATCGGGCACTGCGTCGATCCGAATGTGGTGCGTGACAAGGACGGTATCTCGGCAGCGGTGGTGCTCGCAGATCTGGCCGCCGGCCTGAAACAGGACCGGCGCACCCTGCTCGACGTGCTCGACGAGCTCGCGGTCGAGTTCGGCGTACACCTGGGTGCGCAGGTCTCGCGGCGGGTGCAGGACCTCGCCGAGATCGGGAACATGATGGACCGGCTACGCACCGAACCGCCGACGGAATTGGCCGGCCGGGCCGTCATCGTCGAGGATTACGCTGACCGCGACGACGAGTTGCGCACCGACGCAGTCGAGATCAGCGGATCGGGGCTGCGGGTGATCGTGCGGCCGTCCGGTACCGAACCCAAGCTCAAGGCGTACCTCGAAGTGATCGAGCAGGTCGAAAGCCGTGACGAACTGGCGCGCGCCCGGGCGGCAGCGGGCGAGGTACTGGCCGAACTGACCGACTACGCCCAGCACCTCTAGCCCTGGTAATCCCGAATCTCAGAACAACGCCGACTGCACCGCGGGCAGATCCGAGGTGAAGGCACCGAGTTCTATTCGCCGACCTTTGAGTGCTGCCAGATCCACGACGTAGGTGTCGTCGTCCACAGTGGCGATCACCGCCTGCCCGACGCATGTCCTGATTTCGAGTCCATGAGCTCCGGTCGCGACATCCGCGGGGTAGGTGACGCGACTGACGTTCTCGCTCAACGCTTCGCGTCCGGCGGGTGGCGTCCATCGTTCGTCGATCGGGGTGCACCCTGCGATGCCCGCGCCGGTCAGCATCTCGCGGACCTGCTCGGCCCGGGCAGCGGTGGCGGCGTCGAGCTTCTCGACGTCGATCGGTAGACACAGCGAGGCCGCTTTCGCCGCGGATCGCACTGCCTGCCGAAGCCCCATCGACTCGGTCACGAGATCCTCGGCCACCCGAACAGCTTTCCCGTCGTCGGCGTGGGCGACGTACCGCGCACAAATGGCTCCTTGCTCGGCGAGCCGGCCCCACTTACGTGTGTCCGCTGCCGTCCCGATCTTGAAGGTGCCGTTCGCGAATGCCGCCAGATAGAGCCAATGCGGTTGCATGACATGCTTTTCCAGATCACGCGAGACGAAGCCGCTGCGATGCACGGTGTGCACGAATCGAAAACTGTCCTTGTCGGCGCAGGTCGCGCACTGGCCCGACGCGACGGCGCGCTCCCGGCCGGGGCACGGCACGTAGCGCGGCGGGCCGTCGGCCCGAAATGCCATGCGCCCGGTGCAGTACCGATCGGTCGAAGCACCCGGCGCGCGGTAACCGAATGTGCGGCCGACCAGTTCGTGAAACTCGATCTGCTCGGTGTCGACATCGAGCACCCGTAATCTCGGGCGGGGTGCAGGTGCCGCCTCCGAGGGCCAGGAGACCCCGAGGACCAAGCGGGCGGCGGTAGCGGAGGTCAGCGCGGACCGAACTGACGATCGCCTGCGTCACCGAGGCCGGGAACGATGAACGCGTTCTCGTTCAGGCCGTCGTCGATGCTCGCTGCCACCAATCGGACCGGCAGGCCCGAGGCTTCCAGCGCGGCAACACCTTCGGGAGCGGCCACGACGCAGATGGCCGTAACCTCCGCCGCACCGCGACCGACGAGCAGTTCGATCGTGTGCACCATGGAACCGCCGGTGGCCAGCATGGGGTCCAGCACGTACACCGGCGTCTGCGACAGATCGTCGGGCAAGGACTCCATGTACGGGACGGGCTGATGCGTCTGTTCGTCCCGGGCCATCCCCACGAATCCGACGCGGGACTGCGGAATCAGACTGCTGGCCTTCTCCACCATGCCCAGACCTGCACGCAGAACCGGTACTAGCAACGGCGGGCGTGCCAGCCTGGTGCCCTCGGTCACGGCGACGGGGGTGCGCACTTCGAAGGTATCGATGGCGGCGTCTCGGGTGGCCTCGTAGACCAGCATGTGGGTGAGTTGACGAAGAGCCGTCCGGAACGTGGCATTGTCGCTGCGCTCGTCCCGCATCGTGGTGAGCAGGGCTGCGGCCAGTGGGTGGTCGACCACGTGTGTTTCCATGCCGTCCAGGATAGGACTTCGGTGGTCGGACGCGAACGGCAAGTCAGGGGAACCGAATGGCGGGCATCCGCGTCGAACCAGTTGGGCGTCGCACTCGGCGGCCCTGAATCGATTGCTTTCTCAGGGGGCACTGATGGCCGAACTCGTCGTCGACACCGAGGGGGTCCTCGCATACAGTGCGGTGGCGTCGACCATGGCCCAACAGATCGCCGCGGCGGGCGCTGCCGCTGCTGCGTGCGGTCCAGCCGTGCTCGCACCGGTGTTCGGCCTGATCGGACAGGAATTTCTCGGTGCTGTCTCCGGTACCCATCTTGCGCACACCGACGCCGTGGTGCGCTTGGCCGGAGCGGTGGCGAGCATCGGTTCCGCGGCCACGGCATCGGCGGTGTCGTACGCCCTCACCGATGCCGGCACCGGAGCAACCGTCGCGGGCTCGGCGGCCGGTATCGCGCCGGACGCGAGGTAGCGGCCATGATCGATCTGTTGGCCCGTCCGATCGTCGACCTGCTCGGTGCCTTCGGCAACGGAGCGGTTCCCACCGGGGGTCCGGCCGATGTGCTTCGTGTGTCTTCGGCAGCGATCGAGGCGGCGCAGGGAGTCGGCAGGGTCGCGATCACCGAGCTCGCCGCGAATTGGAACGGTGCCGCCGCCGACGCCGCAATTCGATACGCCGAGAACGCACACTCGTCCGCGATCGCCCTCGCGGACCACGCCGACGACATCGCTGCCGTCGTCGATCAGGCCTGCCGCGATACCAACCAGGGTTTCCTCGAACTGCAGGCCATCGCGGCGTCGTTCGTGGGCATCGCACTCTCGGCCGGACCGATCATCGCTACGCCGGTAGGGCAGACCATGCTGATCTCGGCAGCCATCGAGCACCTCGAGCGGGCTCTGGTGGTGGTTGCCCGTGTTCGAGCCGAATTGGCCGCGCACACTGCGAAAGTCGGGACACTCGCCGCTCCGCCGACGGTGCCCGCACCTGTGGGCGGAGGACCCGTACCTGCACCCGGATCTTCCTCGAATCTCATGACCTCACCTGCCACGTCGCAGGTGATCGAGGCCGGTGAGAAATTGGCGAAGACGTTCGCGCAGTCGTTGTCCTCCCCTGCTACCGGAGCCGACCTGCCGGGTGGTGGCGGCGGTGGCGCACTGAACTATCTGGGTGATCCGGCCGCCGATTCTTCCCGGTCGACCGACAGCGCCGGTCGCGGCGTCGAAGTGCGGTTGCCCGACGGCAGTATCGTCACCGCACCGAACCCCGAGGCCGCGGGTGCCGTTCGTAGTGCATTGACGCAACAGGGCGTGCCCTACGCGTGGGGCGGTACCACTCCGGGCAGCGGGCTCGACTGCAGCGGATTGACTCAGTGGGCGTACTCGCAACAGGGCGTCGAGATCCCCCGTCTGGCGCAGGAACAAGGCATCGGCTCGGCCGTGGCACCGGGTGAGGTGATGCCCGGCGACCTTGCGGTCTGGGACGGCCACGTGGCCATGGTCATCGGCAACGGCCAGCTGGTCGAAGCCGGAGATCCGGTGCAGGTCGGACCGATCCGAACGACCAACAGCGGTATGGGCTTCAAGGGCTTCTACCGTCCGACCGAATGAAGGGCCGGCCAGTGACGGACTCGGACACCACCGTTGTCAGTGCGGTATCGGGCACCAGATCGGGATCGGTGACAGTGCGCTCCACCGAACACGGGCTACCGATCGCAGTTGCCATCGACGAGCGCGAACTGCGTTACGGCGGAGGCGCATTGGCGGCGACGATTCTGCAGCAAAGCGAGCGGGCGAGCGCCGCGGCCCGCGCCCAGCGCCGTACCCTGCTGGCCGAAGACGGCGTTCCTGCCGACGTTCTCGATCGCCTCGGATTACCCACGAGCGCCCGAGTGGCCGCCGATGCGAACGAGGACTCGGCCGAGGATGTCGCCCCCGCGAGTTGGTTGAGGCAGGCATGACCCACACGCACACCACCGAAGTCGACGCTCTGGTCGGCGGAGCCCAGCACCGACTGGACACTCTGCGCGAGACTCACGAGCGACTGGACCGCATCAGGTTTCGAGTCACCTCTCCGGACAACCTGGTGACCGTCGTCGCCGATGGATCCGGTGCCATGGTCGAACTCGAACTCGCCGAGAACCTCGGATCGGTGACCGCTCGCGTACTCGCGTCGACGATCACCTCCGTGGCTGCCGAGGCCGCCGCTGGGGCACTCGACCACCGCGAAGGCATCCTGCAAAGTCTGCAAGCGTCGTTCACAGACTCCTGAGATAGGCTTCGCGCCATGGCTGGAGACATCATCCCGATCGAACTCGGTCTCACCGCCGGTGACTTCTCGACACTGTGGGCACCGGAGTGGCGAGAAGGCGACGACGAGTGGGAGGCATTCCTCGGACACGAGGAAGATCTGTACGGATTCTCGACCGTCGCAGAGCTCGCGGCGTTCGTCCGATCCGACGACGACAACGATCTCACCGACCATCCGTCGTGGCCGGTGGTCTCCGCTCTGGCGGCGTACGAGCTCGAGCCCGACGATCTGCATCGCTTCGATCTGGTGGCCGTACCGGAGCTGGTGGCCTCGGACCCCGAAGCCGACGTCCTCGCCGAACTGCAGGCAACCTTCGACATCGTCGCCTCCATCGGTGACGTATGCGAATTGCGGCCCGTCACAAGCTTTTTCGGAACCAATCCGTTCGTGGGGGCAGTCGGCGGAGGCGTCGAGAACTTCCTCGGTCGTGAGGGAGCCGAACTGTGGGATCGCATCGGAGCGGCGGTTGCCAAACACTGGGACGACGTACTGGACGCAGTCGACTCCATCGTCACCTCGCCCGACGTCGATTCCGCTGCCGTTGCCGTAGCCGAAGCCGAGATCACAGCAGCGGCGGAGAATGCCGTCGACGCCGATGACGCCACGGACGACATCGACTCCGATTCCGACGACGAAGACGAAGACGACGATTCCGAAGACGACGATGTCGATCGTGATCCGATCGCCGCTGCGGCCGCCGAGGAAACGTTCTGGACCACTGTCGGCATCGATCCGATTCGCATCATCACCTCGGACGACACGCTGTACACCCTGCGTTGCTACCTCGGCGACAAACCGGTGTTCCTCGGCCGCGGCGGTGCGATCAGCGTGTTCGGCTCCGAGCGCTCGCTCGCCCGGTACCTGGCCGATGATCACGACCACGATCTCGCTCAGGTCAGCACGTACTCGGACATTCAGACCGCCGCCATCGACGGCTCGCTCGACATCACAATCACCGACGACAACGTGTACGTGCTCCCCGGCCTGGCCGACGATCTCGCCGAGGGCCCGACTGCGGTCGATGCCGATCAGCTGGATCTGGCCGTCGAATTGTTCACCGATGCAGCCGATTTCGCCGGTGACACATCCGTCGAGGAGGCGCTCGCCACGTCGACGCCGTTGGGCTGGTACGTCTCGTACACCCTCGAACCGAGTCCCGATCGACTCGCTCCCAGCGCGCCGTTCGCCGTCGAGGCCGAAGCATGGCGCGCGCTCGAGCGCGAGTTCGAGGGCCGGCTCCGCAAGAAGTAGCGACCGGCCCTCGCGCGGAGGGTCAGCCGATCAGGACCGCATAACCGGGCTTGATGACGTCGTCGATCAGCGCCAGCCGCTCGTCGAACGGTAGAAATGCGGACTTCATGGCGTTGATGGTGAACCGCTCGAGATCACTCCAACCGTAGCCGAAGGTCTCGACGAGCTTGACCATCTCGCGACTCATCGAGGTGTCGCTCATCAACCGGTTGTCGGTGTTGACGGTGACCCGAAAGCGTAGGCGTGCAAGCAGATCGAACGGGTGTGTCGCCAAGGACTCGACCGCGCCGGTCTGCACGTTGGAGCTCGGGCAGAGTTCGAGCGGCATTCGAGTGTCACGCACGTATGCGGCCAGCAAACCGAGCGTGGGCGAGCCGTCGGCTTCGTGGGTGATGTCGTCGGTGATCCGAACTCCGTGACCGAGCCTGTCGGTCCCGCAGAACGCCACTGCTTCCTGAATGGACGGGAGACCGAAGGCTTCGCCCGCGTGAATGGTGAAGTGTGCGTTGCTTGCTCGCATGTACTCGAAGGCATCGAGGTGGCGGCTGGGAGGAAAGCCCGCTTCGGCACCGGCGATGTCGAAGCCGACGACCCCGCGATCGCGGAATCGAACCGTCAACTCCGCGATCTCCCGCGAGCGAGCCGCATGTCGCATCGCGGTGAGCAGGGTACCGATCGTGATGTTCTTGCCCCGTACCTTGGCTGCGGAGATCCCCGCCTCGAAACCTGCGAGGGTATGGGTGACGACCTCGTCGAGGGTCAGTCCGCGTTCGAGATGCTGCTCCGGGGCGAAGCGCACCTCGGCATACACGACGCCGTCGTCGGCGAGATCCTCGGCGCATTCGCGCGCTACTCGAAATAGTCCCTCGGGTGTCTGCATCACGGCCACCGTGTGCGCGAACGTTTCGAGGTAGCGCACCAGCGAGCCGCTGTCGGCGGACTCGCGGAACCATTCGCCCAGTGCAGCGCCGTCGGTGGCGGGAAGCCCGTCGTAACCACACTCGTCGGCCAGTTCCAGCACTGTCTGCGGTCGAAGTCCGCCATCGAGGTGATCGTGCAGCAACGCCTTCGGAGCTGTCCTGATCGACGCGTGATCGAGTGGCGCGCTGCCACCGATCGAAGACTGTGTGTTCTCCGTGGTGCTCATGTGTCGACGGTAGCGCGCAGCCCGCGCGTCCGCCGGAACCCCTCGGCGAGTCCGCGGATTCCGGCGAACCCTGCTACTTCTGCGACCCATTTCGTTGCATTGTTACTCCGATGAAAACAATTCCGTCGATACACAGCGAATCGGCGACGGAAATCGTAGTGTTCATCCAACACACGCGACCGATTCTGTCGGGTCTCCTTCCGACGTCCTCGGTCGACTCGAACCTCGGAGAGACCTATGTCGATTGCGGAACCGCCGAACACCATTCCGGGTAAGGGACTCAACACCGGCGCTCTCGGGTTGGTCGGCAACATCGTCATCGGACTGTCGGCGGTGGCGCCGGCATACAGTCTAGCCGCCACCCTCGGCTACGTCGTCCTGGCCGTCGGCGACAAAGCACCGTCGATGTTCCTCATCGCTTTCGTCCCGATGCTGCTCACGGCCTTCGCCTACCGAGAATTGGGACGCGACACCCCGGACTGCGGAACATCGTTCACCTGGGGCACCAAGGCATTCGGCCCGTGGGTCGGCTGGATGGCGGGATGGGGGCTGGCAGTCTCGGCGATCATCGTGCTCGCCAACGTTGCCGAGATCGCTGCCATCTATCTGTTCGAGTTCCTCGGTCTGTCGGACTTGGCGGAGTCGACTGCGGCCAAGGTCGCACTCGGTTCGTTCTTCATCGTCTCGATGACCTACGTCAGTTTCCGCGGCATCCTGATCAGCGAACGCATGCAGAACGTGCTGCTGGTCGTGCAGTTCGGTGTGCTCATCGGAGTGTCGGTGACTGCATTGGTCAAGGTGGGGACCGGCACCGCCGGACCTCAGGCCATCACGCCCCAGTGGAGTTGGTTGGTTCCCACCGGGGTGACGATGTCCGACGCGGCCCAGGCCATCATCCTGTGCATCTTCATCTACTGGGGATGGGACGCCTGCCTGGCCGTCGGCGAGGAAACGAAGGATTCGGAGAAGACGCCGGGACGCGCCGCGGTGATCACCACGCTGATCCTCGTCGCCACGTACGTTCTCGTCGGATACGCCGTGCAGTCGTTCGCCGGCTTCGGCGATACCGGCATCGGCCTGAACAACCCGGACAACGTCGACGACGTGCTCACCATCCTCGGAGATCCCGTCGCCGGCTCGATCGTGGCCTCCTTGTTGTTGCTGACCGTCTCGATCTCGGCGCTGTCCTCGACTCAGACGACCATTCTGCCCACTGCCCGAGGAACCCTGTCGATGGCTGTGTACGAGGCCATTCCCAAGCGGTTCGCCAGCGTGCACCCCAAGTACATGACCCCTGGCTTCGGCACACTCGTGATGGGGGCCGCGGCCCTGCTGTTCTACCTGGTGCTCACCTTCGTCAGCGCCAACGCATTGCAGGATTCGGTGGCCTCGCTCGGGCTCGCGGTCGCGTTCTACTACGGCATCACCGCATATGCGTGCACCTGGTACTTCCGCCGGACGCTCTTCTCGTCCGTCCGAAACCTGTTCATGCGCGGCATCTTTCCGTTTCTCGGCGGACTGTCGATGACGTGGGCGTTCGTGCAGAGCGCAATCGACATGATCAAACCCGACTACGGTTACACCGTCTACGGACCGATCGGCGGAGTGTTCGTCCTCGGCGTCGGCATGCTGGTACTCGGAATCCCGCTGATGCTGCTGTGCTTCGTGGGCAACAAGGACTTCTTCCAGGGCAAGACACTCACCGCGTCCACCGAAGTCAAGGTTCCGGACACTTACTAGAAGAGAAGGACCGAAACTCATGAAGATCACCGTCGGCTACCTCGCCACTCCCAGCGGCGACGACGGCGTAGCCCTGGCCATCGCCCTCGCTCGTGCTCTCGACGCCTCCATCGACATCGTGCTGGTCATGGCCGTGGACGAACCGGTCATGGAAGGCAGCGGACCGTACCGGAAAGTGCTGGAGGCGAAAGCGAAGGGTTGGGTGGACGACGCCGCTGCCCAGGTCCCGTCGGGCATCGCGGTCACCACCCACGTGCTCTCGCACGAGTCTTTCGCCCGGGCCCTCATCGACTTCGCCGTACAGAACGATGCCGACATGATCGTCGTCGGCGGCGCAGGCGACGGTCTGTTGAATCGGCATTCGATCGGGTCGGTTGCCGGTCAGCTTCTGCACGCCTCCGAAGTGCCACTGGCACTTGCCCCTCGGGGCTACCGGCTCTCCGACGCTCCGATCACCGACCTCACCGTCGCCGTCCCCACCCGGGCATCGGCCCCGAATCCGTTGCCGTTCGCGATCACTCTTGCCAGCGCGGCGCACGTGCCGGTCCGGTTGGTGTCGCTGGTGTCTCTCGAACCGACCGGAGCACCGAGCGACGAGACCTCACTGGACACGCGTCGACGACAGGTCGCCGCCGCGCAGGAGAATCTCGAGCACGCGGCCCGCACTCTCCCCGATATCGACGGCTTGCAGTCGATCGTCGCCGACGGGTCTTCGTTGGACGAGGCCATGGGCAACCTCGACTGGAAGCCGGGCGATGTGCTGTTCCTCGGATCGAGTGGATTGGCAAGCCCCAAGCGGGTCTTCCTCGGATCGAGTGCGGCCAAGATACTGCGGGCCGCCCCGGTGCCGGTGGTCGTCGTTCCGCACGAGTAGACGGTATGGAGGTCTTGGCTGGGGCCTCTCCGCATGTAAGCGTGGGTTGCCGACAGGAGTGGGTCCTGGCCGGTAGAGCCACAGATGTGGGAGGCC
>NZ_NPFM01000007.1:0-47752 GCF_002258645.1 Rhodococcus sp. 15-649-2-2
GTTCCTCGAAGACCTCGAACGCCAAGCCACCAAGTTCGAGGAAATGCGAGACCGCTCCCTCGCCCGCGAACGCGCCAAAGCCGAAGCACGCGCGTCGTAAGTTTCGCTCGACTGGTGTGCCCGGTACCGATTTCGGTGCCGGGCACCGCTTTTTTCTCCTGACAGTTCTCCCTCCGTTTCAAAGGCTCTTCCATGACATTGCAGATCGGCTCACTGGAGTTACGCAGCCCCGTCGTCCTGGCACCGATGGCAGGCGTCACCAACGTGGCTTTCCGGACGCTGTGCCGGGAACAGGAACTCGAGCGGGCAGGTAGCACGTCGGGCCTGTACGTCTGCGAGATGGTGACTGCCCGTGCGCTGGTCGAAAGACAGCCCGCCACGATGCATATGACGACCTTCGGCCCCACCGAAACTCCGCGGTCTCTGCAGCTCTACACCGTCGATCCGGACACCACGTACGCCGCGGCGAAAATGATCGTCGACGACAATCTGGCCGACCACATCGACATGAACTTCGGCTGCCCGGTTCCAAAGGTCACTCGCAAGGGCGGCGGTGCCGCTCTGCCGTACAAACGCAACCTGTTCGGTCGCATCGTCGCCGCGGCCGTCAAGGCGACCGAGGGCACCGACATTCCGGTCACCGTCAAGTTCCGCGTCGGCATCGACGAGAACCACCACACGCACCTGGACGCAGGCCGAATCGCCGCCGACGAGGGTGCCGCCGCGGTGGCGTTGCACGCGCGAACCGCGTCGCAGCGCTACTCCGGTACCGCGGACTGGAACGAGATCGCTCGACTCAAGGAACACGTCACGGGTATCCCGGTGCTGGGCAACGGAGACATCTTCTCCGCCTCCGACGCGGTCCGGATGATGGCCGAGACCGGCTGCGACGGCGTCGTCGTCGGGCGAGGTTGCCTGGGCAGGCCGTGGCTGTTCGCCGAACTCAGCGCCCGCCTGAACGGCCGACCCGAGCCCGTTCCACCCACCCTCGGCGAGGTGGCCACGATCATCGCCCGCCACGCCGAGTTGCTGGCCGAGCACCACGGTGAGAAGAAGGGCCTACGCGAGCTGCGCAAGCACGTCTCCTGGTACCTGCGCGGCTTCCCTGCAGGATCGGATCTTCGAGTCTCGATGGCCTTGGTGTCCACTCTCGCCGAGCTCGACGATCTTCTGGCGCAACTCGATCCGACCGTTCCGTTTCCCAAGGACGCAGAGGGGCCCCGCGGACGACAGGGCTCACCGGGCGCGGTTGCTCTGCCCGACGGCTGGCTCGACGATCCGGAGGACATCTGCGTCCCGGCCGGCGCCGACCTGATGCACTCGGGCGGCTGATCCCCAGCTGACCGGCCCTCACCTCGCACGAAGTGGACCATGTCGCTCGAGTCAGTACTATGGCTTGGATTGCCGAGTAGGCAACGCGTGCGTGTGATGGAAGGCCAGGTTCGAATTCGTGGGAGACGATCGAGAGTCGGGCCCGTCTGTGCCCGAGGGTCGCGCCCCATGGGAGCGCCCGCTTTCCTCAATCAGACAAAACGGAGAGCATCGGCCTCGCTCCGAACGCCCGTCCACACCGGACCAGGATTCACCACCGCAGCCGGGCGACAGCGGCAGGCTCGGTAAACGATCGCCGCGTAATGCCGACACCGTCTCGGTGGCCGAGTTGGTGGACAAGATGTCGCGGTCGGGATCGAGTCGTCGGGTACCCACCGAACGGCCCGAGACCGAAGAACCCACCGAGATCATCGCCCCGATCACCGATTCCACGCCCCCACCCTCCCGGGCAGTACCACCTACGCCGCCGCATGCGGTACCGGAACCGGTGGGCGCGCCTGCCTCGGACCGCCCGGCACTGACGCGGTTGGCGATGAGCCGGGTGCGACGACGCAGGCGACTGCGGATGGTCGGCCGGAGTCTGGTGTCTCTCATCGCGATTCTTTCGGTGGCACTGACCGGAGTGGTGTGGGGATATCTCCGCAACACCGACCAAGGATTTCTTCAGGTCGCTGCGCTCGATCCCGACTCGACGGACGTCGTCGACGCCGCAGGCCAGTACGGCGACGAGACGTACCTGATCGTCGGTACCGACACCCGCACCGGGGCCAGCGGCGAGGTGGGTGCCGGAACCGTCGCCGACGCCGAGGGAGCCCGCTCGGACACGGTCATGCTCGTCAACATTCCGGCCGATCGCAGTCGCGTCGTCGCCGTGTCTTTCCCGCGAGATCTCGATGTGACGCGCCCCGAGTGCGAGCAGTTCGACAACGACACCAATACCTACACCGGTGAGATGTTCCCCGAGGCGTACGGCGACAAGCTCAATGCCACCTACGCCCTCGGCGGCCCCAAATGCTTGGTCAAGACGATCCAGAAGATTTCCGGTCTCCGCATCGGGCACTTCGTGGGAATGGATTTCGCCGGGTTCGAGTCCATGGTCGACGAGGTCGGCGGCGTCGAGGTCTGCACCGCGCAACCGTTGATCGACTACGAGCTCGGAGACGTGCTGCCCAACCCCGGTACGCAACGCATCGACGGGCGCACCGCGCTGAACTACGTTCGGGCCCGCAACGTCGAGTCCGAGGGCAACGGCGACTACGGCCGCATCAAGCGGCAACAACGCTTTCTGTCGTCCTTGCTCAGGTCCGCGCTCTCGAACAAGGTGCTGCTCGACCCGGGCAAGCTGAACGGATTCGTCAACGCGTTCACCTCGGACACGTTCGTGGAGAACGTCAAGACCCAGGACCTGGTGACGCTGGGCCGATCGCTGCAGAACGTGGACGCCGGCGCGGTCACCTTCCTCACCATCCCGACCACCGGCACCAACGACTACGGCAACGAGATCCCCAACGACGAGGCGATCGGCGCCATCTTCCAGGCGATCATCGACGACGATCCGCTGCCCGGCGAGGAACGCGCAGAGCCGGTGACCCCCGAATCCTCGGCTCCCCCCGCCGCCCCCGACGCCCCGCTACTGGCCGTCGAACCAGGCACGGTGTCGCTCCAGGTATCCAACGCGTCCGATATCGCCGGGATGGCCCAAACAGCATCCGACGAGCTCGCGACCTACGGATTCCAGATCCTGACGGTCGGCAACTTCTCGGGCTCCGCCGCCCAGACCGTCGTGCGCTACTCCCAGGACCAGGAAGCGGCCGCAGCGACCGTCGCATCGGCGATCCCCGGCGCAGCCATCGAGCTGGCTCCGAGCCTGAACAACGTCGTCGAGGTGGTGCTCGGCTCCAATTACCCCGGATACACGCAATCCCCGACGGCGTTCGGCACCGCAATCGATGCCACACAGGTGGAGGGCACAACCGAGAGTGCGCCGCTCCCGGAAGATCTTTCGTTCACCAATGCCGCCGACGACACGTGTGCCTGAGTTCATTCATGCTCCGTTAACCCTCGGGACAGGGAACAGGTCAGTGTGACCTACTAAACTTCGCTCATGCGCGTCGCCTACAACGAACAGATGAACGAGCTTGCCGATCTCCTCGGAGAGATGGCGAGCCTGGCTGGTACGGCCATGGAGAAGGCCACCCAGTCACTCCTCCAAGCAGACCTGGTGCTCGCCGAGCAGGTCATTTCCGAGCACGACAAGATCACCGAGCTCAGTGCGGTGTGCGAGGAGAAGGCTTTCACGCTCCTCGCCCTGCAAGCGCCCGTCGCAGGCGATCTTCGTTCGGTGGTGGCCGGCATTCAGATCGTCGCCGACATCGACCGGATGGGCGCACTCGCCCTGCACGTCGCGAAGATCACTCGCCGCAGACACCCGAACCATGCCCTCCCCGAGGTCGTCAACGGGTACTTCGCCGAGATGGGACGCCTCGCCGTTCAGATCGGCGCGTCCGCACGCGAGGTCCTCGAGACACGCGACCCCGAGCGCGCTGCGAAGTTGCAGGAGGAAGACGAGGCGATGGACGATCTGCACCGTCACCTCTTCACCGTTCTGATGGACCGTGAGTGGAGCCATGGCGTCGCAGCTGCGGTGGACGTGACCCTGCTGGGTCGCTTCTACGAACGCTTCGCCGATCATGCTGTCGAGGTCGGTCGCCGAGTGATCTTCCTCGTCACCGGCCAGCTTCCGGTCGACCTGCACCAGAACAACATTCCCACCTCGTAGTACCGCTCACGTCGAGTAGCGCTGCCCGGCAGCGCTACTCGATGTCCGTATCAGGGCAGGCGCACAACGAGAAGAACCCCCGTCGAGCTGTCGCTCGGCGGGGGTTCTCTTCGCGGTATGTGGCTATCCGAAGCGGCCGGAGATGTAGTCCTCGGTGGCCTTCTGCGTCGGGTTGGAGAAGATCTTCTCGGTGTCGTCGATCTCGATGAGCTTGCCCGGCTTACCGGTCGCCTCGAGGTTGAAGAAGCCGGTCTGATCGCTCACGCGCGCAGCCTGCTGCATGTTGTGCGTGACGATGACGATCGTGAAGTCCTGCTTGAGTTCCTGGATCAGGTCCTCGATGGCCAGTGTCGAGATGGGGTCCAGAGCCGAGCACGGCTCGTCCATCAGCAGCACGTCGGGCGAGACGGCGATGGCACGAGCGATGCACAGACGCTGCTGCTGACCACCGGAGAGGCCGCCACCGGGCTTGTCGAGGCGGTCCTTGACCTCGTTCCAGAGGTTGGCACCCTTGAGTGAGCGCTCGGCGATCTCGTCGAGTTCCTTCTTGCCGCGGCCGCCCTGCAGCTTGAGGCCCGCCACGACGTTGTCCTTGATGGACATCGTCGGGAACGGGTTGGGGCGCTGGAAGACCATGCCGATGGTGCGGCGCACACCCACGGGATCGACGCCGTTGCCGTAGATGTCCTCGCCGTCGAGCAGCACCGAGCCCTCGACCCGGGCACCAGGAGTTACCTCGTGCATGCGGTTGAGCGAACGCAGGACGGTCGACTTACCGCAGCCCGACGGTCCGATGAACGCGGTGACGCTGCGCGGCGGTACGGCCAGGGTGACGTCGGAGACGGCGTGGAACTTGCCGTAGTAGATGTTGACGTCCTTGAGATCGAGACGCTTTGCCATGTTCTTCGTTCCTTACGGTTCGCTGGAGTCGGGTGGGTCAGAAGTTCTTGGGCGAGAAGAACTTCGAGACCAACTTCGCGCCGATGTTGAGTATTGCGACGATCAGGATCAGCGTCAGGGCTGCTCCCCACATGCGCTCAGCGGTGAGCACGCCGGTTCCTGCCTTCTGCAGGTCGACCATCATGAGCGGCAGAGACGTCTGCGGCCCTTCGAAGATGTTGAAGTTGATGGCGGTGGCAGATCCCACCAGGATCAGCACCGGTGCCGTCTCGCCCATCACGCGGGCCAGGGCCAACATGATTCCGGTGACGATTCCGGACAGCGCGGTGGGGATGACGATCTTCGCGATGGTCTTCCACTTCGGAACACCGAGTGCGTAGGACGCCTCGCGCAGGTCCTGCGGAACGATGCGCAGCATTTCCTCCGCCGAGCGCACGATCACCGGGATCATCAGCAGTACCAGAGCGAATGCGACGGCCACACCGGAGCGCTGGAAGCCGAAGGTAGCGATCCAGAGCGCGTAGATGAACAAGGCCGCGACGATGGACGGCACACCGGTGAGGATGTCGACCATGAACGTCGTCACTCGGGCCAGCCGAGTACCTACGCCGTATTCGACGAGGTAGATGGCGACGAAGATGCCGATCGGGATGGAGATGACGGCGCAGAACAGTCCTTGCAGGAGAGTTCCGACGATGGCGTGATACGCGCCGCCGCCTGCGATGAACTGGGTGACGCCGGCCTGCGAGTTCTGCCACCAGGTAGGTGAAACCACGGCAGAGAGACCGCGGGAGATCACCGTGTAGAGCACCCAGATCAGGGGTACGAGAGCGACCAGCACCGAGAGGCTGACGAGAATCGTCGCCGCCAGGTTGGACGCTTTGCGCCTGGCGCTGACGCCCTGGAACGTGGGTTCCTTGACGGGCTTGTCCATGGTTGCAGTCATGGGTCAGTCCTTCTTTCCGGCGATGGCGGCGCGAGCACCGGCGTTGACGACGAAGGTCAGGACGAAGAGCACCAGACCGGCGGCGATGTAGGCACCTGCCTGCAGCGGGTTGTTGAACTCGCCTGCGGCCAGCGCGATCTTGGTGGCGAATGTGGAACCGCCGTCGAACAACGTTCCGCCGAAGGTCGCCTGGGTGCTGCGGATGATGATGTACAGCGCGATGGTCTCACCGAGCGCACGGCCGAGACCGAGCATCGAGCCGGAGACGAACCCGGACTTACCGAACGGAATGACCGTGGTGCGCACGACCTCCCAGCGAGTGGCTCCGAGCGCGAGGGCGGCTTCGACCTGGCCCTTCGGCGTCTGAATGAACACCTCACGGGTGACGGCGGCGATGATGGGCAGGATCATCACGGCGAGCACGATGCCACCGGTGAAGATGGTGCCGCCGCCGGCGATCGACACCGATCCGGTGCTGAAGAGTGGGAACCAGCTCAGCGACGAGTTCAGCCATTCGGCGAACGGGCTGATGGCGGGCGCGAGGACGTAGAGGCCCCACAGACCGAAGACGATCGACGGGACCGCGGCCAGCAGATCGATGATGTAGCCGAGCGGTCCTGCGACTCGCTTGGGTGCGTAGTTCGTCAGGTAGATGGCGATGCCGAGAGCGACCGGCATCGCGAGAATCAGCGCGAACAGAGACACGGTGACGGTGACCAGGAAGAGGTCGAGTACACCGAACACCATTGCGGAGGTGTCGGATGTGTCCCATGCGCCGTTGTAGGTCAGGAAGTTGACCGTGTTGTTCGACAGTGAGGGGATTGCGCGCCAGAGCAGGAAGATTCCCACTGCGGCGATCAGGGCGATGATGAAGATGCCCGAGCCCGTGGCCAGGCCTCGGAAGATCCGGTCACCGGGACGTGTGACGGTTCCCGACGTTTTCTTGTCTGACAATTGTGGTTCTTCCGGTTTGTGCGCGGCACCCGTGGAGGGCACGGTAGCCGCGGAGGGGACGCCGGTCATCGAGTGGGTGTCGCTCATACCGCTCACTGTCTCGTGTGGGGGTCGAGGACGGTCTTGCTTCGGCCCGCGATATCGCGAGCCGAAGCAAGATTACGTCTCATTGAATCAGGCGATCGCTTCGATAGCGGTGACCAGGCGTTCCTTGAATGCGTCGGGCAGCGGGACGTAGCCGGCTGCCTCGAGGCCCTCCTGGCCCTCGTTGGCTGCACTGAGCAGGAAGGACTTGACGGCTGCCGTGGTGTCGGCGTCGTAGCCCTTCGAGCACACGATTTCGTAGGTCGCGAGGACCAGCGGGTACGTGTCGGCTGCGTTGCTGGCGTACAGGCCGTCGATGTCGATGACGAGGTCGTTGCCCTCACCCTTGAACTTCGCGGCGTCGATGGCCTTGCCTGCGGTCTCGCTGCTCAGCTCGACCGGTCCGTTGCCGAAGTCGACGGCTGCCTTGCCCAGGCTCTCCTGGTCGGCGAAGCCCTTCTCGACGTAGGTGATCGCACCGGGGGTTGCGGCCACGGCCTGGGCGACGCCCGAGGATCCGTTGGCACCTTCACCGACGCCGCCGGCCCAGTCGGAGCTGTGGTTCAGGGTCCAGGCCTCGGGAGCGGATGCGGCCAGGAAGCGCTGGAAGTTGTCGCTGGTGCCCGAGGAGTCGGAGCGGTAGACCGGGGTGATCGCGGTCGACGGGAGCGTTGCGCCCTCGTTGAGTGCGGCGATGGCCGGGTCGTTCCAGGTGGTGATCTTGCCGGTGAAGATCTGGGCGATGACGTCGGGGTTCAGCACCAGATTGTCGACACCGTCGACGTTGTAGGCCACTGCAACCGGGCCGAAGACCAGGGGCAGGTTCCAGGCCGGGTTGTTTGCGCAACGAACGGCAGCCTGGGCGGCCTGATCATCCTTGATCGACGAGTCGGATCCGGCGAAGTCGACGAGACCGGCGACGAACTGAGTGCGGCCGTTGCCCGAGCCGCTGGTGGTGTACTCGACGGCCTTGCCGGCGCAGACGCCGGAGTAGATCGAGGTGAAGTTGGACATGGCGTTCTGCTGAGCGGACGAGCCTTCACCGGTCAGCGGGGACTTGCCTTCGCAGGTAGCCGAGGACTGTGATGCGCCGTCCGTGGTGGCGACGTTCGCGTCGCTACCGCATGCGGCCAGCAACATGGCACTGACTGCCACTGCACTCATGAGAGCACCGTTGCGCTTGAGGTTCACCTGTTTCCTCCGAGGAATCTTGGGCCGTGTTCACGCCTCGGGCCTGATCGGCCGAGCAGTGACTGTGTGGGTGCCGGCTCGAAAGAAACCTCGCACCAGGCGGCGTTGGTTGCCGCCCAGAGAGAAAGGTAAGGGCAGGTGGTAGACGTTTACCCCCGCGTGGGTGAACGGAAGATGAACACCGCGCTGGAAATGTCCGTTTAGACGGTGCGCGCGTACGCGGCGTCCACGTGGTAATTCGTGAACCCGAGCTTGGTGTAGGTGTGTACCGCGGCAGTGTTGTCGGCCTCGACGTACAGCATGATCTGACCCAGTTCGCGGCTACGCAGGTAGTGCAGGCCCGCCAGCGTCAGCACTCGACCGAGACCACGGCCCTGGGACTGCGGATCGATGCCGACGACGTACACCTCACCGATGGCCGGCTCGGCACCCTCGGCCGGATGAACTTTTGTCCAGTGAAATCCCAGCAGGTGGTCGCTGCCTTCCTCGAACGCCAGGAAGAGGCCGGCCGGATCGAACCAGGGCTCGTCTCGTCGCGAGGCAATGTCGCGGTCGGTCCAGCCACCCTGCTCGGGGTGCCACGAGAATGCCGCATTGTTCACCCGCAGCAGCTCTGCGTCATCCTGATGGCCACGGTAGGTCCGCAGCGTAATACCCTCCGGCACAACAACATCGGGGAGATCAGGACTGGCCGATGCCCGACGCATCTGCAGCAATTCCCGAACCACCTTCAGCTCCAGACGAGCTGCAACGGACTGCGCCGCGGCGATGTTGCCATGCGCCCAGATTCGCGCATCCGAGCCGATATCGAGTGCGCGAGAAACCAATTCGCGACCGATGCCGCGACCGCGAGAAGAAGGATCGACCACCGCCTCGGCCATCCCGTCGGCGATTCCGGCGTAGCCCACGACGCGATCACCTTCGGTGGCGACGAGACGAACGACGTTCTCGCCGGCGTCGACCGCCTTCACCGCCTGCTCCGAGAGCGGCGCGGTACCGTCGACTTCCGTTGCGCGAGAAAGGATCCGGTGAACCTCGCCGGAAACTCGAGAAGACGGTGCGTCGCCGTCGATGGGATGGACGCCGAACGCAGTATCCGAACTCATCTAGGAGAGAGTACTCTCCTGCTCGAACTCGAAATCCGCATCGCCGGTATCCCCGCCCGCGCCCTCCGATGAAACTGGGCCGCCCTTGGTGTTGCGTGCAGGCCGAACCGCCTTGTATCCCACGTTGCGCACGGTACCGATCAGCGATTCGTACTCGGTGCCGAGCTTGGCGCGCAGGCGTCGAACATGGACGTCGACGGTGCGCGTGCCACCGAAGAAGTCGTAACCCCACACTTCCTGCAGCAGTTGGGCGCGAGTGAACACGCGGCCCGCGTGCTGAGCCAGATACTTCAGCAGCTCGAATTCCTTGTAGGTCAGATCGAGCGGACGACCGCGCAGTCGTGCGGTGTAGGTGCCCTCGTCGATGATCAGCTCGCCGAGCGTGATCTTGCCCGAGGTTTCCGGGCTCGCGACGCCGCCGCTGCGCCCCACCAGCAGCCGCAAACGCGCGTCCAGCTCCGCCGGGCCGGTACCCGGAAGCAGGATGTCGTCCAGGCCCCAATCGGAGTTGACCGCCACGAGCCCGCCCTCGGTGAGAACCGCGACGACGGGGATGGCCGACCCGGTACTGCCCAGCAGGCGACACAACCCGCGTGCCGCAGCCAAATCGGTGCGGGCGTCCACGAGCGCGATATCGGCCGAACCCGCTTCGAGTAGCGAGGAGACCTCGGTGGGCACCGGTCGCACGTGATGCGCCAGAAGAGCAAGGGACGGAAGAACGCCCTCCGGATTGGGGTCGGAGGTCAGTAGTAGGAGCTCCACTGCGTCTCCATTCTTACTGCTGGCCGGTCCAGCCCGAGCTGGATTGGAGTATTCGTCAAGGACACAGACTAGCTTGTCCGTACAACTGGCCGAAGCGGGCAGTACGCGACCCGTCGGTCACAATGGACGCGTGCGCACACTTCTCATCGGACTCGTCAGCCTGCTGGCCCTCGCGCTCGTCGTGGATTTCGGCGCGGCGGCGTATTCCGAATACCGAGTCTCACGCGCGATTCGCGCCGGTGGCGAACTCAATTCGGACCCCCAGGTGATCGTGCACGGATTCCCGTTCCTGACCCAGGCAGCGGACGGCCGCTACCAGAACATCGAGATCAGGGCTCAGGACGTTCCCACCGAATACGTCGGCTCGACGACGATCGAGGCCAATCTGCGCGGCGTGCACATCGCCCTGTCCGACTTGATCGACAACAACGTCCGGGCCATTCCGGTCGACGAACTCGACGGCCGCGTCCGTATCGAAGCGACCGACCTCGGCCGGTTCCTCGGCATCGTCGACCTGCAGGTTTCTGCGCCCCCGGCCGACAAGTCCGACGGCACGGGCGGCTCGGGTGGCTCGGGGAAAACGACTACCGGAGGCGTCGTGCTGACCGGAACGGTGCCGGTCGGCCCACTGCAGACCACAGTGAGCGTGGAAGCCGACCTTCTGCTCGAGGGAGACAGTGTCGCCATCGTGGCATCCGACTTCTACTTCGGACCCGAGGGTCGGGCGGATTTCACGATTCCCGACTTCGCCAAGCCGACCGTGCTCGGGTTGTTCACCAAGACCATCGAGCGCCAGAACCTGCCCTTCGGACTTCTGCCGACCGACGTGTACGCGGAAGGGTCGCAGATCGTCATCGAGGGTTCGGGCGACAACGTGACGATCGACCTCAACGAGATCGAAAAGCCGTGACAGGGATCACAGTTCTGTTGGCCGTGGCGGTCCTCGCCATAGCCACCGGGCTCTACCTCCGGAGCCGGTCCGGCACCGTGCGCGCTGTACGAGACACCGGCTCCGACACCGACGCTCTACGCCCACTCCTGCTCGAGGCGGGCATCACGACCGACACCGCGACGGTGCTGCACTTCTCGGCGGACTGGTGCGGACCGTGCGCGGCCGTCCGTCGCGTCGTAGGCCAAGTGCTGAACGACCGCAGCGGGGCCCGCGAAGTAGAGCTCGACATCGATGCCCATCCGGTCCTCGCTCGTGAGCTGGGAGTGCTGTCGTTGCCCACCACGTTCGTGCTCGACACCGAGTTGCGTCGGCGCTCCAGAATCGCGGGGGTTCCCTCCGCGGCGGCTCTGAGGTCCGCGCTCGACGCCCTGTGACCGCACCCGCTCGGGCCGGCGGTTCGACGCGCCGCTGGTAGCAGGTAGGATGCTCTTCGTGTTCTCCCGCCACGAGCTGATGCTCACCAGTCGACGCACGGTTGATCTGTGCCGACTGGGCGGATGTTGCTGTCGCTGCTGCTGATTTCCTTCTGCCGCCACGCCCATGCGTGATGTCGGCCCAAGACAGGAATCCACGTCCGAGCACTGCCTTTGCGGCGTGCCCCGGCCTCGCACAGGAGTACTTCTCGATGTCGACACACGACACCCACACCGACACCCCCACGATCGACCAGGTCGACGTCCGCGGCCCGCGCTTCGCAGCGTGGATCACCACCGCCGTCCTGGTCGTCGTACTTCTCCTGACCACGTTCTCGGTCCCCGCAGCGGCAATCCTGCTCGGGCTACAGGCGATCGTGTTCGGAATCGGAGCCGTACGCGGACCCAAGCACAGTCCGTACGGCACGATCTACGCGACGTTCGTCGCTCCGCGACTCTCCCCGACCAGCGAACGCGAGCCGGTGGCTCCGTTGAAGTTCGCTCAGCTGGTGGGATTCGCGTTCGCCGCCGTCGGAGTTCTCGGCTTCGCGCTCGGCGCTCCCGTCGTCGGCACCGTGGCAGCAGGCTTCGCCTTGTTCGCGGCGTTTCTCAACGCCGCGTTCGCGGTCTGCCTCGGGTGCATGATCTACCCCCTCGCGGCGCGACTGCGCAGCACCTAGCACTCACACCCTTCTTCCGATCCGTACAAGAAAGACCGAAAGGAACACCATGGCTCGCTCCGACGTCCTGGTCTCTGCCGACTGGGCCGAGCAGAACCTCAACGCACCGAAGACCGTCTTCGTCGAGGTCGACGAAGACGCCAGCGCCTACGACGGCGGACACATCGAAGGTGCAGTCAAGCTCGACTGGCGCAAGGACCTGCAGGACCCGGTTCGCCGCGACTTCCTGGGCCAGGAGCAGTTCTCCGACCTGCTGTCGGCGAAGGGCATCAGCAACGACGACACCGTCGTCCTGTACGGCGGAAACAACAACTGGTTCGCCGCCTACGCCTACTGGTACTTCAAGCTCTACGGCCACAAGGACGTCAAGCTCATCGACGGTGGACGCAAGAAGTGGGAACTCGACGGACGCGCACTGTCGAAGGACGTCGTCAGCCGCGAGACCACGCAGTACCGTGCCGAGGCTCCCGACCTGTCGATCCGCGCATTCCGCGACGAGGTCATCGACGCGATCGGCAACAAGAACCTGATCGACGTACGCTCCCCCGACGAGTTCTCGGGCAAGATCCTCGCCCCGGCTCACCTGCCGCAGGAACAGGCTCAGCAGCGCGGCCATGTGCCGTCGGCGATCAACATCCCGTGGAGCACCACCGCCAACGAGGACGGCACGTTCAAGTCCGACGACGCGCTCGAAGAGCTGTACAAGACCAAGGGCTACGACGACGACAAGGCCACCATCGCCTACTGCCGCATCGGTGAGCGTTCGAGCCACACCTGGTTCGTCCTCAAGGAGCTGCTGGGCAAGGAAGACGTCAAGAACTACGACGGTAGCTGGGTCGAGTACGGCTCCCTCGTCGGAGCACCCATCGAGTTGGAGGTTCACTGATATGTGTGGAGCACCCGTACAGGGCCAGACCATCCCGGCAGGCGTCGACGTCGAGAAGGAAACGGTCATCACCGGCCGCGTCCTCGCCGGCGACGGTGAGCCGGTAGCAGGAGCGTTCGTGCGTCTGCTCGACGGCACCGGCGAGTTCACCGCCGAGGTCGTCGCGTCGGGCACCGGAGACTTCCGCTTCTTCGCCGCTCCCGGCCAGTGGACGCTGCGCGCACTGTCGGCATCGGGCAACGGCGACACCGTCATCGCTCCCGAGGGCGCTGGCGTGCACTCTGCCGACGTCACCGTCGGAGTCTGATTTCTCACCACCGATCGAAACGAAGAACCCCGCACCTGCGAGCAGGTGCGGGGTTCTTTTATGTCCAGCCGGAGATTGTTCAGTTGGGCAGGGGCGCTGCGGTGGTGCGCTCCGGAACCGTGGAGTACTGCGGCGGGAACATCCCCTCCGGAACCGGGATGCCCTGGGACTCGAGGAAGGCACCGAGGTCACTGACGCGAGTCTGCGTGCCCGGCTCCGGGAGCAGTCGGGGCTCGGCGGCAGGCTGGGGAGTCTCGGGAACGGACGGCGTGGCCGGATCCATGGCCGGGGGTGCGTTGTTCTTCTCGCGTTCGGTGCGAGCGAGATCGGTCACCCAGGCGACCATCTTCTCGCTCTCCCAGTCGTAACCGTCGTTGGGGTCGTTGTACCAGTAGGACAGGTGCTGCAGAAAGCCGATTGCCAAATAGGGGCCGAGTACGACGTCGACGATGCCCTTGTTGTTCTCCACCAGGCCCTCGCCTTCAGCACGCAATTTCGCCTTCACGGTCTCGGCACCGGGCCCGAGAGCCCAGTTGAGATCGGCGAGAAGCTGGTCGGGAGACAGCGCTGCTGCAGCCTGCGCGTCATCCACCTGATATTGCCGGTCGGAGACCTTGACCAGAACCTGCAGAAGCGTCTCGTCCGACTCGAGCCAGGACTTGTTCGTGGCGATGTCGACGATCGCGCGGGTGGCGATGCTGGCTACCGTCCGAGCGAAATCGGAGACGGTCTGCACCGGATTGAGCAGGGTCAACCGCATCTGACCGAGCACGCCGAGCGCCAGCTGCAGCAGTTCGATCTTGTCCGGCGAGTCGCAGGCGAGGTCGTAGGGACGACAAGACCACGTGACCTTGTCGGTCATCGATCCGTAGTCCCGGGGCGACTGGTCCATGAATCCGCCGCGTGACTCGCCTACCTCGTCACCGAAGTTCGGCACGCCGGCCGGGCGGTAGGGCGACCCGACCATCATGACGCCGACGACGTCGTCGGCTGTGACGAGCGCGTTGGGATCGCGGTGTCCGAGTTCGATCGCGAGTCGATCGAGAACCTCACCGCCGACGCTGTACCCGAGCAGGACGAACTTGGTCTTCTCGCCGCACTTGGTCTTGTACTCGTCCATCAACCGATTGGTCGACGCGAGGCCGTCGGCGATCGATTCCTGGTAGGTGGCCACGTTGTCGATGACGTCGAAGCCGTACGTGGAGGTGTACGGGACGTAGAGCCAGCCGACGGTACCCGGGCTGTCCGCGTTCGCCTCACCGACCGGAACGGTGACGTTGCCGACCCAGTTCGACGCGATCGTCTGTGCCTCTTCGTTGAGCGGATTGCGATCTGCGGCCGAGTCGGTGGCTCCGGACACGGCCAACAGCAGCACGTCCGGGCAGTCCTGCGCGTAGTTGTTGGGATCGATGTTCGGCCCCTGCGAGGACCCGAAGTCTGCGGAACCCGAGTCCGCCGATCCTGAGTCCGCCGATCCTGAGTCCGCCGATCCGGAGTCCGCCGATCCGGAGTCCGCCGATCCGGAGTCGGGTGCGGCGAGCGCAGCAGCGGGTGCTGCGAGCGCCAGCGCCAGGGTCACCACAGCAGACCTGAACAACACGGATCCGAACGACGATGTCAGAGCGCGTTTACGACGCAGCATTGTTGCGGAGACCTCCCCAGCCTTCGTGACAGAACACAGTGAAACACGTCGGAAATTCGCCCGCGAGCGCCCGACGTCCCCCGAAGAAGGTACCTGCTTGCCGGGATTTCTCCACCAATACGAGTGATCCAGCGCACTGACGACCCCGAAGTTGGGTAGATGTCACCAAGGACACACGTCGGATTCGGGCCGCTGTTCTCGGTGGGAAACTACGCGGGTTAAACTCGATCCCGTGGTCATCTTCTTCGAGGTATTGCTTGCGCTTGCGGCAATTGCCATCATCGCGTTCTCGCTCTACGTCGTCTACCGACTGGTCAACGACGAGTCGTGACGGATCCGGTTGCGGGGCAACCCGGCAGTACTGACGAGGGACGAAACGCCCCCATCACCAGTGGCGACGAAGCGATAGCGGCGGCCGAACAGAAGTTCGCCGAGGCATCGTTGCGCAACGTCCCGGTACTGCCCGATATCCCCCATCCCGACGACACTGCCAACCTGCGGCTCGGTCCCGATCTGAACCCGTCGATGCTGGCCCTGTTGCCACTCGTCGGTGTCTGGCGCGGTGAGGGCGAGGGGCACGACCCCGAACTGGGAACCGACTACCTCTTCGGACAGCAGATCGTCATCACCCACGACGGCGGCAGCTACCTGAGCTGGGAATCGCGCTCCTGGCGGCTGGACTCCGACGGCAACTACGCTCACCCCGACCTCCGCGAGACCGGATTCTGGCGCGTCAGCGGCGGCCACGGCGTCAAGGGTTCCGAGAACGAAGAGGTCATCGAGCTCCTGCTGACCCACAGCACCGGTGTGGTCGAACTGTATTACGGACACGCACTCACCAAGTCCTCCTGGGAACTCGCCACCGACGTCGTCATCCGCAGCACCTCGGGTGCGCTGGTCGGCGGGGCGAAGCGGCTCTACGGCATCGTCGAGGGTGGAGATCTGGCGTACGTCGAGGAACGTGTCGTCGCCGACGGCCCACTCGCACCGCGGTTGTCCGCGCGGCTCTCTCGCTACATCGGCTGAATCTTTCTTCCTGCTCGTTGCACGCGAACGGCCCCCGAGCCATACCTGCTTTCAGGTCCCGACCGGACAGGTCGGGGGCTCGGGGGCCGGGTAGCTGCCTGGGATTCGCTTGCCGCTCGCGCGGTCTTCGCAGTGAATCCGTCAGCGATAGCGGCTAGCTGACAGCCACCTCACGCGTCCTAGAGTTCATCAACTTCAGACCACCTCCTCTCTCGTGTACTCCCAACGTACGCCGGAGATTCCGAGTCGGCAAAGGGTTTTTTCTTCGGGTCTGCTCCGAGATCGATCACCTGGTCGGCATCGGTGTTCTCCGGCAATTGATGGGTGACGACCACTACGGTTCGGTCGGCACCGAACAGGCCGCCGTCGGTGGTGAGCAGCTCGCGCAGTATTCGCATCCCGGAGACTCTGTCGAGGTGTTCCGTCGGCTCGTCCAGCAGCACGATCGGTGCGGTGCTGAGCAACCCGCGCGCGAGCAGCAGCCTGCGCCGCTCTCCTCCGGACACCGCCTGTGCGCCGCCCACCAGAGTTGTGTTGACACCGAGGGGCATCGCGTCGAGCCACGAGCCGAGGCCGACTTTTCGCAGCGCCTTCGCTGCTTCCTCCTCGTTCACGTCGCCGCGTACCACCCGCAGATTCTCCAGAATCGAGGTGTCGAACAGATGCGCATCCTCGGCGAACAGCGCTGCGTCCGAGCCGTATTCCTCGGCAAGTGCGCGCAACATCGTCGTCTTCCCGGATCCACTGGGCCCGATGAGAGCGCTTCGCGCATGTGCGCGGAAGTTCGTAGCAGGGGTCGAAGTTCTGCTCACATGCGGCGGAGCCGCATCGAGCATCGCCATGATTCGGGTGGCTGCGATTCGGCCGCGCATCAGCGCGACAGCCGCCCCGGGGAGCGCGGCAGTCGCCTCGAACGCAGCCAGCGGAACCAGCACGATGATCGCCAGTGCCATCGGCGTCATACCGCCGGCGGTGCCTCCGTCCGGTCCGTACAGACCGATTCCGACGAGCAAGGACCCGATCACCGACGCTCCGATCGACAGCGGCCCAGCGGCGTCGGCCATGGCCGACGGACGGGCGGCGCGGTCCCGGGCAACCACCGAATCCTGTGCTGCGCTTCGAGCTTCGGCCAGTGTTGCGTCCAGTCGCCCGGCGACCCGTAGTTCCGCAGCATGGTCGAGGGCGCGGACGGCCGACTCCGCGAACCGCGCGTCGGCGTCGGCACCGGCCTCCTCGGCGATCCTCGCCGACCGCGCCGCCAGCATCGGTGCGCCCACTCCGGCGATCAGCAACGCCACTGCCATGATCGACGCGGCAGCAGGCGCGATGCCGGCGAGCAGGCCCACCGCCGCGAACATCATCACGACGCTGACACAGATGGGCACCACGGCCCGCACGACGACGTCACCGAGCACGTCCACGTCTGCTCCGGTGCGCGCGAGAACGTCACCGCGCCGCAGGTGGATCGCTCCGTTTCCGTTCGCCAACCTCTCGTAGATTCCGGTGCGAGCTGCCGTCGTACCGCGCAGTGCCGCATCGTGTGTGGACAGTCGTTCCAGATATCGGAACACACCCCGCGAAATGCCCAGCGCCCGAACGGCTACCACGGCCACGGACAGATCGAGCACGGGTGGCATCTGCCAGGCTCGGGTGATCAACCATGCCGAGAGCGCGGCCAGAGCCAGCGCACTCCCGAGGGTCGCCACCCCGGCGGCCACGGCCACCGCTACCCGCCGCGGGGAGAGCTCCAACAACGCCAACGCCCGACGCAGATCAGACATGATCGACCTTCGGCTGCAGAGTCGCGTCACTGCGCACCTCGACGACTCGGTCGGCGGCATGCAACACCGACCGCCGGTGACCCACCATCACCACGGTGACTCCTCGGTCGGCCGCGGCCCGAACAGCCTGCAGCACAGTCTTTTCCCGCGCCGAGTCGAGGTGTGCGGTCGGCTCGTCCAGCACCATCACCGAAGCATTCGAGACGAAGGTCCGGGTGAGGGCGAGGCGCTGCAGTTCGCCGAGCGACAGTCCCACTCCGCCCTGACCGACGCAGGTGTCCCAGCCGGCCGGATGATCTCGGAGAACCTCGTCGAAGCCGGCCGAACGGCACGCCGCATCCAAAGCATCCGAATTGGGCACTCCGTGCAGGGTGACGTTCTCGTACAGCGTGCCGGGCAACAACACCGGCCGCTGCGGAAGCCAGGCAACCTGCGCCCACCACTGGTCGAGGTCGAGTTCGCCCACCGGCACTCCCCCTATTCTCACCGCGCCGCTCGAAGGCGTTGTCAGTCCCAGGATTGCTTGTAGTGCAGTTGATTTGCCTGCGCCGTTCGGTCCGGTCAGTACCGTGACGGTGCCCGCTCGGCACACTGCACTGAGCTCTGCCGGAGCCTCGCCGTCTCGACTCGTGACAGTGAGTCCGTCGAGTTCGATGTTCGCGGCCGAGGCGTCGACCGTTCGACCACCACTCGGCCGAACCGTCCGGCGGTCCAACACGCGGAATGCTCGGCTGGCGGCCTCGACGCCGTCCTCGGCCGCGTGGAATTGAGTGCCCACGGACCGGAGTGGAAAGTACACCTCGGGCGCGAGGATCAACGCGACGATGCCTGCCTCGAGTGTCATCTCCCCGAACACCAGCCGCAGTCCGATACCGACGGCCACCAGCGCGACACACAGGGTCGCGAGCAGTTCGAGAACCATCGACGAGAGGAAGGCAACCTTCAACGCGCGCATCGTCGTTCGCCGATGTGCATCGCCCAGTGCCCTGATGCGGGCGGCAGGCCCGTGTTCGCGCCCCAGTGCGCGCAATGTGGGCAGACCGGCCAACAGATCGAGCAACTGTGCCGACAGCCGGGTCATCGTGGTGAGCGTCGCAGCCGCTCGCCCCTTGGTCAGCAGTCCGATCAGGATCATGAAGATCGGGATGAGCGGCAGGGTCACCGCAATGATCACCGCCGACGTCACGTCCTGGGTCAGGATGACGACCAGGACCAACGGGGTGACGATGACGGCCAGCACCAGCGCCGGTACGTAGCCGATCAGGTACGCCCGCAATCCGCCGATGGCGCGAGTCACGACGACCGCCAGCTCTTCACGTTCGGAGTCGAGTTCCCTAGGCTCGAAACGAGTTGCGGTCGTCAGCACTTCGAGCTCCAGCTCGGCCACCACTCGCGATGCCGACCGGTGCGCGTATCGAGACTGGGCTCCGGTCGCAAGCACGCGAACTGCCATCGCACATCCCAGGACCACCAGTTCCGTGGTCCAGTCGGACAACGATCTGGCCGTCGGGTCGGTGATGACGCCCGCCAGAACGCGGCCGATGGCAAGCGCGCTCACGATGATGCACAGGGTGACGACGGTCGACAGTCCGACCGTCGCGACGAGGTAGCCGCGTGCGGAGCGAGAGTACTTCCACAGTCTGGGATCGACCGGTGCCCGTGAGCGAGCGGGTGCGCTCACGACTTCACCGTCAGTCCGATCGAGTCCGGTATCTGTGCGCTCGAAATGCGTTGCCGGAAGACCCAGTACGTCCAGGCCTGGTAACCGATGACGACGGGGGCAGCGAAGGCCGCGGCCCACGTCATCACCTTCAGCGTGTACGGGCTGGACGACGCGTTCGCGATGGTGAGATCGAAGGCGGCGTCCGTGCTGGACGGCATGACGTTGGGGAACAGGGAGGCGAACAGCAGCACGACGACGGCGACGATGGCGATGCTGGTGAAGACGAAGGCCCAGCCTTCGCGTACTTTCGCCGTCAGCGCGACGACGAGCAGCAGCGCCACCGCTGCCACCGCGACGAGTGCCCAGGTCCAGGTCTTCCCGTACGCGAGTTGTGTCCACAGTGCGAAGGCTCCACCGACGAGCACTGCCGGAACCGACAGCCACGCTGCCATTTTCACCGAGTCCTCGTGTACATCCCCGGAGGTCTTGAGCGCGATGAACACGGCACCGTGCAGTGCGAACACCACGGCCATCGTTACTCCGCCGAGCAATGCGTACGGGTTGAGCAGGTCGAAGAACCCTGCGGTGACCTTCTTGTTCTCGTCGATCGCGACTCCGCGCACGATGTTGGCGAACGCGACGCCCCACAGCACCGCCGGAACCCACGAGCCGATGCCGATTCCGATGTCGCAGCGTCGACGCCACACCGGGTCGTCGATCTTTCCGCGCCATTCGATGGCGCAGATGCGCAGGATCAGCGCCACCAGGATCAACAACAGCGGCAGGTAGAAGCCCGAGAACAACGTGGCGTACCACTCGGGGAACGCTGCGAAGAGGGCACCGCCTGCGGTGATGAGCCAGACTTCGTTGCCGTCCCAGACCGGACCGATCGTGTTCAGGACGGCGCGCCTGCGCTTCTCACCCGTCGCGGCGTCCGGGTGCCTGCCCAGAATGGGCATGAGCATGCCGACGCCGAAGTCGAAGCCTTCGAGCACGAAGTAGCCGACGAAGAAGAAAGCGATGATGAGGAACCAGAATTCGGGCAGTGACATGACTATCCCCTAGTACGCGAACGAGAGCTGTTTGGGCTCTTCGTCTTCCGAATCCGGTGGATCGACGTGCGGGTGCGCGTCGTGGTCGAGAGGTCCTTCGACGACGTAGCGTCGAAGCAGGTAGAACCAGACGCCCCCGAGAGCGGCGTAGAGCAGTGTGAACGTTACAAGCGATGCGAAGACGAGGCCGACGGGATGGTCGGAGACGCCTTGATCGACGGTGAGCCGGATCTGGTCGACTCCCGAAAGATTCGGCGCGACAACCCATGGCTGACGGCCCATTTCGGTGAAGATCCAGCCGGCACTGTTGGCCAGGAACGGGGTCGGAATGGCCAGCAGCGACAACCACGAGAACCACTTCTGGTCGGGAATCCGACCACCTCTGGTGACCCACAATCCCGCGACGGCGAGCAGGGCCGAGCCTGCGGCCAGTCCGATCATCATCCGGAATGCCCAGTACGTGACGAACAGGTTGGGCTTGTAGTTGCCCGGGCCGAATTGCTGCTCGTACTGGTCCTGTAGTTGGTTGACGCCCTGCACGGTGGCACCGAAATCGTTCTCAGCCAGGAACGAGGTGAGGCCGGGAATCGAGATGAGGTGCACCACGGATTCGCAGTTGTTGTGGGTACCCACGGTCAAGAGCGAGAAACTGGCTCCGGTTTCTGTGTCGCACAACGATTCTGCGGATGCCATCTTCATCGGCTGCTGCTCGAACATGAGCTTGCCCTGAACGTCTCCGGTGATGGCGAGTGCGCCGCCTGCGACGATCATGACGATGAAGGACATGCGCGCTGCAGATCGGAACATCGTGCGCGAGTCGGTTGCCGGGAGCGGAGCCTGCGGAGTGACCCCTTTATCGGAGAGCGGAGCCTGCGGAGTGACCCCAGTGGCCGGGCTGTCCAGCTTCTTCTTGCGCGCCTCGCGCACCATCCACCAACCGGAGATGCCGGCGACGAAGGTTGCGGCGGTGAGGAATGCACCCGCAACGGCGTGCGGAAAGGCCGCCAGCGCAGTGTTGTTGGTGAGCAACGCCCAGATATCGGTGAGCTCGGCGCGGCCGGTCTCCTCGTTGTAGATCGCGCCGACGGGATGCTGCATCCAGGAGTTGGCTGCGATGATGAAGAAGGCAGAGGCGTTCACGCCGATGGCAACGAGCCAGATCGTCGCCAGGTGAACAAGTTTGGGAAGTCTGCTCCAGCCGAAGATCCACAGCCCGAGGAACGTGGACTCGAGGAAGAATGCCACCAGCCCCTCGAGCGCGAGGGGCGCGCCGAACACGTCACCGACGAAGCGCGAGTATTCGCTCCAGTTCATCCCGAATTGGAATTCCTGGACGATTCCGGTCGCGACGCCGAGCGCGAAGTTGATGAGGAACAGCTTGCCGAAGAACTTGGTGAGCCGATACCAGGAGTCCTTGCCGGTGATCACCCACATGGTCTGCATGGCGGCCACCATCGGCGCGAGGCCGATCGTGAGAGGTACGAGAATGAAGTGGTAAACCGTGGTGATACCGAACTGCCACCGCGAGACATCCAACGCGTCCATCGATACTCCGAACTCTTCCACCCGAGCTGTGACGGGCAACACCGCAGGTCAGGGCATTGGCCCGCGACTGATTCGAATGTACTACTACGAGTAGTAGTAGGGAAGAGTCTTTCGGCAGGGTCGTTGGGCACCTATCGCGTGGCGGCGACTTCCACGGCTCGATCGACCATCTCGGCCACCTCTTCGCCGCTCCCGGGACGACCGAGAACAACGCCGTTCATCGCCGTCACCCGCGCCGCGAGGGTGACACTCGAGACCAACCAAACACTATCTGCCGCAATGAGATCCGCTGGGTAGACATGCCCGTGCTCGCAGGTCCAGCCGGCCGCCTCGGCAACCTGGAACAACCCGGCGACGGTGGTTCCGGCCAGGATGCCCTGCTCCACCGACGGTGTGACGAGTGTCTTACCGCGCGCGAGCACCACCGTGGACCGTGGACCTTCCAGCACCCGCCCCTCGCTGCTCAGGTAGATGACGTCGTCGACCCCCTGGGCGGACGCGTGCCGCAGTGCTGCCATGTTCGTCGCGTACGACAGTGTTTTTGCGCCGGCGAGCTGCCACGGCGCAGTCGCCGAGAACTCGACCGAATAGCCTCGATCGAGCGTGATCACCGACACCCCGTTCGCACGCGCTGTCCGCACCCGCTCGGGAAGGGGCCCCACCGTCACGAACGCCGTCGGCTCTCCGCCGCTTTCGCGTCCCCGACTGAGTACCAACCGGAGCACGGCCTCGTCCACCGAGCCCTCGGTCCAGATACCGACGGACTTGTCGATCACGGTTCGCCACTCGTCCAGATCGGGAGCAGGCAGTTCCAGTGCCGTCGCCGACGCCGCCAGACGGGCCAGGTGCAACTCCACGGCGCAGGCAGCGCCGCCCCGCACGAGCAACGTCTCGAACACCCCGTCGCCGCGTACGGCAGCCAGGTCGTCGGCGAACAACAACGGCTGTCCGGCGTCGTGCACTCGGCCGTCCAACGTCACCACTACCGAATCGGCCATGGCCGTCACTGTAGAGCTAGACGGTCAGTCGGCTCGATCTGCCTGCGCCATCACGTCGCGGTACTCGTCGAGGTCGATGTCCTCGGCGACGACCGTCTTGGTTCCGTTGTAGACGTCGCGGTCGATCTCGTCGTCGGCGTTGGCCACCAACATCGCGACGAACGTGTCGCCGTTGACGTTGAGGAAGGTGCGGAAGATTCCGGCGAACCAGTCCACGGCGATCAACAGGCCGACCGCTTCGAACGGCAGGTCCAACGACGTTGCCAGGAACATCGCGATCACCGGGAATCCACCCGGCACCGTGATCGTGCCCATGTTCAGCAGGATCGCCAGACCCATACCGAGGGCAATCTGGCCGACACTGAGATCGACGTCGCCTGCCTGCGCGAGAAACATCACGACGATCATGTAGTTGAGGACCGCGCCGTACGAACCCATGGTGAGTCCGATCGACAGCGTGAAGTTCGCGACCTTCTGACTGACGCCCACCTTCTCCACGGTGTTCTTCAGAACGGTCGGGAAGGTGACTGCAGAACTCGTGGTGGTAACAGCAATGGCCGTCTGCTCGGTGAGCTTGCTCGGCAAGCTTCTCGGATCCAACCGGGTTCGTACAGTCACCACGATCACGAACAGTGCGAAGAGAATCAGTACTCCGAGCAGGGTGGTCCCCAGGTAGCTCAACGCAGTCGAGACGACGGAGAATCCGACATCTCCTGCGAGAGCGGCGAGGAGACAGAAGACACCGACCGGAGCGATGGTCATGACCAGGCGAATCATCGTCAGGACGATCTGCTGAATCTGATCCATGAACGTCAGTACGCCGGTGTCGCCCGTCTTGGTGATGTGGCTGCGCAGCGCAATTCCGAAGAGCAACGAGAACACGATGATCGGAACCATCGTCGCGGTGGACATCGCGCTGAAGACATTGGTCGAGACGAAGTTGAGCAAAGTGTCCTGCCAGCCGAGCGCCTCGCTCGCGCTCTCTTCCAGGCTCGGGTCGAGTTGCGCAGTGAACTCCATGCCTGCACCCGGCCGGATGAGAACGCTCAGTAGCCATGCCAGCACAGCTGCCACGAACGAGAAGCCGATCATCCACTTGAACGTTCGCACCGCGATCTTGCCGGTACCTGTTCCGGACATGGATCCCGTCGCCACGATCACCGATGCCATGACCAGCGGCACGATCGACATCTGGATCAGGCGGATGAACAGATCGCCGACGAACTTCAGGTTCGCGGCCCGGTCACCGACGATCAGACCGAACACGATTCCGCCGATCGCTGCCAGACCTATTTGTGCTGCCGGGTGTCTCAGAGCTTTCACGGCTCGAAACCTAGACAGGGGAAATCGCCCACGGATATCGCACGCGTTGCACGTAGGTAAAACGTCGGACTCCCCAGGCTCCTACTATGGAGTGGTGTCCGATTCCGTGACGATCAGTCCAAGTCCTCTTCTCACTCTTCCCGGTGCCGTTCCATCCCCGGACGACAGCGTCGACGCCGGGGTGGCCTGGCACTACGGCAATCCGTTCGGCGAACAGCGCGACGCCGTCAGTGGAGCCGCCGTCATCGATCGATCCCATCGCTTCGTCCTCGCCATCAGCGGAGACGAACGCCTGAGCTGGTTGAACACGATCTCGAGCCAACTCGTCTCGAACCTGCCCGACGGTAGCTCGGCCGAGAACCTGAGCCTGGACGTCAACGGCCGCATCGAGCACCACTTCGTCCAGACCGACCTGGACGGCGTCACGTACATCGATACCGAGCGAGCCGCGGGCCCCGATCTGCTGTCGTTTCTGAAGAAGATGGTGTTCTGGGCGAAAGCCGAACCCCGCGAGGCCGACGATGTGGCCGTTCTCACCGTCCTGGGATCCGACGCGGCGTCGGTCCTCGACAAAGCCGGTGTGCCGGCTTCGAACGAGATCTACGGTGCGTCGGCGATCGACGGCGGCGGATTCGTTCGGCGGATGCCGTGGCCCGGCCAGAACTCGTACGACGTGGTGATCCCCCGCGCACACCTCACCGAGTGGTTCCTCCGCCTGCGCGATGCCGGTGCCGCCCCGGCCGGAACCTGGGCGTTCGACGCGTTGCGGGTGGAATCGTTGCGTCCGCGCGTGGGCGTGGACACCGACGAGAAGACCATTCCGCACGAGGTTCGCTGGATCGGCAGTGCCGCCGAGTTCGGTGCCGTGCACCTGGAGAAGGGCTGCTACCGCGGCCAGGAGACCGTCTCGCGCGTCCACAACCTCGGTCGACCGCCGCGGCACCTGGTGTTGCTGCATCTCGACGGCTCCGCCGACGGTCGGCCCAGCACGGGCGATGCGGTCACCGCAGGCGGACGGTCGGTGGGGCATCTGGGTACCGTCATCGATCACTTCGAGCTCGGCCCGATCGCTCTCGCTCTTCTCAAGAGAACGATTCCGGTGGACACCGCCCTCGAAGCGGGCCCGTGTGCCGCGTCGATCGATCCTGATTCCATCCCGTCCTACGACGACGTCCAAGCTGGTCGCGCTGCCGTCGACCGCCTGCGCGGCCGGTGACCGGGACCGTTCTCGCGGTCTGCGTCGTGCACGCCGACGTTCCGTTGGGACGCCGAGCGGTGGTCGACAGCGGCATCGACAAGAGACCCGTCGACGGACCGGTGGACGTCCACGAGCTGGGCATCGGCGGCGATCACTGCCGAGACACGAAGTTCCACGGCGGTCTCGATCAGGCCGTGTACGTCTACGACGAGGACGAGGCGCGCTACTGGGCCGACGAGCTGGGGGCACCGGTTCCGCCGGGTCGATTCGGGGAGAACCTGCGCACCAGCGGGGTGCCGGTGACCGACGTGGTGATCGGTTCACGGTGGCGAGTCGGCACGGTGACGCTGGAGGCGACCATCGCTCGCAGGCCCTGCGGCACGTTCGCGCGGTGGATGGGCGAGTCGGGATGGGTTCGCCGGTTCACTGCACGCGGCGATGTGGGTGCGTACTTCCGAGTTCTCGAACCGGGTGTCTTCGCCGCCGGCGACGCGGTGACCGTGGAGTCGATCCCCGACCACGGGGTGACGGTACGAATGCTCTTCGAGGGGAAGGATGCAGCCGCACTGCAGACACTGCTCGATGAGCCGGGACTGGCACCGAGGGTGTATCGCGATGCAGCAGCTGCACTGAAATCCTCGCGCAAACCATGACGCGCAGCACGTAGTTCTCGTGTCGCATCACGAAGATAGTTTGCCTGTGCACGGATATGCGCAGGTACAGGCAGCGCGGGCCCCTGCCCCGGGCGTGTCGCGCCGGTGCGCCCGCCGCCGACACGTGGTGCCGTATGCGCATCGCGGCGATTCGCGCGCTAGAGTGTGTGCCAGGAAGAAATACCAACTCTAACGGGGCCGCCAAATTTCCCCAGGCCGCCCCGCAAGTCCGCGAGGGGGCACCGCCATGGGCCGAGGCAGGGCTAAGGCAAAGCAGACAAAGGTCGCTCGTGAGCTCAAGTACAGCTCGCCGACAACGGACTTGGAGAGTCTGCAGAAAGAACTCTCCGGTGGTTCGTCCAACTCCCATCGTGGCATCCACTCTGACTCGGATGTGCATTCCCGAGTCGAGGAAGACGAGTACGAGGACTGGCGACGCTAGTACTGTGCACTGAACGACTGAGGGGGAGCCGCTTAGCGGCTCCCCCTCATTTGTTCGTGCGGTAACGCCCCGATCAGAACCTCGGGTGGTTACCAAGCAACAGCGCGCGCTCGTCGGCAACGTCCTTGCCGGTTGCCTTCTTCACCGTGCCCAGTGTCCAGCAATCGATGTGACGTGCGGTGAGCACGGCCAGTGCGCGGTCGACGTCCTCGGGAGCGACGATCGCGACCATGCCGACACCCATGTTGAACGTCTGCTCCATCTCGGCCCGCTCGACGCGTCCGCGCTGCGCGATCAGCGAGAAGATCGGAGCCGGGCTCCACGTGGTGCGGTCCAGTTCGGCCACCAGGCCCTCGGGCATCACGCGGGAGAGGTTGTTGGCCAGTCCGCCGCCGGTGACGTGGCAGAACGTACGCACGTCGGTCTCGGCTGCGAGCGCGAGGCAGTCCTTGGCGTAGATCTTGGTGGGTTCGAGCAGCTCCTCACCGAGAGTGCGGCCGAACTCCTCGACGTGTCCGCCGAGGTCCATGTGGTTGATCTCGAGCAGCACCTTGCGAGCCAAAGAATATCCGTTGGAGTGCAGGCCGGACGATCCCATGCCGATGACGACGTCACCGGGACGCACCCGCTCGGGGCCGAGGATCGAATCCGCCTCGACGACGCCGATGCCCGTGGCCGAGAGGTCGTAATCACCGTCGGCCATCAGCCCCGGGTGTTCGGCCGTCTCGCCGCCGAGCAGTGCGCAGCCGGCGATGATGCAGCCCTCGGCGATGCCCTTGACCAGCTCTGCGACCTGCTCGGGAACGACACGGCCCACGGCGATGTAGTCCTGCAGGAAGAGCGGCTCGGCTCCGCAGACGACAAGATCGTCGACGACCATGGCCACCAGGTCGAGGCCCAGTGTGTCGTGCTTTCCGAGGGCCTGCGCCACGGCGACCTTGGTGCCGACGCCGTCGGTCGAGGCCGCCAGGACCGGCTCACGGTAGTCGCCCTTGAGTGCGAAGAGACCGGCGAAACCGCCGAGACCGCCCATGACCTCGGGCCTGCTGGCCTTCTTGGCGAGCGGCGCGAACAGCTGCACTGCTCGGTCTCCTGCGGCGATGTCGACCCCGGCCGCCGCGTAGGAGGCACCGCCCGAGTGAGTTGCGCTCGTGGGTTGGGATTCCTCGGTCATTCGGCTCCAGCCTGTGTACTAGTTCATGTCAGCGCCCGGTGCGGCGCGGCCCCAACGGTACCGGAGTGCCCGGTCAGGAGAAGAACTCACGTGTGCAGGCGCTTGCCGGGAATCGCGGCCAACAGCTTCTTGGTGTAGTCCGCCTCCGGGGATCGCAGAATCTTCCACGGCGTTCCCTCTTCGACGATTCCCCCGTTGCGCAGCACCACCACACGATGCGCGACGCGGTCCACCACGGCGAGGTCGTGGCTGATGAACAGGCACGCGAAACCGAATTCCTGCTGTAGCGCCTCGAACAAGTCCAGCACTGCTGCCTGCACCGAGACGTCGAGTGCACTGGTCGGCTCGTCCGCCACCACCAGATCCGGACCCAGCACCAGTGCGCGCGCCAGGCTGACGCGCTGCCGCTGCCCACCGGACAGCTCGTGCGGGTACCGCTTGTCGGTGCCCGACGGCAATTGCACGGCGTCGAGCAGTTCGGTCGTCCTCGCCGCGATCGCATCCTTGGAGCCGTACTTGTGCACGATCATCGGCTCGGCGATACATTGTCCGACGGTCAGTCGCGGATTCAGTGACGCCGACGGGTCCTGGAAGACGAAGCCGAAGCGTTTGCGAAGGGGCTTGAGCTTGCGTTCACTGACGCCGGCAATGTTTCGACCCATCACCGTCACGCTGCCGCTTGTCGGCTTCTGCAGTGCCGCAACACATCTGCCTATGGTCGATTTACCCGAGCCGGATTCACCCACCAAGCCGAGGGTCTCGCCGCGGTGAATGGTGAGTGAGACGTCGTCGACCGCCCGGAACGCCGGGGAGCCGACACCACCGGAGAACTGCACCACCAGCCGCGACACCTCCAGTACCGGTTCACCCGAGGTGTCGACGGTCTTGTCCGACTCCACCGCAGCGAGAGTCGGCACCGCGGCCAGCAGCTTCTTGGTGTAATCGTCCGCAGGGGCGGCGAACAACTGCGCCACCGGCGCTTCCTCGACGACGCGACCGTTCTGCATGACGACGACGCGGTCCGCCAGATCGGACACGACGCCCATGCTGTGGGTGATGAGCACGATGGCGCAGCCGAGCCGATCCTTGAGATCACGTAGCAGTTCGAGGATTTCGGCCTGCACCGTGACGTCGAGGGCGGTGGTCGGCTCGTCGGCGATGATGACCTTCGCCTCACACGAGATGGCAATCGCGATCATCACGCGTTGCTTCTGCCCACCGGAGAGCTCGTGCGGGTAGTACGAGAAGCGCTGCTCGGGGTTGGGCAAGCCCACCATCGTCAACAATTCGATGGCCCGTGTCTTGGCATCCTTCGCCGACATCCGCTTACCGTCCGCGCGGGTGTGCGCACGCAGTGCCTCGACGATCTGATATCCGATGGTGAACAGCGGATCCAGAGCACTGCCCGGTTCCTGGAACACCATCGAAATCTTGTTGCCGCGCAACTGCGCCCACGCCTTGTTGCTCAGCCTCGTCACGTCCTGGCCACCGAGCACCACGTGTCCCTCGACGCGTGCGGTGTCGGGCAACAGTCCGATGGCGGAACGGACGCTGACGGACTTGCCCGAGCCGGACTCCCCCACCACGGCCAATACCTCACCGGGATACACCTCGAAGGAGACCTCGGTGACGGCATCGACCTCGCCGGCATCGGTGAGGAACGTGACGGACAACGACTTCACCGACAGTGCGGACTCGCGTGGAGTCGCAACGCTCGATGTCATACCTTCACCGCCTTCTTGAATTTCTTGCGGGTGCGTAGCAGCGGATTGAGTGTCTCGCTTGCACTTTCGCCCACCATGGTCAGACCGAGAACCACCAGCACGATGCCGAGGCCCGGGAACACCGACGTCCACCAGATGCCGTTGGAGATATCGGGCAGGGCCTTGTTGATGTCGTATCCCCATTCCGAGGCGGAGGTGGGTTCGATGCCGAATCCGAGGAACCCGAGTCCGGCCAGGGTCAGGATGGCCTCGGCCCCGTTGAGGGTGATGATGACCGGCAGCGTCTGCACCACGTTGGCGAGGATGTGGCGGAACAGGATTCGCGGTGTGCCTGCGCCGGTGACCCGTGCGGCATCGACGTACGGTTCGGTCTTGACCGCTACCGTGGCGTTGCGGACCACACGGAAATACTGCGGGACGAAGATGGCCGTGATGGCGATGGCCGCGGACGCGATGCCTCCGAAGCTCGACGACTGACCACCTGCCACGACGATCGAGATGACCACCGCGAGAAGCAGAGACGGGAATGCGTACATCGCGTCCATGAACAGAACGAGCACGCGGTCGAACCAGCGTCCGATGTATCCCGAGGCGAGCCCGAGAGGAACGCCGATGATCAGCGAGAGAATCAACGACGAGGCAATCACCATCAATGCTGTTCTGGCACCGTAGATCACCCGCGAGAACACATCCTCGCCGCGGACCGAGGTACCGAACCAGTGCTCGGCGGACGGAGCCGCTTGGCGAGCAAAATCCTGCCCGGCATCGCTGGTCTGCGAGAACCCGTACGGCGCGAGAAGCGGCGCGAACACCGCCGCGATGACGAACCCCACCATCAGGGCCAAGCCGACGATCAACGTGACGCGTTGCAATCCCGAGGTGGACTTGACGAACGCGACGCCGGGAAATCCTCGACGGTGTGGACGGGTGGGAGGTACGTCGGACAGCACGACTTCGGTGCTCATCAGAACCTCACTCTCGGGTCGATGAGTGCAACGATCGCGTCGGTGACGAAGCTGACGACGGCGACCACCACGGCCAGGAACGTCACGATGCCTTGCACCGCAACAAAATCGCGCGCCTGCAGGTACCGGGCGAGTTCGTATCCCAGGCCCTGCCACTCGAAGGTGGTTTCGGTGAGCACAGCGCCGCCGAGCAGCACGGCGATCTGCAGGCCGATGACGGTGACGATGGGGATCATCGCGTTGCGAAACGCGTGTCTTCTCGTCACCGTCCCCTCGCTCAACCCGCGAGCGCGAGCGGCATCGACGAACGGTGCCTGCAGCGTCTGAATCAGGTTGACGCGCACCAGCCGCAGGAATACGCCGGCCGTCAACAGGCCGAGAGCGAGAGCAGGCAGCACAGCGTGCTCGAGCACGTCGATGGTGTAGCTCGACTCGCCGTACAGGAACGAATCGACGATCAGGATGTTGGTCTTGGGCGAGACGTTCTGCAGTGCCAGTTCCACATTGGTGCTGGCTCGTCCGGCCACCGGGAGCCAACCGAGCTTGACTGCGAACAGCAGCTTGAGCAGCATTCCGACGAAGAACACCGGTGCCGCGTACGCGAGGATGGCGAAGATCCGCAACGAGGCGTCGCCGAACCGGTCGCGATGGGTAGCGGCGAAGAACCCGAGCGGGATACCGACGGCGAAGGCCACCAGCAGAGCCCAGAAGGCCAGCTCCAGAGTGGCCGCGCCGTTGACGAGCAGAACATCGCTGATCGCGCGGTTGTCGGTCGCGGAACGGCCGAAATCGCCACGCAGCAAGCCGGTCAGGTACTCCCAGTACTGCGTCAGAATCGGCCGGTCGTAGCCGGCCTCGGCCTTGCGCTGGGCGATCTGTTCGGCAGGAAGGCGGCCACCGAGGGCCGCCGTGATCGGATCACCGATCACCCGCATCAGAAAGAAGACAACGGTGACGAGAATCCAGGCAGTCGGAATGATCAGCAGAAATCTGACCCCGAGATAACGGGCGAGCGCGCCGTACCGTGACGGCGCGCTCGCCTGCTGTGCTTGCTTCTCGCCCTCTACCGTCGTGCTGTCGGTAGTGGGCACGCCGTCAGCTCTTGGCGAGCGTGACGAACCGGAACTTGAACGAGGCGTCGAGCGTCTCGTCCACGCCGCTGATCTCGTTGGTTGCGACGGCAATCTGCTTGCCCTCCAACAGCGGAAGCGTCGGCAGGTAGTTCGTCGCGAGCTCGGTCTGGATCTGGCCGATGATCTGCATCCGAGCATTCTCGTCGGCCGTCGTGCGCTCGAGATCGAGCAGTGACGTGATGGCCGGGCTCTCGAAGTGCGACTGCAGGAAGTTGTCCGGCGCGAAGAACGGCGTCAGATAGTTGTCTGCGTCGGGGTAGTCCGGGAACCAACCCAGCTGATACACCGGGTACGCGTCGGCGACGCGTTCCTTGGTGTACGTGCTCCACTCGGTGGACTGCAGGTTCACGTTGAACAGGCCGGTCGCGTCGAGCTGACTCTTGATCGCGGCGTATTCCTCGCTCGAGGACGAACCGTAGTGGTCCGGGTTGTACTGCAGGTTGAGCTGCACCGGGGTGGCAACGCCTGCGGCAGAAAGGAATCCGGCTGCCTCGTCGCGGTTGGGCGTGGTGCCGTAGACATCGCCGTACGCGGTGTTCGCACCGGCCAAACCGGTGGGGACGACGGAGTACAGCGGGGTGTAGGTGCCCTTGTAGACGCCGTCGGACAGCGCCTGACGATCGACCGAGGCCGCAATTGCCTTGCGTACGGCCAGCTTCTGGTCGGGGGTGTCGCCGGGCATCGTGTTCATGTTGAAGACCATGTAGCGCGATTCGCCGCCGGGTCCCTCGTGCACGGTGAGACCGTCCACCCCGCCGAGAGATTCGACGTCCGTCGGCGTCAACGAGCGCCACGCGACATCGATGGCCTTGTTCTGCACGTCGAGCTTGAGGTTGTCGGAGCTGGTGTAGTACTTCGTGTTGATCGACGACGTCTTCGGCGTGCCGAGGATGCCCTTGTAATCACCGTTCGAGGTAAAGCTGACGAGGGAGTTCTTGGCGTAGCTCGAGATCGAGTACGGACCGGCGAACGGGGTAGCCGCCACGATGGCGTCGTCGTCGAGGATCTTGTCGGCCGGGAACACCGTCTGGTCGACGATCGGACCTGCCGGTGTCGCCAAGATCTGCGGGAACGTCTGATCGTTCGCTGCCTTCAGCGTGAACTCGACGGTCTTCTCGTCCGGCGTCGCGATGCTGTCGAGGTTGGTCAACAGCGACGCAGGCCCGTTGGGATCGTTGATCGCGACGATCCGGTCGAACGAGAACTTCACGCTCTCGCTCGTCAGCGGGTTGCCGTTCGCGAACGTCAGGTCGTCCTTGAGCGTGCACTTGTAGACGGTCGGCTCGGCGAAATCGCAGCTTTCGGCGACATCGGGCTCGAGCTCGGAGCTGCCGGGCGCGAAGTTCATCAGGAAGGGGTACGTCTGGTTCATCACCATGAACGAGCCGTTGTCGTACGAGCCGGCCGGGTCGAGCGAGGTCACCTGGTCGGTGGTGCCGACGGTGATGGTGTCTCCGCCGCCGTCACCGGATCCGCCTGCGTCGGTGCGTCCCGAGCCGCACGCAGCGGCCGTCAGTGCAAGCACCGACAGTGCTGCCACTGCAGCGGTCTTCTTGCCGTGCTTACGCACAGCGGTCTTGGATGCTGCGCTGTAGCGCAGCATGCGTCCGTCGTCGGGCGACAGGGTCATCTGATGCCTCTATCCAAATCGGTGTGTCCTATGTAACTCGGGACAGTACCGATGGACTGTTTCCAATATGTGGCATTGAGAAAACCCTGCTGTTCCCTGGAGGAAACGAGCAGGTCAAGGGCGACTGAGAGCGCTCACATTTGCGTCGTTGGCCACCGGCTGCCCGGCCGCCGACGCCAGTAGACCCTCGAGAACGTGCTTGCCGAGCGCATTGTCGGCGGGCAGATCGATCGGGTACTTACCGGTGAAACATGCTGCACACAACCGCGATTCGGGCTGCTCCGACGCCGCGATCATGCCGTCGATGGAGATGTAACCCAGCGAATCGGCACCGATGGCCTGACGCACGCCTTCGAGAATCCCGTCCTCGGAGTCGACGCCGTTGGCGATCAGCTCTGCGGGAGAAGCGAAGTCGATGCCGTAGAAGCAGGGCCAACGCACCGGTGGGGACGCGATGCGGACGTGAATCTCGAGCGCACCGGCTTCTCGTAGCATCCTGATCAGCGCACGCTGGGTATTGCCGCGGACGATCGAATCGTCCACCACCACCAGCCTTTTGCCCCGAATGACCTCTTTGAGTGGATTGAGTTTGAGCCGGATTCCGAGCTGACGAATGGTCTGCGACGGCTGAATGAACGTGCGGCCCACGTAGGCGTTCTTCATCAGCCCCTGGCCGTAGGGAATGCCGGAGCCCTGAGCGAAACCGACCGCAGCGGGAGTTCCGCTCTCGGGCACCGGAATCACCAGATCGCCCTCGGCCGGATGCTCCTTGGCGAGCCGTCGTCCGATCTCGACGCGGGTCGAGTGCACCGAACGGCCGCCGATCACGCTGTCGGGTCGTGCGAGGTAGACGTACTCGAACACGCATCCCTTGGGCTCGGGAGCGGCAAAACGCGACGACCGAACGCCGTCGGCATCGATCGCGAGCAGCTCGCCGGGCTCGATGTCTCGAACGAACGCGGCACCGACGATGTCGAGCGCGGCCGTCTCACTGGCAACCACCCAGCCGCGATCGAGGCGGCCGAGGCACAGCGGACGAACACCGTGCGGGTCGCGGGCGGCGTAGAGCGTGTGCTCGTCCATGAACGTCAAGCAGAAGGCACCTTTGAGCTGCGGCAACAGCTCCATTGCCGCCTGCTCGACGGTGCAATCGGCGGCCTTGTGGGCCATCAGCGCCGTCACCACGTCGGAATCCGAGGTGCCGTTTCCTTGCAGCCGATCGCTGATCAGGCCGGCGTCACGAGCCTTGGTGGCGAGCTCGGCGAAATTCACGAGATTTCCGTTGTGGCCGAGCGCAATCCCGGTGCCCGCAGTGGTGGTGCGGAAGATCGGCTGAGCGTTCTCCCACGTGACCGACCCGCTGGTGGAGTAGCGGCAGTGGCCGATGGCGACATGCCCGGGCATAGCTCCCAGGGTCTGCTCGTCGAACACCTGGCTGACGAGGCCGAGATCCTTGAACACCAGCACCTGGGAACCGTCGGACACCGCGATGCCGGCAGCCTCTTGACCACGGTGCTGCAGCGCATAGAGGCCGTAATAAGAGAGCTTGGCCACATCCTCGCCCGGTGCCCACACTCCGAACACTCCGCACTCTTCGCGCGGCTCGTTCTCCGGTTCGTCGAGGGGTTTGCCTAGCAGAAGATTCGGACTGTCGACCGACAAATCGGCGTTGGTCACGGGCATTGCTCCCTTGGGGGTACGGGGCGGGGGGCCGTGCCCAAGTCTACGGGCACACGGCCGGAGTCAACGCATCGTGTGGACGGGAGATTCCCAACAGGTGAACGAGTGTCCGATTCGCCCTCGGATCAGACAGGCTCACTTGATGGATAGCAGCGGCAACCAGCGGCCCACTTCGGCCGCCCGGCTACCGGACGCATCGATGGAACCGTCGGCGAGGGCCTCGGCGAAATCCCGGGTTCCGGTCACCACCTGCAGCCACGTCAGAGCATCGGTTTCGACGACGTTCGGCGGAGTTCCACGAGTATGACGAGGCCCGACGATGCACTGCACCGCAACGAACGGCGGTACGCGTACCTCCACCGAGGATCCGGGCGCATTCTGGCCGAGAGTTCTGGCGGTGGTGCGCACTGCCGCGGCAATCTGTGCGCGAGCCGGCTTGTCCGCCTCACCCTTGATCCAGTCCCCCACCGCCAGTACTGCGTCGCGCACCTCGGCGGGGCTGACTTCCTTGTGCGGTGGCACTGCTACCGACTCCTGTCGTTCGCTGCGAGATGCGCCAGCACAGCGCCACTCGTGTTGAGAAAGTAGTGCAACAGCGCCGGGGCGAGCACGCTCCCACTGCGGGCCCTGAGCCATGAGAAGACAACACCGGCCACAGTCGTCGCCAGCACCGTTCCGATCACGGTGTCTCCGGCAGCGCGGGCCGGGTGAATGTGCCACAGGCCGAAGAAGATCGGCGACAGGGCCGGCGACGCGGCGTCGAGCACACCACGGAACAGCAACTCCTCGGTGAGCACCGTTCCCACGGGAATGCGAAACAGCACCCACTCGGCCAGCTCGTCCTCGGACGGCCGGACCCGACGTCGCAGCGCTGGAATTGCGGCGACGACGGCAGATCCGAGGACAGGAATCGCCGACGCCGCAGCGCCCCACTTCACGCCGGCAGCAGTGTTGCGCAATCCCAGTTGCGCGGCGCTGCGGCCCGTTACCGACGCGACGGCCACGGCGAACGAGGCATTGGCCACCGCCCGTCCACGGGCATCGAGACCAGTCGACGGCAGCGCGACCGTGCTCCACGCCGTCGTCGCGGTGCCGATCAGTAACGCGGTCTTCGCCTCACGGGACCGGCTCACTTCTCGGGACCGTCTCGGCCGGCGAACTGCTCCATGACTCCGCGGACTCGTTCGGTGTCGCGGTCGGTCCAGCCCTCGGGTGCGGCGACGGCAACCCAACCGTCGAGCACCAGGGTTCCGTAGTTGTGGCCGTGTCCGTCGGGGACGCCCGCGGCGTTGGTCAGGTCGGCGGCCACCTGCCAGAACGTGACGACCGGGAACCATCGCATACTCGGCAGCCGATCCGGCCCCGGTGGTTCGGACAACCAGTCGGGACGCTCGAACAGCAGATCGGGCGACCACCAGACCACCGGATCCGAGGCGTGCTGGACGTACAGGATCCGCGGTGCGTACCACGGTTGGTCCTCCGGCGGGATGCCCGACGAGTTGTCGGCGAAGCGAACCGTCAGCCCCTCGGAGTAGACCGGCCGAACCTCGGGACTTCCCGGGTCGCGTCGGCTGACGAACTGACTCCAGATGCGGTTGTTGTTCGGCGGTCCCACCCACAGGACTCCGTCGGTGACGGCCCTGATGTCCGCCAGACCGTCGAAGGCACCCTCCCCGGCCTGGGTACCGAGGCTCTCGCCGTACACGTAGAACTTGGGGCGGGTGGCCTCCGGCTCCTGCAGCCAGCGATCGTGAACCTTGTCGATGAGCGCTTTGCCGGCCTGAGCCGCCTTGTCGCCCTCGGCGATGAACGAGATCCAGCTGGGCAGATACGAATACTGAGATGCGACGGTGGCGACATCGCCGTCGAACATGAGCTCTTCCGCTTCGATGGCGGTGGGATTCACCCACCCGGTGCCCGTCGTCGGAACGACGATCAGGGCCTGCCGCTGGAAGGCCCCGGTGCGTTCGAGTTCGGCGACCACGATGTCGAGTCGTTCGTCCTGGGTCTCCGCGGTTTCCAATCCTGCGTATGCCCTGATCGGCTCGAGACTCGGGCGGCCCGTGGCCCGCTCCATCTCGTCGGCGCGCAGACCGCTGGAGACGAAGTTACGACCCTCGAACCCCAGGGTGTCCCAGGGAGCCAACGAGTTCGGGCTGCCGGATCGCTCGTCGGCGACGGGTTGTTCTGCCCCATCACGAGTTTCGTCGTTCTGCAGACTGAATGCCGAGTTGGTGACCGCCGAGACCGCACGGAGCAGCACGCCCTGAACCAGTGCGACGGAGAGCACGACGAGGAGGACGACCCCGAGCGCATTGGCCACTTCCCGTGGCATCTTCACCACGCGGTTGATCTGGCGGGCCAGCAGCCGAACGACGTCGCGCAACACCCGCCACAGCGAAATCAGCAGTGCCGCAATGGCGATGCTGAGTGCCCCGGTTCGTAGGTAACCCGTTGTGGTGGTGCCCTCCGCGTCCATCAGTGCGGCGAGCTCACGCTGCCATTCCGCAGAGATGGCCAGCATGATCATCGACACCGCGACAGCCACGACAGGCACAGCGATCTTGACGGCGCGATCGACCGCGCGCGGCAACGGCCACCACGATCGGGACGACAACCACCACCGCGTCACCGCCCACCCGATCGCCACACCGAAGGCGTAGCCGATGGCCGCGTTGATACCGCCGATGATGCCCTGGAACAGCCACCCGCGAGGAAGCAGCGACGGAGTCAGCGACCAGCAGAAGAACAACGCGCTGAACGCGATCCCGGTGAAGTCGAGGCGCAGCAGACCCCACGCCCACATGACGAACGGATGCTTGTCGGGCGAGGGGACCGAGAATTCCATGGTCGGCAGGTGGTACCGATGATGCTGATCCGGTTCGAGTGCGGCATCGAGTTCTCTGTCGTGCCGCTCCGATGCCTGTTTCCCGACCGATGCCTGTCCCCCCACCTCGGTCAGCCGAAAAGTCTGGGGAGAGTGCTCTCGAACGTCTCACGCAGCTCCGCCATCGGGACGGAGAACTGCCCCTGCACCTCGATGGAATCCGAACCCTCGTCGACGACGCCGATGCGCGTCCACGGCAGACCGCGGGCGGTGCACATACCGGTGAAACGCGTCTCTTCCGTGCGCGGCACCGCGACCAGTACGCGACCCGAGGACTCCGAGAACAGCGTGACGAACGGATCGGCACCCTCGGGAACGATGATGCGGCAACCGGTTTCACCGGCCAGGGCCGCTTCCACCACTGCCTGCGCAAGACCACCCTCGGACAGGTCGTGTGCCGCCGAGACCAGGCCGTCGCGCGAGGACGACAGCAGAATGTCGGCCAGCAACTGTTCGCGGGCCAGATCGACCTTGGGTGGAACGCCGCCGAGGTGATCGTGCTCGACCTGCGACCAGATGGATCCGTCGAACTCGTCGTAGGTCTCGCCCAGCAGGATCAGCGTCTCGCCGGGCTCGAGTCCGAGGCCGGTGGGGATGCGGCGATGCACGTCGTCGATCACGCCGAGCACACCGACGACGGGCGTCGGCAGGATCGGCTCGGCACCGGTCTGGTTGTAGAAGCTGACGTTGCCGCCGGTGACCGGGATGCCAAGGGTCACACAGCCGTCCGCCAGTCCGCGCACGGCCTGCTGGAACTGCCACATGACACCGGGATCCTCGGGCGAGCCGAAGTTCAGGCAGTTGGTGACGGCCTTGGGTGTCGCGCCGGTGACCGCGACGTTGCGGAACGCCTCGGCGAGTGCGAGCTGGGCACCCTGGTAGGGATCGAGTGCGGTGTAACGGCCAGACGCGTCGGTGGCCAAAGCGATTCCGCGCCCGGTCTTCTCGTCGATTCGGATCACGCCGGCATCGGCGTTCTCGGCGAGAACGGTGTTGCCGCGCACATAGCGGTCGTACTGCTCGGTGATGAATCGACGGCTGCACAACTGCGGCGAGCCGATCATTTTCAGCAGCGTCGCCCTCAGTTCGTCCCCGGTTTCCGGGCGCTGCAGCGACACCGTGGTGTTCGCGACCAGATCGTCCTGGGTGTCCGGGCGCTGGACCGGGCGGTTGTACACCGGTCCTTCGTGCGCAACGGTCTTCGGCGGAACGTCGACGACGGTCTCGCCGTGCCAGGTGATCTGCAGATGCTCACCGTCGGTGACCTCACCGATGACGGTCGCCAGCACGTCCCACTTCTTGCAGACGGCCATGAACGCATCGACGTTGTCGGGCGTCACCACGGCGCACATGCGCTCCTGGGATTCGCTCGACAGCACCTCGGCGGGCGTCATGCCGGTGGCGCGCATCGGCACCTTCTCCAGCTCGATGTGCATACCACCACTACCCGCCGAGGCGAGTTCCGAAGTGGCACAAGACAATCCGGCACCGCCGAGGTCCTGGATGCCGACGACCAGCTTGTTCGAGTACAGCTCGAGGCAGGCTTCGATGAGCACCTTCTCGGTGAACGGGTCGCCCACCTGCACCGCGGGGAGCTTCTTGCGGCCCCCACCGGTCTCGTCACCGTCGAACGTCTCCGACGCCAGCACGGACACGCCGCCGATCCCGTCGAGACCCGTTCGAGCACCGAACAGAATGATCTTGTTGCCCAGGCCCGACGCGAACGCCAGGTGCATGTCCTCGACGCGCATGACGCCGGCACACAGGGCGTTGAGCAGAGGGTTACCGGCGTACGAGGCGTCGAACACCGTCTCGCCGCCGATGTTCGGCAGGCCGAGGGAGTTTCCGTAACCGCCGACGCCTGCGACGATGCCACTCAGAACGCGGCGCGTATCGGGTGCATCGGCAGCACCGAATCGCAGCTGGTCCATGACGGCGATCGGGCGCGCACCCATGGCCATGATGTCGCGGACGATGCCGCCGACGCCGGTCGCCGCACCCTGGTAGGGCTCGACGTACGACGGGTGATTGTGGCTCTCGACCTTGAACGTGACGGCCCAGCCGTCGCCGACGTCGACGACGCCCGCGTTCTCACCGATGCCGGCGAGCATCGGCTTGCGCATCTCGTCGGTGGTGGTCTCGCCGAAGTACTTCAGGTGCACCTTGGAGGACTTGTACGAGCAGTGCTCGCTCCACATGACGGAGTACATCGCCAGTTCGGCATCGGTGGGCCGACGGCCGAGAATTTCCTTGATGCGGACGTATTCGTCGTCCTTGAGTCCGAGTTCCTTGTACGGCTGCGCAACGTCGGGGGTGGCGACGGCGTTGGAGACAGTGTCTGTGGGTACAGAGCTAGCGGACACGAGGAATAGGTCCCTTCGATGGAGCGAAATGCCAGGGCGAGTCTATAAGGTGCCACCGACATCTACGGCATCGGACGTATCGGCCTCGTGCGAACATCACCTGATGGACATCGCACTGACCGAGGACGATCTGGACGAAACGGGCGTCATCGACCCGTCGATGGTGGCCAAGGGAGTCGACGTACCGCCGAAGGCCGTCGTCTGTTTCTTCGCCGAGGTGATCGAGAGCATCTGCGCGAAAGGCGATGCCCGAGTGGTATCGGTCATGCGCTCCGAGCACGGCGAACACCCCGTCTACGAAATCGAACGAGGTGGACAGAAGCTCGCCGTCTTCCATCCCGGAGTCGGCGCGCCACTGGCTGCGCTGTTCCTCGAAGTGGCCATCGCCATGGGCTGCACTCAGTTCGTAGCCGTCGGCGGTGCCGGAGCCCTGTCCGACGACCTGGGCATGGGACACGTGATGGTGGTCGACAGCGCCCTGCGTGACGAGGGAACCTCGTTTCACTACCTACCGCCCGGACGGGTGGTCGAGGCCGACCCGGCAGGTGTGGCCGTACTCCAGTCGGTGCTCACCGATGCCGGAATCGACTTCGTCACCGGGCGTTCCTGGACGACGGACGCGCTCTACCGCGAGACGCGTGGCCGAGTGTCGCGTCGCGTCGAGGAGGGCTGCCGAACCGTCGACATGGAGGCATCGGCCTTCTGCGCGGTGGCCCGATTCCGCGGAGTGCGATTCGCGCAACTGCTGTACGCGGGAGACTCCCTCGCCGCCGACTGGGATCACCGCGGCTGGACCAAGGCGACAACAGTGCGCGAACAGTTGTTCTGGCTCGCGGCGGATGCGTGCCTCCAACTCGATCCGCTCTAGCCGAGTCGTCGGGGTTCGGGTCGCTCGCTCACCCCCCCCGATCTCGCAAACGCGCGCGCGTTTGCCAGACGCGAGCGGAACAGCCACCGAATCGGGCACGAATCCACGCGCACCTGACGAATGCGCGCGCGTTTGCGACTGGCCGGCTACTGCGCAGGGGCGAGGAATGCCGCCAACGCGTCGGCGTATGCCTTCACGTCGTTGGCACCCATCAACTCTCGCGAAGAGTGCATGGCCAGCTGTGCTGCGCCGACGTCCACTGTCGACAGCCCGGTGCGCGACGCGGTGATGGGTCCGATAGTCGATCCACAGGGTAGATCGGCGCGATGCACGTAGCGCTGCAAGGGAACTCCGGCCTGATCGCAGGCGAGCGCGAAGGCACCTGCTCCGGCGGAGTCCGTTGCGTAGCGCAGGTTCTGGTTGACCTTCAGCACCGGTCCCCCGCCGAGCTCGATGCGATGCGCGGGCTCGTGCCGATCCGGGTAGTTCGGGTGCGTCGCGTGCGCCATATCGCCTGAGGCACAGATGGATCCGGCCATCGTGCGGAGGAATTCCTCACGCCCACCGCCGCGTCCGAGCACGATGCGCTCGAGCACGGTGTTCAGCAGATCCGAGAACGCACCGCGATCGGACATGCTGCCGACTTCCTCGTGATCGAACAGGGCCAGCACCGGCGTCACATCGGTCGGATTCTCCACTGCAGCAAGCAAAGCCTGAGTTCCGGCGTAGCAGGTGCCCTGATTGTCCAGACGCGGCGCGCTGACCAGTTCCGACTCCACGCCCACGACGGCACTGGGCGCGAGGTCGTGTGTCATCAGCTCCCAGCCCAGTACCGAACGCGGGTCGACGCCTTCTCTCTCGGCGACGTAGGCGATGAAGGATTTCGGTGAATTTCCCACGCCCCAAATGGCATTGACATGTCGCTGCGGGTCCAGGGTGACGCCCTTTCGGTCCTCGGACAGGTGGATCGCCAGCTGCGGAACTCGCAGGATCGGCTCGTCCACCTTGACGAGCACTTCGCGCGCAGCGTTGCCGTCACGCACACTCAATCGGCCGGAGATACCCAGATCGCGATCGAGCCAGGAGTTGAGCCAGGCACCGCCGTACGGTTCGAGGCCCACCATCTGCCAGCCTGCCGATTCGAGATCGGGATGCTGCTTCACGCGAAGGTTGGGGCTGTCGGTGTGTCCGCCGACGATGCGGAACGGGCCATCAGGAGTGGAGCCTGCGGAACGACTCGAATTACCGCGCTCGGTACTCCAGGCGACGAGAGAACCGCCGCGGATCAAGTAGTAGCGACCGGGTTCGGTCGGCCAGGCGTCGATCTCGTCGAGCCGAACGAAACCGGCCTCCTCGAGCTGCACCGACACCGTGTTGCAGACGTGGAACGGCGACGGCGAGACGTCGACGAAGTTGCAGAGACCGATTGCAGAAGCGTTGGACGGCATGGGAACCATTGTGGCAGCCGCCGCGTCGAACGCATCAAGAGCACACCAGACCCGGGGGGATCTTCATGAAATTTCAGTCTTTGCCGAACTACGGTGCAGTTCACGCAACCACATTCGCAATCGTGCGGATGAAGACCATCGAGGTGTTCCGCAGGCGCGGGGTAGTGGTTCACCGCGTGGATTCGACAACACTGGCGACGGGGTCAGGCGCGCACCTTCCGCTGGAGAACCTTTTCGCCCGCTGCTCGAAGGCAGGCAGATCGGCGTGGGACAGCATCATCGACAGCCATGTCGACGTCATGATCGAGATGATGCGCGAAGCCGACCCGACCTTCATCACCTCGTTGTCGGACAACGAGTTCCATGCGAGGTTGCGCGAGCGCGTCGTCGCACCGACCGCCCTCGAGACACTGGCCGAATACGATTACGCGGTTCCCCTGGTCGACGCACCCGGATCCCCGGTGCGTGTGCTGAATCTGTCGTCTCCCAATCGAGCGCTGACACTGGCCGATCGGCATCTCGTCGGCCGGGACCTGCAGGCCGCCTGGGCTGCCGGCCGACACAACACGGCTGCGATGCAGTTCGAGGACGCCCAGATCCTCAGCAGGGACGGCATCGACGTCCATGTGCTGAGCGGCGATTCGATCTACCTCGCGTCGAAGGTCGCAGACATGCCCACGTTGATATCGACGCACCTCGGCGAGTGCCTGTACGGCCTTTTGTTCGCCGTCCCCAGCGCCTACGAACTGGCCGTTCACAGGCCGAGCGATGCCGATAGTGCACTCGGGGCAGTAGCAGCACTCGCCGAGCTGGCCGACATGTTCAGTCGTGACACACCGAGCCCGCTGTCGCGCTCGGTGTTCTTCTGGCGAGACGGTGAGTATTGCGACGTATCGCACGGCCCAACGGGCGTTTTCGCTTCTACCTTGACGGAGTTGCGAGCGCGTGCGGCATGACTTCGTTCGACGGTCCGCACGCCTGGCATTCATGACGAACGCCCGCATTCCAGAGACGGAATGGTGGGCGCTCGTGTCCTGATAGGACGCGCTATTCGGGCGGCGGGGTGGTAGGTCGACCCGCTGCGGCGTCGCGGATCCACTGCGGCACATCACGTCCGCTGCGTTCACGGATTGCGATCGATGCGCGAGCAGCCGCCGCGGCGACCTCCGGTCGTCCGACCTTCATCTTGCGTTCGTCCGTGGTGGTCATCGCATGTCCTCCTGCTCGCTCTCGCCGTCAGTGTCCTCGGTTTTGTGCGGTTGCGCCAGTGCGCGACGTTCAGATCGGCCCGCAACGAGGGTCGCCCATGCCTGGGCCGGCATTCGATTCTCAATGCGAACCGGACACGCAGAACACGTTGCCGTCGGGGTCGCTCAGCGTCACCCAGCGAAAGTCGCCCATGGTGTGTTGCGCAACTTCACGTGCACCCGCCTCGACCAGACGCGCAACCTCACCGTCGAGATTCTCGGTGGTCATGTCGAGGTGGACACGATTCTTGCCGGGCGTCGGATCGTCGATCTTCTGAAAGGCCATTCGGTACGGCGCGGCGGCGAGTTCGACGACGTAGAACCAGCCGTCGTTCTCCTCCACGATCGTGCCGTCGACCTGCGTCGCCCACCAACGCGCGAGCGGCCCAGGATCGGTGGTGTCGAACGTGATCATGCCCAACGTCAGCGTCATGGCAGCACAATAACCGCGAGCACCGACAGGTTGGGGTCAGGCGTTGACGATCGTGTCCAGAGCCGAATAGAAGATGCCCAAGCCGTCGTCGCTCGGACCCGTCAGTGGCTCGGTTGCGTGTTCGGGATGCGGCATCAGACCGACGACTCGACCGTTGGCGGAGGAAATGCCGGCGATCCCCCGCTGCGATCCGTTCGGATTGGTACCGCTGTAGCGGAACACGACGCGACCCTCACCTTCGAGCTCGTCGAGCACGTTCTGCGGTGCTTGGAATCGACCCTCGGCGTTCTTGACCGGGATCAGAATCTCGGCACCGGGCTCGTAGCGCGACGACCACGCGGTGTCGGTGTTCTCCACTGCCAGCCACTGATCGCGGCACACGAAGTGCAGCCCTTCGTTGCGGGTCAACGCACCGGGAAGCAGTCCCACCTCGCAGAGCACCTGAAAGCCGTTGCAGATACCGAGAACCGGCATACCGCCCTCGGCTGCTTTCACGACGGACTCCATCACGGGGGCGAATCTGGCAATTGCGCCGGCCCGCAGGTAGTCGCCGTAGGAGAATCCGCCGGGGACGACGATGGCGTCGACGTTCTTCAGATCGGCGTCGGCATGCCACAGGCTGACGGCTTCTCCGCCGGCCAGGGTGACTGCGCGGGAGGCGTCGACGTCGTCGAGGGTCCCGGGGAAGGTGATGACTCCGATACGGGCGCTCATGCGGCGGGCTCTACCGACACGCGAGTGACCGTCCAGTCTTCGATGACCGTATTGGCCAGCAGCGACTCTGCGATCTTCTCCAGCTCGGCGTCGTCGACGGAGTCGTCGACCTCGAGCTCGAAACGCTTGCCCTGTCGCACGTCGGATACACCGGAGATACCCAGACGACCCAGCGCGCCCGCGATCGCTTGACCCTGCGGATCGAGAATCTCGGCCTTGGGCATGACATCGACAACGACTCGGGCCACGAAAGCGCTCCTTGAAATACGTACAGCAAGACTGTTACCGGCAGGTGGGAGTCTACGCAGCCCTGGCGGGAGGCGCGAAACCGCGCTTACTGTGGAGTCCATGCGGCTGACACACTTCGGACATTCCTGCGTTCTCGTCGAACTCAACGGCACCACCGTGCTGTTCGATCCCGGCACGTTCTCCCACGGGTTCGAGGGCATCACCGGACTCGATGCCATCCTCGTCACCCATCAGCACCCGGATCACGTCGATCTGCAACGACTTCCGACTCTGGTCGAGGCAAATCCGCGAGCGGCACTGCATGCCGATCCGATGACTGCGGGCCAATTGGGCGGCCAGTGGGCGGCGGCTCCCGCAGGCAAGGCCTTCGCGGTCGGAGGCATCACGGTCACCGGCGTCGGCGGAACCCACGCCGTCATCCATCCCGAACTGCCGGAGATCGACAACACCGGCTACCTGCTCGGCACTCCGGAGAACCCGGGCCAGCTGTTCCATCCCGGCGACTCGCTCTTCGTCCCCGAGCAGCAGGTCGACGTACTCGCGCTCCCCGCGGCCGCACCGTGGTCGAAGCTGTCCGAGACGGTCGAATTCCTGCGTGCGGTGGCTCCGAAGATGGCGTTCCCCATTCATCAGGCAGTGATCGCCGACCAGGCGACCGGCGCGTACTACGGCCGCTTCAAGGACATGTCCGACGCCGAATTCCGCGAGCTTCCCAAGGAATCGTCCGTCTCGATCTAGCCGATGACCTCGGGCGGAAGGGTGCCGATCATCGTCACCTGCGTCCCGTCCCACTGGTACTCGATCGTCACCGGGCCGCCGGTAGGGTTCGCATTCGCGTCACCGGCGAGTGGCCAGCGGTAGTTCACTGTGATCGTGTCGGCGGACTGGGCCGCCACCGACGTGAACCCGTACGGCTCGAGCGTCGCGGTGCCGAGGTACTCGGCGTCGTGAAAGAAGAGCAGATGTGTCGGCGAGCTGACCGTCGCGCCGTACGGCAGGGCTTCGACCCAGGTGAACGACGCACACGGGTCGCCCATCCGCGTCGCGACCCACGGTGAATCGGCGAAGACCAGCGGCAGCGAGTTCACGGCTTCGGTCACCGAGCTGGACGACACGTCGAGGCAGGTCACAGGTGCGGTGGCGTCGGGAATGGAGTTGTTCTCGGGAAGCTCTTCGGTGTTCGAGTCGACCGGACCGTTGGGATCCCCATCCTCGCCCACGGCTACCGGCTGGGTCGCATCGGGCTGGTCCTGTGGCTGTACGGGCTGGGGCTGGGCGTTCGAGGTGGGCGCACCGGTGGCCGTCGCTGCGACCGGTTCGTCCGAGTTGCCGCACGCGACGAGGCTGAGCGCAGTGATGGTGACGAGAAGAAGTCGTTTCATAAGACCACCTGGTTCGATTTGCGGGACGCCAGGTATGTCCGCGCGTAAACGTGTTGTGTTACATCACATTTCGATCAAGGGGCCGTTACCTTCACGGCGCAGGCGATTTTTGCTCCACTCGTCGTACGCTCCGCAGTGTGTCCGCGGATGTCGGCGCACAGTGGAGCAACCGTTGCACCCGTCAGTCGAGCCGAACCAGTTCCCGCAGTGCCGACTCGTCCACCGTATCCAGGCCATCGAGGAACGCGGCAGCGAAGGATCCCGGACGCGAGGTCGACTGCGCCGCTATCTCCGACGCCACCGCAACATGCGCATGCGCGGCGACAGCACCGATCAGCGAATTCGGTAACACGGAGCAGTACGCCGCCGTCAGCGCACCCAACGCACACCCGGTAGCCGTAACCCGTTGCAGCAGTACACTTCCGCCGCCGAGCTTCACCAAGGATCCTTGCCCGACGATGTGGTCGACTTCCCCCGAGGCCGCCACAATCTCGGCCCTGTCCAACAGCGATCGCGCCGCATCGACGGAATCCGCAACGCGCGCAGACGAATCCACCCCTCTCGATCCGCCGTCAGCGCCCGCCAGACCCATGACCTCGGACGCATTCGCGCGAATGACACTGGGGTGGTTGGCAAGTAGCTCGACAGCCACCTGGGTACGCCACGGCAGACCGCCCGCCCCCACCGGATCGAGTACCCATGGCTTACCCGCGTCCCTCGCAGCAGCCGACGCCAGCCGAGAACTCTCCACCTGCGCCGCCGTCGGAGTTCCGAGATTGACCAGGACCGCGTCGGCGATCTCCGCGAAACCGGCCGCTTCCTCTGGGTTGTCGACCATCGCCGGAGCGGCGCCGGCGGCCAACAGTGCATTCGCCACGAACTGAACCGAGACGGTGTTGGTCAGGCACTGCACCAGCGGATTGCGTTCACGCATGTGGCGATGTGCGGCAACGATGTCGTCGAGGTTCACGGTCGAGGCACTCATTGTTGCGAGTCTACGACCGCACCCACCCCGTTCGCGTCAATGGACCACTGCATTGCACTGGACCCCGTGGGTTGGACTGCTCAATGCAAAGCCTAGGCGGCGAGGGCCTGAGCTCGGTATCGCACCGGGCTCAGGCCGTCGAGGCGTAGCGAGATGCGGTCGTTGTTGAACCAGTCGATGTAGTCCTCGATCGCGGTCTGCAAGGTGCCCAGGTCGAGATATCGGATGTGATGAAACATCTCTTCTTTGAGGTAT
>NZ_NPFM01000027.1:0-46161 GCF_002258645.1 Rhodococcus sp. 15-649-2-2
TACTCCATAGCCGGTCACAGTGCCCCGCAGCATCACCACAGCCCGTGTGTCACATGTCCGTGGACATCTCGTGTCTCATATGTCCCCGGACTGAACACGTCGCAGAGGCCGAGTTTCCGCGCACCACGATCAGTCGGCGACAATGGCGTCGATCTGGCCCAGTGCCAGGGCCATACCTTCGTCCATGCCGATCTCGACGAGTTGCTCGAGTTGCTCGAGGGAGTCGAAACGGGAGCGAATGGTCATTCGTGTCCGACCGTCGACGTCTTCGAGGGTCGCGACGGCGTGGGTGACGGGCATCGTCGACGACGGATTGCCCGAGTCGTCGGCGAATCCGTCGTCGAACGAGAGCGTCGTCGGCGCGGAGATATCGGTGAAAAGCCACCAGCCGGCGGCCTTCTCGCCGTCCGGCCCGGTCATGTAGTACGACGCCCTGCCACCCGGAACGAAGTCGTGGCTGTCGAATGTCGCGGGCCACGTCGGTGGTCCCCACCATTTTTCGAGCTGGCGTGGATCTGCCCAAATCTGCCAGACCCGTTCGACTTTCGCGTCGAACTCGGCGACCACGGTCATGGTCAAGTTCTTCGCATCCTTGTGTGAGCTGATGAAGGGCATGATTCAGCCTTTCTCGTCCGTGGACAGAAGGTCGTCGATCCGGTCGACCCTGCGTCGCCAGATCTCCTCGTAGGTATCGAGTAATTCACGAGCTTTCGCGATGGTGTCCAATCGAACTCTCACGATCTGCTCCCTGCCACGCTTGTGCTTCGTGATCACGGCAGCACGTTCGAGGACCGCGACGTGTTTTTGTACTGCGGCAAAACTCATGGCGTAGTGAGATGCCAAGTCCGAGACCGACTGTTCGCCCACGGTGACCTTCGCGACGATGTCACGACGTGTCGTGTCCGCGAAGGCCTGGAAGAGGCGATCGACCTCCGCATCACTCAACTGATCTACAACCATGTGGTTGTACGTTATTCGAGGTTGCAGCCTCGGTCAAGAGGGCAGATCGATTCTTCGGGCAACATGGACTACGGACGGTGATCGGCACCGTCCCGGACAGTGGAGGCAACGTGCAGATTCGACCGGCAAAGATCGGCGCGCTGTTGATCGTGTTGGGGGCGCTGGTGGTGCTGGTTCTCGATCTCCACACCGCGTGGCAGACGCCATCGCATCTGCGTCGCACGATCAGTGAATACGGACTCGGCGCGCAGCAGTGGGTGTTCTCGATCGGGGTCGTCCTGCTCGCGTTCGGCTCGGCACTCACTCTTGCTTCCGCGCTTCGGTATCGCCTCACTCGGCCCGCCTCGGCCGCGTCGATCTGCTTGACGCTCTGGACAGTAGGGCTCGTGGCCGTCGTCGCTGTGCCGAAACAGGATTGGTCGAACAACGCGTCACTGAGCCTCGGCGGGTCGATCCACCGGCTCGGGGCCGCCGTGGCATTCGTCAGCATCCCGGTCGCAGTCTTCGCGTTCTCTCGGCCCTGGATTCGCGATGGCGTGTGGGCAGCCCGCGCACGAATCACTCTGGGGCTGAGCATGCTGTCGGTCGTGACGCTGCTGCCCATCGTGTACGCACTCGCGGTCGGTGCCACCGGATCGCGACCCTGGTATCGGGTGGTCACCCTCGGCTATGTGGAGCGAGTGCTCGTCGTCGCCGAAGTGATCGCGTTGATCTCGCTGGCCTTGTGGGTGTGGGCAGCCGAACGTAGGAATGCTGCTTCCGCCGAGTCACGGGAGATCAGAGCCTCGCAGCCCGTCTAGGGAACCGATCGGGCCGGCGTTGCGTCCAACCATCGAGTGACATCGGTGGCGAGAGGGCGAAAACGTATGCGATCAACGGGTAGGCATCTGCTTGCCACAGCCTGCGCTTCGGCGCTGTTGCTGACGGGATGTGCCGCCTCGACGCAGGGGAGCCCTGTCGCGAGCGGAGACTCGTCGACGGAATCGACGACCGTGGCGTCGGGACCTAGAGAGCCATTCGATCCGTGCACTATCCCCAAATCTGCGGTGACAGCAAGTGGGCTGGACGTGAGCACGGAGAGGCCGGACTTCGCGGGCATTACGACGTATCCCGGCTGGAAGAACTGCACTTGGGACGCATCCGGGACCAAGCCCTGGTACTACCTGTCCGTCATGTCGTCCATCAACTCGATCGACGAATACTTGCGCAGCCCGCAGAACGAGCGGCAACTTCCTATCAAGGTCGGTGCGCGTGACGCAGTGCGCTACAACGCTGACTACCAAGGAAATCCGCCCACGGGATGCGACATCGTCTTAGCAGTGGGGGGAAATTTGATCATCTTCGCCTTGGACAGGATCGGATTGGAAGACGTTTTGGGGGACCCTTGCGCCGAGGTCCAAAGACACGCCACCGAGCTCCAAAGCTTCCTGCCGGACTGAACAGAGGACTCAATGATCAACGAATCCGAACGACTCGAAAAGAACTTGACCCACTGGAGGTCGCTACGACAGCAAGCATCGGACGGCGCACTTCACGTCGAAGCGGACGTGGCCCGCGAGTGCGACAACGTATGCGCCATTTACCTCGACGATTTGTACAGAATGCTCGAAATGACGCTCAGACTATCCAAGCCCGAAGCATTCGGTGAGCTGCCCTCAGCTCAGATGCTCGGGGCGAAGTTTCACCGTTTGGCAGTTGGGGAGGAGGGCTCAGCTCGGTTCGCGATTACGCGGCAGATCGAGATCATCAAGACGATGCGGGAGTTCTTTCAACACTATTTCGCCAAGGTTGAGGCGACGGACGCCGACACTGCGGCTGCAGTCGAAGCGCTGTCGCCACCGCGATAGACGAAGAATCCCGACGACCCAGTTGCTCGGTCGTCGGGATCGATAGTTCGAAACGTACTGCTAGCGAGCCAGTTCCACTTCTGCTTCCTCGTCGACGAAGGGATCGCCGTTTCGTGGAGCGTTGTAGCGCTCCAGGTCGAGGATTCCCTCGCGCTTGGCCACGATGGTCGGCACCAGCGCTTGGCCGGTCACGTTGACCGCTGTGCGGCCCATGTCGACGATCGGCTCCACCGCGAGCAGCAGACCGACACCGGCGAGAGGCAACCCGAGTGTCGACAGTGTGAGGGTGAGCATCACCGTCGCGCCTGTCGTTCCTGCTGTTGCAGCAGAACCAATTACGGATACCACGATGATCAGCAGGTAGTCGGTGATGGTGAGATCGATGCCGTAGAACTGAGCAACAAACAATGCTGCGATTGCGGGATAGATTGCCGCGCAACCATCCATCTTCGTCGTCGCCCCGAGTGGCACCGCGAACGATGCGTACTCACGCGGCACGCCGAGGTTGCGTTCGGTCACACGCTCGGTGAGCGGGAGAGTTCCGATCGACGAGCGCGACACGAAGCCCAGCTGCGTGGCCGGCCACACTCCCGAATAGAAGTTGCGCACCGAAAGGCCATGTGCGCGAACGATCAACGGGTACACGACGAAGAACACCACAGCCAGGCCGATGTAGATCGACACGGTGAACACGCCCAGCGAACCGATCGCGTCCCAGCCATAGGTTGCGACTGCGTTGCCGATGAGGGCGGCGGTGCCGATCGGTGCCAGCCGAATGATCCACCACAGCACCTTCTGCACGATCGCCAGCAACGATGCGTTGAACGCGAGGAAGGGCTCGGCCTTCTTGCCGACCTTGAGTGCCGCGATGCCGATAGCAGCGGCGATCACCAGCAACTGCAGGATGTTGAAGCTCAACGATGTGGTTGCGGTACCGCTCTCGGCGACCGTGGTTTTGGCACCGAGAGCGAAGAAGTTGTTCGGCACCAATCCGGTCAGGAACGACCACCATGACCCGACGCTGGACGGAGCCTCGGCCGCATCCGCTCCTGCGCTGGTGCGGGACCCCGGCTGCGCGACCAGTCCGATGACGATGCCGATGATCACGGCGATGAAGGCCGTGATGGCGAACCACCACAGCGTCTGAATGGCTAGGCGGGCGGCATTCGTGACTTCACGGAGGTTGGCGATGGAGCTGACGATTGCCGTGAAGACCAGCGGAATGACCGCGACGGTGAGTAGCTTGACGTAGCTCGAACCGATGGTCGAGAGGGTGCCGACCAACCAGTTCTCGTTGCCGTCGGCCGCGTCGGGCATGGATCGGGCGATCAGCCCGAATACGACACCGAGCACGAGACCGGCAACGATTTGTGGACCGAACGCGGTGGCCCAGGTGGGGACACGGCGCGTACGGGTAGCGCTGGGCGCAGACATGGTTATGCCTTTCGAAAACGAAGAAGTGTCGACAGAGGTGTGCGACAGAATGCTCATCGGGCCGACGTGCCCGACGGAGAGGTTGAGGTTTAGAGGACCGTCAACAGGTAGCGCTGGCTTGCAGACGCAAGTCGACGTAGCGTCGAGAGGTCAGCAGCGGATTCACTGGTAAGACGGTACTCGTCGGACATCCGAGGCAGCGGGGCAGGGTTCTTCTGAGGGTTCACTGTGGAATCGATGTGGGTGCGCCGCGGTGTCGATAATGCGCCGTTTTCATCGGCTACGTTGGGTTCTCTGCCGCCGACGAAACGAGACCATGAGTACGAAAGCAAAACCCCGAGGACTGGTTCGGCGACTCCTACAGGCGGTGTCTGCCCTCGTTGCAGCACTGGTGGCAGTCGTTCTGGCATCGGCCGGTTGGGTTGCGTATGCGACGGCCGGCAAGGTCTACGACGTCGACGATGCACCGGACGCGCCCGTGGCCATCGTTCTCGGCGCGCAGGTGCGCGACGGTAAGCCGATGCGATTTCTCGCCGGACGCCTCGACGCCGCGATCGCGTTGATGCAGAGCGGAAAGATCAAAGCGATTTTGGTCTCCGGCGATGCAGACGGTAACTCCGGCAACGAGATTCAGGCTATGACCGACTATCTGATCGAGCACGGCATCGACCCTGCCGTGATCATCGGCGACGATCACGGCATCGATACCTACGACACGTGCGCGCGGGCAAAGGAGACATTCGGCGTCGAACGTGGCCTGATCATCAGCCAGCCCCTTCACGTCTCGCGCGCCGTGGCGCTGTGCGAGGACATGGATCTGGAGGTCGACGGCGTGACTGCCGACTGCATCGACTGCAATACGTTGGCTGTGGTGCGGAACTACGCGCGAGAGTTGTTGGCGCGCCCCAAAGCAGTTCTCGATCTGTGGTCCGGACGTGATCCCGTCGTCGTGTCCCCGCCCGTCGATTCGCTTGCGACCATCACTGGTAAATGAGCGTGCCCGATGGCGATATCGCCGTCCCGGCCGTGGTGCGAGAGTTGGCGGGACCTGACGACACCGAACCTGTGTGGTCGAATGAACTGGGCGGGTTGACTTTTCGTATCGGCGAGGCGCGCTACGTCAAATGGACACCGGTCGAGAGCTCGGTCGACCTGGAAGACGAGCGGCGTCGTCTGGACTGGGTGATTCGGTACAGCCCGGTTCCGAAGGTAATCGACACCGGCTCGGACGCGACGGGTTCTTGGATGGTCACGGCGGCCCTGCCGTGGGAGAACGCCGTCGCCGATCGCTGGATGGGGGACCCGGCCACCGCGGTCCGAGCGGCGGCAACCGGCCTTCGTGCCTTTCACGATGCACTCCCCGTCGCGCAGTGCCCGTTCGATTGGTCGGTGGCCACTCGTATCGGTGACCGCGAGTTGCCGGTGGAATCGCCGTCGGTCGATCGGCTCGTGGTGTGCCACGGCGACGCCTGCATGCCGAATACCCTGATCGCCGACGACGGATCCTGGGCAGCACACGTCGACATGGGCAGCATGGGTGTCGCCGATCGTTGGGCAGACCTGGCACCGGCAATCTGGAGCACCGAGTACAACTACGGCCGGAGCTACTGCAAGGCATTCTTGGACGCGTACGGTATCGAACTCGACCGTGAACGACTCGACTACTACCTGTGGTTGTGGGAGTCCACATGAGCAGCAAATCGGACGGTGCTGCGCGCGGCTAGAGTGAGCGAGCCCGGTTCGACGACTCAGCGGACCCGTGTTTCAGGAGAAGTGAACGGTTGAGCTGGATTCGCTTGAACGACGTTGCCAAGGGATACGACCAGAAGGTGATGCTGCGCGAGGTGTTCTTTCGCCTCGCCGACGGTGATCGCATCGGGCTGATCGGCCGCAACGGAACGGGCAAGACCACCCTGCTGCAGCTTCTTCTCGGGCGTGAGACACCCGATTCCGGAACCGTCGACGTCACCGAGGGCGCACGAATCGGATACTTCTCGCAGTTCTCCGAACTGGACGGCGATCGCAGCATCCAAGCGGAGCTCGAATCGCTGTTCGGCGCTGTCCACGCGATCGAGACCGAATTGGCCGAGGTCGAGGCCGCATTGGGCGGTGACTTGGACGAGAAGCAGATGTACAAGCTCGTCGACCGCCAAGCCGAACTGCTCGACGCCATGGAGAACAGCGGCGGTTGGACCTACCACCAGCAGATCGATACGGTGCTGTCGATGCTCGGATTCAACGCCGAACGACGTGAGCTTCCTGTCGATCGACTGTCCGGTGGGTGGCGCAACCGCGCAGCGTTGGCCAAGATCCTCATCGAGGCCCCGGACGTCCTGCTTCTCGACGAGCCGACGAACTTCCTCGATGTTGCCGGAATCGCGTGGCTCGAACGTTGGCTACGAGATTTCCGCGGCGCGCTTCTCGTTGTCTCGCACGACCGAGCATTCCTCGAGCAGGTCGTCACCAGCATCGTCGAAATCGAGAACCATCACCTGCAGACGTACGATGGCAGCTACTCGGAATACGTTCAGCAGAAGCAGTTTCGACTCAAGAACCTCGAACGTGAGTTCAGCAACGAACAACAGCTGCTGGCCTACGAGCAAGAAGCGATCACTGATCGCAAGGAAGCAGTGAAGAACCCCAGCGGGGTGCTCAAGCGTCGCCTGGCGAACATCAAGAAGAGCAAGAGTCCACGGCCGGTCGACACGGTGGTCACCGCTATCTACGGCGGTCTGCATGTGCACGACAACCTGGCGGAGATCCACGGGATCGCCAAAAGCTATGGGGAGCAACGACTCTTCGACAACATCTCCTTCACCGTGCACCGCGGTGACCGCATCGCCATCACCGGACCCAATGGATGTGGAAAGACCACTCTCGTCGACATTCTCGTCGGTGCCGAGCAACCGGACAGCGGCAAGATCAAATGGAAGACCAAAGCGCCGTCGTTCATCTACTACAACCAGGTGCTGTCCGATCTCGATCTCGACGACACGGTGTCGCATTCGGTGAACGCGATGCCGGGCAGTCTCGCTCTGACGGCGACCAAGAAGGAAGTCCACCGCTTTCTCACGTTGTTGCAGTTCTCCGAGATGGATCTCAAGTCGAAGATCGGCGTGCTGTCCGGAGGGCAGAAGGCACGAGTTGCATTGGCGCAGTGCCTCTTGTTCGGCGCAGGCGTCATCGTGCTCGACGAGCCCACCAACCACCTCGACCTGCAGAGCACCCAGGTGCTCGAACGCGCACTGATGGCGTTTCCCGGCGCGGTCATCCTGGTGAGCCACGACAGGTTCTTCGTCGAAAAAGTCGCGTTCAGGCAGTTGTCGTTCGACGGCAAGGGCGGCGTCACCGAAATCGCCGGTGTGCAGATGGCGTGACCAGAGTTGGCTACCCGTTGATCTTCGACGCGGACGTGCCCCACTCGGCGTCGCGCAGCTCCTTCTTCCTGATCTTGCCGGTCGAAGTCTTCGGCAGCTCGACGATGAATTCGACGTTGCGCGGGGCCTTGTACGACGCGATGGCCGATTTCACGTGCGCCACGAGCTCGGCTTCCGAGGCGTCCGCGCCGGGCACCAGCACCACAAACGCCTTCGGTCGCTCTCCCCACTTGTCGTCGGGCACCCCGATCACCGCAACATCGGCGACGGCAGGATGGCTCGCCAGAGCCTGCTCCACCTCGATGGTCGAGATGTTCTCGCCACCGGAAATGACGACGTCCTTGGCACGATCAAGTAGTTGAACGTAGCCGTCGGGATGCATCACCCCGAGGTCACCGGAATGGAACCAGCCGCCCGCGAAAGCCTGTGTCGTTCCGGCGGTGTCGTTGTAATACCCCTTCATGACGTTGTTGCCGCGCATAACGATCTCGCCCATTTCGACACCGTCGGGTTCGACGTCGATCAACACTCCACCGGGACCGGGCTTGTCGCGTACCACGCGCAGACGGTCTGCGGTGAGCATGCCGACTCCCTGTCGAGCCAGACGCCGAGCTTGTTCGTCGGCGTCCAGTTCGAGCCATTCCTGCTTCGCCTCGCATACCGAATACGGACCGTAGGTTTCGGTGAGGCCGTAGACGTGTACGAGCGTTGCTCCCAATGCTCGAATCTTGACGATGATCGTCGGGCTCGGAGGAGCTCCCGCTGTGACGATGGTCAGCGGTCGATCGAGTGAATGTGCCTCTGCAGCAGTGGCGAGAGTGGTCAACACGGTCGGTGCACCGGCAAGGTGATCGACGCCGTTGTCGATGGCCGACCAGATGGCGTCGCCGCGCACTCCGCGAAGGCATACGTGTGTGCCGGACGCGGCCGTGACCGCCCACGTGGTGCACCATCCGTTGCAGTGGAACATCGGAAGAGTCCACAGATAGCGGGTGTCGACGCCGAATCCCTGATGGTGCAGTTCTCCCAGGGAATTGAGGTAGGCACCGCGGTGGGTGTACATCACGCCCTTGGGTCGACCGGTGGTGCCCGAGGTGTAGTTGATCGTGATGGTCGACGTCTCGTCGTCGACCTCCCACTCCATCGGTTCGTCCGTGCCCCGTTCGAGGAATGCGTCGTATCGAGTGGTGTGCGGAAGCTTCTCGTACGTGCCGTCCACCGAGGGAGTCTCGACGATCTCGGTGACCGAATCTGCGATGGGATCTGTTCCGAGGCCGGCCAGCAGTGCCGAATCACCCACCAACAGAACCGAACCGGAGTGATCGCAGATGTAGCGAACTTCGTCCGGTGAGAGCCTGGTGTTGATCGCGACCAGAACGGCACCGGCCAGTGGCACCGCGTAGTGCGCGAACAACAGCTCCGCCGAGTTCGAGGCAATGTAGGCCACCCGGTCTCCGTGGCCGACCCCCGACGCGCGCAGTGCATGCGCGAGCCGGGTGACGGCGGCGGCGAACTGTTCGTAGGTGAAGGTGCGCGGGCCATCCTCCACGGCGGTCTTGTGGGGATGGACCTCCGCAGCGCGTTCGAGGAAGCGAAGTGGCGTCAGCGGAGTATCCAGACCGGTCATGTCAGCCAATGTAGCGCGCACTACGAAGCCAGATCGGTTTTGTCGATACGTTCGCGCCCACCGGTAAGGTCGGCGCGTTCGGCGGCGGCCCGGCCAGCAAGCCACCCCTCTGCATTGTCGCTGCCGAACGTGATCGTTTTCGTCGACGGGTAGCGGGCAGCGTACGCGCGGTCGACGGCATCGGATCGCTCCGCCATGATCGGCACCAGAGCCGATCCGTGTTGGTGGGTCGCCGCTGCAGTCGCTCGCGTGCGCGCGTCGTGCAATCGTTCGCCGACTCGGTGGGCGTAGGCGATCAAGAATGCGTGACGGAAGCTGCGAGTCCGCGAGGTCGCCGATTCGCCGGCCTCGTCGAGCGCGCGGGCCGATTGGACCAGCAACGAGGTGTACAGCAGCTCGCACAGGTCGAGATCGACGGGCAGACCGATCATGGTGGCCAACAAGTACTTCTTTTTCCACACTGTTCTGGCACCGTTGGCCGTGCACACGCTGTGCAGCAGAAGCAACTTGGCCTTCGAGTACGGATTGCTCACCATGATGCGACGACTGATGACATCGTCGATCAAGCTGCGGGGGTTCTCCGCATCGAGAAGCGCGCTGTCGATCGCATAGCGCGTCATCAGGTCCTGGGCCTTGGCCGATAATGCCTCGGCTTCAGCGGGGAATTGCGTCGACTCGGCCTTGGCCAGTAATCCCCGTATCTTGCCGAGCATCTTCGAGTCCGCCGCCTGCCGCGGACCGGCAGGCGTGGTGCGTGATGTCCATCGAGTAGGAGGGGGCAGTAGTGTCTCGAGGGGCAACAACCATGTTGCGCAACCGAGTACGAGCAGAAGGGTGTACCACGACTGCGCCGACGATCGCCGGTTGTACGAACGCCACCGCCGAAAACGGTCGGCAGAGGTGCCGCCTGCAGATTCGACGTTCAGCTCGGACAACTGATCTCGCCAGGATTCCGGAGCAATGCTGTCGGCGGAACTTCGCGCCGCGTGAGCGCCGATAGCCTCGATCATGACCACAGCACCGTCGCCTCCGGCGCTCTGACGGGTGACGTGCACCAGTTCGGCAGGCTGCCAACCGTTCTCGAAAGCCGTGTCGAGAGCTTGGTCCAGTATTCCTGCCGCTCGGTCGTGCACTGAATGTGCTTGGTTGATGTCTTCCGCAGCCGACAGGCGTTCCGCGATCAGTTGGGTCATGTCCTTCGCGGAGGCCCCCAACTGGGCGAAACCGATTCCGCTGTCGAGCAATTCGTTCGGGTCAGCACTGTCCCGAGCAGTGGTTGCGCGCGAGTACTTGAAGAAACTGTCCAGATCGATACGACTCATCGTCGTCCCCTCCACGTCCCCCGGTGTGGTTCCCGAACTTTTCGGTGAATCGCAGAGTAGGGGAGGGGTCCGACAAGTTATTCGAACATCTCAGCGAGGAGCCAGCATCTGCAGCAGTTCTTCGACCGAGGGCAGGCCGGGAATCACGGGAAGGTTCGGAACAGGAGCGGCGGCGGGCGGCGCCGTCAACTCGACGCCGCCGAGCGTTGTCAACACGTCGTCGGTATTGGACCGGGTCGATCCGTATGTATTGGATGCAATGACGAAATCATCGCCGATCGACGCCGATGCGACCACACTCGATCGGTCGTCGGCCCATCCCCATTTGGTCCCTATCACGCCGGGCAACTGCTCAGTGCCCCAGTCCTGAACCATTCCGTCGCGTGCCACAGGTGCCGCCGTGGTCATCCAGGCCAGTACCGGGCTGGCCGGATCGGTGCGCTTCTTCGCCGCCAGGAATCGCACGGTGTCAGCTGTGCTGGTGTAGGAACTGCCCCAGAAACCACCACGCGAGGTCGAGGTGAGCCCGAACTCCGCCGCAGTCGCATCGATGGCCTGGGGATATTTGTTGTCGAGGACGGACGCGGCACCGTCGTCGCTGACCTGGACCATTCGAGCGGCCAGGTCACGATCACGCGCAGAACCGTCTCCGTAGCGAACGACGTAGTCGGCCATATAGAGCTTGACCGTCGACAGTCCGGGACGTGCGGAATTATCCTCCGCGCTGCCCACGTATGTGCCCGTCGGCACGTGTTCGTACGAGATCGAGGTGCGGGATGGCACGTCTGCGAGGTCAGCGGGTGTCGGCAAAGCCTGCGCAGGTGCTGCGCAGGTCAGCGCAAACGCGATGCCGACAATTGGGACAGCAGTCCTGGTGAAGATGCGTCGCAGGGCCGGCATCTCGTGCTCCTCGAGGTGTTGGCCCGCCGTGAATCGGTGACCGATGGCTGTAACTACCCCGATGGTAGACGGTTCAACCTCACGCTGCTTTCCCTGGTTCTGCGGCCTTCGTCACCTGGATGAATGCGGCTTTGTTGCAGTTGGAGTGACTGGCGGGCGCATTGATCCAGTCAGCGGGCGTGATACCGCCGGACAAAAGTGGGGCGGGCAGTCAGGACCGGCGCAGCGTCGACAGCATCTCTCTCGAGCGTCGCAGTGGCCCCCGACTCGACTCGGCGGGCCAGGTGCTGGGCAACTCGATCGGGTCCGCCAGGCGACCGGCATTGAAGTCGTCGACCAGATGTCCGACGGTTTCCTGGGCGCAGGATTTGTTGGTGCCGATGAATCCCGAGGGGCCGCGCTTGATCCACCCGGTGACATAGCTGCCGACCGAAGTCTGCCCACCGGATTCCTGCAATACACGGCCGCCGGTGTTGGGAATGATGCCTCGGCGATCGTCGAAGGGAACCCCGGGCAGCGCAACTCCGCGGTAGCCGATGGATGTGAGGACGAGTCCGGCATCGAGGGCGTCTGTTTCACCGGTAGCAGTGCTGCGCACCACGTCGTCACCGTCGGCGGTCAGACCCATCCGCTCGAACTCGATGCCCGTCACTCGATCGGTGCCCAGGATGCGGGTGGGGGAGAGCAGGTATCGCAGTGTGATGCGCTTACGGCCGTCGCTGTGCTCAGGGGATTCGTCGACGTGGCGAAGAAGTTGTAGCTTCTGCGCCACAGCGTGGGGTAGGTCATCGGTAGCTGCGAGGCGGACCGTTACCGGGTCGAGCGCGAGTTCGCTGCGGTCGATGGCCAGATCGATATCGGGGACGGTAAGCAATCCGGCGAACTCGGGAACGGTGAATGCAGACTGGGCGACGCCGCGGCGGCCGACGACAACCACCTCACGAATAGAGCTGTGGCGCAGGGCGTCCAGGGCGTGGGGTGCGATGTCGGTCTGGGCGAGCGCGCCCGGATCCATGGTCAGGATGCGGGCGACGTCCAGTGCCACGTTGCCGTTTCCGATGATCACGGCGCGCTCGTGCGAGAGATCGAACGTGCGGTGTGCGTGATCGGGGTGGCCGTTGTACCAGGCGACGAAGTCGGTTGCCGAACTGCGGCCCGGCAATTCTGCACCGGGAATGCGGAGTTCCCGGTCCGAGGACGCCCCGACTGCATAGATCACGGCGTGGTGGGTGTCCATCAACTCGTCGTGGGTGATGTCCTTGCCGACCTCGACACCGAGGTGGAAGGTGAATCCCTCCTGCGCAGAGATGGTTTCGAACAGGCGCGACACCTGACGCGTCTTCTGGTGGTCGGGCGCGACGCCGAGGCGAGCGAGGCCGTGTGGTTGCGGGAGTCTGTCGTAGACATCGACTTTCACACCCGGTTGCGTGAGCAGCTCGTCCGCCGCGTACATCGCCGACGGTCCGGATCCGACGATCGCGACTCGAAGGGGTTGACGATCACGCGAGACCGATGCCGCCGGCGTGACCGGTGCCAAGATCGGCCGAGGCGGGCGTTCCTGCTTGTAGAAGTCCGCGTTGATCGTCAGGAACGGCAGTTGAGCCTCGGTCAGTTTTGCTTGCGGCACAATGGCATCGACCGGGCAGGCCGAGACACATGCGCCGCAGTCCACACATGATTGCGGATCGATGTGCAGCATCTCTGCCGTCAGGAAGTCAGGCTCGTCGGGGGTGGGATGAATGCAGTTGACGGGGCACGCGTAGACGCATGACGCGTCGCTACAACATGATTGGGTGACGACGTGGGGCATGAGGGGTTCCTGACGGCAGTGGCAAGAGGCGAGAGGGCTATGCGGCGAACTGGCTCGAGCTGCGATCGGGCTCGCTACGGAAACGAGAGGCCTTGCCGTCGATTCCGCACATCTTCCACATCAGGCGAGCCGCACGATTCATCATGCCGGTATCGGTGGCCAGCATGCGGACGTCGCCGAAGTAGTCCTGCAGCGCGTGCTGCGATTCCGGGGTACCCCAGAACAGGTCCTTCTTTACCTGCTTCGGGATGTCGAATTTCGTCCAGAACTTCTTCGGCGGAATGACGATGACGTCGCACAGGATGCGCATCGTGATCGGGAAGGCCAGTGAAAGCAAGAACCGTCCGACCTTGGACATCTTGGGGACTCGGCGACGTAGCAGTTGGTGCGCGAACGAGATGTGTCGCGCTTCCTCGGCAACGTGAATGGCCATGACGCTCTGCATGATCGGGTGAATGTCGTCACCGGACCGCAGGACCGATTTTTGAATGTGGTCGATGGGCTCTTCGCCTGCGAGAACGCCGACGAAGAACAGTTCTGGCAGCAGCGTGGCGAACAGTGGAACGAACGGAGACAGCATTTTCATGGGCCGGCTCATGCCGGGCGCATCGGAACCGACGCGGTTGACCATCTCCTGGAACATCAGGGTGTGGTTGCACTCTTCGATCGATTCGTGGGTGCAGTAGCGCGCCTCGGCGGAGCCGTTGGGCAGTGAAAAGACGTACTGCATCATGCCGCGGATCAGGATGTTCTCGAATTGCAGACCGACCTTTGCGACATTGGCCTGACGCCACATGCCGATCTCGATCTGCCTGTCGAGTGGAAGCGCCTGATACCAGGCGTGGCCGCCGATCGGATCGGTTTTGGCAGGCAGGACCCATCGAGGATCGTTCGCGGGTACTGCGAACTTCTCGGACTCCCAGTCGATGTCCACGTAGGGGTCGAAGTGCTTGTGCACCGAGCCCTCGGACAGCAATGTGAGCGTCTCGATGTACTGCTGCTCGTCCGCAGTGTCGGCGTCGACCGAAACGGACGTATTGCTTGTCGTCAGTGTCATGGCTTCTCCAAACGAAGTGCGAACATTGGGTTAATGTAACCCGAGTTAACACAAAAGGGAAGCGTGTTGGGGAGACTCTGATCGGCGGTCGTCTACTGGTCGTCCGAACGCTCGTCGGACACCTCGGCCACCTCGTCGGTCTCGAATAGTTGCAGCTGGATCGCGGAAGGATCGACCACGGGCGTGACCTGGTCGGGAGTGCTGCGCAGCACCTCACGGAGGGCAGAGACGGCACGGCCCCAGTTGGCCGATTCCCGATCTGCCTCGTCGACGTCGCAGTGCTCGTCGCCCAGATCCGCGGCAACCGCCATCCCACGCCACGACGCTTCTTGTTCGGCGCTGATCCGCAGATACGAGACGACGACATCGCGATCGGACGAGCAGCACTCGAGAATCACATGCGGGTCGAGCGGTTCCTCTTCGGACGCGGCGAGCAGATCGACCAATTCGAGCAAACCGTCAGGAAAGTCGTCCGCGTCGACCGTGGGCGGCGTCGGCTCCCCGAGCACGCCTCCGAAATCCTCGGCGAACTTGTCGTCGACCTGCTCCCACACGTGACTGAGCATGCGCACCGCCCACAACAGGTGATCGGCGACGAAGGGTGACCCGCTGACTCGTACCTGAGCGACGATGCAGTCCTGAACCAGGTGCAGCATCACATCCGGCAGTTGCAGGTTCAGGTCGACCAACAATTCCGCCGCGCGAGTGCGGCCGGACACGGCATGGACGAGCGTCGAATTGATCTCGACCACCGGTTCGGTGGGTTTGACCGATACGTACGCGGTGCCGCCCACGAACCGCAGCGGAATGTCGCCGTCGGGGTCATGATCCGGTGGGAAGCCGAACCACGGCTCGAGAGCGCGATCGACGAGCTGCTGCAGATGCTCTTTCCCCTTGGGCTGAACGCACAGCGGAACCACGGAGGTGTCGGGCTCCGTGATGGCGATGTCGAAACTCGGTACGTCGTAGCGCCCGGTGGCGCGTGAGCTCAGGAACGACGGGTGTGGCAGGCCCCAGATGTCACGGAACACCGCGACGGTCTTCTTCGCCAGATCGTCGGACCACGAGCGATTGCGGTCCACGTGCGGTGCCGCGGGCTCGTCGTTGTGCGAAGTGTGAAATCCCAATGCACTCAACGCGTCTCGCTGATCGACGGTGATGGCTCGGCTGCTGTGCAGGTGTTCGTTCGCCGGTATCTCGCAGCGGACCATATCGAGATCCCAGGCATAGAACTGCACGCAGGCGGCGGTGTCGGGGACGCCGTCGGTGGTGTCGTATCGCGATTCGATCACCAACGCATCGCCGTCGCGCATGGCGCTGACGTAGTCGCCGAGCGTGCGCTGGAACTGCATCCAGGCGGCATCGACGTCGAAGTCGAACTCGAGTGAATCGCTCATGTCGGCTCCTTACCCAGATCGCGCTGACGTAACGCGGACTCGATCACGCTAGCGGCGACCACCGACACGATCTCGGCGCTCGCGGGGGCGATCACGACGATGCCGAATCCTCGGGCGATCGTGTCAGCGGGTCATCGAGAGAATCGTCGTCGAGCGCACCGAAGGGCTGTGCCTCGGCCACGCCGTCCAACACCGCCGGACGTAGAGCGTGCGGAACGGCCAGTACTTCCTCGATCCTGACGAGAATGCCCTGTTCGATCAGCGATCGAACACGGTGATCGATCAACTGGGCCGTACGCAGATCTTCGCCTTCCAGATCGGCGTAGTCCTCGCCCTCGTTGTTGACGGGTAGCTCTTCGGTCATGGCGGCGAGCAACGTCTGCACCGCAAACGTGTTGGCCAGTGACCGCGACACGTCGGGGTCGTCGGCATCTCCCGACAGCTGCACCCGCACATGCTCGGCAACCAGTTCGTGCACAGTCTCCGCGCCGCGGCCGGCCAGTGAATGCGCATTGTCGCCCGGCCTCGCAGTGTCACCGTCGATGCGAATCAATTCGGTCGCGATGGCCGTCGACCAGTAATCGACCGTGGCGACGCCCGCGCCCACTTCGGTGGGATCGAACGGAGCCGCACCGACTGCGCGCTGAAGATGAACATCGTCGGACACTGCCAGCCCATCGGCGACCCGAGCGACGATGTCGTCCAATGCCGGCAACAGTGGCAGCACCGAGATGGCCGCCAGTTCCTGTGCGAGAGACACATTGGGAAGGTCGATGTCGTCGGCGTCGAGCATGTCGGGCTCGTCGCCTTCGAGGAAGTCCGAGAGATCTTCCATGCAGTGCGCGTAGTCCTCGGGCGTGCCGTCCCAGAGATCGGTTTCGTCGAGGAAGGTCAGGTACTGCAGAGACGTGAGCACAAGATTGACCGCGGTGTCCTCGGCCGTGTCGGACTCCTCCTGGAGGATGCGTTCCGCTGCGTCCACCAGCAGGTGCGCATCGGCCGGCAGCCAGGCGCTGGGGGAGAAGCCCTGACGGGCTCCGGAAAGCTGGGTCAGCGTCGACGAGACGAGCCGTGAGATCGCCTCCGACTGTTCCGACATCTCGCTCTCGTCCAGCCACTCCACGAACCCGTCGATCAGATCGGCGATCCGTTCGCTGTCGACACCGGACGGAGCCGGTCGGGACTGCTGATGACGCCGTTGCCGGGCCTTGGTCTTTTCTGCACGTTTCTGTCCGCGGTTGGCAGGCCGCTTCGATCCCATGGGTGGCAGCTTATCTGCTGGGATGTCCGGTTTCGTCGGTCCATGCCTCAGTCGAGCAGGAACGCGCCCGCCGACGGCGGAAGAATCGGGCTCGGACGACGGCGATACAGCTCGGCCGGCCGGCCGCCGCCCGCGGCCGACGTCGCGCCCGTCCCCTCGAGGGAGCCGAGGACATGCCGTCGAAACGTGTCTTTCGGAAGCGGGCGATCGAACACGATCTCGTAGAGCTCACGTAGTTCGAGAAGTGTGAATTCCTCGTCGATCAGCAGCGCGGGATCTACCTCGCGTGCGTAGCGTTCACGCAGTTCGAGAACGGCTTCGGCCACCATCTCGCCATGGTCGAAAGCGAGCGGCGACGCCGGTCTTCCGTTGTCGATCAGTACGAATTCATTTGTTGCAGAAAGCGATCGGGTCGAGACCGCAGCGCTGTGCGCCATCGACAGAACCCATCCACGGTCGTCCCGATGCGGGGCGTCGAACATTCTCAGTTGGTGAAATGTGAGATCGACGATGCCGGACTTGGTCTGCAGTGCTCGGTCTGCAGCGTCGGCGAGATTCTCCTCGGGTCGCAGGAATGTGCCCGGTAGGGCGCGGCCCCGTTCGGTCGGCACCACAACCACGTGCAATCGACGTTCGCGGACGGTCAGTACTGCGACATCGACAGCCACGGAGGGGCGGGGGTAGTCGGTCAGAGCTTTGCCGTCTCGGTCTCGCCAGGTCATGTGTTGCATCTTAGCGTGAATGTGATCTAAGTTTAGATCAACATCGAGCTAAGGGGTAAGCATGCAGTTGACCGACATTCAGCGGGATCGAGCGAGGGGCGTTCTGCTCGGAACCGCAGTAGGAGACGCACTGGGCGCGGGTTACGAGTTCGGATATCCCTCTCCGGAGACCGAGATCGACATGATCGGCGGCGGTTCGTTCGACTGGGCTCCGGGAGAATGGACCGACGACACCTCGATGGCGCTCTGCGTCGCGCGGGCACTGGACACAGGCGGGGACGTCGACGACATCGCCGAGAATTTTCGCGCGTGGTTCGCGCAGAACCCGCCCGACGTAGGAAATCAAACCCGCGCCGTCCTCTCGCAGGCCACGTACAGCGGCGCAGGCATGACGGCGGCGGCTGCATCGTTGTCGGGGAGAACCGGTGGGAACGGATCGCTCATGCGTACCGCGCCGGTTGCGTTGGCCTACCTCGACGATGCGGCCGGTTGTCGAGCTGCCGCGGCGCGGATCAGTGCCCTGACGCATTCCGACCCGCGGGCCGGTGAGGCGTGCCAATTGTGGAGTCACGCAATTCGATACGCAGTTCTACACGGTACGTACGACGGCCTCGTCGAGTTTCTCGACGAGGCTGCGCGTGAGGTGCGGGACTACTGGCGGCCGTTGATTCATCAGGCACAGGTGGGGGAGCCTGCCGACTTCTCCAACAATGGCTGGGTGGTGCACGCGCTGCAGACTGCATGGTCGGCAATCCATCGCAGCGCCGGCGAGGAACGGCCCTTGGCGGCCGCTCTGGAACTGTGCGTTCGTGCAGGCGGTGACACCGACACCACGGCGGCCATTGCCGGAGGGCTCCTCGGAGCGCGCTGGGGAGCCTCGGCCGTGCCGCGTGGCTGGCGCGACATCGTCCACGGCTACCCCGGGTTGCGCGCCGACGATCTGGACCGAATCACCTCGAACATCACTGCAGTGAAAGAACTTTCATGACCATCATCGACGTCGTTCAGGGCGACATCACGGACGTGGCGGCCGGCGCGATCGTGAATGCCGCCAACGCACGTCTGCTCGGCGGCGGCGGGGTCGACGGTGCTATCCACCGAACCGGTGGGCCGACGATCCTCGCGGAATGCAAGGCACTGCGGGCCACGACCCTGCCGCACGGCCTCGACGTCGGCGCGGCCGTCGCGACCACTGCGGGCAGATTGCGAGCCGACTGTGTCATCCACACCGTCGGTCCGCGGTACTCGCGGCACGAGGACAGATCGGAGTTGCTGCGCTCGTGCTACGCCCGAAGTCTTGCTCTCGCTGCATCGATGAATCTGAAGTCCATCGCATTTCCCTTGATATCCGGCGGATCCTTCGGATGGCCGATGCACGACGCAGTGACTCAGCAAGTGGTGGCCGTGAAAGCTGCGAGGCCATCGGTCGAACTGGTCATGCTGGTCGCGTATTCCCACTCGAGCGCCGAGTTGACGCGGCGGTTGGTGGGTTGACAGCAATCAGGTGTCGCAGCCGATTCCATCCTTGTCGCGGTCGAGTTTCGAGCTGTACCCCGGCTCACCGGCGTAGATCGGGGCTGCGCCCGCCGCACGGACCGCATCGCAATTGGCGTACGAGACGACGGGTGGCACCGCGACCAAAGGCGCGGGAGCGGTGTAGACGGGCTCCGGTGTGTAGACCGGCTCGGGGATGTACACCGGCTCAGGATCGGGCAATGGAATGTACTCCGATGTCGTCGGAACCTCGACGATGGCGGCTACTGCTTCGGTCGTCGGGGCCACGGTGGTCGTCGTGGTCGGCGTCGGGGTGGTCGTCGACGGCGGCGCGGATGTCGTCGTGACGGTCGGCAGGGCGGGCACGGCCGCGACCGGGGCGACGGCGGGGGTCTCGGGTTCTGTGGTGGTGGTCAGTCCCATGAAGATCAGGGCGGGGAGCACTGCGATGGCCGGTACGGCCCACCCTCGACGACCGCGACTGGGCGACAAGTAGAGATATGCGACGCCTGCTCCGACCATCAGTGCGCCCACGAGCAGCGCGCCGAACTCGAACGACACGAGTGCGCCGATCGAGAAGATAGCGCCGAAAACGATTGCAAACCAAGCGAACACCTTCCCGTAAAGGGGGCGGCGTGGAGTCTCGGGCTCGGGTGCGGGGCGCTGGAAGGGTGGCGGGTAGGCGCTGGTCATGGGGTTCGTCCTCGGGTCGCGAATGGTGTCGATACCGCGGAAACGATGTGCCGCGAGACCGGAAGCAACCACTCGATTCAGTCCGAACCGGTCGGTCGCATTTCCGTTCACCATGTCGCATTCACGGTGGTTGTCGTTACACCCGGCCAGGTAACGACAACCACGTCGTCAATAGCGTTCGCGAAAGCCACCGATCGCGGTGATGGAATTACCGTCGGGATCGACAACGGTGCTCAGTCGAACGCCTTTGTTCGCGTCCACTATGTCGCCGAACTCGACCCCACGGGAGCGCGCCGAAGCGACGAACGATTCGAGATCGTCGACGGCGACGTTGAACTGTGACGACCCGGCACGCTCGGAGTCGACCGTCACCTGCACCCATGCAGCGGGGGCGGCCTGCCACTCCACCAAACTCGGCATCGGGTTGTTGTCTGCGGGCCGATCGAACAGCCGGCGATACCAGGCGTCGGCCGAATCGATGTCGCGTACCGCGATCACTGCAAAGACATGCTCGAACATGTCGTTCTCCTTCGTGTCGGCAAAGGGTTCACGGATACTGACCGGGATCGGCGGCCGGACTCATCGCGCAGAACCTGTCGCCAGGCTCGAGTAGGGTCTTTACGAGTCCGGAATCGGGCTTTCCGCTACGAACAGGCAGGGGATCGCAACGGTGCTGACACTCCACCGCGCCGAGCGCGCAGGAACCCTCGCCGACGCGCTCGCCGATGTCCTGTCCGTGCCGTTGGACGACTGCTTCACCCCTGAGATCGTGTCGGTTCCGGCCAAGGGTGTCGAGCGGTGGCTCACTCAACGTCTCTCGAGCACCTTGGGCAGTCCGCACGGTGACGGCATCGCCGCGAACATCGATTTTCCGAGCCCGGCAAGGCTGGTCTCACGCGCGGTCGGCGCGGTCGACGACATCGACCCGGACGACGATCCGTGGGCAATGGGCCGAGTGCTCTGGACTGCTCTGAGCGTCATCGACGAGTGCCGCACCGAACCGTGGGCGGCGGTGCTGTTCGAGCATCTGGGTGCGGGGTCCGAGGACCACCGTGTAGGACGTCGCTGGTCGACGGCGTCTCATGTGGCAGAGCTGTTCCGTGCGTACGGTTCTCAACGACCCCAGATGATTCGTGATTGGTTCGCCGGACGATTCACCGACGGCCTCGGCGGCGATCTCGACGACGACCTGCAGTGGCAACCGCGAGTGTGGAAACTGGTGCGGGAGCGGATCGGCAGTCCCAGCCCCGCCGAGCGGCTGCCCGAGACGTGCGCTCGGCTACGTGATGAGCCGGATTCGGTGGACCTACCGAGTCGGTTGTCGGTCTTCGGGCCCACCCGATTGACGACCGATCAGCTCGACATACTGGGCGCGCTCTCGGAGCACCGCGACGTACACATCTGGGTTCCGCATCCCAGCCCGTCCATGTGGAACGCCCTGGAGAACATTCCTGCGGTGACGCGGCGACGAGACGATGCGACGGCCCTTGCCGTCGAGCATCCGCTGTTGGCCAGTCTGTCTCGTGACGTCCGGGAACTGCAGGCCACCACCGCGTCGGTCGCGGCGCACTCCGTCCACCATGAGGGCCCCGAGATCGCGAACACCCTGCTCGGGCGGATCCAATCGGACATCGCTGCCGACGTCTCACCCACTGCCGCAATGGAATCCGACGACCACGTGACGACGACGGATGACACGGTGCAGATTCACGCATGTCACGGACCCGCCCGGCAGGTCGAAGTTCTGCGTGAGTCGCTGCTGCATCTTTTCGCCGGCGACCCCACGCTCGAACCGCGGGACGTGCTGGTGATGTGCCCGGACGTCGAGACCTACGCGCCGCTGATTCGAGCCAACTTCGGGCAGGCCGCGTTGGTGCATCCAGGACACCGCCTGCGTGTGCGACTCGCCGACCGGGGCTTGCGCCGCACCAACCCCGTGCTCGATGTCATCGCGACTGTTCTGGACTTCGCCGAAGGCCGGGTGACGGCGAGCGAGCTGCTCGACTTCGCTGCCAGCGGTCCGGTCCGAGAGAAGTTCTCGCTCACCGACGACGATCTCGAGCGACTCCGCGAATGGGTGACGGCCTCCGGTGCGCGCTGGGGTTTGACCGTGAGACAACGAGAAGCGTTCGGTCTGAACGGTTTTCGGCAGAACACGTTCAAATCTGCCCTCGACCGGATCCTCCTGGGCGTGGCGGCCGACGAGACCCACAACGAGTATCTCGACCTTGCGCTGCCTCTCGACGACGTCGACAGCAACGACATCGCCCTCGCCGGCCGTTTCGCCGAGCTGGTCGATCGGCTCGCCTCGGTACTGCGAGCGCTTGCCGGTCCGGCGTCGGTGACCGAGTGGACGCGGCAACTGGGCCGCGCACTCGATCTGCTCGCCGACGTGCCTACTGCCGACGAATGGCAACTGGCACAAGCACATCGCGAGATCGCAGACGCCACCGAACACGGCGGGTCGGTGGAGCTGCGACTGGCGGACGTGCGCGCCATGCTGGCCAGGAGACTGGCCGGAAGACCCACGAGAGCGAACTTCCGCACCGGCGAGCTGACCGTGTGCACCATGGTTCCGATGCGATCGGTACCGCACCGAGTGGTGGTGCTCCTCGGGCTCGACGACGAGGTGTTCCCGCGAGTGGGAAGCATCGACGGAGATGACATCCTGGCCCGCGACCCGGCACTCGGTGAACGAGACATTCGCAGTGAGGATCGGCAACTGCTGCTCGACGCGGTGATGTCGGCCGAGGAGAAGCTCCTGCTGTTCTACACCGGTGCAGACCCGGTCGACGGTTCGGTCAAGCCGCCCGCGATTCCGCTGCGCGAGCTCATGGACGTGCTCGAGGTGACCGCGGGTCGAAGCGTCGAACATCGGCATCCGCTGCAGCCGTTCGATCCTCACAACTTCGAGGCCGAACGTCCGTTCAGTTTCGATACCGTCGCGTTGGCCGGAGCGGTCTCGCAGCAACGTGCGCCCCAGCCCGCGCCTCCGTTCCTGCCCGCAGCTCTCCCGCCTGCCGATCGAGACGATGTGGAACTCGCCGATGTGATCGCCTTCGTCGAGAACCCGGTGCAGGCGTTTCTCCGCCAGCGGCTCGGCTTTCGTGTTCCCGAGCTCGAGGACGACCTGGCAGACAGTCTCGACATCGAGTTGGACCCGTTGTCCCGGTGGAACATCGGTGATCGGATGCTTGCCGCGGTGCTCGCGGGCGGAGACATCGGAGAATTCGCCGACGCCGAATGGCGCCGCGGAACCCTTCCGCCGTTTCATCAGGGCCGACGCGAGATGTCCGACATCCGACAGATCGTCGGAATCATCGCCGACGCGGCCGCGCCATTCCACGATGGACCGGCCGACACCACGGATGTTGCGGTCGATCTCGGCGACGGACGACGCCTGACCGGAACTGTCACCGGAATACACGGTCGCGTTCTGGCGCGTTCGTCCTACTCTCGGCTCGCCGCGAAGCATCGACTGGCTGCATGGGTGCGGTTGCTGGCGGTGGCCGCATCCGAGCCGGGCGACTGGAGCGCCGTCACCATCGGACGGGCGAGTGGCATGCGCCCGCCTCGTCGATCGCGACTGACGGCACCACGAGATCCCCTTGCCACCCTGCGCGTGCTGGTGAATCTGCGCGATCGCGGATTGGCTTCGCCGCTGCCGATATCGACCGGCACTGCATCGGCGTACGCGGAGAAGCGGTTCGGCGGCGGATCCATCGAAGACGGATACGATTCCGCCACCTGGGCATGGCGAGGAGACTTCGGCGACGGAAACGATCGCTCGCTGCGGTACGTGCACGGTCCGGCCCTGTCGTTCCAGACGCTGCTGGCCGCGACCCCACTTGCCGATGAAACCGACCCGTCCAACGAGACAAGCCGCTTCGGCATCCTCGCACGCACACTGTGGGACCCGCTGCTTACGGCCGAGAACATGGGGAACGCATGACAGCCCCGCACGCATTCGATCTGCTCGGCCCGATGCCTACCGGAACCACGGTGCTCGAAGCCAGCGCCGGTACCGGCAAGACCTACGCGATCGTCGGACTGGCCGCGCGCTATGTCGCCGAGGGCATCGCCGAAATTTCCGACCTGCTTCTGGTGACGTTCAGCCGGGCCGCAACCCAGGAACTCCGCGATCGCACTCGCAGCAGATTCGCCTCGATCGCGCAGCACCTTGCAGACCCGGAAGCTGCTCGTGCAGAACGAGATCCATTGGTGTCGTTCCTGGCATCGGCCGAGGACGCCGAGGTGGAACGCCGTCGCAGAAGACTGCGAAAGGCACTGTCGGACTTCGATGCCGGGACCATCGTCACCACCCACAGCTTCTGTCAGCGCATGCTCGACGGGCTCGGAATCGCGGGGGAGCGCGAACCGGAATCGACATTCGTGGAATCCGTGTCCGATCTACTCGAGCAGGTCGTGGACGACCTGTACCTGCAGATGTTCAGTGGCGACGACGAACCGCCGGCATTCAGTAGGCGGGATGCGCACCAGTTGGCCTTGGCGGCCGTGGGCGACCAGCAGTCGATTCTGTACCCCGACACAGAAAATCTCGACGGGGACGACGGTAACCGCGAGCCGGCGCTCCGCGTGCAGTTCGCCCGAGAAGCGCGGCGGGAACTGGAACGTCGCAAACGGCTGCTCGGGGTGCGTGACTACAACGATCTACTCGGACTCCTGCATTCGGTGTTGTCCGATCCCGTGCACGGTGAGGCCGCCTGTGCGCGAGTGCGAGACAGGTTCAGAGTGGTGCTGATCGACGAGTTTCAGGACACGGACCCGATGCAGTGGGACATTCTGCGACGGGCGTTTCACGGATCGACGACGCTGATTCTCGTCGGCGATCCGAAGCAGGCGATCTACGCATTCCGCGGGGCAGAGGTACTTAGCTACCTCGATGCGGTGAAATCGGCAGATCACCTGTATGAGCTCACTGCCAACTGGCGCAGCGATTCCGGGCTACTCGATGCGCTGCACCATCTGTACGGCGGCGCAGCCCTCGGACACGACGACATCGTGGTTCACCGTGTCGAAGCCCGAAACCCACCGTCGCGGATGTTCGGACACACCCCGCTGCGGCTGCGCTATCTTCCGCGAACCGGTGCAGGCCCCCTGCGACAGGGGTTTCCGGCAGTCGATCGACTCCGTTCCAAGGTCGCGGCCGACGTCGCGGCAGACATCGTCGAGCTGCTGTCCAGCCGTGCCACGATCGACCGACCGGACGGCCCCCGGGCGATCGAACCGCGAGACGTTGCCGTGCTGACCCGAACTACCAAGCAGGTGGCGCTGATTCGAGACGCGCTGGACGCAGTCGGCGTCCCGTCGGTGGTGTCGAGCAGCACCAGCGTGTTCGGCACCGAGAGTGCCCGACACTGGTTGTGGCTGCTGCAGGCGATCGAGCAACCGCATCGCACCGACCGCGTTCGACTTGCCGCCCTTACCCCTCTGCTCGGGTGGACTGCCGCTCAGCTCGACTCCGGAGCCGAGGATGCTCTGTCCCAGGTCAGCAGCCGACTGCGTGAATATTCGATACTCTTCGACGAGGCGGGGTTCGCTGCAGTATTCGAGCGAGTGTCGGCCCAGTCCGGACTCGACGCCCGTTTGCTCGCAGTCGACGCGGGTGAACGGACCATGACCGATCTGCGGCATATCGCCCAATTGCTCAATCGCGCAGCAGTATCCGAGTCGTTCGGGATCACCGCACTCACTCGCTGGCTGACCGACCGCATCAAGGAACCGGCAGCCGGTGGATCCAGCGACCGCAGCCGACGACTCGACAGCGATTCCGCCGCAGTGCAAATCATGACGACACACGGCAGTAAGGGGCTCGAATTCCCCGTCGTCTACCTGCCGTACGCCTGGGACACATTGTTCTTCAGCAAGCCGTCGACGCTGCTGCTGCACGAGAACGGCGACCGGATTCGAGACGTCGGTGGACCGTCGGGAGTGGGCTACGCGGCCAGAAAGATGATCAACGACCAGGAGGAAGCAGGCGAGGAACTGCGGTTGCTCTACGTCGGCCTGACCCGGGCGGAGAGCCAGACAGTGCTGTGGTGGGCACCGGGCCGCAATACCGCCACGTCGTCGCTGCATCGCATGCTGTTCGGCCGCATCCCCGGGATTCCCCAACCGGAGCCGTCGTACAAGGTCCTCGACGATGCAACCACAGCGAACCGGCTTCAATCCTGGGTCGGGTCCGCTGCCGACATCATTTCCATCGAACCGGTGGGGCCGGGTGCACCGTCCACGCGGCATTGGGTCAGACCCGGGGAACCGTTGCTCGACGTTGCCGCCGCGCGGTTCGACCGAACTCTGGACCTGTTGTGGCGTCGAACGTCCTACTCCGCGTTGACAGCTCATGCTCATGACGCGGCGCACGTTCAGCTGGAGGTGGGGGTGACAAGCGAAGCCGAGCATCCCGAGAAGACCGACGAGCCGGCCGAACCTCAGTCGAACAGTGACTACACAGAAGATTCCAGGTTGGAGGGAATCGAGTCGCCGATGAACGGCATGCCCGCCGGCGCCGCATTCGGAACGCTCGTGCACGAGGCGCTCGAACACGTTGACACCTCCGCTCCCGACTTGCTTGCCGAGCTCGAACTTCGCTGCAGTGCAGCGGTCGCGTCGCGCATGGCCGAGGTCGATCCAGTGGCGTTGGCCGCAGCCCTTCTGCCGGTGATGCACACGCCGTTGGGCTTCGGGACGCTTGCCGACATCGCGCCTTCCGACCACTTGGCAGAGCTGGACTTCGAGCTCCCGTTGGCCGGCGGTGATGATCCGGTGGCAGCGACGGTCACCCTGAAATCCGTTGCGCGGCTGATGCGTCGGCACCTCGATGTTGCCGACCCGCTCGCGTCCTACCCCGATCTGCTCGACGGTATCGAAGAAACACCCCTGCGCGGCTTTCTCACCGGAAGTATCGACTCGGTTCTACGAGTGCCCGGGCCGCGCTACGTGGTGGTGGACTACAAGACCAACCGGCTCGCCCGAGGTGATCTGACGACAGGCAACTTCACCCGGGAGAAGATGGCTCAGGAGATGATGCGCTCGCACTATCCGCTGCAGGCAATTCTGTATGCCGTTGCGCTGCATCGATATCTGCGGTGGCGTCAACCGGGCTACGACCCCCAGGAACACCTCGGCGGAGTTCGGTACCTGTTCGTGCGGGGCATGGTGGGGCCGCACACTCCTGCCGGGTGTGGGGTGTTCGACTGGAATCCGTCCGCGGCGCTGGTGGTCGAGCTCTCGGATCTGCTTGCCGGAAAGGCGAATCGATGACGAGCGTGACCACCGCACTGCGCGGCAGCGGCCTTCTGCGTACGTTCAACGATGCAGGTGTACTCACCGCCGCCGATGTGCACGTGGCATTACGTCTGGGCGCGCTTGCCGGGGAGTCGTCGGAGCATGTGCTCTTGGCCGCTGCACTGACGGTGCGTGCCGTGCGATCGGGATCGGTGTGCCTCGATCTGCGCCGACTGCGAGATGTGACGGTCGACGAGGAATCCGACGTCGATCCAGGCGCGCTTCCGTGGCCCGATCTCGTCGAGGTCCTCGGCGCACTGTCGGCCAGTCCCCTTGTCGTCGGCAGTGCAAACGGACCGTTGACGCCGCTGAAACTCGTTCACACCGATGAGGGTGAACTCCTGTATCTCGATCGGTATCACCTGCAGGAGAGCACGGTTCGTGATGCTCTCGAGCAGCGATCGCAGTCTCACCCGCGGTCCGATGCCGCCGAGATCAGCCGTGCTCTCACCGAGTTGTTCGTCGACGAATCGGGTGCGCCCACTGTTGCTCCCGATCGTCAGCGGATAGCGGCAGCCCTGGCAGCGACCCAATGGACCACGGTCATCGCAGGCGGGCCGGGAACCGGTAAGACCCACACGGTGGCTCGGATTCTGGCGTTGCTCGTCCGGGAACACGGAAGCGATCTGCGCATCGGGTTGGCGGCACCCACAGGCAAGGCCGCAGCCCGATTGCAGGAGTCGGTGTCCGAACAAGCGGAGCTCCTCGGACTGCCGGTAGACCTTAAGGCGATGACACTGCACCGGCTTCTGGGCTGGAAGCCCGGCAGCAAGACGAGGTTTCGCCACGACGGGGAGAACCGCCTGCCCTACGACGTCATCGTTGTGGACGAAACATCGATGGTGTCACTGACGATGATGTGCCGGCTGCTCGAAGCCGTCCGCCCCGAATCACGCTTGATCCTGGTCGGTGACCCGGACCAGTTGACGTCCGTCGACGCAGGCGCGGTGCTGGCGGACCTCGTGGCCCGGCCGGTCACCGGCACCGAGAACCCGGTGCTGGCGCAGCTCGTCGACGACGATTTCGCCGCAACCGAGGATCCGGCCGAGGCAGCCCTGAGCCCGTTCGAGCGGGACCGATTGCGCGGCGGCGTCGTGCGGCTCAGTCGAGGCAGACGGTTCGGCGGGGCAATCGCCCAGTTGGCTGTGGCCGTGCGCGACGGCCGGGGCGACGACGTGATGGCGCTGCTCGAGTCCGGCGCAGAAGAAATTTCCTTTCATGGCCCCGACGACGTGGATGCGCTGCGTTCCGACGTGATCGAGACCGCAGCCGAGGTCACCGCCGCCGCAGCAGCCGGAGATGCCTCCGCGGCGCTTCTGGGTCTGGAGAAGCATCGCCTGCTGTGCGCGCACCGCGAGGGCCGATGGGGTGTCGCGCGATGGGATCGGCAGGCGATGGAGTGGGTGGGGGAGTACAGCGGAACTTTTCTCGATCCGTCACTGTGGTACCCCGGTCAGCCACTGTTGGTGACGGCAAACGATCACGAAGCGCGGATATACAACGGCGACACCGGCGTTGTGGTGTTGGGAGACAACGGAACCGCGATGGCAGCGTTCGCCCGCGGGCGCGGCCATGTGCTGATCCACCCGAACGTGCTCTCGTCGGTTCACACGGTGTACGCGATGACGATCCACCGCAGTCAGGGCAGTCAGTACGACACCGTCTCGGTTCTTCTCCCCGCCGAGGCATCGACACTGCTGACCCGAGAATTGCTCTACACCGCGATCACTCGCGCACGATCGCACGTGCGGGTGATCGGTACCGAGGATGCCATTCGCGCGGGCGTCGAGCGTCAGGTGTTACGGGCGAGCGGTCTGCGACGAACGATCTTGTAGCTTCGGTCAGCGGCACGCGTGCCGGGCCTCGTTCGTCGCGGCGTCGATGCTTCGTGCGACCGAAAGCCAGGTGCGGGCCAGATTGGACCACACAGCCACCGAGTCGTCTCGACCCGCGCCGGCCGACCGCCGGGCCTGTCTGGCGGCCGAGCGATGGAGGGCCACGGCACGAGCCGTCAGATCGTCGAGGTCACTGTCGATGCAGACGGATCGAACGGTGTGTGGGTCGACTCGGCGACCTGTCAACTGACACAGCGCCTGCAGCGAGCCCAGCTCGGCAGGAACCTCGGAGGGCGTCTCGGAAGAGTCGGCCGACGTGGCGGTCTCGGCCGCAGAGGCGACGAGCCCGCGCTGCAGGTCCCTCGGCCCAGATGACACGCCATCGGCTGCGACGCCCCAGACACTGAGGAACGAGGGGTGCGGAACGTTCCAGATCTCGCGGAACGCAAGTGTGATCATCTCGGCAACGAGCGCGGCATCGGCTCGGGAGTCGGTTCGCGTGAGATCGATGACCGATCCGTCGGCGATCGGCTTGCCGCGGTTCAGCCATCCGAACTCGACCAACTGCACGTCCATGGCCGACGTCTCCGGGGCGTCCGGGTAGAGCAGCGAAGGAATCGCCGCAACGGTGACCAGGACTCCGGTGTCCGTCGCTGCCACATCGATGTACGGCCGCAATCCACGTTCGCCGGGGCTGGCCTGAGCGGCCGTGACCGTGACGTAGTCACGTCTGGGCAGGGACCGAAGGCACGCGTGCAGATTCTCGGTGAACGTGGCCCACGCGAGCGCGGTGGTGGAGTCGAAATGGCCGTTCTGCAGTGCGTTCACGGTGCAAACCCTCTTCTCGGACGAGAACTGATGCCTGTGGGTCAGACGGTAGCGAGGGGGTCCGACAAGAACGCGGGTGTCAATAGACGTCCCGCAGATAGCGCTTGGTCTGCTTGAGCTCGTTGACGTAGTCCTCGGCGGCGTCGGGGGAGCGGCCGCCGTGCTCGGCGACGATCTCGTGCAGTGCTTCGTCGACGCCCTTCGACATACGGGCCGCGTCGCCGCACACGTAGAGATGCGCACCTGCCTCGAGCCAGCCGTACAGCTGCTTGCCTGCCTCGATCATGCGGTGCTGCACGTAGATCTTCTCGTGCTGATCGCGTGAGAACGCCACATCCAGTCGATTCAGCAGACCGTCGCGCTCGAACTCGATGAGCTCGTCCTCGTAGAGGAAATCACTCGACCGATGCTGATCTCCGAAGAACAGCCAGTTGTCTCCCGCGGCACCTCGCGCGCGCCGCTCGTGCAGAAATGCTCGAAACGGTGCCACTCCGGTTCCGGGCCCGATCATGATGATCGGGGTGTCGTCATCAGGCAGGCGGAACGACTTGTTGGCCGACAGGAACACGCCTGCCTCGTTCCCGTCGCCGACTCGATCGGCGAGGTACGTCGAACAGACGCCGCCGCGGTCACGCTCGGCCGACCGGTATCGAACGGTGGACACCGTCAGATGCACGGTGCCTTCGTGGGCGATCGGTGACGACGAGATCGAGTAGACGCGATGCTGCAGTGGACGCAGCAAGCCGAGAAATTCGGCGGGATCGAAGGCAGGTGACCGGTCGAGATCGAGAACGTCCACGACGTCACGTCCCCACGTCCAAGCGTCGAACGATGCTCGGTCGCCGTTCTGCAGGACGTGATCGAGTTCTGCGTCGCCGGCGTGTTCGGCCACGGCCTCGATCAGGTCCATCGACGGGATACCGATTTCGTATTCCGTCGTCAGCGCCTGTGCGAGCGTAATTTCTCCGGACTTGGTGTGCACGGCGGTGTCGGCGGGCACACCGAGCCGGTCGACGACGGCCGAGACGAGTGCTGCGTCGTTGACGGGTTTGACGGCGAAACCATCCCCGGCCTGGTAGGCGATACCGCTGTCGCCCAGTGCGATCGCGAAGTGCCGAACTTCCTTTGCCGACGTGGGACCGGACAGGCGTCGATTACTCAGAATCTGTGCGCGATAGGGGTTCTTCCGATTCCACGGTGATCGCTTGGGTGCGGCCTTGGTGGTGCCGAGATCGCCGGTTGCAGCGTCGATGTCCTGTACCTGCCTTGCAATTGCCGTCGTCACGGTCTGTGACGGGTGGAGGGTCGAACCTTCTGAAACCCTAGTGGGGACCGCTCGAACTGCGGTGCAGGACCTCGATACCGTCGGCCGAGTAGGCGACCTCGTACCCGTCGGACAGCGCCCGGTCGATCGCCTGACGGTCACCGGCCTCGTCGGTCGGCCAGCCGGCAGGCCGCGCTCGATTGACGACGATCCAGTCCGGGACGGTCGAATCGGTGGCGCGTTGGGGAAAGACCGAGACGTCGTGATCGGCGACGAGTTGGGCCACGAGATTGTTCGACGCTGCAACCTGGTCATCGGCGGGAATCCACTCCGAGATCTCCCGGGCGGTCGCGGCCTGCGGATCGATCGTCCATTCCTGTGCGTGCACCATGCGCGCCATCGGTAGGAACGGCAACGCCACGACTGCGAAGACGGCCACGAACGCGACGATGTAATGACGACCGCGTTCGGTGAGCTGACCGTGTCGGTGACTGCGTGCGAACGCGTCGAGCAGAGCGATGAACACGATCACCATCAGGGTCGCGTTGTAGTGGTAGATCGGCTTCCAGAAGTTGGTGTTGTCGCTGAGAAAGCGCCATGCGACCGTCGGGACGGCGATCAGCAGGAGCGGCGAGCGCAGGGCGAAGAATCCGGTGACCGCGAGCAGCAGAAAGGCTGTGGCCGCCCGAGAATCGCCGGCAACCAGGCCGTGTGCGGTGTCCGCGATGCCTTCGCCCAGCGGGGGCAGCTTCGAGCCCTGGTCGTACGAGTTGTCGGAGCTGAGCATCGGGATGATCATCTTGACGGCGAGAATCACCCAGGTCAGGCCCCATACGGCAGTCAGTATCCCGAGGATTCGGGTTCGACCGCCGGCCCACAGCGCCACCAGTGCGCCGATCACGACGACCGTCAGACCCATGTCCTCCTTGACGAAGACCAGCGGCAGAGCCCAGGCCAGGGCGGGCAGCCAACGCTGACGAACGAGGGCGACCATCGACATCGCCAGCAGAGGCATCGCGAACGCCACTTCGTGGAAGTCGAAATTCAGCGCCGCTTGAACGCCCCAGGACAGTCCGAACGCCGCCGCGATCACGGCACCGGTAACCGCCCCGAACTTCTGTGTTGCCAGCCTGCTGATGGGGATCACGGCCAACGCGAACAACACGGCTTGGGCGATCAGCAACGTCTCGGCGTGTGGAAACACCCGGTAGACGGGTCCCAGCAGCGCGGTGATGGGCGAGAAGTGATCACCGAGCGTGTTGTAGCCGGTACCCAGAAGATCGGAGGTCGGTGCACGAAACTGCGAGTACGAGGCGACCTGTTGGACGAATATCCCCAGGTCGAATCCGGACGTACGGAGTTGCCGATGGCCGAGCACGGACATCGTCGCGTACAGCGGTGCCAGGACGACGAACGCGAGAGCCGGCACGATCGTCTCTGCAGTACGGATCCTCGTACGCCAGTCCAGGGGTGCGGTGTCGATGTCGGTGACAACCGTGGACTTCTCGATAGTGGTCACGAGGACCGATGTCTACAGCACGGACGTGAGATGTTCCTGAGAACCGCAGGTCAGCGCTTACGCTTCTTCGCGGGTTTGCGACGCGGCGGCTGTGAGGTGAGGTGGTAGTAGAGAGCGTCCTCGGAATCCTCGACGACCACATCGATGTAGTCGCCCACCTCCAGATAATCGTCGACGGCAATTCTGTCGGTCGAGCCGATGACGGCTTTCACCGAACGAGCGGGTACCAGCCCTCGGCGTCCGTCCGGACCGACTGCGAGGGCGTACCGGGGACCGGTGCGGGTGACCCGGGCACGAATGAAGTCCGGATCCTTCGGGATGGGGTCGGCCGCGAGGACGTTGCCGTCCTTCGATGCGGCGGTCAGTGAATCGAGCTGTGCCGCGAGATCGTCGGCCATTGCATCCACCTGGTCGAGCAGGTGGGCCATGTGCGCGGCGTAGTCGGTGTGCTTCTTGGTGGGCTTGAGAGCCTCGCCCGGCTTGTACATGTCTTCGTGAGTCAGCTCGCCCCACGCGTCCTGCAGGCGTGTCTTGACCTGTACTTCTACTTTCACATCGAGGTCGCCCTGATGCGTGGCAACTCGAACGACCAGCACTGCGTGGTAGGCGCGGTAGCCACTGGGCTTGGGAAAGGCAACGTAATCGGTGGGTGGTTGCGCAAACCGCACCGAGCATTCCGGGTCGTTGCATGCACGCTCGAGCGCTGCGACGAACGTGAGCTGATCGCGCGGGGTCTTGCACAACACCTTGACGCCGACCAGATCGGGTAGGGCTTCGGCAACGGCGTCCGCGTCGGTCGGTTCGGTGATCCGGCCCTCGGAGACGTAACGGCGCAATTTGTCTGCGGATCGTCCCGGGTCCTTGATGCGCGCCGTCTGTGCGTTCAGTCGATCTCGATCGACGTCTTCGAGTATCTCGTCGGCGATGGTCTCGAGGAAATTCTGCGCGGTGACGAGAGCGGCTTCCCACGCCCGGCGGCGCTGCAGGTACAGCTCCTCGACCAAGTCGTCGATGCTCGTTGCCGATGTCACGATGCCGAGGTTAACCCAGATATGTGGGCAAACCTCTACGTGGCGCGCATTCGAGCTGTGAGGCGTCTGCCTCCGGTCTAGGCTGTGCCGCATGACCGTGGCCTCCGTGCAGCAGGACGACTTCCTCGCGCAGTTCGATCCGTTCCGTCGAGAGCTGCTCGCGCACTGCTACCGCATGACCGGATCGATTCACGACGCCGAGGATCTGTTGCAGGAAACGTACATTCGCGCGTGGCGTGGCTACGAGAAATACGAAGGGCGCTCGTCGCTGCGCACCTGGCTGTATCGAATCGCCACCAATACCTGTCTCACTGCTCTCGACGGTCGGTCGAAGCGTCCGCTCCCCACCGGCTTGGGGGCACCGAGTTCCGGCCCTACCGACGAACTCGTACAGAACAACGAGGTTCCATGGCTCGAACCGATCGCCGATTCGGATCTGGCCGACTCGAGTGATCCCGCCTCCATCGTGGTGGCGCGTGAATCGGTGCGCCTCGCCTTGGTGGCGTCCCTGCAACACCTGTCTCCCCGGCAGCGAGCGGTCTTGTTGATGCGCGAAGTGTTGCAGTGGAAGGCGTCGGAAGTCGCCGAGGTTCTCGCCACGACGACGACCGCGGTCAACAGCTTGCTGCAGCGAGCCAGGGAGCGACTCGACGAGATTGCGCCCGAACTCGACGATGTCGAGCCCATCGGATCCGACGAGCTGCAGGAACTGCTGACGCAGTATGTGGAGTGTTTCGAGAACTACGACATCGACCGCTTGGTCACGCTGTTCACCTCGGACGCGGTGTGGGAGATGCCGCCGTTCGTCGGGTGGTACCAGGGTGCCGAGACGATCGGATCGCTCATCCGAAACAACTGCCCGGCCAACGGCGCGGGCGACATGCGGATGAGGCCTACCCGTGCCAACGGCCAACCCGCGTACGGGCTGTACATGCTGGGTGAGGACGGTGTCCATCGGCCGTTCCAGCTGCACGTTCTCGACGTCGACGCCAGAGGGGTCGGGCACGTGGCCTGTTTCTTCGATCTGACTCTGTTCGATCGATTCGGCCTGCCCGACCGCCTCTGAACGCCTGCCGCTCAGCTCTGGGGAACCGCCGAAGGATCCATCCACATCACTTCCCAGACGTGGTTGTCGAGATCCCGAAACGCTCGGCCGTACATGAATCCGTGATCCTGGGGCTCCATCCACTTGGACCCGCCCGCAGCGATCGCTGAGTCGGTGAGCGAATCCACTTCGTCGCGGCTGTCGGCGGAGATGCACATCAGGACCTCACGAGCCGAGCTCGTGTCGCAGATCGAATCGGAGATGAAGTCCTCGAAACGAGATGTGGCCAGAAACATCACCGTCGCTTGGTCGCTGACGATCATGGAGGCGGTGTTCTCGTCGCTGAAGACGTCGTTGAAAGCGAACCCGAGTCCCTCGAAGAACGAACGGGTGGCGACGACGTCGCGAACGGGCATGTTGGCGAACAGCATACGGGACATGGGTACACCTTCTCTGTGAGAACAGCTGCGTGCGACCGTCGAACAACGGTCTTGCTTCTACTGACAGCAGTCGGTGTCGAAAGTCACCGGCACACACCTGCAGACACGACGCGACCCCGCCGAGCGATGCTCGACGGGGTCGCGGACTGCGAAGCTGAAAGGGGGAGTGTGAAGAACTACCGCGTCATCTGTGCAAGACGGGACAGCATCCGTGAGAACACGTGGCCGTCGTTGCCGAGATCGAGGTAAGCATCGGCAACGGAATCAGACGTGGTGGTGTCGGAAGTCGCCGCAGCGAGGGTGCGCGCCATGCGCGTGCGACGCTCGATGGCGTCGAGGATGGTGGCGTCGAGCGTTGACACTTCGTCGAAGAGCTGGTCGACGTCGGTTGTCGCAATGTCGGCGGTGTCGGTGCCAATTGCCAGCGAATCGATCTGAACAGTCACATCGTCTCCTTTTGTTCGCGTCCTGAGGTGTGAGTCGTTCTGCCGAACGGAACCGTTACAGCCCGACTCGAGTTAAAACGATGTTTCGTCGCCCAGTCCAAGATGCCCACTCGACCGGCCTGGGCCAACCTCTCGAGGGTGTGATGCTCGATACAGTCCGGTCGGTTCCCCCGACCTGCAGGTATTCCTGCGGGTCCGTCAGCGGGATTGTGACGACGCCGTTCCGGGTAGCCCCATTGACGAATCACGTCGACATCGAGGAGTGAACGATGCAGTACGACTACCTGATCATCGGCGGGGGAATGGTTGCCGACAGTGCAGCTCGCGGGATCCGCGAGCGCGACACCACCGGCTCCATCGGCATTCTCGGGGCCGATTCCGACGAGCCGTACACCCGGCCCGCGCTTTCGAAGAAGCTGTGGACCGACTCGGACTTCGGTCGCGATCAGGTTCCGCTCGACACTGCTTCCGACACCGACGCACAGGTGCACACCGGAACGCGGGTGGCGTCGATCGACCGGTCCAATTCCTCGGTGACGACGGACCAGGGAGAACGTTACGAGTACGGGACTCTGCTCGTGGCAACGGGAGCCGAACCGACGCGAATCGAGCTCGCGCCCAGTCCGCGGGTGGTGTACTTCCGCACCTTCGCCGACTACCGGGCGCTGCGTGAATTGACGAAGACCGCCGATCACATCGCCGTGGTCGGTGGCGGATACATCGGCACCGAGATCGCTTCTGCCCTTTCTCTCCAGGGCGTGAAGGTCACTCTCGTGACATCCGACGCCGTAGTCGGCGCGCACATGTTCCCGCCGAGCCTGGCTGCCTTTTTCGACAAGGGATTCGCCGATCACGGAGTCACCGTGCGCCGAGGAACGAAAGTGACCTCCGGTGCCGAGGCGTCGGCCCGCGTCCAACTGCAACTCGACGACGGTTCCACACTCGAGGCGGACGGGGTCGTGTTCGGTCTCGGTGTGCGGCCCAGCACCGAACTGGCCGACGCTGCCGGACTGTCGGTGGACGACGGCATCGTGGTCGACGAATTCTTGAGGACCGAGGACGACCACGTCTACGCGGCCGGTGATGTGGCGAATTATCCCGACGCCATTCTCGGCCGTCGACGCGTCGAGCACGTGGACAACGCTACGGAGATGGGCAAGGCCGCCGGACGCAACATGGCCGGGGCGGCCGAGCCGTACTCCTACACCCCGTACTTCTACTCCGATATCTACGACGACGGCTACCAGGCCATCGGAACGCTGTCCACGTCGTTGAGCACCGTCGAGGATTGGAAGTCGGTCGGCAAGGAGGGCGTTGTGTACTACGTCGACGACGAGGCCGTCGTTCGCGGTGTGCTGATGTGGAACGTCTGGGAAGGTCTCGATGTGGCGCGCACGCTTCTCGCGGACAAGAAGCCGCAGACAGAGCAATCGCTCCGCGGGCTGATTTGAATTTCTGGAACACTCGAAAGCGAGCGGACCAGCGACGGTTGGGCGTGACCTAGGAGAGACGATGTCCGAGTTCGATGGCAGTGGGTCGGCCGAGCAGCGCGCCCGATTCGACGACGAAGTTCACAGCCGCTGTGCCGACTGCCGGTTGCCCGGACATTCCGAGCCGCTGTCCGACGCGGCCGCCATCGCTGTCGCGGCCGGGCGGGTGGACGAGCCTACACGTGTAGTACTGATCAACCGATGGCACGCGGGACGCTCGCTGCCGTCGATCGGGGGATTCGGCACGCTGCGAAACCTGGTGGACGAGCGCGATCGGTGGCTCGCGAAGGACACGACGAGTAAGCCAGGGTCGGCGCTGGTGTACCGAGTGCGGGTTGCCGAGTTGACCAAGCGCATCAACCATCAGCGCACCACGGTGGTGATGTCGAATCGGCACTACGCCACCGGGGTGCGTGCGGCACGGAAGGAGCGTCGGGAAGGTCTGCATCTCGATCTCGATCAACGGGATTCGGTCTTCGACGCACTGATGAGGACGCCTGCACCACGCCGGTTCGGTCCGGTTGCGGAGCGCGGCCTGTCGTTGGTGGACGCGGCCACGGATCGGGTGAGCATGCTTGCGCGCCGAACTCCTGTGGGTGACCGGGTCGAATGGGCAACCGGCGTGGTCGATCAGTTCGTCGATCGCAAGGACGATCGGTTCGTCGATCGATACGACACTCTGCTCTTTCTGGCGGGAACATCGTTCGACCGAGTGCGCCGATCGCCGGCATGGCAGTCCACGTACTTCGAGATTCAGCGCAATCAACTCGACCTGTTCGTCGAGCTCACCGAGATCTCGGTCGACGCCACCTCCCTGCGCACGGTAGCGACCGAGTTGAACCGGATCGGTGAGACGATGGTCGACGAGGAGACCGCCGCTCAGGTCGAATCACGGCGTGGCGCATTGGAAGTGGTGTGGACGCAGCTGACCGGTCGGGTAGCCGCGTTGGTCCGCCTGGCAAATCTGGTCGAGTCGTCCGAAAGCGAGGCTCGAACTTCCGACGCGATGACCCGTGCCCACAGTCTGGACGATCGGATCGACGATCTGGTGGGCCGATCGGGTAGCCGGGAAATGTCTGCCGAGAACACACATTTCGTCGGTGATCAGGTGCGGACGCAGTGGCGCGATTAGGTGCCGCCCGAGGCACGTAACCGCGCCACTGGCTCTAGGCGATGATCGCGAAGAGGATTCCCGCGACGGCGAAGCTGACCACGGACAGGATCGTCTCGAGGACCGTCCACGTCTGCAGTGTCTGCTTGACGGTGAGATTGAAGAATTTCGAGATGATCCAGAAACCGCCGTCGTTGACGTGGCTGGCGATGATCGAGCCCGCCGCGATGGACATGGCGATCAGCGCAACGGCCGGAGCGGAGTAATCCTGGGCTGCCACCAGTGGTCCGACGATGCCGCCGGTAGTCACGATGGCCACGGTTGCCGACCCTTGCGCGACCCTGAGCGCACAGCTGATGATGTACGCCAACACGATGATGGGAAGACCTGCGGCCGCCATGGTGTCGGCCAGGGCCGTGCCGATACCCGTGGCGGAGATGACCTTTCCGAAGAACGCGCCTGCGCCGACCACCAGGAGCAGCATGCCCACCGGACGAAGGGACTCTCCGGTCAGCTTGCTGAGTTCCTGGACCGTGGACCCGCGTCGAATGCCCAGCACGTAGAACGCGATCAGGACTGCGATGAGAAGCGCGACGGCCGGGGTGCCGAAGAACGTCAGTACTTCGAGTAGGTTGCCGGGATCGAGCAGGATGCTGCCGAATGTGGCACCGAGGATCAAGACCAGAGGAACGGCGATAATTGCACCGATGGTTCCCACCGACGGCGGCGTCGTGATCACCGGACGCTTCGTTGCTACCGTGCCGGTGCCACCACCATCTGCGGTCGTGTCGTCTCCGTCGTTGATGAAGTCCTCGGGAACGTCGACGATGATTCGCTTGCCGATCCAATTACCCCACACCAGGCCCGCAGCGATGAAACCGGGAATGCCGCAGATGAACCCGAACAGGATGAGCCATCCCAAGTTGACTTCGAGCAAGCCACCGAGGGCAACCGGCCCGGGATGCGGCGGTAGGAATGCGTGCGTCATGGACAGACCTGCCAGCATCGGCAGCGCGTAGAGGACCAGCGACTTTCCGCCCTGGCGTGCCGCCACGTAGACCAGCGGAGCCAGCACGAAGATGCCGATGTCGAAGAAGACCGGAATGCCGAAGATCAAGCCCAGCAGGCCCATTGCTATGGGTGCACCGCGTTCTCCGAACACCCCCAGGAGCTTTGCGGTCAATGCCTGTGCGCCACCGGACTTTTCGAGGATCGCGCCGAGCACGGTACCCAATCCGATGATGACTGCAATGTGTCCGAGGATTCCACCGAAGCCGGTTTCGAGCAAGGACTCGTTGCTCTTGATCGCGGTGCCGACTATCTCGTTGACGGGCAGACCAGCGGCGAGGGCCAGCCCGAGACCGACGATGAGGAGCGCGATGAACGGTTCGAGCTTGACCTTGATGATGACTACCAGTAGCACGGCAATTGCGATGCCGCACAGTACGAGTAGACCTGGTGTGGAGGTTCTGAGCCAGTCGACCACAGAATTCATGACGAGCCTTCCTTGATGTCTGCGCTGATAGCTGCCACGAACGCTTGGGCTCGTGCAGTGATGTCGCCCCACTGGGCGTTGGCGACCGATGCCGGTGGAACCACATCGGTGCCTGCGGTCACGGCCACGGCACCGGCCGCGAGGAACTGGGCGGCATTGCCTGTGTTCACGCCGCCGGACGGAACGAGTTTGGCGTCCGGAAATGGACCGAGCAGATCCTTGAAATACGCCGGCCCGACAGTCCGTGCTGGAAAGACTTTGACCACGTTCGCCCCGAGATCGAGTGCGGTCATCACCTCGGACGGGGTGAGTGCGCCCATCATCAGCGGGATTCCGGCATCGGTGACCACTGCGGCGACCTCGGGTCGCAGGCCTGGCGTGACGACGAACCGTGCGCCGGCGTCGACCGCGGACCGCGCCTGATCGGCGGTCAGTACGGTACCGGCCCCCACGACGGCACCAGCATCGGACGCACCTCGGATCAGTTCGAGAACTCCGGGAGTGGTGAAGGTCAGCTCGAGTGCGCGAATTCCCCCGCGCGCGAGCGCATCTGCCAACGCCGCGGGATCGGAGATGTGCGGGGCACGGACCACCGACAGTGCGCGGTCCTCGAGAATTGCCGACAGTGCGTTCATGACGTCTGCTTTCGGGTGGGATCCATGCGCAGGGCGTGGCCCGCCAGTGCGTGGGTGGAGCGGCGATCGTCGACGGCGAATGCGCCGTTCACCATGACGTGGCTGATTCCCTCGGCTTGTTGTTTCGGGTTCTCGAAGGTGGCTGTATCGCGCACGGTCGCCGGGTCGAACAGGACGAGATCGGCTGCATGGCCTTCGGCAATCGTGCCGCGTCCGTGCAGCCGTAGCCGAGCAGCCGGGCGTCCGGTCAAGTGATTGATGCAATCCTCCAATGAAAGAAGCTGCTCGTCGCGCACGTAGTGCCCGAGGTAGCGAGGGAAAGTGCCCCAGGCCCGAGGGTGCGGTTTCTCGCCCACCAGAATCGCGTCGCTGCCACCCATGTGGTGCGGATGCGCCATGATCTCGCGCACGTTCTCCTCGTGCCCGACGTGCTGCAGAATCGTCGTGGCCAGCGCATCGCGGCGAAGGAAGTCGAAGAACACGTTCACCGGTGAGCGTCCTTCGTCGGACGCGATGTCGGACATCGTGCGGCCGACGTAGCGATCGAGTTCGGGATTGGCCACACCACTGAGTTGGATGGTGTCCCACTCGACCGTGACTCCATGGCAACCGTCGGACCCGTTCACGTCGACATCCCGCTCGATGCGCTGTCGCATGTCCGGGTCGTCGAGCCGTTCCAGGGCTCGGTCCGGGCCACCGGACATCGCCCAGCTCGGCAGTAACGCAGACAGTGTGGTGGCTCCAGGCAGATACGGGTACGTGTCGAGGGTGACGTCGCACCCGTCGGCGATTGCGGAGTCGACGCGGTCGAGGAACTCACGTGCTCTTCCACGATTGACTCCGAAGTTCATCGTGGCGTGCGTCAGATGCAGCGCGCATCCCGTATCCCGGGAGAGATCGAGCATTTCCTGGTAAGCGTCGAGCGCGCCGGCACCGTACGATCGGGTATGGGGCGCGTAGAACCCACCGAACTCGGCGACGACCTCGCACAGTGCGCGTAATTCGCTTGTGTCCGCATACATTCCGGGCGTGTAGGTCAAACCGCTCGACATCCCGACAGCGCCCTCCTGCAGGCCCTGCGCCAACAATTCCTGCATGTGGGCGATCTCGGACGGCGTCGCCGGTCGCTGGTCCGCACCCACCGCGAGGTAGCGCAATGTGCCTTGAGGGACGAGATACGCAGCGTTCGGGGTGATGCCCTGGTCCAGTCGCGCGAGGTACTCCGAGACCGACCGCCACGAGAAGTCGAGGTCGACGGGATTGCCGTTCCATCCGGCGATCTGACGTCGCACCACGTCGAGTGTGGCGTCGTCGATCGGGGCGTAGGCGATGCCGTCCTGCCCGATGACCTCGGTTGTGACGCCCTGACTGATCTTCGGGAAATGATCGGGGTCGGTCAGCAGTCGAAGGTCGGAATGGGCGTGCATATCGATGAACCCGGGGGAGAGGACCTGACCGGGCGAGGCGTCGAGGATTCTGTCGGCCCCGGGCACAGCTCCGGGCTCGACGATCGACGTGATGACACCGTCGCGCACGAGGACGTCGCGCCGCAATCGTGGCGATCCGGTGCCGTCGATGACGTCGGCACCTCGAAAGAGAGTACTGGGCATAGGATTTCGGCTCTCTAGAAGAATGTGTGAACGAGATCGACCACTCGTGGATCGTCGCTGTCCGCGTCGTCGATCACGGGAACGAGACGCCATTTGTCGAATGCGGTGCAGGGATGTGACAGACCCAGTCGAACCACCGACCCCACCGGCAGTGCCGCCGCGCTTTCTGCCGGTAGTCGTAGGAACGCATGTTGGTCGTTCAGAGCGGTCACCTCGGCTCCTGGGTCGAGCAGCTCGTTCCCTCTGATGTGTTGCGGCACGGGCATTCCCTCGTCGAACGGGAAGTCCCTTTTGCCTGCGTCGAGCAATGCGAGACCTGGCTCGGGGCGGGAGACGGCGCGCGCCCATCCGTGCATCGCCGAGGTCAGTGGCGCGTCGGTGCGGGCGGGAGTGAGTGGAGAAATCTGTGAGTAGAAGCCGTCGTCGTGCACCACGTAGGCACCCGAGCGAAGCACCACGTCGGTGCGTACGCCATCTTCCGTGGTGAGCGAATGCAGTCGCTCGACAACGAGATCTTGATAGGCGCTGCCGCCCGCGGTCACCACCGCGTGCTCGCCGTACAGCCCCTCGGCGTCGAGTGCGCGATGGAGATCGGCGACCTGGTCGAGATACTTTCGGACTGCCTCGAGGCCGTCCTCGGAGCGGTCGTGGCTCAGTGCTCCCTCGTAACCGCCGACGCCGGCCAAGGTCAGGCGTGACGACGCCGCGATCGCACGGGCAACGGACACTGCTTCCTCGATCGTGCGTGCGCCGGTACGGCCGTGTGGGCCACCGAGTTCGACGATCACCGAAATGGGGCGCTGCCCCTGTGTCGCCAGAATGCGGTCCATCTCGTGCACCGTCGCGACACTGTCTGCCCAGCAGTAGAACTCGAACGTGGGATGCGAATCCAGTTCGGCTGCAACCCACGTCAACGCGACGGGGTCGATCTCGGCGTTGGCGAGGACGATGCGTCCGACCCCGAATGCGCGTGCCACCTGAACTTGCCACCCGGTTGCGAGGGTGATCGCCCAGCTTCCGGCATCGAGCTGTTGTTTCCACAGCTGAGGGGCCATCGACGTCTTGCCGTGGGGCGCGAGCAGCACCCCCGCGCGTGCCGTCCAGTCGGCCATGACCGAGATGTTCGACGCCATACGCGCACGATCGAGGGTGAGCACCGGGGTCGTGAATTCGGAAAGCCGGGGAGACGTGGCGAGAAAGCTCTCGACGGTATGCCCCCACGACCGTGGTGGAAGCGATTTGTGCTCGGGCCCGAGGGTTCGTCGACTCAGTTCTTCGACGGCATCCGTGTCGATCACGTTCGTTCCTCCATTGAAAGATCTCCGTGCGTTGCGCATTGTGCAACGATAGTTGCGCAATATGTTTATGCTTTGTAGTCTGCAACGACATGCAGCGTTCCCGCAAGACTTCGAGGAGATCGACGTGAAAACACCCCGAGCGGTGTGTGTAGGTGAAGGCCTCGTCGTTCTGGTTGCCGAAGCGGGTCCGCTGGAGAACTCGAAAACGTTTCATCGCACGTCCGGCGGCGCCGAAGCGAACGTCGCCAGGGTGTTCGGTCAGTTGGGTGTCGATGCTGCGTGGGTCTCTCGGGTGGGTAACGACGGCTTCGGCCGGTACCTGGTCCGGCAATTGGCGGACGCAGGCGTCGATACTTCGGGCGTGGCGATCGACGACGAGCGCCCCACGGGTATGTACATCAAAGAGCGCGGCTCGGGTTCCGGTGACCGATACGACCTCGCGTCCGGAGACAGCGCGATGACCTATTTTCGGGCCGGATCGGCCGCGAGCGCACTGTCGCCCAGCGACATCACCGAGGTGGCTTCTGAACTGGTATCCCGAGCCGACCTGATTCATTTCACGGGAATTACAGTGGCCATCTCGGACAGTGCGGCCGAACTGACCAGAGCACTGATGGACCTATCCACCACCGTGAGCTTCGACTTGAACTATCGGCCGGCGCTGTGGAAGTCGCGATCGGGCAAAGCCGCGGACGTACTCGGCGAGCATGTCCGCGGAAGCGATGTGGTCTCGATGGGGTCCGACGAAGCTGCGCTGGTGTTCGGGACGTCGGATCCGGCCGAGTTGCGTCGGATGTTCCCCCAACCGCAGCACTTGGTGATCAAGAACGACGCGCACACAGTGACGGCGTTCGAGGGCGCAACTCGAGTCGATGTACCGGCACTGAAACTGGATGTCGTCGAAAAGATCGGTGCGGGAGATGCTTTCGCGGGTGGCTACTTGACGGCATTGCTGCTGGGAAGGAGTGCTGTCGAGCGTGTTCGGTTCGGTCACCTGTGTGCGGCGGGTGCGCTCACCGGGCACGGCGATATCGCGTCTGTACTGCCTCTCGACGTGCTGATCCGGCTGGCCGAACTCGACGACTCCGAATGGGCGACACTGGACTACGCGGCCACTGCCGCCCGTTGTTCGGAGGTGTCGCAGTGAGTCAAAGCCTCTCGCGGGCGCTGACGATCCTCGGCTTGCTCGGTGACGGATCGAAATCGCTGGACGAGCTGGCGACGGTTCTCGACGTGCACAAGACCACCGTGCTGCGGCTGCTTCGCACCATGGAAAGCGACCGATTCGTTCAGCACGATGCCGATCACCGGTATCAACTCGGATCGAGACTCTTCGAGTTGGCCAACCACGCATTGGAACAGCGCGACATACGGAGCGTCGCCCGGCAACACCTGGCGGAACTCAACACGATCACCGGTCAGACCATCCACTTGGCGACGTACGAAGCGGGTGAGGTGATCTACATCGACAAATTCGACGCCAAACAGAGCGTGCGGATGTATTCGCGGGTCGGCAAGCCTGCGCCGCTGCACTGCACAGCCGTCGGGAAGATCTTGATCGCTGCGCGCCCACGGGCAGAGCGTGAGCAGATTGCGCACCGCATCACCTACACGCCGTTCACCGAACGAACCATCACAACGGCTGAGCAATATCTGCGTGAGCTGGACCTCGTCCTCTCGCAAGGATTCGCCGAGGACCGCGAGGAGCACGAGTCGTTCGTCAACTGCGTCGGCTCCGCTGTGCGCAACGGAACCGGTGACGTCGTGGCCGCAGTCTCGATGTCGGTACCCGACATGCTGCTCGACCACGAACAAGTGCTGAAGACGCTGCCCGAGGTGCAACGGACCGCGGCTGCAATCTCCGAGGGGCTGGGCTGGCGGCCGCAGGAATTCCAGGACCGTATGACAACCGACAAGAGCCCGATGGAAGGAAAAAAATGAGCGAGAAGATCGAAATCCGCACCACAGGTGCCCCGGCACCCGCCCACACGTTCTCCCAGGGAGTACGGAAGGGCCCGTTCGTGCAGGTATCCGGACAGGGCCCGGTGGATCCTGCTACCAGCGAATACCTGTACCCAGGCGATGTCGCCGCGCAGACCACTCGCACTCTCGAAAACGTCAAAGCCATCGTCGAGGCCGGCGGTGCGACGTTCGACGACGTCGTGATGCTGCGCGTGTACCTGACCAAGCGTGAGGACTTCTCGATCATGAACGACGCATACGGCGCTTTTGTCTCCGCACACACCTCCGGCGACGTACTGCCGAGCCGCACCACGGTGTTCACGGGACTGCCGAGGGAAGAGATGTTGGTCGAGATCGATGCCGTTGCGATCGTCTGACGGACCTCGTACCGGGTCGCCTGGTCAGATGTTCACGCAGAAATTACATCTGACCAGGCGATTTGCGTATGTGTTGGTCTTCGCGTAACTTTTGTCGAGTCAGAGCGACACGGACACCGACCCGGTCTTCACGGACAGGGACAACGAGGTTGTACGGAGTATGCACTGAACAACCCAGGCAAGGCTCGAAAGTAATGAGCCATGTCTGGGGTTCGAGCGTGTAAGCCCCGGCGTTACCGTGTGAACGGTGGCAATGGTGTGTGCGTGTTCTTTGAGAACTCAACAGTGTGTCGATGAATGTCAGTGCCGAATTTTTGTTTGGTGAAAGCATTCGATGTATCAGCCATCCGCTTGTGGTGGTTGTTGTCGGGTGTTGTTGAAAAAATGCTAGTTGAGTTTATTTGCTAGTGATTTGACTTGATGTCTTTGACTGATTCGCAGCCTTTTCGGGGGTTGTTGTTTCGCAGGTCTTTTACGGAGAGTTTGATCCTGGCTCAGGACGAACGCTGGCGGCGTGCTTAACACATGCAAGTCGAGCGGTAAGGCCTTTCGGGGTACACGAGCGG
>NZ_NPFM01000012.1:0-34457 GCF_002258645.1 Rhodococcus sp. 15-649-2-2
TGCCATTCGCGCGCCATCGTGATGTGACGGTTCACGTTGTCTTCGGCAGTGGGTACCAGCTCCTGCAGAAGCTCGAGCTGTGTCAGATCCCTCGCCATTGGCATGTCTCCTCGCATCGACGTCAGCTCACGAGCCTAGAGCCAAGAGTGCGACGGGTGTGGAGCCTCGCCGAGATTCTGTTAGAGGTAGCAACCGACGCCGACACCGAGTGGTGCGACCTCACAGGTCATTGCTGGACAGGTTCGAGACCGGAGAAGTTCGGTGCTCGGAACACCCACCCGCGAAGGGCGAGGAAACGGGCGGCCCCGAAGAGACCGCTGACAGCGATCACCACCACAACCTGGGCGTAGGCAGCTGCACCAGGAAAGAGGATGTGCATCGCGGCCAGTGCGGCGGTACTCAGACCGAGACCGATCAGAGCGAGCCCGCCGGCTTCCCACTGCGTCTGGAACCAGCCGACCCGGCCGGCCGCGTGGAAGGTGTGACGGCGGTGCAACTCGTTGGCCAGGACGGTGCTGGCAGCAACACCCGCGAGATTGGCCGTGAACGATCCCAGGGATGCGAGGGCGACGAACAACAGGGCGTACACACCGTTGCTCGATACCCCGACGATCACGAAGCGAGCGAACTGAGCGAGAACCGACTCTCCGAGCATCCTCGACTTGATACGGGGCGCACAGCCCGACGGCCCGGGCGTAGCCGAGGCTTTCAGCGAGGTGCTCACGTGATCTCCAGTTGTAGAACCGGAAGCGTCGATCGGCGCTTCGCTTCGATACAACTCCGAACACGGGCACATCGGTCTCGGACGTGACGGACGTCTCAGGCTTTGGAGGAACTTTCTTCCCGAGCACGCTTCTTGCGGTCCAGGTCGATGTTGAGACTGTTGGGCTTGATCGATGCGACGAACAACACCGCAACGAGCACCACCACAACGAGGATGGTGATGACGACCACCGCGATGCCGAAGATTGCCAAAATACCGTTCATGTCCTGCCTCCCGTGTCAGGCAATACGGTACTTGTCGTAGACAGGCCCGTCGACGTGCACCCCCAGCTCACCGATCAGCTCACCAACCGCGCCACCGCACGCATCGGCAACGACAACCAGGTCGGCCGGTTGCGCGCCTCGTACAGAACCTCGTAGACGGCCTTGTCGAGTTCGTATGCGCGCAGCAGGTCGGCCTCGTCGCGCGGATCGTGCCCGGCCACCGATGCGTAGCCGTCGAAGAACGCGGCGATGCTCCGCGCAGCCCACCGGTCGGCTCGCTCTCGCGTCGACGGGTCCTCGGGCTGATCGACCAGCAGATGGTTCGCTGCGTAGTCGAACGAGCGAAGCATTCCCGCGACGTCACGCAGTGAACTGTCCATCTGTCTACGCTCGGCCAAGGTCTTGGCGGGCTCGCCCTCGAAGTCGATGAGCAGCCACCGCTCGGGAGTCCCCAGCACCTGCCCCAGATGCAGATCACCATGGATGCGCTGCACGGTGGTGCTGTTCGACGCCTCTGCCCGCGAGATGAGGGCCGTCGCCGCCGGGATGTACTGGGCGATCTCCGGCACCACCCGCGCCACACCCGAGATACGAGCCAGAATCTCCTCGACAGCGGTCGATTCGACCGAGCGTTCGACGGTACCCAGCACCGAGGCCAGGTCGTGGTGCACCTGCGCGACGGCTGCTCCGATGCGGTGCGCGTCCCGAGCGAAATCGCCGGGCAGTTCTTCGATCGGCGTATCGGGGGAATCGAATACCTCGCGAACACTTGCCAGCGCTGCGGTCCAGCCTTCGGTGGAGTTCGCAGCGAAGTCCTGAATCATGCCCAGAGTGGTCGGCTCACCGCCGACGACGGCTTCCAGCCAGCCCCGCAGCGGTGCGACGTTGGCACTGCCTGCCTCCGCCAGGGCGCGATGCAGTTCGACATCGGGGCTCACGCCCGGCGGAACCTGTCGAAACAGTTTGAGCAACAGCAGATCACCGAGAATCACCGAGGTGTTGGACTGCTCGGCCCCCAGAACCCGACCCGGCAGACCGCTCGGCACACTCGAACCGTCGACGATCTTGAATTCGATGCTGCCCGTGGAATTTCCGGAAGCGAAGGCGTCGCCGTACAGGCCGATGATCTCAGGGTCTCGCAAACCGTCGAACACGGCCACCTCGCCCACCACCGGAAGCACCCACGGCCGGAGCTCGTCGGTCAGCTCGGTGCGGAAGCCCAGCGGCACCTGATACGTCTGCGTCACCACCGCGCCGTCCTGTGTCATTTGCACCTCCACCAGCAGGTGCTCGGCCGCGAAATGCGGTTCGTCACGAAGAACTTCGCGTTCGAGGATCTGCACGGAATCCACGGTCGACCCCTTTGCACCGAACCACCGTTGCGCCGGGAGCCACGTCGCCAGCGCCTCCGTGAGCTGAGGTTCGACCGTGCGTGAAGCACTCGAGCTGGAACCGACCATGAGAATCTCTCGCCGCCTTCTGAGGAGTTTGCGGAGCTGTGACCGTACGAACCGAAACCTACCCACTCCCGGCGACGCTCACACACCGACGGCAACGACACCCGAACGTTATGCAGGTCGTACGCCGGTGCACCGACATGCTCGTACAGTGGTCACATGTCCGCTTCACTGACCGCCCACATCGATGTGCACCGCGCAGGTGATCGACTGAAAACCCGTGTGTCCTGGCTGGACTCGAAACATTCGTTCTCCTTCGGCCAGCACTACGACCCCGACAACACCCATCACGGACTGCTGCTGGTCAACAACGACGACATCGTCACTGCCGGTCAGGGTTTCGAGACGCACCCGCATCGCGACATGGAAATCGTCACCTGGGTGGTGCAGGGTTCGCTGGTGCACCAGGACTCCATAGGCCATTCCGGAATCATCTATCCCGGACTCGCGCAACGGATGAGCGCGGGCAAAGGCATCATGCACTCGGAGAAGAACGACTCCTGGAACATCGACGGCAATCGGCACACCGAACCCGTTCGCTTCGTGCAGATGTGGGTGTTGCCGGACAGTCCTGGCACCACGCCCGGATACGAACAACTCGAAATCGGCGACGAGTTGCTGCGCGGCGGGCTGGTCACCGTGGCGTCGGGCATGGAGAAGCACCGTGGGGAGGCCGCGATCGGCATCTCACAGAAGTCGGCAGCGCTGCACGCAGCCAGGTTGTTGCCCGGGAAATCGGTAACGGTGCCCGACGCGCCTTTCGTCCATGTCTTCGTCGCCCGCGGCACCGTCTCGATGGAGGGCGTCGGTGAACTGTACGAGGGCGATGCCGTCCGCATGAGTTCGACTGGCGGACAACGTATTACCGCTACCGAGCCGGCCGAGGTGCTGATCTGGGAGATGCATTCGCGTCTCGGCGGCTGACATAAACGTTCGATGACAAGTTGATCACGGGAACACGTGGGGCGTGTGCGCAGGGCAGACACCCGCATACACTCCCAGCGTTCGCGATCGCCGACTTCGGAGGTACTCAACGTGTCGAACCAGAATCCGCCTCCGGGTGACTATCCCCCTCCCGGAAACTACCCTTCACCCGGCGAATACCCCCAGCAAGGCGGGTATCCGCAACAGGGCGGGTACCAGGACCAGCCGACAGCACCGAAGAACACGATCGGAACAGTGGCTCTGGTTCTCGCGATTCTGGGTGTGTTGTTCTCCTGGACCATCGTCGGCGGTGTTGTCCTCGGCCTGATCGCCATCGTTCTCGGGTTCGTCGGGCGGTCCAGGTACAAGAAGCGCGTCGCCACCAACGGCACCGTGTCCCTCATCGCGATCATCCTGGGTGTCGTGGCTGCAGCATTGTCGATCATTCTGGTCGTCGTCGGCATCGGTTTGTTCAACGCCGTCGGTGGACAGGACTTCACCGACTGCATCAGCAACGCAGGCAGCGATACTGCTGCGCAACAGCAATGTGCCGACGAATTCCAGCAGAACGTCGAGAACCAGTACGACGACTCGACACCGAACTGATTCTGGGCTGAGGCACTCGCGTATCGGTGCCTCAGCCAGTCCGGTCGCCTCAGGTAGTCAGATCACCTCGGGCCGACAGGTCCGCCACCACCACTTGATTGCCGCCCTGCTGCTTTGCCTCGTACATCGCCGCGTCTGCTCGTCGTAACAATCGCGTGGTGAGCGCGACGACGTCCGCACCGATACCGGAGCCTTCGGAACTCGGGTACGTGCAGTGCGCGACACCTATGCTCACCGTCAGCGGCGCGGAGTCCCCCGCCGAGTGCGCTGCATTTCGATATTCCTCGGCCAACGCTCTGGCCTCGTTCTCGGCCAGCTTGGTCACCACCGCGAACTCCTCACCGCCCACCCTGGCGACCAACACACCGTCCTTCGTCAACCGACGCGCGACGAGCTGCAGGGCCGTGTCGCCCTGGTGATGGCCGAATCGGTCGTTGATCGACTTGAATCGATCCACGTCCACGACCATCACTGCAACGTTGTCTGCACCGAGGAAGTAGACCGGTAGTGCCTCGTCGAGGCCCCGACGATTGCGCACCTGGGTGAGAGGGTCGAAGTTGGCCGCCTGGGCTTGTACCTGAAGCTTGAGCAGCAGGTACTGGAAGAACGTCGGGCCCATGAACGTGATGGGTATCAGCACCACGAGTTGCGCGACGGCCAATCCATGATCGGTGTCGGGTGACAGCAGGATCAGCACGAAGAAGAGCGTCACGGCCGATCCGGCCCACAGGAGATGCAGCGCCATGACTCTCGGACTGTGGAAGAGCTGGACGTAGACGCTGTTGGCGGCGAGCATCGCGAGAGCCAAGAAGACAGACTGAGGCGATCCGTAGGACAACAGGACCAGCGTCACTCCGATGTCCGAGTACCCGGCGAACATCAGGGACACGCGCTTCGACGGCCACGGAGCCTTCAGCCAGGCGACACCGACCAACAGCGTCGACACGATCGCAACCACGAAGATCGACCTACCGATCGCAGAGGTCGGCGGAGAATCGGTGAGCAGCAACAGTGCGGCTGCACCGAGTCCGTAGGAGAACGTACTCAGTGATGCGGCGAGTCGATACGGTACGAGCGCACCGTGCAGATCTAGGTAGCTCACCACCGACTCGTAGCTGTGCGGCTGGTTCCACCATGTGCGCAGGAATGTCGATTGCACCTAACCTCCAGCGCGTTCCGGCCCTGAATCCACCGGACCGGATGCTTCACCGCCGGGCCGGGCCGGACATATCGGCCACCCTCGATGCTATTCGACCGTCGTCACCCTCGGATGTCTCTTCGGCGGAATGCTCCCGACCCCACGGCACCGACGACGATGGCGACCACGAGGAGCCATCCGAAGGGCTCGAGCGAGAAGGCCCCTCCCGGCAATCGCGGCACGTGGGTGAAGGGCGACAGATCGAGCCACGGCTGCGGCAAGCCGACCACCGACCCGATCTGGCCGAGCGCGACGAAGCCGCCCAGGACGGCCCATAGGAGAGTCGCGAATCGAGGGACCGCACCGAACAACGCCACGCCGATGGCCGTAATTACCCACACGGCCGGAAGCTGACCCAGTGCGCCGCCGAGAACGGACGGCAGTTCGCCCGCGATATCGCCGGTGGCCGACCCGTACGTCAGCCCGACGGTGAGACCGACGACCAGCAGCAGCCACGCCGGTCCCAGAACGGCGAGGAGCAGATGCCCTGCCGGCCACCGAAGGCGCGAGGTACCGGTGGCCAGCACGATCTCGGCCAGGCCCGCCTCTTCCTCACTGTGGAGCCGCAGCAGCGCCGATACCGAATAGGCCGCCACCATGATGCCGACGATGCTCAGCACTGCGGCAATGAACGATTGTTCGAGTGTGGTGCCGCCGAATTTTCCGAGCGCGTCACTGATTGCAGTGCTGCTGCCGAGCTGGTCACCGATCCCGTCCGTGGACGATCCGATGACGACGCCGAACAGGGCGAGCCCAACGGTCCAGACTACGACGGTTCCGCGAGAGAGTCGCCAGGCGAGGGCGACGGGACCGGACAGTGAAGGAACGGCAGCCACCCGGCCGCGGCGCTCGGCCCGCAAACCACTGCCGAGATCGCGTCGACTGGCTGCCACGAATGCCGCGGCACAGAACGCTGCTGCAGCCGCCAGCGACAGCAGCAGCGGCCACCACCTCTCGTCGGCGAACGGCCGCACCTGCGCCGACCAACCGATCGGTGAGAACCACGACAGGGTTCCCGAGCCGATGTCGCCGATCGCTCTGAGAACGAACGCTGCGGCCAACACGCCGAGGGCGTAACCGCGAGCCACGCGCGCCCCGGACGCCACCTGCGCCGCCAGCGCCGCACAGCCGACGAACACCGCACCGACGACGACGATCGAGGCACCGAACGCGAGGCTCCCGGTCACCGGTAGACCGAATGCCCACAGGGAGATGAACGACAACATTCCCGTCGCCACAACGCCGCCGCCGGCGAGCAGCACGGCCGCTGTCAGCCCTGCGTATCTGCCCACTGCAGTCGACCCGATCAGCTCGGTGCGCCCCGCATCCTCTTCACCGCGGGTGTGCCGAACGACGGTAAGGATCGCCGCCAGGGGAACAAGGGTGAGCATCAGGCCGGCGCGCCACGCCACCAGGGCACCGAGGTCGCTGCCGAAGATCGGTCCGACGAGCGCCGCTTGTGCCGGCACTGCCTCGGTGCCGATATAGAACGATTGACGGTCTGCCGCCGTCGGATACAGCCCCTCGAAGCTCACCGCGTACAGCAGCGGGAGTGCTCCGAGCAGAACGACCCATATCGGCGCCACCAGGCGATCGCGGCGCAGGTACAACCGCAGCAGTGCCCCCGTCCCGCTCAGGCCGCTCATGCGTAGTACCTCATGAACAGCTCCTCGAGAGTCGGAGCGGAGCTGACCAAGCTCTGCACTCCCGCATCGGCCAGAACGTGCATCACCGCAGCCAGGGCCTCGTTCTCCACTGTGCAGGTGACGGTGGATCTGTCCACGTCGACCGCAGTGACTCCGGCGAGTGTCGCGAGGTCGTCCGGTACTCGATCGACGGTGGCGGTCACCGTCGTGCGGGTGAGGTGCCGCATCGATGCCAGCGTGCCGGTATCCACCGTTCGACCGTCCTTGACGATGGTCACCGAGCTACACAGCGCATCGACCTCGGACAGGATGTGAGACGACAGCAGCACCGTGACTCCGCGTCGGGCAGCATCTTTCACACAGTCGGCAAAGTGCTGTTCCATCAGCGGATCGAGTCCTGATGTGGGTTCGTCGAGAATCAACAGCTCGACGTTCGATGCCAGAGCCGAGATCAATGCAACCTTCTGCCGATTGCCCTTGGAGTACGTTCGGCTGCGCTTGCCGGGGTCGAGAGCGAATCGTTCGAGCAGTTCGGCGCGGCGCGTGGCGTCGATGCCGCCGCGCATTCGGCCCAGAAGATCGATCACCTCACCGCCGGTCAACGACGGCCACAGCGTCACATCGCCCGGGACGTAGGCCAGACGTCGGTGCAACGCCACGGTGTCGGCCCATGGGTCCGCGCCGAGCAGTCGCACGGTGCCGGACGTCGCCCGGACGAGCCCGAGCAGCACGCGAATCGTCGTGGATTTTCCTGCTCCGTTGGGACCGAGGAAGCCGTGCACCTCCCCGGTTTCGACGCGTAGGTCGAGTCCGTCGAGCGCCCGGACCGAACCGAACGTCTTCACCAATCCGTCGACTTCGATTGCCTCGGTCATTTCTTGGCCTCCAGGTACGCGTCCAAAGCTTGTGAATCGGTGAACAGTCCGTCGGTGTAGAGCTCGAGAGCCGGGAGCATGACCTCGTCACCGAGCGCGGTCAGAGCCTCACGGAAGTCGACGTCGGGGCCGGCCATCTGCACGTACAGCAGTAGGCCGCCCACGTTCTGTCTGGTCATGAATCGGGCGCGTGCCGCGGGGTCTCGGCTGGGCGTGAACCGGCCGTCGCGGACACCGTCGTCGATGTACCGGACGGCGTCGTCGACCATGTGCTCGAACAACTCTCGCGCCAGTGCGCCGCCCGCCGAGAAGCTGCGCACGATGTACGCGACGAGCGGCGCGTACTCGTCGATGCGAGCGAGCTGCTCCATCATCCCGGCGGGGCCGGCCGACGCAGTCTTCGATTCCCGGATCACCCGCAGAACGTGCTCGTCACAGGCCGTTCGCAGACCCTCCTTGGATCCGAAATGGTGGTTGACGAGCCCAGGTGAGACGCCTGCCGCCGTGGCGATCGACCGCAACCCGGCGGTGAAGCCCTGTGCGCCGAAGACGTCGATCGCGGTATCGCGGATCCGTGCCCTGGTCGTGAGATCCTCGGTTGCTGTACGCATGTACAGCACATTAAACACCCGTTCAATCAAGCGCAAGAGTGTAAAGATGGACGCATGACTTCAGTAGTGAACTCGGGCATCGATCTCAGCTACCAGGACGAGAACACACGCGCGCAGGACGACCTCTTCGTGCACGTCAACGGCAAATGGCTCGAGGATTACGCCATCCCGGCCGACCGCGCCGTCGACGGAGCCTTCCGGACGTTGTACGACCGCGCCGAAGTGGACGTGCAGACGATCATCGAAGAGTCCGCCTCCTCGAATCCCCCCGCCGGCAGCGACGCGCAGAAGATCGGCGACCTGTTCTCGAGCTTCATGGATGCCGACCGCGCCGAGCAGCTCGGCGTCACCCCGATCGCCGACGAGCTCACCGCCATCGCCGACGCGGCGGACCTCGTCACCCTCGCCGAGGTTCTCGGCTCACTGCAGCGCACCGGCGTGGGCGGTGGCATCGGCCAGTACGTGGACACCGACGCCAAGCAGTCCGATCGCTACCTCGTGCATTTCAGCCAGTCCGGTATCGGCCTGCCCGACGAGTCGTACTACCGCCAGGACGAGTACGCCGAGATTCGTGCGAGCTACGTCGAACACATCTCGAAGATGTTCGCGCTCAGCGGGATCGACTACGACGCGCAGACGGTGTTCGACCTCGAGAAGAAAATCGCGGCAGGCCACTGGGATGTCGTCGCCAGGCGTGACGCCGAGAAGAGCTACAACCTCGTCCAATTCGATACCCTCGTCAAGAACGAGCCCGGATTCAATTGGGCTGCATGGATTTCCGGTCTCGGAGCCACGACCGAGCAACTCGCCGAGATCGTCGTGCGGCAGCCGTCGTTCCTCAGCACCTTCGTTGCACTGTGGGCCTCCGAGGACATCGAAGCCTGGAAGGCGTGGCTCGCCTGGCGCGTCGTACATTCGCGCGCGCCCTTCCTGACGAGCGAGATCGTCGACGAGAACTTCGCGTTCTACGGAACGACGTTGACCGGCACCGAGGAGAACCGGGAGCGCTGGAAGCGTGGAGTCTCCCTGGTGCAGGACGTTCTCGGCGAGGCCGTCGGCAAGCTGTACGTCGAACGCCACTTCCCCGCCGACTCCAAGGCGCGGATGCAGGTGCTGGTCGAGAACCTCACCGAGGCGTACCGCCGCAACATCTCCGAGCTCGAATGGATGAGTCCGGAGACGCGTGAGAAGGCGCTGGACAAGCTGGACAAGTTCACCCCCAAGATCGGCTACCCCGATCGCTGGCGCGACTACTCGGGCGTGGAGATCAGCGCCGACGACCTACTCGGTAACTACCGCCGCGGCTACACCGCCGACCACCAGCGTGATCTCGACAAGCTCGGCGGTCCGGTCGACCGCGACGAGTGGTTCATGACGCCGCAGACCGTCAATGCGTACTACAACCCCGGCATGAACGAAATCGTCTTTCCCGCAGCCATTCTGCAACCACCGTTCTTCGACCCGGAGGCAGACGACGCGGCCAACTACGGCGGCATCGGAGCGGTGATCGGCCACGAGATCGGCCACGGATTCGACGACCAGGGTGCCAAGTACGACGGCGACGGCAACATGGTCGATTGGTGGACCGACAGCGACCGCACCGAGTTCGGCAAGCGCACGACGGCCCTGATCGAGCAGTACAACGAGTTCGAACCCGCGGCGCTGCCAGGGCACAAGGTCAACGGCGAATTCACCATCGGTGAGAACATCGGCGATCTGGGTGGCCTGTCCATCGCGGTCGCGGCCTACGAGATCTCGCTCGAGGGCAAGGAAGCGCCGGTGCTCGACGGCCTGACCGGGTTGCAGCGCGTGTTCTTCGGCTGGTCGCAGGTATGGCGCACCAAGGCACGAGATGCCGAGGCGATCCGTCGTCTCGCCGTCGATCCGCACTCGCCACCGGAGTTCCGCTGCAACGGCGTCGTCCGCAATCTGGACAGTTTTCACCAAGCATTCGACGTACAGCCCGGAGATGCGTTGTACTTGGAGCCGGATGAGCGCGTCAAGATCTGGTAGTACCGGGTAGGACAAGGGGAGGGTGTTCGGATGAGGGAATTCGTACGATGGCTTGCAGCGCACGGGGTCATTCGCTTCGCGGCCAGACGAGCAGCGGCAGCGGGCGATCCGCAGGCCATGCTGGTGGCCGATCCCGCGACGCGGGCGAATCCCACGCCGGTGTACGAAAAGCTGCGCGGCACGGCTCCGCTGGTGAAGACCCGCATCTCGAACATCACCGTGCATCATCGGGTGGCCTTCGACCTGCTGCGCTCCGACGATTTTCGAGTCACCCGGCTGGGCGGCACCTTGCCCGCACCGCTGCAGTGGATCGAACGACACACCAGATCCGGTGCCCTGCACCCAATTCTGCCGCCGTCTCTTCTCTCCGTCGAACCGCCCGATCACACCCGGTACCGCAAACTGGTGTCCTCGGTGTTCACCGCTCGGGCCGTCGCGCAGATGCGCGATCAGGTGCAGGAAACCGCCGATGCACTGCTCGACGAGCTGTCCGACGGTTCTCCGGTGGTCGACATCGTCGATCGCTACTGCGCCCGCTTGCCGGTCGCGGTGATCGGGCGGATCCTCGGCGTTCCGGTGGAAGACAACCAACGGGTACTCGAATTCGGTGAGATGGCCGCACCGAGCCTCGATATCGGCTTGTCCTGGGACCAGTTCAAGCAGGTCGAACGTGGGCTGATCGGGTTTGACGCCTGGCTCTCCCAGCACATCGCCGAGCTGCGCCGCACTCCCGGTGACGATCTGATGAGCCAGCTGATCGCCGCGAAGGACGAGGGCATCGGCCTCAACGACGAAGAGCTCAGGGCCACCGCAGGATTGGTGCTGGCGGCAGGATTCGAGACGACCGTCAACCTGCTCGGCAGCGGAATCCGGTTGCTGCTCGATCACCCCGATCAGCTCGCTGTGCTGCAGCAGGATCCGTCGCATTGGCCCACTGCCATCGACGAGATGCTGCGGATGGAATCTCCGGTGCAGCTGACCGCACGGGCCGCCAAACACGACGTCGTGGTGGAGGGCGTGCCGATCAGCGAAGGATCACTGGTGATCCTCGTGCTCGCCGGTGCCAACCGAGACCCGCTGGTGTTCGAGGATCCGAACAGATTCGACGTCACCCGCGCCAACGCAGGCAAGCACCTGTCGTTCTCGGGCGGACGCCACTACTGCCTCGGCGCAGCACTTGCCAAGGCCGAATCGGAAGTAGGCCTCAAAGCGCTGTTCGACAGGTTCCCCCACCTGCGCTCCGCAGGCGAGGGAACCCGTCGCAACACCCGCGTCCTGCACGGATGGGCCACCCTGCCGATCGACCTCGGTGAGCCCGCTACGACAACCGCAGGCCGGTAGCGGAGTCGAAGAAGAACAACTCGTCCAGCTTGGGCACCAGCCGAACGGTTTCGGCCAGTGCGATGGACAGCTTGCGGTCGACCCGAACCGAGATGCGCCCGGACGGCGTCGTCCACCCACCGTCGAGGCTGGGTGCGGATGCGTAGACGAACGACTCCGCACCCAGTTCCTCGATCAGCTCGACGGTCAGCTGCAAACCGGTGCCGTCGCCCACCAGGTCCCACGATTCCGGACGAATTCCGACCACCACGCGCTCACGTGCCGAGGACGGGACCGGGATGCGCAGTTCGCCGAGTACGGCGGCGCCGTCCTGCACAGGAGCGTCGACGAGGTTCATGCCGGGTGACCCGATGAACCCCGCGACAAACGTGTTGACGGGGTTGTCGTACAGCTCCCGCGGAGCGGCGATCTGCTGCAACTTGCCATCGAGCAGTACCGCGACCCGGTCACCCATCGTCATGGCCTCGACCTGATCGTGGGTGACGTACACCGTGGTGGTGCCCAATCGTCGCTGTAGGCCGGCGATCTGGGCTCTGGTCGATACTCGCAGCTTGGCGTCGAGGTTGGACAGCGGCTCGTCCATGCAGAACACCTTGGGTTGACGCACGATGGCGCGTCCCATAGCTACACGCTGACGCTGACCACCGGACAGCTTGCCGGGTTTGCGACCGAGCAGCGGCTCGAGCTCGAGCATCTTCGCCGCATCGAGCACCCGTGCTGCGGTGTCCGCCTTGCTCATTCCGGCGTTGCGTAGCGCGAAGCCCATGTTGTCCCCGACGGTCATGTTGGGGTACAGCGCGTAGTTCTGGAACACCATCGCGACGTCCCTGGCCCGCGGTGCCAACGAGGTGACGTCCACTCCGCCGATGTCGATGTGACCGCTCTCGACGGATTCGAGACCGGCGAGCATGCGCAGACTCGTCGACTTTCCACAGCCCGAGGGCCCGACCAGGACGATGAATTCACCGTCCGCGATGTCGAGTTCGAGGCTGTCCACAGCGAGCGAATCGGCTCCCGGGTACCGGTGCGAGACGCCGGCGTAGTGAACGGCGGCCATTACTTCGGCAGCTTCGGGGTGATCTGGCGGTCGATGATCTGCTGCAGCTGCTCCGAGATGGACGCGAATGTTGTTGCCACATCGGCGTTCTGCAGTGCGATCTGCTCGAGTCCGCTACCGATGATCTTGTCGCCGCCGGGTACGAACACCCGGGCAGCGTCCTGGGAGCGGGTGCGCGCCAACTGGTCGACGGCCGTCTTCGCGTTGGGGTTGGCCTCGAGGAATGCAATCTCCGACGGGTCCTGCTGCGCCGACTTGCGGACCGGCATGTACCCGGTGTTCTGCGAGAAGTAGGCGGTGTTGGCACCGTTGGTGACGAAGTCGATGAACTTGAGTGCGTTCACCTTTCGCTCGTCCGAGATCTTCGCGGGGACGGCCAGGCCGGCACCACCGGTGGGGCAGCCCGGTGTGCCCTCGGTGGCAGGCAGGAACGCGGTGCCGAACTCGAAGGCGGCACCGGCCTTGATCGTGGAGAGGTCGCCGGTGGAGGCGATCGTGGAGGCGAGGATGCCCGCGGCGAAGTCGTTTGCGATGTCGTTCGACACCGCGGCGTACTTCTTGGTGTGGATCATGTCCTGCAGGAACTTGCCTGCCGCAATGGTATTGGGGTCATCGAACTTCAGCTCGAACTGATCGGAGTACGATCCGCCGAATGTCCAGATCGGCCCCTCGAACGTCCACCCGAGGTAGTCGACAGCGTTGCCCCAACCGTGAGCGAGCTTGCCGTTTCCGACGACGGCCTGGATGCGCGGGCCCCATTCGTCGAATTCCTGCCAGGTGGCCGGTCCGCGATCGGGCAGTCCCGCCTGCTGCCACACGGCCTTGTTGTAGTAGAACAGAGGCGTCGAGCGTGCATACGGCAGCGCCCAGTGGCTACCGTTCCAGTTGTAATCGGCAAGAAGCGAATCCACGTAATCGGACTGGTCGACGCCGGCCGCGGAGAAGTGCTTGTCGAGGGGCTCGATCGCACCGGTGAGTGCGTAGTTGAACCACCAGACATCCGAAAGCACGACGACGTCGGGCACATCGTCGCCCGAGAGTGCCGCGTTGAACTTCTGCGACACCTCCTCGTAGTTCTTGCCGCCGTCGATGAGATTGACCGTCAGGCCCGGGTTCTGAGCCTGGAACCGCGAGATCAGCTCCTTCTCGAACTCCTGGGACTTGCCCGGGTGGTTCGACCAGAAGTTGATGGTGTTCGCATCGCCTTCGACACCGCCGCCGCCGGACGAGCCCGATCCGGGGCCGCTGCATGCCGCGAGGGCTGCGGCGGCCGCAGCCGCACCGGTGAGCGTGAGGAAGCCACGCCGATTGATGATGTGTGCCATGGTGTTCGACTCCTGATAGTGAGGTGGATCAGCCCTTGACCGCACCGGAGGTGAGGCCTTTGATCATGTGGCGCTGCAGGACGAGGAAGACGAGAAGGATCGGCAGAATGGTCAGCACCGTCGCAGCCATCACCGCTCCCCAGTTGGTGTAGCCCTCGCTGTTCTGCAGCAGTGTCAAGCCGACCGGGAGCGGCGCGACCGACGAGTCGTCCGACATCAGGAACGGCCAGAGATATTCGTTCCATTCGGTGACGATCGTGATGATGGCGAAGGCCACCATCGTCGGACCCGACAACGGCAGGATCACGCGGAACATCAGCCGCACCGGCCCGGCACCGTCCATGCGCGCGGCCTCGATGATCTCCGGCGGCAACGACAGGAAGTGGTTGCGCATCAGGAAGGTACCGAAGGCAACACCGGCCAGCGGAATGATGATGCCCTGGAACGAGTTACGCCAGCCCAACTCGGAGATGAGCGAGTAGTTGGAGATGACGGTGATCTGATTGGGCACCATCAGTGCAGCGATGATGACGAGAAAGACGATGTTCTTGCCCGGGAACCGCAGGAACACCAGACCGTAGGCACTCAGTACCCCGAGGACGAACTTGATGGACGACACGGCCGTGGTGATGATGATGGAGTTGCGCAGGTAGGTGAAGAACGGCACCTCCGTCGTCGCCTCGTCGTAGTTCTGCGGATGAAAGACGCTGGGCCACCAGGTGACCGGTTGCACGTAGATATCCGGGCGGTCCTTGAACGAGGTGATCAGGATCCAGAACAGCGGCAGCCCGATCATCAGCAGGACGGCGACCATGGCTGCGTAACCGAGGATGTTCGCGCTTCGGCGCGTGCGCTGCGGGTCGCGACTGCGTGAAACCTTCTCCGGCACTGCCGCATCGGGCTTGCTCACCAAGGTCATCGCTGATCGTCCCGATCCATGATTCGTACCTGCACGAGGGTGACGATCAACAGCACGAGGAACAGGATCGTCGCGACGGTGGCACCGTAGCCGGCCCGAAAGTTGCGGAACGTCTCCTCGTAGACCTGATAGACCATCGTGGTGGTGCCGGTGGCCAGTGGACCGCCGCGCGTCATGACGTTGATGATGTCGAAGACCTGAAGGGAGTTGAGCAGCACCGTGATCGACAGGAAGAACGTCGTCGGACGTAGTTGCGGTAGAAGCACTTTCCGGAATGTGGTCCAGCGGCTCGCCTGATCGATCTCGGCTGCTTCCATCAGTTCCTTGCGCACACCCTGCAGAGCCGCGAGGTAGATGACGAAGGTGTAGCCCAGGTTCTTCCACAGGTACGTCACGGTGATCATGACCATCGCCCACTTGGGGTCCTGATAGAAATCCGGGACGGTGCCGAGGCCGAAGCGTCGCATCAGGTCCTGCACCAAGCCGAAGTTGGGGTCGAAGACGAACTGGAACGCGATGCCGATCGCTGCGCCGGAGATGACGTACGGGGCGAACACGGCGGAGCGAACGAAGTTGCGGCCCCTCAGCTTTCGATCGAGCAGCAGCGCGAGCACCAGACCGAGCACCAACGACCCGACGACGGCCGCGACCGTGAACACGACGGTGTTGCCGACGATCTGCCAGGTGTCGTCGCGGGAGGCCCACTCGCGGTAGTTCTCGAAGCCGACGAACGTGGACGTGGGTGAGGACAGGTTCCAGTCGAAGAACGAGAACTGGAAGTTCTCCACCAGCGGCCGATACGTGAACACCGCCAACAAGGCCAGGTTGGGGCCCACGAGAATCAGGAACAGTGCGTAATCGGTCCACGGCCGCGAGAAGAACTTCTTGTTCTTCTGTGCCGTGGGCAGCACTCGTTCGGTTGTTGCACTCACCGCGAGGACTGTGCTCAGTCTCGGCTAACGAATGGTGAACTGAGCCCCAACGCTCACCGTCGCGCAGACCAACCTATGTGAGCGGAACTTCGTAGTGGGGGTCGAAGTTCCATGCACGTGCGGCGAAGCCGCTCTAGCGGTTCCAGTCTCCGAGTCCGTCGGATCCGCTCAGGGTGCCGCCGTCGGTGTTGACGACGATGACGGGGTCGCCCTTCTGGGCGTTCTCGAAGAACCACTTGCCGTCTTCGGTGCTGACGTTGAGGCAGCCGTGCGAGGAGTTGGAGTAGCCCTGCTGCGACTCCGACCACGGTGCCGCGTGGACGAAGATGCCGCTGTAGGAGATGCGCGTGGCGTACTCGACGTACGTGCGGTAGCCCTCCTCGGAGTCCACCGGGACGCCGTAGGTGGACGAGTCCATGTACATGTCGCGGAAACGCTCGCCGACGATGTAGGTGCCGTTCGGAGTTTCGTGGCCGACCTTGCCCATCGAGGTGGGCATGGTCTTGACGACCTCACCGTTGCGGGTCACGGTGATCTGCTTGGTGTTGTCGTCGGCCGTGGTGATGATCGAGTCGCCGGTGGAGAACTCTGCCTTCGCGCCGCCCGCTTCCACGGTCACCTGGGTATGCGCCGGGTAGAACTCGTTGGGCAGCCACCGCACCTGGGTGTCGTTGATCCAGTAGAAATGGCCGTCGACGGACGGGTTCGTGGTGACGCGAATGGCCCGCAGTGCGGCATCGCGATCGCCGATGGCCTCGTCGAAGCGGATTGCGATGGGCTGCGCAACTCCGACGACCTCGCCGCCGGACGGGCTGATGCTCGGATCTGCGAAGTTGGCAGGTGCGAGCTGCGGAACGAGCGGCTGGGGTGCGGGGGCTGCGGGATCCGAGGATCCGGGCAAGCCGGGAATGGAGACATCCGGGCCACCCGGCCACAGCGGTGCGGCCTGCGCCGACCCGAACGCTGCAGATGCAGCAAGGGCTGTACCTGCGACGATTGCCCCGATACGGGCGAACCTGCGAGTGCGAACCTGTGATGCCATGTGACCCGACCATCCTTCGTACTGCGTCGTGATGCCCACCAGCAGTGCTGCCACGGGGCAACGCCCATTAACACATACCGCTCGGACATTTGCTAATCGGATATTTCCGAAACGGCCGAAAGAAACCCCGAGTACGAGTACCTTGCGCCAACCCGACCCCGACATTGTCTCTGCCGGCCAGAGCGCATGTGTCGACAGGCCCGGAACGGGTACTAGAGAAGGAACCTCATCCGTCCAGACACCGGCGGTTTCCCGTTCGCGGACTGTCCTGAGTCCGGTGTCTGAAAAGGGTGGACCGTGGTCGTCGAAGTTTCTTCCCATATCCCCAGCCGTACCCCCGTCGGTCACATCGTCGTCGTCGTACCGGCGCACAACGAACAGGATCTGCTCGACGCCTGCCTGACGGCACTGTCGCGGGCAGAGCGTCGCGTCGTCGAGGTGGCCCCGGTGACCGTATCGACAATCGTCGTGCTCGATGCGTGCACCGACGACTCCGCCTCGATCGCCGCTCGTCACCCGTCGGTGTCGACCGTGGCAGTCGCGCACCGCAACGTCGGAGCGGCCCGGGCAGCCGGATTCGCGAGCTACACCTCGGAACTCGCAGCCACCACCTGGTTCGCCACCACCGACGCCGACACCCGGGTGGGCGAGGACTGGCTGCTCGGCCATCTTCGGCACGCCACCGACGGCGCTCGGGCGGTAGCGGGCACGGTGTCCGTCCAGTTCGAGGGCCGTGTCGAAGAAGACGTTCGGCTGCGATCGACGTACGACGCGCATTACCGACACGAACTCGGCCATCCACACGTACACGGCGCCAATCTCGGCATCCGAGCGACGGATTACCTCTCCGTCGGCGGATTCGCGCCGCTGGCCACCGGCGAGGATCACGACCTGGTCCGACGCCTCGAACTCGGCGGCATCGCGTGCCGTCGGGTGTGCGACATCTCGGTCACCACATCGGGCCGCCTGCGAGGCAGAGCGCCCGACGGAATGGCCGAATTCCTACGTTCTCTGGAGCCTTCCGCATGATCGACACCGAATTCCGCGAATCGCTCGACACCCCGAAACAGAACACGGGGCTGCGCGCCGCCTTCCTGGCTTTCGAGGCCGACGGGCGTCTCGACCTGGCCCTGCCCGGGTCGGGCTACACAGACCTGCGATGGCAATCGCTCGCCGCCCTCAGTCGGCACAACACCGTTCTCGGCAGATGGTCGGAGGCGCACACCGATGCGATCGCGATCTTGCACGAACTCGACGGCCCGACGCCTGAGCGCGGTCAGATCTGGGGTGTGTGGGCAGCGGAACCGCCGGCACCGATCCTCGAAGCGGTACAGCAGGATTCGGGCTGGGTTCTCACTGGGACCAAGCCGTGGTGCTCCGGCGCGTCGCTGTGCACGCATGCACTGGTGACCGCCCGCGTGGACGGAAGTCCCCGGCTGTTCGCCGTCGATCTGACACATGAGGGCGTCGCACCGGTACCGAACACATGGCATGCCGTGGGCATGAGCGAGAGCGACTCGGGTTCGGTTGCTTTCGATGCCGTCCCCGCAGTCACCGTCGGAGGTCCGACCGACTACCTGACTCGACCGGGCTTCTGGCACGGGGCGATCGGAGTGTCAGCGGCCTGGTTCGGCAGCGCGTGCGCTGTCGCGGACACCCTGCACGCTGCAGTACGGGAGCGTCCGGATCCACATCGCGCGGCCCATCTCGGTGCCATCGCGGCGGCACTCGGCGCGGCATCGAGCGCGCTGACCACCGCGGCGGCCGAGGTGGACGCAGATCCGTTCGACCGCTCCGGTCGCGCTCGAACGCGGGCCCGGATCGTGCGCGCTGTCGTCGAGGATGCGGCCACGCAGTGCATCGACCGCGTCGGTCGGGCTCTCGGTGCCGGCCCCCTGTGCGGTGATGCAGAGCATGCAGGACGCGTCGCCGACCTCACCGTCTACCTGCGGCAGAGCCACGCCGAGCGCGACCTCGAAGCCCTCGGCCGCGACATCGCCGAGGAAGACAACCCATGGTAGAGAACGCCTTCGACGCCGAAGTCGATCTCGGCACCGCAGAATCGGACTGGATGACGGCCGACTGGTCCGTCCCCGGCCTCGAGTGGAATGACGTCGTCACCATGGTCGTCGTCGCCCCACACCCGGACGACGAAATTCTCGGTGTCGGTGGATTGCTGTCGTTGGCGGCCGCGGCAGGCGTCGACGTGCGGGTGGTCGCGGTGACCGACGGCGACGGCTCGCATCCCGGATCCCCGACGGTGACGGCCGAGGACCTGCGTGTGCGACGGCCCGTCGAGTCCGAACGTGCGTTGGCAGAGCTGGGAATCGACCACTCTCCGACGCGTCTGCAGATCGCCGACGGTGCCGTCGAGGAGCACGAGAGTGCAGTGGCCGACGCGTTGATGCCACTGCTCGACGCCACCCCGGGTACCTGGTGCCTGACGCCGTGGCGTGGGGACGGCCATCCCGATCACGAGGCCACCGCGAGAGCCTGTCTCACGGCGGCGAACGCGGTGGGGATACCGGTGGTGGAGTACCCGATCTGGATGTGGCACTGGGCAACTCCGGAGCATCCGGCGGTGCCGTGGACGCGGTGTCGCCGCATCGATCTTCCCCCGCACACCCTCGAAGCCAAACGAGCATCCATCGAGCAGTTCGACTCTCAGATCCGGCCCCTGTCCGATCACCCCGCGGATCGAGCTGTGTTGCCGCCGCACATCCTGGCCCGCTACCGACGACAGTTCGAGGTGGTGTTCGCATGAGCCAGGATTCTCGAACGAGCCCCAATTCTCCAACGAGCCTGAGCGCCGAGTACTTTCGTGATGTCTATGCGGCCGCGGACGATCCGTTCATGCTCGACAGCAAGTGGTACGAGCGGCGCAAGTATGCGCTGACCATGGCGTCGCTGCCCAAGCCGCAGTACCGGCGGGCATTGGAGCCCGGTTGTTCGATCGGTGTACTCACCGAACAGTTGGCCGCCCGGTGCGAGCACGTGGTGTCGACCGACGTGGTGCAGAGCGCCCTCGACTCTGCTCGGACCCGCGTACCGGACTCGGCTGCAGTGGAATTCGCGCTGTGGTCTCTGACGGACGACTGGTCGGCCCTGCCCGACGCGAAGGTCCCCTTCGATCTGATCGTCGTCAGCGAGGTCGGCTACTACCTCGATGCCGCCGATCTGACGTCGGCCATGAATCGCGTCGTCGATCATCTGGAGATCGGCGGGACGCTCGTGGCGGCGCACTGGCGTCACGACGTGGACGACTATCCGATCTCGGGTGATCGAGTACACGAGATCATCGCCGCAACACCAGGATTGGCATTGCTCAGCCGCTACCTGGACGAGGATGTCCGCATCGAGGTCTTTGTCGCCTCGGACGGTCCAGCGGTGTCGGTCGCGAGTACGGACGGCCTGGACGTACGCTGACGGCTCAGTCGGTGGACTTCGCCGCGTCGATCACAAGCTGTTCGGCGAGGTCGGCGAGTTTGACGTTGGTGTCCTGAGAAAGCTTGGCCAACAACGCGAATGCTGCCTGCGAGTTCAGGTTGTACCGCTCCATCAACATGCCCTTGGCCTGACCGATCATGTCCCGGCTCGTCAACGCGGCCCGGATCTGCTGCTCCTCGCGTGCGGTGGAGAACGCGATGGCGGCGTGAGCAGCGAACAGTGAGCCGATGGATTCGGCCTCGTCCGAGAACGCATTCTTGCGGGTGGAATGCAGGTTCAGAGCGCCGAAGTTGATTCCCTCGACGTAGAGCTGGAAGCAGATCATGCTCTTGACCCCGAGCGCGGACGCAGCGTCTGCGAACAGTGGCCAGCGGGTGTCGCTGTCCATGTCGTCGATTCTGATGGTCTTCTGTTCGATGGCCGATTCGAGGCACGGACCCTCGCCCAGTTGCTCCTGAATCTTGTCGCAGTGGCCGGCAGGCTCACCCGACAGCGCAGCACTGTGCACGAACTTGCCCTGCAGCACGGTGGTGATGGACGCGAACTCCGCAGAGGGGACATTGGCCACTGCCGACTCGGTGATGACGGCCAGAACCCGATCCGGATCCGAATGTTGACGCCGGAGCTTCTCGGCCACCTCGGCCAGCCGTCGACTCAGTTGGAAGTCGGTAACCCGCGGGATTGCCCCCGACGCGTTCAGTGTCTGCTCGCTGATGGTGGTCACCTCGTCCTACTGCTGCACTGGTCCCGCCGCTGCACAGGGGCGCATCCCGACATCGGCGGAATGCCGACACCACAGGATACGCCCCAGGCAGCGAAGCTCGAGAACCGTTAGCGGAGCGTCAGAGAGTGCTCGGCGCGATCAGCGAGTGCACGAACCCGATCTTCTTCACGACGGTGGGCGGCAGCACGAACGGGTAGAGGTCCTGATGACCCATCGAGCGGTTGATCTGGTTCAGTGCCCACGACAGCGGCAGCCACCAGTCGACGATCTGATCGAAGCCGACGTCACCGGGCAACGGGCTCTCCAGCGTCGAACCGGCCGGCGCCATCCCGAACGCCGCAGCAGTGTCCAGGGTGTCGCGGATGTGCAGGTAATGCGCGAAGGTTTCGGCCCAGTCCTCGGCGGGGTGCATGGTGGCGTAGGACGAGACGTAATTGTCTTCCCAGCCGTCGGGTGCACCCTCGCTGTAGTGGCGATCGAGAGCGTCCTGGTAGCTCGAATCCGGATCGCCGAACAGTTCCTCGAACGCTGCTCGATGCTCACCGTCTCCGACCAGCACCATCTGGTAGTAGTGGCCGATCTCGTGTCGGAAGTGCCCGACCAGAGTGCGGTACGGCTCGGACATCGCCACCCGCAACTGCTCGCGATGCACGTCGTCGCCCTCGGCCAGGTCGAGAGTGATCAGACCGTTGTCGTGGCCGGTCATCACCTGCTGGTTGGCGCTGGAGAGCAGATCGAACACCAGACCCGTGGACGGGTCCTCGTCTCGTCCCACGATCGGCAGGCCCAGTTCGGTGAGCTCGAGAACGACGCGCCGCTTGTTGGTCTCGGCATCGGCATAGGCGGCCATCGCATCGACGTCGTCGTCGGCCGGGCGGGTTCGGGTCAGCCTGCACGACACACAGAGCTCGTCGGCGTCCGCGGTGTCGACCAACCAGTTGCACCGTGCGGTGTTGAGGTTGGCGCACATCTTCCACGTCGTGCCGTCCACCTCGGCTTCGGCGACGCCGTCGTCGGCCTTGTCCGGGAGCACCAGCAGCGCCCTGCTCGGCAGATGGAAGCCGAGTGCGCTCGAGCAGCTCAGACACAGTGAGTTCTCGAACGACAGCTTCTGTCCGCATTTGCGGCAGATGAAATCACGCATGGATGTTCCTTCGTGGCAGGGGTGAGTCGGGGTCGTATTCCCGTTTATCCGCGGACTAATGCCGATTGTCGAATATGTCGTGCATATCTCTCTCGGCGCTGCTGGCCCGCGGCCCGACAACCTTACTCGAGTACGTGGAAGGAAAGCGCAGACGACGGTGTTGGTACAGACTGCTTCACAACACTCTCCGGAAGGACTCGGGCTGCAGATGGCAGATCAGATCACGCCGACGAACCGGCCGATGGCACGCTTCGTCGAACGGATCTCGCGGGCTCGCGGCGAGAGAAACAGCGAGACCTTGGCGGCAGGCTTCCTACTGGCCGCCACCCTGATCGCCCTGATCTGGGCGAACTCACCCCTGGGTGAGACGTATCAGTCGTTCTGGCACACAGAGCTCTCGGTCACCGTCGGCGAGCACGGCATCTCTCTCGATCTGGCCCACTGGGTCAACGACGGGCTCATGGCGCTGTTCTTCTTCGTCGTCGGGCTCGAGGTCAAGCGAGAGTTCGCGATGGGTGAGCTCACCGACCGATCACGCGCCGCCATCCCCATCGTGGCTGCACTCGCCGGACTGGCCGCACCCGCGCTGCTGTTCCTCGCCTTCAACCCTTCCGGCCCGGCAGCCCAGGCGTGGGGTGTCGTCATCTCCACCGACACCGCGTTCCTGCTCGGGGCACTCGCCGTCCTCGGCCCGAAGAAGGCCGCGCGGTTGCGGATCTTTCTGCTCACCCTCGCCGTGGCCGATGACGTGGGCGCGCTGGCGATCATCGCGTTCTTCTACACCGACGATCTCGATGTGGTGCCGTTGGTGTTGGCGTTCATCGGGCTCGGACTGATCTTCCTACTGCGACGGCTCGAGGTGTGGCGCGGTGTCGGATACTTCGTCGTCGCACTGTTCACGTGGGTCGCGATGTACGAGTCGGGGGTTCACCCCACGCTGGCCGGCGTGATGATCGCGCTGATTCTTCCGGTCTACCCGCCGCGCCGCTCCGAGGTGGAGCGAGCATCGGACCTCACCCGCGCCTTCCGTCAATCACCGAATCCCGAGTACGCGCGAGCAGCGAGACTGGGTCTGGATCAAGCTGTCTCGGTCAACGAGAGGCTGATGCGGCTCTATCAGCCGTACACGGCATTCATCATCGTGCCGATCTTCGCGCTCGCCAACGCCGGAGTGGTGCTGAGCTCCGACACCCTCAAGGCCGCATCGACGTCGACGCTCACCTGGGGCATCATCGCCGGTCTCGTCCTCGGCAAGCTCGTCGGAATCACCGGCGCATCAGCCATTTTCGCCAAACTACGGCCCTCGGCGCTGGCACCGGGCCTGACGCTCTCGCACATCGCGGGCGGTGCGGCGATGTCCGGAATCGGATTCACGATCTCACTGTTCATCATCGACCTCGCGCTCGACGACCCGTTACTGGCCGACGAAGCCCGCGTCGGGGTGTTGGCGGCGTCGGTGATCGCCGCGCTGCTCGGCTGGATCCTGTTCCGCATCGACGCGAAGATCCACCCACCGAAAGCCGAAGCGTCACTTCGTATTCTGCGTCCGGTCAGCGCCAAGCGCGATCACATCCGCGGCCCCGTCGACGCTCCGCTGACGATCGTGGAGTACGCCGATTTCGAGTGCCCGTTCTGCAGCAAGGCAACCGGCAGCGTCGCCGAGGTACGCAAGCACTTCGGTGACGACCTCCGGTACGTCTACCGCCACCTCCCACTGGACGACTATCACCCGCATGCCCGCTACGCCGCGTACGCCAGTGAGGCTGCCGCAGCGCAGGGCAAATTCTGGGAGATGGCCGACGTGTTGTTCCGCAACAGCGACGCCCTCGAGCCCGACGACATCGATGGTTACGCACGCGAACTCGGCCTCGACATGGACAGATTCGAGGACGACATCCGCACCGGCGACTACGTGGTGCGTGTCGAGGACGACGAACTCGACGCCACCTCCTCCGATGTGGGCGGCACTCCGACGTTCTACCTGGGCCGTGGCGACAAGAACCTCACCCGACATGTCGGACCATACGATGCAGCGACGTTGATTCGGGAACTCGAATCCATGTGAGGGTGGGCCGGGTTGCACCGAACGCGTCCGCGTCGACCGGATCCCGTCGATACGGCGTCGTAGTGTGCAACCTCGCCCGGCTCCGTCAGCTCTCGGTGCGGTTTCCCTCCGCATCCCAATGCTCGGCGACTTTCTTCGACGGCTGGACCCGCGGCGGCTCGCCGGGCATCTTGGGATAGTCGGGTGGGAAGTTCAGCTCTCCGCCCGGCAGTGTTTCCCACAGGTGGAGAAGGGGTTCGAGCGAGTAGGCCTGGGAATCCATGTCGGCCCACGGGTCGCCGTCCTGCACCAGTTCCGGCACCGTGACGAGGTTGAACTCACGCGGATCGGTGACGTCGGCCAACTGCGGCCACGTCATCGGAGTACTGACGGGTGCACCCGGCCGAGCCCGCAGACTCCATGCGCTGGCGATCGTCCGGTCACGGTTGTTCTGGTTGTAATCAATGAAGATGCGTTCTCCACGTTCCTCTTTCCACCAGTTCGTGGTCACCCCGTCGTCGCGACGTTCGAGTTCTCGGCCCAGTCCGATGGCCGCGTGGCGCACCTGCTCGAAGGTGTACTCGGGTTCGATGCGGACGTAGATGTGAATTCCCCGATTACCGCTCGTCTTCGGATAGCCACGTAAGCCCAACTCTTCCAACAGCTCTCGCGTCACGTCGGCGACCCGCAGGGCGTCCGCGAACGTAGTGCCCGGCTGCGGATCGAGATCGAGACGCAACTCGTCGGGATGGTCCACCTCCGGTCGCCGCACCGGCCACGGGTGGAAGGTCAGCGTGCCCATCTGAGCCGCCCACACAAGCGCAGCCGGCTCGGAGGGACACAGCTCCTCGGCAGTGCGCTTGCTGGGGAACGCGATCTTCACCGTCTCGATCCACTCGGGCGCGCCCTTGGGCAATCGCTTCTGATAGAAGCCGTCGCCCTCCTTGTCCTGTGGGCCGAGCGCCAATCGCATGCCCTCGCGATAGCCGTCGGGCCATCGCTCCATAGCGGTGGGGCGGTCGCCGATTGCCCGCATCAACGGCTCGCCGACGGCGGTGAAGTACTCGCACACCTGCAGTTTGGTGATGTCGGGAGTGCGCTCGGTCGCCTCGTAGATCACGCGATCGGGGCTCGATACTCGTACTTCGCGTTCGCCGACCTGCACGAACGCCGGTGGTGTCTTCGCGGCCATGGCTATCGCCCTCCGGCAATGACATCGGCGACGTCGTAGCGCACCGGAACCTCGAGCTGATCGTAGGCGCACGAGCGCGGCTCGCGATCCGGTCGCCAGCGCAGGAACCGGGCCACATGCCGTAGCCGTGCACCTTCCATCTGGTCGTAGGCCACCTCGATGACCCGCTCGATGCGCACCGGAATCCAGTTGCGATCGTTCGACGAGTTCCAGCGCGTCGCCTCCCCGTCGTAGGTGACGTCCTCACCGAGCCGAAGCGGCTCGAGTTCTTCGAGCAACTCCAGCCGCCGCTTGTCGGTGAACGCCGACGCACCGCCGATCATCCGCAGATCGTCACCATCGTAAAGACCGAGCAGTAGAGATCCGATACCGTTGCCGGACTTGTGAATCCGATAACCGATCAACACGCAGTCTGCGGTGCGGGCATGCTTGATCTTGACCATCTCACGCTTGTTCGGCAGATAGAGCCCGTCGAGCTTCTTGGCCACCACACCGTCGAGCCCGGCACCCTCGAACCGCTCGAACCAATCCTCTGCCACCGCCGCATCATCGGTGGCGGAGGTGACGAAGCAGCTCGGCCCGCCGGTGCCGACCGCGTCGAGCAATCTCGCCCGACGCGTCGAGAACGGCTCGCTCGTCAGGTCCTCGTTGCCGACGGCCAACAGATCGAATCCGATGAACTGTGCGGGTGTCTTCTCCGCCAGCATCGTCACCCGACTCGCCGCGGGGTGAATTCGCTCCGACAGCGACTCCCAATCCAGGCGAGTGGAACCGTTCTTCTCCCGGGGAACGACGATTTCGCCGTCGACGACGATCTTCTCCGGCAGCTCGGCCTTGACCGCCTCGACCAACTCCGGGAAATACCGCGCCAGGTCCTTGCCCCCGCGTGAACCGAGCACCACCTCGTCACCGTCGCGGAAGACGATGGCGCGAAACCCGTCCCATTTCGGCTCGTAGGACCACACCGGTGGCCCGTCCTCGGGCTGGGCGGGCACCACTTTGGCTGCTTTGGCGAGCATCGGCGCGACCGGCACGGCAAGAGGAAGATCCACGCAGATCATCCTGCCTCATGCGGCCGACAACCGAGTCCGATATTTTCTACACACAGACGATCGATGCACACAGCACGGTTGAATTCACGAGGGCAGGACTCACCATGGCGTCATCCAACCGTTCGGTCCGCGCTCTCGTTCTCGCGCTGACGGCGTGCACGGCCCTGATACTCGCCGGGTGTGCCTCGGAAGTGTCCGGTACCGCCGTCGCCATCTCGGGCGCCACCATCGCGCCCACCACGACGAGTGCTCCTCGCACCACCGCTGCTCCAACCCCCGACATCGACGACGGCGGCAGCGTCGACATCGATGTGGAGATCGGCGAGTGCGTGAACCTCGGCGGAACGGTCGACGAGGCCACGATCGCCAATGCGACGTGCGGATCGCCCGAGTCCAACTACGTCGTCTTCGCCAAGACGCCCACCTCGGCCGAATGTCCCGCGGACGCCGATCAGTACTACTACGAGACCTACTTCGACATCGAGCAGGGAGCCCTGTGCCTCGACATCGACTGGGTTGTCGGCGGATGCATGGACATCGTCGGTGAGTTCGCCCAGCGCGTCGACTGCGCCACTCCCGGTGCCGACACTCGCCGCGTCGTGACGATCCTGCAGGGCACCTCTTCGGTCGACGATTGCCCCGACCCTGCTCTCTACGGATACGAGAAAGACACCCGCAACTTCGTCGTCTGCGTAGAACGCTTGTGACCGCTGAGGGCATCGCACTCTCCAGCGCCAGGGGGCGGTGGATCGTTGCGACCACCGTGCTCGGTTCGGCTCTGGCGATGCTCGACGCCACCGTGGTCAATATCGCGTTACCAGCGACCGGCCGCGACCTCGGTGCAGGCGTCACCGGTCTGCAATGGACTCTGAGCGGCTACACCCTCGCGCTCGCCTCGCTGATTCTGCTCGGCGGCTCTCTCGGTGACCGACTCGGGCGCAGACGGGTGTTCATCTGGGGCACAGTCTGGTTCGCGGCCGCGTCGGTGCTGTGTGGCCTCGCTCCCAACATCGAGGTGCTGATCGCGGCTCGGCTGCTGCAGGGCGTGGGAGCGGCGTTGCTCACTCCCGGTTCGCTGGCACTGATCTCGGCGTCCATCAAGGCCGAGGATCGGGGCGCGGCGATCGGGCTCTGGTCGGGTCTGGGCGGCGTCGCGTCGGCCATCGGTCCACTGCTCGGCGGCTGGTTGGTCGACGCCGTCGGCTGGCGTGCGGTGTTCCTGATCAACATCCCACTCGCTGTCGTGGTCGTGTCGGTGGCTGCGAAACATGTTCCGGAGAGCCGAGATCCGCACGCGTCCGGTCGCCTCGACGTGCCGGGCGCGGTGACGGTCGCGGCGGCATTGGGTCTGCTCACGTACGGGTTGATCGAGTCGCACACCGTGGCGCTGGTACTCGGGGTTGTCGCGGTCGGCGTGTTCGTGGTGATCGAGCGCCGCTCGCACGATCCACTGGTGCCACCGTCACTGTTTGCTTCCCGAGTGTTCTTGGCGGCCAACCTCGTTACCTTCACCGTCTATGCGGCCCTGGGCGGCGTGTTCTTCCTTCTGGTGCTGCAGTTGCAGTTCGCCGTGGGTTACTCGCCCATCGCGGCCGGAGTGTCGACGCTGCCGATCACAGCCCTGATGCTCGTACTGTCTGCCCGCGCGGGCCGAGTGGCCGGGCGTATCGGACCACGAATTCCGATGACGGTCGGGCCACTGCTGTCGGCTCTCGGGTTGCTGCTGATGCTGCGCATCGGTCCTGGATCCAGTTATGTCGCAGACATTCTGCCTGCGGTCGTCGTGTTCGGTCTCGGCTTGTCCGCGCTCGTCGCCCCACTGACCGCGGCCGTACTGGGTGCGGTGTCCACCGACCGAGCCGGCATCGCGTCGGGGGTCAACAACGCCGTGGCCCGCACCAGCCAACTTCTGGCTGTGGCTGCCCTGCCTGCCCTCGCGGGTATCGCCGGCTCCGATTACTCTGCGCCGGAGGTGTTCTCGGCCGGCTTCCACACAGCGATGCTCCTGTGTGCCGGACTGTTGCTGATCGGTGCTGTCATCGCGGCGGTACTGATCCGCGGTACCGGCGACACTTCGAACTGCCCACCGCACTGCGACATGGCGTCACCACCGATGGCACCGCGCCAGGGCGCGTGACTCAGCGGACGATCAGCACCGAGCAGTCCGCGTGGTGCACGAGATTCTGGCTGACCGATCCGAGAATTGCACCGCGGAGGACACCTCGACCCCGAGAACCCACCACGAGCATCGACGCGGACGCCGACATCGCACGCAGACCTCGTGTCGGGCTCGATTGAGCGCTCACGGTCGTCAGCGTCACCTCCGGGTACTTCTCGTGCATCTTCTCCACATGCGCATCGAGCCAATGTTTTTCGTGTGCCCGGACGCTCACCCAGTCGATGCCCTCGAATCCCGTTCCCAGACCCGGCTGGGCCGCGAATCCCCAGTAGTTCACCGCGATCACCGGCGCGCCCATGTTGTCGGCCATCTCGAGCGCGATGCCGAGTGCTCGATCGGACTGCTCACTGCCGTCGATCCCGACCACGATCGGACGGCCTGCTTCGGCCCTCTCGCTCTCTCTACGGAACAGCAATACCGGGCAGTGCGCGTGTGTCACGACACGCAGCGAGTTGCTACCGAGAGTCAGATCGCGGATCGCGCTCGACTTCCGCGATCCCAGCACGACCATCTCTGCGCCGGCGTCGGCCACGTACGACGCTATGGTGCCGTCCATATTGACGGTTTCCACGTCGACCGTGGGTGCGACGTCGTGAATCGCTCCCTCCGCCCTGGCCAATTGTTTGCGGCCCATGGCTCGAAGATCTCTCTCCAGTGCGCCGCCGTCGACGAATTCCGCCGACCCATACCAGTCCCCCACTGGCACAGCGTGAACGAGCCGTACGGTCGCGTGGACCTTGTCTGCATACGTCGCAGCCCATCGAGCTGCAGCCTCGGCCTCGGCCGAGCCGTCGATACCCACGACGATGGGAAGCGTTCGGGCGGTGGAATTACTCATGTTGTCTTCCTGTCTCGATGTCGGTGTGCAGTGGCGAAATTCGAGTCGGTCGACGGCCGAAGAGTGCGGACACCTCTACGAGATCGATATCGGTCCGGCAACCGCTCGGCTCGAGTTCGACGTAGAAGCTCTCGTAGCCGCGCGGGTCCGCGCCTCGCTCGCCGGCACTGCGTCGCTCGAGCACTCTTGCGCCCGGCCACCGATCGAGAACAGCCGTTCTGAGAAGGTGTCCGTCCGGCGAGACCCCGCTGGCCGGACCGTATTCGGCGATCATCACCGCACGGACAACACCGTCGATCGCCGCAGTGGTCACCGGGAACTTTCTCGGTCTCGGTTCTGTCGGTATCTCGACCGTTATGGAGTCGGAATCGACTCGCACCGGGCCCGAAGGGCACGTGTCTCGTCGTGCTGGGCGATCCTTTTCATCCGCGATCGGGCAGCGCGCCAGTTCGACACCCGAAACCGATGTCGGGCTCACTTCGACGAGTCTGTGCATCGGCGGACCGTCCGAATGTGGTCGCGGCAGTAGTTCTTCGAGGACTTCGAGTCGCACATCCACGACCGCACGGGCAATTCCGTGAATCACCACAGTCGAGTCGGTCGTACGAGCGCCATCCTCGGCGTCGACTTCCAGGACGACCGCGGAATCGAGCACACTGCGTCCCAATCGCGACCGCCCATCGGCGTAGAAGTACACCCGAGTTCCGATCCAGACGATGGACACGATGTCGATGGTTGGCCCGAAGTGGTCGTGGCCGATCAGTCGTGCCACTGTTGCTTGCCGCGCGAGCCGATGTGCAGTGGCCGAATCGAGAATTCGTCGACGCTCGCCGCTGTGCATGCTGTTCGGTACGGTGCGGTTCGTCATCGGTCTCTGCAGATCATGACCGGGCAGTGGGCGTGCCGGGTGAGGTTGCTACTGGTCGACCCGAACAGCGCCCGGGCCACCACTCCTCGACCATGACTGCCGACCACCACGAGACCGGCTCGCTTGGACAGGTCGACCAACAGATGCGCCGGGTTTCCCTGTTGCACAATATGTTCGACGCTGACATCCGGATATTTCTCGGCCCACCCGGCCAGACATTCGGACATCAGCATCCGCTGCTCACGCTCGATCTCGGCACTGTCGGGTGATCCGGGTAGAGAGAGCGCCGCCCCCTGCGACAACGAGTTCCAGGCAAGCGCGGCGATCAACGACACGCCGAACAACGAGGCCAGATCGAAGGCTTGTGCGACGGCCACCTCACTGGTCGCGCTGCCGTCGATGCCGACGAGAATCGGTGCATCGACGACGTCTGCGCCATCCCGCCACACGATCACCGGGCACTGGGACGCGTTCGAGATCTCTTGCGTCGTACTCCCGAACAATGCGGACACGATCGGACCCGAACCGGAATTGCCGACGACGAGCATGCGCGCGGTACGAGAGAGTTCGACCATCATCGCGCATGCGGACGTCTCCTCCACCGAGGTGGTCACTGCACTGTTCGGATGCCGGGCCAGCACAGCGGCAGCAACGTCCGTGACGACGCGATCGGCCGTGTGCCGCTGCTCGTCCCACACGTCCCTCGGTATCACCGATGCGGACTCGCCCAGGTAGAACGCGGGCTGCTGTACGGCACCGGCAATGTGCATCGGAGAACCCACTCTCTCCGCGATGGTCGCCGCCCAGAGAGCAGCGCTGACACTGTTGGGCGAACCATCCACGCCCACAACGATTTTCTGATGAGCTGCAAGAATCACGATTGTCTCCTGTTCGGTGTGCGGGCGGGCGCAGACAGCACCGACGCCACGGCGTGTCGAGGGGTTCGGGGTGGCGGCGAGCCGATCATGGGGGTGCCGACTCGAATCAGCAGCTGCGCCAGACCGTTTCGCGGGGCCAGGGACTCGACCAGGTGCCTGCTTCCCGACTGTTCCGTCAGGTGCGTCAGGGGGCATGTCGCCAGCCCGTCCGCGGTCGCGGCCAACAGGAATGCGGACATGGCTCGGCCGCACTGCAACCAATCGAGGCGCTCGTCCGATGCCGTGCCGAGCAACACCACCGTGGACTCGTCCTCGACCGGCTCGGTCGTGACCGTTCTGGCGACCCGATGCGGTTCGGGAAATTGCCTGCCGACCTGCACCCTCGACGCCTCGGCCCGGTTCGTCAGCGCCTCCGGCGGAATTCCTCCCGAGCGGAACGAGTGCCCGGCCCACCATCTGATCTCTGCCTGATAGGTCGCGTCGTACTTTCGCACGCTCGCGCTCAGTGTCGAGGCCTTCGCCAACGTCTGTTTGGACTCTGCCGACAGGACGGTCATCTCCGTGCCGTACTGCGCCTGACGGAGGTACCGCGTCAGAATACGATTGCTCGGCACCGGTCCGAACGCCCGCCGATCCGAGTGGCGACGGTTGATCGCAGCCAACAGATCGAACTCGTGCGAGCGAGGATGTGCGTCGTGCACGAAGCGAACGTGCGCCAGATGATCGGGCGCACCCGGAGTGGGCAGCAGATCGATCTCAGTCGTCCACCTGAACGCCGCGGCGGCCTTCTCGAGGTGGTCCAACGCTGCCCCGCAGCTCAACACCATCTGTCGCTCGGTCGGGTCTATCACCCCGAGCAACCGTGAGCTGTCGGTGTACAGATCGAGTCCGCGTGAGGAGTACGTCCACCGCCACGGCTGACTGTTGTGCACCGACGGTGCCCGACACGCGAGCTCCACCAGCATCTCCACCACGGCCGTATCCGGCTGATCGTTCATCGACTCTCCTCGACCTCCCACCCCGACGCGGTGGCTGCACCCACTGTCGCCCCGAGCTCGCGGTGCTCGACAGGGCCATTCGTCACTTGATGGAGGGCATTCCGGTCAGGGAGTTGGGTGCAGGCCGATAGACGGCGGCAACCACAGGTTTAGTGTTGACGACGAATGCGACTCAGGAGCGGAACCTGAGGACGCGCGTCCGCCGACCGCTCAGGAGAGTCATGACGACCCCGCAGAATCCCTCGGAAAAGCAATCCCCCGACATCGACGTCAAACCGCGTAGTCGCGACGTCACCGATGGACTGGAGAAGACGGCAGCGCGCGGCATGCTCCGCGCCGTCGGCATGGGCGACGACGACTGGGTCAAGTCCCAGATCGGTGTCGCATCGTCGTGGAACGAGATCACCCCGTGCAACCTCTCGCTCGAGAGGCTGGCCAAAGAGGTCAAGAAGGGCGTCCACGCGGCCGGCGGGTATCCGTTGGAATTCGGCACCATCTCGGTGTCCGACGGCATCTCGATGGGCCACGAGGGCATGCACTTCTCGCTGGTCTCCCGTGAGGTCATCGCCGACAGCGTCGAAACCGTCATCAGCGCGGAGCGGCTCGACGGTTCGGTCCTGCTCGCCGGCTGCGACAAGTCTCTGCCCGGAATGCTCATGGCCGCAGCGCGTCTGGACCTGGCGAGCGTGTTCCTCTACGCCGGTTCCACGCTGCCCGGCTTCGCCACCCTGTCCGACGGCAGCGAGCACCAGGTGACGATCATCGACGCATTCGAAGCGGTCGGGGCCTGTTCACGCGGACTGATGTCGCGGGCCGACGTCGACACCATCGAACGCGCCATCTGCCCCGGTGAAGGTGCCTGCGGCGGAATGTACACCGCCAACACCATGGCCAGCGCAGCCGAGGCAATGGGAATGTCGTTGCCCGGCAGCGCATCACCGCCCGCACCCGATCGTCGACGCGACGGATTCGCACACGCCAGCGGCGAGGCCGTCGTCGACCTTCTCCGACGCGGCATCCGCACCAGCGACATCCTCACCAAGGAAGCGTTCGAGAACGCCATCGCCGTCGTCATGGCCTTCGGTGGCTCCACCAACGCCGTCCTGCATCTCCTCGCCATCGCCCACGAAGCGCAGGTCGAGCTGACCCTGGCCGACTTCACCCGCGTCGGCGCGAAGGTTCCCCACCTCGCGGACGTCAAACCGTTCGGCAAGCACGTCATGACCGACGTCGACGCCATCGGCGGAGTACCCGTCGTGATGAAGGCTCTGCTCGACGCCGGCCTGATGCACGGCGACTGCATGACGGTCACCGGAAAGACCGTGGCGCAGAACCTCGCTCACATCGCACCGCCCGATCCCGACGGCAAGGTGCTCCGCGCACTCGACAAGCCGATCCACCCGACCGGCGGCATCACCATTCTCGAGGGCTCACTTGCTCCGGGCGGGGCCGTCGTCAAGTCCGCAGGCTTCGACTCCGACGTATTCGTCGGTACAGCACGAGTTTTCGAACGCGAGCGTGCGGCAATGGATGCTCTGGAGAACGGAACCATCACCGCCGGCGACGTCGTGGTCATCCGCTACGAGGGCCCCAAGGGCGGTCCGGGAATGCGTGAGATGCTCGCGATCACCGGAGCAATCAAGGGCGCGGGCCTGGGCAAGGATGTCCTGCTGCTCACCGACGGACGGTTCTCCGGCGGCACCACGGGCCTGTGCGTCGGACACGTTGCTCCCGAGGCAGTCGACGGCGGTCCCATCGCCTTCGTCCGCGACGGTGACCAAATCCGACTCGACGTCGGCAAGGGCACACTCGACCTCCTGGTCGACGCAGCCGAACTGGAGTCCCGTGCACAGGGTTGGGCTCCGCTGCCGCCGCGCTACACCCGCGGAGTGCTGGCGAAGTACTCGAAGCTGGTGGGATCGGCCTCGAACGGTGCGGTGCTGATCTAGCACTCACCTTCCCGCTCCCCCGCTCGCCGCCCCTTCCCCCGCCGCGTCAATGGACCACTGCATACGTCTGAGAAGTGCAAGGGTTCATTCACGCAGCGATGCCCCGCGCGTGAATGAACCACTCCACACGTCTCGGCGATGCAATGGCCCATTCACGCGAGCGGGGCGACCCCTGCGTGAATGAACCCTTGCACTTCTCAGACGTATGCAG
>NZ_NPFM01000013.1:0-19263 GCF_002258645.1 Rhodococcus sp. 15-649-2-2
GTCGGGCGGGCAGGGAGAGCTACAGCGGCATTGCCCACATGGAGCTCGAGCGTTCCTTGAATTCGGTGCAGTTCGCGTGTTGCTTGCTCGCCCTCTGGTAGAAGGTCTGCAGAGGGGCAGCGGGTTGCACCGGTTCCGGAGCGGGCGCAACCGGGAGATCGCTGAGTTCGAGTGCAGCGTCGAGGGCTTCCTCTGCCTCGACACGTCGGGTGCGCGCCAGGTTCGACAACGCGAGCTGGTGAATCGTCACCCGCTCACCGGACTTGGCGTCCACGCGGGCCTGTCGGGCAACGGATGCATCGAGTTCGTACACCTTCGAGGCCAGCTGGTAGATGCTGGGGCGTTCGAGTTCTGCGTCCACCAGAGCCGGCTCGGCCACGGTGCGCGTCGGCACAGTCCTCGGCACGACTTTCGGTGTGTCTTCCTCGGCGGCACGTAGCGCGTGCCGCGCACTTGGCTTTTCGATTTTTTCGGCCGACGGCCGTTCCAGTAACTGCTCGAGTTCGGCTACCTCACGGTCGGCTGCTCCATCCTTGGCAGGCGGAACGACGAAGGGCACGATCGGCTCGAACGGGATCCTCTCCGACGACGTCGCCAGTGCCGCGCTCCGCGAGGGGATCAGCAGCGCCACGATCACCGTGCCGACGCCGAACACCACGGCGGCAACCAGGCTGGTGTGCGTCACCGCGTCGCCGAACGCGGCAACGGCATTGGCCTGCAAGTTGTCTGCGAATCCACTGAGAAACGCATTCTGAGCGCGAATGATGTCGGACACGATCACTGCACCGGCGAGCGAATCCTGAGACGCGGCAAGCCCTTCCGCTGCCTGCCCGGTGTACTGGCCGTTCGGTTGTTTACCGGGGAAGGTTTGCAGAAAGCCTTCGATTCCCTGGCGATAGGACGCGGCGAGCACCGAACCGAGCACGGCGATTCCGAGCGAGCCGCCGAGTTCGAGCGCTGTGTCGTTGAGTCCGCCGCCCACACCGAGCTTGCTGTCCGGAAACTCGCCCATGATGGCGTCGGTGCACGGCGAGACGGACAAGCCGATCGCGAGACCGAGCAGCGTCAGCACGGGCAGGAAGTCGGAGTACGTTGCGGTCGGGTCGATTCCGATCAACGAGACGACCGACAGCGTTCCCACGACCATGCCCGCGGTCACGGTGATGCGTGGTCCGAGCTTGGGTGTGAGCCACATCGTGATTCCGGATCCGACGAAGACTGCGCCGGCCAACGGCAAGAGGTGCACGCCCGTGGACACCGGGCCGTATCCGAGGGCGAACTGGAGGTACTGGGCGACGAAGTAGATCGCACCGAATGTGACCAGGAAGAACACCAGCACCGCGAGGGTAGCGCCACTGAGGATGCGGGAGGAGAACATTCGGACGTCGAGCAGCGGATTGGGATGGCGCATTTCCCATCCCACGAAGCCCACGATCGACAGCAGGCCGACGAGCGCGAAGTACAACGGCCCGACGGTCCAGCCGAAGTGCATTCCTTCGATGATGGCGTACACGACGGTCGACACGGCCAGTACCGACAGCAATCCACCGACCCAGTCGATCGCGCCGGGGTCGACGGCCCGCGACGGCGGAACCAGAACGACGGCTCCGACGACGGCCGCCAACGCAATAGGAACGTTGATCAGGAAAGTCGAATGCCAGGTGAAGCTCTCGAGGAGCCAACCCGCAAGCAGTGGTCCCGCTGCGATGGCGAGTCCCGAGGTAGCCGCCCACACGGTGACGGCGGTGGCGCGCTCCCGCTTCGGGAACGTGGCGACCAACAGCGACAGCGTTGCGGGCATGACGATCGCCGCGGCGACTCCCATGACGATGCGCGCCAGGATGACGCCGAGGGTGGCATCGGTGAGTGCCCCGGCGATCGAACCCGCTACGAAGATGATCAAGCCGAGAATCAGTGCCCCACGACGGCTGTAGCGATCGCCGATCACGCCGCACAGCAGCATCAGCGACGCGTAGGGGACGGTGTAGCCGTCGATCACCCACTGCAGGTCGCTGCTCGTCAGACTCAGGTCGAGAGTCATCGACGGTGCCGCGACCAGCAGGGACGTGTTGGCCATGACCACGATCAGCAGGCTCAGGCACAGGACCACCAGAGCCGACCAGCGTCGTGAATACGGTTTGTGCATATCTTGGACAGGCGTCATCGCAAGCAACGTCATTGTGTTCCCCCCCGTTGGCAAAGTGCCGACACACCTTGCACAGTGCTGTGCAGCTTAAGAAGAATCGTCTAGGATCGGCAATCTTTTGTGGCGGCAGCCACACTCTCCGCACACGATCGTGCTAGTTGTTGACCTGTGCGAAAGACGACGGAGTCGACATCGACTGCACGGGGTGCCGCAGCGCCGCCCGTGCAGCGCCGTGACGCCCGGTCGAACCGAGCGAGAATTCTCGATGTCGCGCAACGGGTACTAGCGGACAATCCGGATGCGACCATCAACGACGTCGCAGCGGCGGCAGGGGTGGTTCGGCGAACCGTGTACGCCCACTTCGCCTCTCGCGAAGCGCTGATCGACGGCATTGCCCTGGAGGCGGCCGACAGCATCTCGGCGGCTCTCGGCCGCGTTCCCGCCGCCGACGAATCGGCAGTGACGGTCTTCGTCCGGCAGACGCTGGCTCTCACTCGCGTCGGCGACCAGTACCGTCTACTTCTCGCTGTTGCGCGAACAGATCTGGGCCACAACGGTATTCACAATCTTCTCGGTCCGATGCGAGAAGCGGCCGCCGCCGTCATCCGGCGCGGTCAGCGGGAGGGCGTGTTCTCCTCGTATCAAGCCGCGGAGGTACTCATCCTCAATATCGAGGCGATTGCGCTGTCCATCCTCGATGCGACCAACGCCGGGCTGCTCACCGACCCGGCAGGGGCCGCCACCACGTCGAGCCTTGTTCTGCTGGGGATCGCCCCGGAGGATGCGGAGCGAATCGTCGCCGATGTCCGGGCGTCCGACTCGTCCGCCCGCGCCCGCTGACAACTCCGGGACCTTCGAAACGACGAATGTCCCGACTCGAGCAACGAATTGCTCGAGCGGGACATTCGGTGCGAACTGTGGACTGTCAGGGAGCCGGGACGAATCCTGCGCCGAGTCCGTTGCCCTGATCGACGTTACGAAGGATCGCATCGAAGTTGGTGCCGACCTCGGGACCGAAGCACGCGACTCCGAGGTAGGCGTTGACCATGCCGACGAGGGTGTTGCCGACGACGACCGGGCTACCCGAGTCACCTTCGACGACGCACAGCTGCGCCCAGGTCTCCTGCGACTGCAGGATGTCGCCGTACGCGAGGCCGCAGGTGTTGCCGGTGGTACGGCCTTCCTTGCAGACGATGTTCGGGAACGCCGTCGGCGGGCCGACCTGAGAGATGGTCACGTTGCCCACGCGGCTGATCGGTGCAACCTTGTCGCGCTGGAATTCGATGACGGCGTAGTCGTACTCCGGGTTGGAGAATGCGATGCGGCCGACCTCGCCGAGAGAGGTGTCGTATTCCGGGACGATGGAATCGCCTGCGCGACCGCAATGGCCGGCGGTGAAGCCCACGAGGTTTCCGCTGCGGTCGTTACCGATCGTCGTCAGCGTGCACTCGGCCTGACCACCGACGATGATTCCCGACCCACCGCCGAGAGCAGCTGGAGCGGCCGCGGATGCGGTCCCCACGCCGACGCTGGCTACGATTGCAGCCGCCCCCACGACGACGAGCATGAATTTCTTGAACATGTACTCCCTCTCAGCGGTGTCGGCAGAACCCTAGCAACAACACGTGTACGAACACGAGCGAGTGGTTCATACGTCCTGCTCGAGGGCGGCAAGGGTGGTGCGCGCTTCCTCCAGTTGGCGACTCAGTTCTGCAACGCGGCGAGCAGCCTCCTCGCGCGCGTGGGAGATGACGGCCTCGACTGCGTCGCGTGCGATGGGATCGCCCAACTCTCGCACGGCCCTGCTGACCGACTCCGGACTCACCGGTTGCGCCTTGGTGGGGCGCTTCGCCCCCTGGGTGACCGTGACCGACCAATCGTTGTCCGCCCCGGCGTGAATAGTGACGCTGACCCCGCCTGGAGCCTTCTTGCCACGACGGGGAGCCTGCTGTTGCGGCTGCGCCCTGGGTGGTTCCACCACGGCCTTGGGTTGTTCCACCACGGCCTTGGCAGGTGCCGGGCCTGTCGTCGGCTTTGCCGCGACTGCTTCCGCCCGAGCCGGGGCGGCGGACACCGGCGGCGCCACTTTCTTCGCAGGTACGCGCTTGGCCGGCGCAGGCGGGGTTGCCGCGTTGCGAGTGATACGTAGTTCCTCTGCCTCGTAGGGCAATTCGTCGTTGACACCCTTCGGACTGATAGTGACCGTGGTGCCGTCGATCGAGATCACCTTCGCCGACGTACCGTCGGACAGTCCGAGGCTCGGGTTCGGTTCACGAAGATAGACGGTGGCCCGACGCCCCTCGGCGAGCGCCGCAGCCAGCGTCGTCAGATTCTCTGGGGTCAACGAATCGTTCACGGCGCGCCCACGGGGTGGCATCGACTACCGGCCTTTCTCGAAAGTGTTTGCGAATACTGTCGCACAGATACTGGGCCGATGTCATAGACCGAGCGCGCGATATGTCGACAGCACGCGTTCGGAATGAATATCGGGGAGGTATCTGTTAATCCAAGTAACTGTAACCGCAAGTAACTGTTACTTGGATTAACACTTAGATTTGGGTGGCCGAGAAGGCCGATGCCTTAACTCTATACGACCGTTGTCAGGAACGCCCGCCGAGTCCACTCGACGTGACATTCACTCACCAAACGGACACTGAACGTCACATCGACTACCGCCGGGTACCCGCGAGTAGCGGTGCGCGGCGTCGAGAGATTTCGTCCCGTTACGACCTCACCGAACCGCCCTCGCGGCCGGTATCTCCCGCGTAGCCTGGCGACCGTGCCTTCTTGTATGGGTACGGAACAGGAGCCTCGATGTACCACCTCGACGCGGACGAACAATCGCTCAGCGACGGTCCGCACGTGTATTTGCTCGACGCCAAATCCACCCTCGAGGTTCAGGCTCTGAATCAGTGGATCGATGCGACCACTCCCGACGGCGAGCCGAGGCCGCCGTCGGTCGTGTTGTCCGGTGAAGCGAGAACCTCACTGGCGGAGAGTGTTCGCGGGTACGCCGACGATCCACTCCTCATTCCGTTGCGCGTGACGTTGTCCGATCGTAAGAACGGCATTCTCCACCGCATCTTCGCTCCGCGCGGTCGATCGAAGCCCACCCAGGTATGGCAGCGGTGGGTAGCGAACGACGATCCCGATCATTCGGCGGTGTTGGTCGGCGAGCCCGCGACCCTCCGTGATCTGCAGGATCGGTTCGAACGGGGCGGCGGCACCTCGCTCTCGTCGTTCATCCTGCGACAGGCCAGTCTGGCGTTGGACAAGGCCGAGCGTGGCGTCATCGGCTCCGAGTACAAGATTCCGCGATTCGTCGTCGAGGACATGACGGAGCAGAAGAAGTTCCACGACGGCATCACCGCGCTCGCGGAGGAGGTCGGTCAGGACCGCGACGCAGTCGACAAGCGCGTCAACGACATCCTCGGTGAGATGGTCGCGACCGAGACCCGCCGGGCAGTCGAGATGTGGGGAACCCTCGGGGCGTATTTCTCGCGGGCATACAAGGTGGACGTCGATCGCGATCAGCTGCAGAAGGTCCGCGAACTCAACAAGAACTATCCGTTGGTGTTCCTACCCAATCACCGTTCCTACCTCGACCCGCTCGTGCTACGCCCAGCGCTGCTGGCCGAGGGTCTGCCGCTCAATCACGTCATGGGCGGCATCAACGTCGGCTTCTGGCCGCTGGGTCCGATCGCCAAACGCAGTGGCGTCGTGCTCATTCAGCGAAAGTTCTCCGACGCGATCTACAAGTGGACGCTGCGTCAGTACATGAGCTTTCTGCTCAGCAAGCGGTTCAACCTCGAGTGGTACATCGAAGGTGGACGCAGCCGCACCGGCAAGCTTCGCCCGCCGAGGTTCGGCCTGCTCACCTATCTGGTCGACGCCCTGGAGTCGAGCGACGCAGAGGACGTCTATCTGGTTCCGACGTCCATCACCTACGACCGTCTGCACGAGGTCGGCGCGATGGCCGAGGAATCGCACGGGGCGAAGAAGCAGGCCGAGGGCATTCGGATGGCCATCGGGTACATCCGTGCGCAGGGAACGTTGCGCGGAAACGTGTATCTGAACTTCGGCGAACCGATGTCGGTGGCGTCGATCGTCGCCGAGAACACCGACAAGCGTGTCGCGGTCCAGAAGATCGCGCTCGGCGTTTCCCACGCGATCAACGACGCGACACCGGTGACTCCGGCGGCCTTGGTCACCATGGCACTGCTGGGCATCGAGGATCGCGCACTCAACGTCAACGAGATGTGGGCCATCATCGCTCCGCTCGCCCGCTACATCAAACGCCGCAACCTGCCCACCGCGGGCGGCGTCGACATCGCCGACGTCGATGTGGTGCGATCGGCCGTCGTAGCTCAGGTCAACGCCAACGTGGTCAAGCGTTTCGACGATGGTCCCGAGCCACTGTTCTATCTGGCGCAGGACAAGCATCTGGTTGCAGCTTTCTTCCGTAACAACGCAATTCACTTCTTCGTCATGCGCGCCATCGGAGAACTGGTGGTGCTGCCGACCAGCGGCGATTCGGCACCTCTGACGCAGGAGTCGCTGTGGCAGTCGGCGCTGCAATTGCGCGATCTGCTCAAGTTCGAGTTCTTCTTCGGTGACAAGAAGGACTTCGGGCAGCGGCTGGAATCCGAGGTCGACCTGATCGATCCGGACTGGCGGACCAAGATCAGCGACCCCGATTATGCTGCGCACCAACTGCAGTCACAGGATCTGCACCTGGCGCACCGTGTATTGCAGCCGATCTTCGAGGCCTACCAGGTAGTGGCAGATCAGCTCATGCTGCTGCCGCAGAGCGGCGAGTTCGACAAGCCCAAGTTCATCGCGGAGTGCCTCGGTGCCGCTCAGGCCAGGCGACTACGTCAGCAACTCGATCACAGCGAGTCCATCTCCGGCGAGTTGTTCGATACTGCACTGCAATTGGCCGAGAACCGGGATCTCGTCGACTCCGGCTCCGACGGTGTCGCGCGCCGGCGCAGAGACTTTGCGCTCGAGATCGACGAGTGGGCCCGCAAGGTTCGCACGATCCGAGACATGGCCCACCAGATGCTGCGTGCGGTAGAACCGATCTCGGCCCCCGAGGAGAACAATTCATGACCGAGTTCGACGATCGACTGATCGCGATCGCCGCCGCACCACCGGGCCGAGACACCGTGGCATTCTTCGATCTCGACGGCACCCTGATCAACGGATTCTCCGCCCGCGCAGTCTTTCTCGAACGTCTCAAGACCCTCGACGTGACGGTGAAGGAGCTGTGGGAGATCTCCAGTGCCGTCGTCGAGATGCGGATGCGCAACTCCCCCGTCGACAACCTGATGGGCAAGGCCGTCCGCGGCCTGGAGGGCCGTCGGGAGGACGATCTGATGGAACAGGCATACACGCTGTTCCGCAACGAGATTGCGCCGATGATCTACCCGCAGGCCCGTGCCCTCGTCGAGGCTCACCGGCATGCCGGGCATCGCCTGGTGATGGCCACCTCGGCCACGCCGTACCAGGCACTGCCGGTGCAGCAGGACATGATGTTCGAGGAATTGCTGTGCACCACCCCCGTCGTCACCGACGGAATCCTCACCGGCGAACTCGTCGGCGACTCACTGTGGGGTCCGCGCAAGGCGCAGGCAGCCATCGACTACGCCGAACGTGAAGGCATCGCCTTGGCGGGCTGCTTCGCCTACTCCAACGGCGGCGAGGACGTGCCACTGCTCGAGGCCGTGGGACGACCCGTCGCCCTCAACCCAGACCCCGATCTCGCACGGTATGCCGCCAAGAAGAAGTGGCCTGCTCTGACGTTGGAAAGCCCGAAGCGCGGCACGGACATCACGTCGGCCGTACGCAGCACGGCGGCGCTCGGATCGGTGCTCGCAAGCGCGTCGATCGGGCTGGGCCTGGGGATTCTGACGCGGAGTCGCCGCACCGGTGCCAACATCACCAGCACCATCGCGCCCGACATCGCGCTCACTCTGGCCGGCGTGAAGCTCGACGTCACCGGCACGGAAAATGCCTGGTCGGCCCGCCCGGCCGTCTTCATGTTCAACCACCAGAGCACTGCCGACTCGATCATCGTCACGTCCATCCTCCGGCGAGACATCACCGCTGTGGCGAAACGCGAACTAGAACGCGACCCGCGATTCGCTCTGCTGGGCAGGATCTTCGACGTCGCCTACGTCGATCGTGGTGACCCCTCACAAGCGCGCGAGGCGATGCGACCCGCAATCGACAAGCTCCACAGCGGTATCTCCGTCGCCATCGCACCCGAGGGGACGCGCATGCCGACGTCACGTCTCGGCCGATTCAAGAAGGGCGGCTTCCACCTGGCTATGCAAGCAGGTGTGCCCATCGTGCCCATCGTCATCCACAACGCGGGTGACGTGATGTGGAAAAAGGATTTCACCGTCCACTCCGGTACGGTCAAGGTCACCGTCGGCGAGCCCATTCCCACCACGGACTGGGAGCCCGACAAGATCGACGAGTACGTGGACGATGTTCGTTCCTATTTCGACAGAACGTTGGGATATGCCTGAGAACCAGATCAACTCGGTAGTGCAGACGGAAATCGAGCGGAATCTATTGGGCGGCGAGCCCAAGTACAACCGTGCGGACATCGTCGAGAAGTCCGGCATTCCACTCGAGCGAGTCATTGCCCTGTGGATCGGCATGGGCTTCCCGATCCACACCGATACCGAGGCACTCGTCTACACCGACGCCGATCTCGAGGCTCTGAAGCTGATCACTGCACTCACCGCACAGAAGGTGATCAAGCCCGAGATGGAGGTCGCGATCGCGCGGACGCTCGGGCAATCCATGTCGAGGCTCGCGGAATGGCAAGTGGGCGTTGTGAACTCTCACATACTCGAGCGCATCATCGACAGTGACGAAGACAAGAACGACATCGACGCGATTCGGCGTAACGCCCGAGCGATCGCGGCAGAAACCGTCCCCACCCTCGAGGCACTCCAGGGATACACCTGGCGTCGTCACCTGGCCGCCGCCGCCGGTCGGTCCATCGCCGCGCCCGACGACGCCACCGACAGTCCCACGATGGCCGTCGGGTTCGCCGACATGGTGGGCTACACCAGTTTGACGCGTCGGCTGGACATCGGTGAGTTGACCACTCTGCTCGAAGAGTTCGAGTCGCTGGCCACCAATATCATTGCCCGCGGACGTGGTTCGGTGATCAAGAACGTCGGCGACGAGGTGATGTTCAGCGCGCAGACACCCGAGGATGCCGCCCACATCGCCCTCGACCTGCAGGATGCGTTCGACGAGCAGGAGGACATGCCGGACCTGCGGGTCGGGCTGGCCTGGGGGCCGGTACTGGCCCGGTACGGCGATCTGTACGGCTCGGTGGTCAACATTGCCGCGCGGCTGACCAGCTCCGCCAATCCCGGCACGACACTCGTCGATACGGTCATGACCGAGGAACTCCGCCACGATTCCGAGTTCTACCTCAAATCGATTCGCTCACTGCGGGTCAAGGGATTTCACAAGCTCAAGCCGCATGCGCTCCGCCGCAACAAGCGGGGCGGTCACAAGAGCGAGGAGTAGAACCCCAGGTGTCGACGCGCAGCCTCGTCCCAGGTGAGGCTGCGCGCCAGCGCCAGCCCCGGTAGCGGATCCCGCGGCTCGTGCAACGCCCGGTCCAACTCGCTCGACATGGCCTCCACCGACGACGCGTAGGTCACGCTGTCTCCGAACACTTCTCGCAAGACCGGCAGATCACGCGCCACCACCGGGATCGACGCGGCGAGCGCCTCCATGGCAGCCAGACCGAAGCCCTCCTTCGTGGAGAAGAACGGCAGCACAGCGGACTGCGCCACGAGGTGCGGCAGTTCGTCGTCGTCGACGGTTCCGAGTATCACCGGCTCGATGCCGAGTTCTGCAGCACGACGGTCGAATTCCGCCCGGTAGTCCCGATAGTCGAACAGCGTCTCCCCGCCGGCGAACACCAGTTGCACGTTCCGCTCGGACAGCCCGGCGAAGGCATCGAGCAGATCGAGACTGCCCTTGCGTGGTTCGATACCGCCGACGGCGAGCACATATCGGCCGAGCTTGTCACGCCAGTGCGTTCGACCGGACTGCGCAGCGGCAGTGAATCTCTCGGCATCGACGCCGTTGGGGATGACCGTTGGTTCTAGTCCCCATCCGCGGCGAACATCGCTTGCCACCGCTGCCGATACACAGATGCGCGCGTAGGGCGCAGTGATCGCGCGTTCGTGACACGCCGCCAGTTCGGGCGTGGTGAACTCGTCGAGGTGATGGATGGTCCTGATACAGCGACCTACGGCGTTTGCGGAGATGCAGTCCTGAGCGTGGACGATGTCGTATCGGTCCGGTGTGAACGCCTGTCGCAGAACGTCAATCGACCGCAGTATCCGCTGACCGACACTCTCGTTCTCCCGCTGAGGAAACGGCACCATCCGCACGGTGACGGCTGGGTCGACCGTCCGAAAGAACTCACTGTCGCCGCCGCGGCCGAGAGACCACACCGAGACGTCCTGCCCGGAGCGCGCCAACGCCTCGGCCAAGGCCAGCGTATGTACTACGCCTCCACGCGGTTTGGACGAGTAGGTCAAGAGCGCGATCTTCACTGATCCGGCTTCTCCTGCAGCAAATTGGGGTAGGCGTCGACACGACGTTCGGCGAGGTGGTGCAACCCTCTGCGGGCCCGGTCCACTTCGGCGTCGACATCGATCTCGTGCACGGCCAGGCCGCCTTTGGACCACGTTTTCGCCAGGACGTCACCACCGGGTCCGACGATCTTCGCTTGCCCCAGGAAGCGTAACGACCCCATCACCCCGGTCTGGTTCGACGACACCAGCACCACTTGATTCTCCGCCGCCCTGGCGGCGTCGTACAGATCGAACAACCGGGACTGACGGTCGTTCGGCAGTGAGGACGCCCGATCGGTGACACTGGCGGGCCACGCCGACAGTGCCGCAATGATTCTCGCACCGTCGAGTGCCAATGCGCGCGCCGATTCCGGGAACGTCTTGTCGTAATCGATCAGCATGCCCATCCGTCCGACCGGAGTATCGAAGGCCTCGAACCGATCGCCGGCTGCATAGGCCAAGGATTCCCCGAGTGGCTGATGCACCTTGCGGTGACTGCCGAGAATTCCGTCACCGGTCAGGCATGCAGCAGCGTTGTACCGCAGGCCTTTCGACAACTCGGTGTAGCCGATGCATACCGTCATGTCCCCTGCCGCCGCGATGATCGCGGCCAGCTCGGGACCGTCCGGATCGAGCGTCGGTGGTAACTCCGCGGGATCCGGATTGCTCAGACTGTCGATGTAGCCCCCGAGAGAGGCGTCGGGCAGCACCAGGAGATCGATACCCTCTCGGGCCGCACTGGACATGATCGTGGTGATCTTCAGTACGGCCCTATCGACATCTCTGCCGAAATGCGCTGCCAGCGCGCCGATCTTGATGGGGGCCACGTCAGCTCAGACCATCTGACTCTGGGGTTGTGCTGCACTGATCTCGAGACCGATCTGATCCGCCAGGAACGCGGCATCTCGGGCCACCGAGGCGAAACGACCCGAGCCCCAGGTGTGCTGCCACGGCAGGCCGAGGAAGTACAGGCCGGACACCGAGGTGACGCCTCGGTTGTGCGTCGGGTGGCCCTCCCCGTCGAAGGCCCCGACCTTCAGCCACCGATAGTCGGTACGGAAGCCCACCGACCACACAACGGCGGTGACGTCGGAGGTAGCGAGATCCAGTTCGGTGGTCTCGGCTTCGGGACGCCACACCGGTACGTAGCGCTCCTCGGTGGGCGCGCTGATGCCCTCGCGCTCGATGTACGCGTCGATGTTGTCCTTGATGCTCTCGGCAACACGGTCGGCCGCATCGAGGGACGCCTCGAGCGTGGGCGCGAACTGCAGCACGCCGTCCTCCACTCCGAGCAAGCGACCGTAGAGCTGCATGCCTTCGGTGGCGAATGCACGCAGGTCGATGTCTCGACCACCGTCACGTCCGGTGACATAGTGGTTCGTATTCTCGCGTTTGCCGACGCCACCGGGTTGATCTTCGATGGAGACATCGTAGATGCCCATGTCGTGCAGCCAGGCGACACAGTCGCGCCCACGATAGAAGCGCGCGACACGGGGAGCGGTACCGGCGACCAGATGAACGCGGCGGCCGTCGAGATGCAGGTCCTCGGCGATCTGCGCGCCGGACTGGCCGGTGCCGACGACCAAGACGTCACCGTCCGGGAACTGATGCGAGCCGCGGTATTCGGAGGAGTGGATCTGGACGACGTCCCGTGGAAGCTTCTCGGCGAATCGCGGAATGGTGGGGATGTGGTAACCGCCGACCGCAACGACGATCTGGTCGGCATGCATCGGTCCGGCAGAGGTCTGGAGGTCGAAACCACCATCCGCTGACTGCAAGGCCTGATCCACCGAAACATGCTCTCGCACCGGTGCATCGAAGCTCTCGGCGTAACGACGCACGAAGGCGTAGACCTCGTCGCGCTGCATGAATCCGTCGGGATCGTCACCGTCGTAGGAGTACCCGGGGAGTGCGCATTGCCAGTTCGGCGTCACGAGGGTGAAGTTGTCCCAGCGGGAGTCCTTCCACTCGTGCGCGATCGTGTCGCGCTCCAACACGACATGTTCGACGCCACGCTGCGTCAGATGCCAGCTGATGGACAGGCCGGCCTGCCCGCCGCCGATGACGATCACGGAGTATTTTTCTATCGCACTGTGGTTCTCTGTCATAGCAATTCAGCTCCCGACATGCTCAGTATGCGAACGGCACCGGCCCGGTACGAAGCGCTGACACCGTGAATCTCTTCCATCTGCTGGGCGGCCGAGGTGCACCGCATACCGAACTTGGCGAGAACTCGATCACTCGCCACCGTCAGTGCCTCGGACGTGCGCTCGACGAAGTCCTCGACCGTGTACTCCGCACCGGGCGTCAGGTAATCGTGCATCACCAGCGACGGTGAATAGCAGGACTGTTCGCGCCCATCGGGCCAACGAACGACGAACGACATCTCAGGCATGGACCGGCTCCTTGGTTATGGTCCGATAGACCGACGGCCGGCGATCACGCAGGTTGTACATACCGCCGCCACGTGCCGCCCCGATCAACGCATCGACGTCGACGGTGGCCGTCGCCAGTCCCGGTTCGACGCCGGTGCCCGCCAGAATCTCTCCGCCGGGCCCGACGATCTTGGCGCTGCAGACGAATCTCAAGGATCCGAAGGTGCCGGCCTGATTCGCCGCGACCCAGATGATCTGGTTCTCGAGCGCACGAGCGCGGTCGTAGATGTCGAAGCGCTGCTTCCAGCGGTCCTCCTCCATGTTCTCGACGGTCGCGGTACGTGCCGTCGGCCATGCGGAGATGGAGGCGACGATCTCGGCACCGTCGAGGGCAAGTTCGCGGGCGGCTTCGGGGAATCCCTTGTCGTAGCAGATCTGCATGCCCATTCGGCCGACCGGAGTATCGAACGCGGAGTAGCTGTCTCCTGCGTCGTAGCAGAGGTTTTCACCGAGCGGCTGGTGCACCTTGCGGTACGAGCCGAGGATTCCGCTGCCGTCGACCGTCACTGCGGCGTTGTAGCGGGTGTCGCCGTCCTTCTCGCAGAAGCCGAAGGTGACGACGGTATCGCCCGCCATGTCGATGACCCGCCTGATCTCGGGCCCGTCGAGTTCGAGAGCCGGAGGCAGTGCCTTCAAGCGACGCTGCCGAGACTCCTCGGTCTCGTCGCCTCCGCCGAGACTGGGCAGGTAACCGCCGAGGCAGGCTTCGGGCAGGACGAGCAGTTGGCTGCCGCGATTGCGCGCTTCCTCGAGCAACGCGGCGATGGTGGCGTAGCTCTGTTCCATGTCGCGCCCGAATTCGGCTGCGGCAACGGAGATGGTGATGGCGTTCATGCTTCTCCCAATCCGGTCACGGTGGACGTGACCGCGCGAGTGGTGATTCCGTCGGGCCATCGCAGCGCGACGCCCGGAATATCGGTGAGCTCTCCGCAGACTGCGGACAGTGCAGGTCCGGACGGTGCAACTGGTGCACCGGGACGGTCCGCGGTGATCATCGCGAACCCAGGAAAACACGTGATCCACTCGCCCATCGACGCAGCGTCGGGCTTCGGGATCGAGGAGATGTCCAGTACGGCACCGGTTCCGCTTGCCTCGGCCAGCATCCCGGTAGTGCCCGCCAATCCGGCCATCGAGACGTCCTTGGCTGCCTTGGGTGCGGTTCGGGCAACGAACGACGCCATTGCTGTCAGTTCCTCGGTGTTGCGTCTCGACGACGAATCCCATTGCTGGCCAGAGTATCCGCGTCGCCACTCACCTTCGATATCGGCGGTGAGCGTCAGCCGGTCGCCGACGTTCCCGCCGCCTGCCCGAACCGGGTTCGCTGTGCGCCCCAGAGCAGTGACCGACAGAGAGGACGGCACCCCGGCCTGAGTATGGCCGCCGAGTACCGGGACTTGCCATGCCGCAGAGGCATTGGCGAGTCCGCGAATGATGCGAGTCAGTCGGGACTGTGTAGGTGCTCCGACGGAATCGAGCATGCCGACAGCTCGGGCTCCCATGGCAGACAAGTCGTTCAAGTTCACCAGGGCAGCGCACCACCCGGCCCACTCCGGGTCACGATCGACCATCGAGGGAATGATTGCATCGCAGGCCGCGATCATGTCGCTCCCCGGTACCGGTACCCCGTCATCACCTCGAAAACCTTTGGCCCCGAGCCCGAGCGGCTGTGCCTTCAGGGGTGCGAGTACTCCGGCAAGCATCGCTTTGGTCGACGAGACCAGCCGTTCGATTCGGTCGATGGGCCAGTACATCGCCACATGCGGGGTACCGGCCACCTCGACGTCGCCGCGTCTGATCCACCCGAGACCGGTGAACAGTCTCTCGTTGCGCTTCTGCACCGTTGCATCGAACCGAAGTACACCTCGGCTCTCGGCATGCGCACAGGCTGCGCGAACCAGTGCAGGACCGACACCGGAGGTGCGCGCCGAAGCAGACACCACCAAGCGACTGCCGGCCCACCATCCCAGATCCGTTGCGGTGCAGGGAGCAAGGCGTACTCCACCGAGCACCGTACCGTCCCGGTCTGTGGCGACCAGAACGACAGTGCGACGGTCGTCGTCGATATCGTCCTGATCGGTGCCCGAGAACAGGCCCTGTTCGGCAACGAACGTCGCTCTGCGTAGCGCCCGGTACGAGCTCAGTTGCGCCGGGTTCTCGCACGGTTGGACCATGAACTCGGGCTCCACGACAGTGGCTGCAGCACCCGACAATCCGGCTAGATCCTGCGCGTCCACCCCGTACATCTCAGCCTCCCGCATTCTGCAGGACGCTGCACGCACCGCATGCCGCGCAGCCTGCCTTCTGATCGGAGCCGAGCATCGCTGCTGCCTGGAGCTCTTTGGCGACGCGTCGGGTGACGCTTTCGAGTACGTCTCGGCCCGGGGCCGTCGCACGATCGACATCGACTGCCAACGTGCCGGCAAGTGGACGGAACGGAACGACGAAGGGGTACACGCCCATCTCGATGAGTTCCGCAGCACCGGAAACCAATTCGTCCGGATCCTCACCGAGGCCCACCAGAATGTAGGTCGAGACCTGATTGCGTCCGAAGATCCGGACTGCCTCTCTCCAGGCCGCGCGGTACTCGTCCATCGATACCGACGCCTTGCCCGGCATCCACCGGCGTCGAACCTCGTCGTCGAGAGATTCGACGTGGATGCCGATGGATTCGGCTCCGGCGTCGTACAGATCCTGAATCGTCTGCAGGTCGCCCGGAGGTTCGCACTGCACCTGAATCGGCAGATCAGGAACCACGGCTTTGATGGCGCGAACACATCGGGCCAGATGACGGGCACCGCGATCCTTCGCGGCCGAAGTACCTGTCGTCATGACCATTTGGGTGACGCCGTCGAGCCGTACCGCCGCCTCTGCCACCTCGGCCAGTTGCGCCGGGGTCTTGACGGCGATGGTGTCGCCGGCCTCGAGTGAGGCCTCGATGGAGCAGAAGCGGCACCGCTGGTCGGCGTCGTACCGGATGCACGTCTGCACCACGGTCGTGGCGAGAACGCTGGAGCCGTGGAGCTTGGCGATCTTTTCGTAGGCGATCCCGTCGGCGGTGGCGAGGTCATAGAATTTCGGACGGTCGACGGCTTGAACATCGAGTCCGATGTCGTTGCCGTCGAACAATACTCGGCCCTCTTCGAGAACGTACGGGCTGAGCGGATTACGGGGGATGGCTGCGCCGAGGCCATCGATGGTGACATGCCCGTCGTCGCTCGGCCCGGCGCCTGCCGTTCTCGAGACCGGCGTGGATCCTCGGATTCCGAGCAACGCCAGATCTACACGCGTACTGACCGACATGGTTCGCTCCTAGACCATGTAGGTCGAATTGATGATGGCACCCTTGCGCGCGTAGTGGATCAGCGCGTCCTGCACATCGAGGGGGTGGGCCGGGATGACACCTTCGATGAGATCCTCTTCACGACCGCCGTGCAGAGCCAGCCCGAAGCGGCAGCAGAACACCGTGCCGCCCTCGGCGATGAACGTCGCGAGGGAATCGTTGATGTTCTGCTCGCCCGGGAAGCCGGAATCACCGGTGGTCGGAAATCCGCGAGTGGCAAGGCAATTGATGGCACCGGGGCCGTAGAAGTACATGGCCGACTCGAAGCCCTTACGCAGGGCGCGCGTCGCCTGGAGTACCGCGACGAACGATACCGAGGACTCGTGGGCGATGCCGTGCACCAGAGTGAAGTAGCTTTCGCCGTTCTCGGCCTTGTAGTCGGGGAAGATCTTGGTGGAGCCGTAGATGTTGCTGCCCTTGGGAAGTGAAGGGTGCGGGATCTCTTCGAGGGACTTCTTGATGTTCTCGGCGATGGACTGGTCGAGGTCTGACACGGGTGTCTCCTGAGGTTCGCAGAGCTGGCTGAATGCAGTGGGCAACTACTCGAGATGCGGTGGACACCGATGGCCACCTGAGGAAGAGAGGTCATGTCCGGCGAAAGAGCAGATCCTCTTCGGCCATGGGACAAGTACAAGCCCCATCCATTTCCGGTTGGTCACGCTCGGAACAACGCCGTGTTTCGAGGGCCTCACAGTGTTGACGTGGTGTTACGCGGCTACTGTGAAGGCCGGTCCACCCATCCATTGCGAGCAGGACGAGGAACACGATGATCGGCGCCGTCACCGGCTTGTTGTACGCGTTGTCCCTGGTAGTGGGCATCTGGGTGCTCGTGAAGCTCGCCACGAACCGGCCCGTTCTGTTGAAGAACAAGGCCGACCGAGCACTGTTCTGGACGATCGCAGCCACCGAGGCCGTCGTCGCGCTTCAGGCCGTGATCGGGTTCGTCATGATGTTCACCTCGGATCGCGAGATACACCGGTTGACGTTCGGCTCTTATCTCGTCGGACTGCTGTTCCTGCTTCCATTGGGAACGTGGTGGTCCCTGGGCGACCGTTCCCGCGGCGGCACAGCGGTGCTGCTCGTCGCCGTCCTCACCCTCGCAGCCATGGTGCTGCGCCTGAGCCAGATTTGGGCCGGATATGCCTGACAACCTCCAGCAAGCGACGCGCACCGGCTTCGGGCGCTTTCTCATCGCCGTCTATGCGGTGTTCGCCGTTGCCGCGACATCGCGCTCGATAGTGCAGCTCACCACCCGATTCGACAACGCACCGGTGGCGTACCTCCTGTCGGCCTTCGCTGCGGTGGTCTACATCATCGCGACGGTGGGACTGGCGAGGGCAACCGAAGCATCCCGACGCGTGGTGACGGTGTCCTGCATCATCGAACTCGTCGGAGTCATCGGCATCGGCACCCTCAGCTACATCCAGCCCCAGGACTTCCCGGAGCCGACGGTGTGGTCGCACTTCGGATCCGGCTACGTCTTCATCCCGGTGGTGCTCCCCATCGCGGGACTGTGGTGGCTGCGAAAGACTCGACAGCGGTAGGGGTCTGTGGCCAGACTCGGCCATGACCACCTGGACGACCGTCGATGTCGATTACCACCTGTTCTCGCTTGTAGCAGCGCACAGTGAGCCGGTGCCCCCGGGTGCCCTCGGCGAGCTCATCGACGCCTCCGACAACTGCATTCACGTCCACACGGGAATTGCATCGGGGCCCGTTCGCGTTGCCGTCGACGTCCTGGCGCAAGCACCGACAGTCGAAATCGACGGGTCGTGGGAGGACGCGGCCGAGGTCTCGATCGCCGTGGACGCGACGCTAACTTTCGTCTCCGCGCTGGGGTACGTAGGTTCGGACGCGACTACGGTCTCGCCGCCCGTGAGCGGCTTTCTGGGAGTCCGCGTGAGTTCGATAGGTAGAGGTACCCATTGGGATTCGGACGTGAGCGAACCGGTCGAGGACTATCTCTTCGAGATCTGGCCCGCGACGATGCGACGCGAGTTGACGCGCGTGAAGACCACGAACGGTCCACAGACCTCGAAGCCCGGTTCGGTACGGCCTCCGAGTACGTCGACTTCGAGGTCGAATTTCGATCCCTACAGCGATGCGACGGTACGTCTGCGCGGTCCGGTCAGCTGGGATCCCGAGGAAGCGTGAAGATCTCCGACTCTCGACGTGGCTGTTAGCACACCCCTCCGACAGGTTTGCTTTCCCGAATCCTTATGCAAGACAATAGTTTTCGATTTAACAGTGGTTGTCAGTCGAATGCACGTTCGATACACTTAGCCCATGACCACGGAGATCTGGCAACTGAGCGAGGCGGAACTCCTCGCCGACGCTGCTGATGTCTCCCACCGAATCCAGTTGATGGAAGCCCGACGTATCGCCCTCGTCAGCGAAATCGACACCCGCGTCTCCCGCGAGAAGCTCGGCTTCCCCGGACCCGCCGGATGGCTGACCTCCACCACTCTGCTCAGCCCCAGTAAAGCCACCAAGATCGTCGCCCTGGCCCGCGGACTGAAGAACTTCTCCGACATCGCCGACGCGGTCAACACCGGCGTCATGACCATCGACCATGCAACTCTGATCCTCGACTTCGCCGAAACACCACCGAAGAACCTCCCGCAAGAGGGTCGCGATATTGCCCGGAAGGCGATGATCACCGCCGCCACCGGACCCGGCGCACGTACCGGCCGCATCCGCGAAGCGATCACCAAACTC
>NZ_NPFM01000029.1:0-14388 GCF_002258645.1 Rhodococcus sp. 15-649-2-2
GAGCAATACTCGCAGCACGGTCACCAAAGCACTCGCTGCTGCTCCCGCGGCACGGGGCACCCCGAGACGATCAGAGCGGAATGTTCTTGTGGTTGCCCCGTGCCGCGGGAGCAGCAGCGAGTGCTTTGGTGACCGTGCTGCGAGTATTGCTCGGCTCGATGACCTCGTCGACGACGCCGATGGCAACGGCGCGCTCGACGCCACCGGCGATGCTCTCGTGTTCGACGGTGAGGCGATCGTGCAGTGCCTCGCGCTCTTCGTCGGGCGCGGCGGCGAGTGCCTTCTTGTGCAGGATGCCGACGGCTGCCTTGGCGCCCATCACGGCGACCTCGGAGCCGGGCCAGGCGTACACGGCGGTGGCACCGAGTGCGCGGGCGTTCATGGCGATGTACGCACCGCCGTAGATCTTGCGGGTGACCAGGGTGACGCGAGGAACGGTCGCTTCGGCGAAGGCGTGCAACAGTTTTGCTCCGCGACGTACGACGCCTTCCCATTCCATGCTGACGCCGGGTAGGTATCCGGGAACGTCGACGACCACGATCAACGGGATGCCGAATGCGTCGCACAGGCGCACGAAACGTGCTGCCTTCTCGGCGCTTTCGGAGTTGAGGCAGCCGCCGAGGCGAATGGGATTGTTGGCGATGACGCCGACGGTGCGGCCGCTGATGCGTCCGAGACCGATGACGATGCTGCGGGCCCAGCCGCCCTGGAACTCCTCGAACGTCGATTCGCCTTCGACGTTGTCGAGCAGTTCGTGGACGATCGGGTGCACATCGTATGCGCGACGGTTGGATTCGGGCATCAACGCCCGGAGATCGGTGTCGCCGTGCTCGGCGGCGGCGATGTCGAATTCGCCCTGCTCGCAGAACATCGACACCAGACGGCGGGCGCGGGTGAACGCGTCCATCTCGCTGTCGGCGACGATGTGGCACACACCGGACTTCTTGTGGTGGGTGTCGGGGCCACCGAGCGAGGCCATGTCGACCTGCTCGCCGGTGACGCTGCGGACGACGTCGGGACCGGTGACGAACACGCGCCCCTCGGGAGCCATGATGACGACGTCGGTCAACGCAGGACCGTAGGCGGCACCGCCGGCCGCGAAGCCGAGGACGACGGAAATCTGGGGGACGAGGCCGGACGCTCGAACCATGGCCTCGAAGACGAGTCCTACGGCATGGAGAGCTTCGACGCCCTCGGCGAGGCGAGCGCCACCGGAGTGCCATACGCCGACGAGCGGAGCGCGCTGTTCGATGGCGGTATCGATGGCGGCGACGATGTGCTTGCAACCGTCGACGCCCATGGCACCGCCCATGACGGTGGCGTCGGAGCAATACGCGATGGTGTGGACTCCGTCGATCTCACCGGAGGCCGCGAGAATGCCGGACTTGTCCCGATCGTGCAGGGGGACAGTGGTTCCGGTGTCGAACAGGTTCTCGAGGCGGGCGAGTGGATCGCGGGGATCGGTAGAAGTACCGGATCGAGTGACGGGAGCCAGAATTGTCATCGCTTGTCCTTCTTCAGGGCCCCCGTGGGGGCGAGGCCCGAACCGGGGCCGCTCACGAGGAACGGTCCCCGGTTCGGATCATGCACTGCGAGAGCGGGATTCGCTGAGTCGAAACGATCGACTCAGTGCATCACGCCTTTCCGAAGGCGAGCGCTACGTTGTGCCCACCGAATCCGAACGAGTTGTTGATCGCGTAATCGATCTGTCCGACGCGGGGCTCGCCCTTGACGACGTCGAGATCGATCTCGGGATCCTGATTCTCCAAATTCAGTGTGGGAGGGATGATTCCCTCACGCACTGCCAGCACCGTCAGAACCGACTCGAGGGCACCGACGGCACCGATCGAGTGGCCGAGAGCGGATTTCGGTGCGTACACCGCTGCGTGATTTCCGACGGCCTTGTTGATCGCCAGCGCTTCGGCAGTGTCTCCGATGGGAGTTGCCGTTGCGTGGGCGTTCACGTGGGTGATGTCGGACTTCTGCAGGCCTGCGGTCTCGATGGCGCGCTGCATCGCACGCGCGGCACCCTTGCCCTCCGGGTCGGGAGCCACGAGGTGGAACCCGTCGGAGGTGATTCCGGCACCGAGCAGGCGGGCGTGAATCGTTGCGCCGCGAGCCTTGGCATGCTCCTCGGTCTCGATGACCATGAGCGCACCCGCTTCACCGAAGACGAAGCCGTCACGATCCTTGTCGAACGGACGTGAGGCACCCTTCGGATTGTCGTTGTTGGTGCTCATCGCCCGCATCATGGAGAAGCTGGCGATCGGAACCGCGTCGATGTATCCCTCGACGCCGCCGGTGACGACCATGTCCGCGTCGCCCATCACGATCATTCGCCATGCGTGAGCGATGGCTTCCGATCCCGAGGAGCAGGCCGAGACAGGAGTGATGACGCCGGCCTGCGCTTTGAGTTCGAGTCCGACGACCGCTGCGGGGCCGTTCGGCATGACCATCTGAACGGCGAGCGGAGACACCTTGCGGTAGCCGCCGGCCTTCATCTTGTCGTTGGCGTCGATCAGAGAATCGCCGCCACCGAGGCCGGTACCGATCGACACGCCGAGACGAAGAGGATCGACGTCGGGGGTACCGGCGTTCTTCCACACCTCGCGACCGAGCACGGTGGCCAGCTGCTCCACGTAGCTCAGGCGACGAATCTCGACCCGTGAGAGCAGGCTCTGCGGGTTCACCGCGAGGTGTCCGCCGATCCGCACGGGCAGGTCGTACTCGGCGACGAAATCGTCTTCCAGAGTTGCAATCCCGCTGTCGCCGTTCAGCAGACCCTTCCACGTGGCATCGACGTCACCCGCAAGTGACGTGGTCGCAGCGAGGCTGGTGACGACGACACTGGGGAAGCGTCCGTTGGCGGTGGATGGGTTGGTCATGGGCCCTGTCACTCGCTCGCGGAGTCGTCGAGCTTGGCCTTGATAGCTTCTGCGGCTTCGGGGTTCTCCGCTTCGAGCTTCTGGATGTAGTTGACGGCGTCACCGACGGTGCGCAGACCTGCGAGGTCCTCGTCGGGGATCTTCACGCCGTACTTGTCCTCGGTCTGCACTGCGATCTCGACCATGGAGAGCGAGTCGATGTCGAGGTCGTCCACGAAGGACTTCTCGATGGTCACCTCGGACGGTTCGATGCCCGTGACCTCTTCGATGATCTCTGCAAGTCCGGCGATGAGGTCTTCCTGGCTGGCCACTGTGTGGGTCCCTTCTCTTCTGTGTCGAACGCCGAAGTCATGTGCTTCGAGACGCGGTTGTGCATTTCTGCCACTCGGGGAGTGGAAGTAGATCCGCAGTGCTGAGACTGCGGTGTGGTTGCCGAGCTATCCGAGCTCGGCCAGTGCGGAAATGTCCGCCGGTGTCTTCAGGCCGAGGTTGGCGACGCCGCGCAGTTCACGCTTGGCGATGCCGACCAGTGCGCCTGCCGGGGGCAGTTCCACAAGTCCGGTGACCTGCGCGGTGCGCAGGTAGGCGTTGCACAGATCCCATCGCACGGGGCGAGTGACCTGTGCGGCAAGTTTGTTCAGTGCGTCGGCACCCGAGGCGACCGGCTGACCGTCCGAGTTGGACAGCAGGGTCCGCGACGGCTCCGATGGCGTGATGGCAGCAGCGGCGGCGGCAACGGTGTCGCCCGCCGACGCCATGTACTTGGTGTGGAACGCGCCTGCGACCGGCAGTGCGCGAACCCGGGCCTTTTCGGGCGCGCTCTCGGCCAGCTCGGCCAGCTTGGTCAGCAGGCCGGCTGCGACGATCTGCCCGGCGGCGTTGACATTGGCCGGGGCGAGTTCGAGTTCTTCGAGTCGGGCGAGGACGGCGGCCTCGTCGCCGCCCAGGACGGCAGACATGCCGGTCGGCTCGAGCGCACAGGCCTTGGCCATAGCAGCGCCACGGACCGCGGCGAGGGAGACTGCGTCGTCGGAGGAGATGACGCCGGCGATGGCCGCGGCAGCAAGCTCGCCCACGGAGTGTCCGGCGATGACGGCATCTTCGGGGAACAGGCCGCGGGCTGCGATTTCCTCGAAAGCGAGCAAAGCGGACGCAACGACCAGCGGCTGTGTCACCGCGGTATCGGTGATCTCCTCGGCTGTGGCCGTGGTGCCGAGGCGAACGAGGTCCAGGCCGGAAGCCTTGGACCACAGGGCGAGGCGGTCTGCCGCACCCGGCAATTCGAGCCAAGGCAGCAGCATGCCGGGAGTCTGGGAGCCCTGACCGGGCGCAAGCAACGCAATCACAGGGTTAAGAGAACACTGTCGGGGCCCGTCCGAGTGATGTCGCGCTCGATGAACTCTCGACAAGCAATTTGTGGGAACCCTACAAATCGCCTCGTGGGGATCCGCTATCGCCGGAGGGTGGTTGCTCGTTACGTGACTACTTCTCCGAATGTGACCTGTGTGACAAATGGGGCAGGATGGGGCGGTTCGTGATGGGTTCGAGCCAACCTTCCTACTGTTGCTGCAACTCGGAGCACGTACGCATCGCGCGGGTTGGTGGGATCGCGCCCGGTTACCTCGGCAATGCGCTTGAGGCGATAACGGACGGTATTTGGATGAACAAACAGCTGCCGTGCGCAGGTTTCGACGGCGCCGCCGCAGTCCAGGTAGGCATCGAGCGTGTCGGCCAATCCGGAACCCGCCGCAGCCAACGGAACGACCACATGATCGTTCAGCGCCGATATCGCTGCACCGTCGTTGAGCAGCGCACGCTCGGGTAGCAGCTCGCCCGCATGCACCGGGCGCGGTGCGCCCCGCCAACCCGCCACGGCCTGCATCCCGGCGAACGCCTCGAGGGCGCTCGAGTGCGCCGCTCCCAGAGTGCGGGTGGTGGGACCGATGACGACGGGCCCGTCGGAGAAGTTCTGCAGCATGTCGTCGATGAATGCGTGGTGGGCAGACGAATCGGTGATCTGGCCGCTGACCACCATGACCAACCGCGTCCCCTGAACAACGGCCAGTGCTGCGCGCCCGTGCTTCTGCGCCACCGCGTGCACGGTTCCGACGACGGACACACCCCGATCCTCCGGGGGAGTGCCGACCAGCACAGTGGCGGGCGCGGTGGCGTCCCAGTTCAACGTGGCGGCGCGGGACAGCATGTCCGAGCCGGTATCTCCGCGCACGACGGCGTCGACCACGAGGGCTTCGAGGCGGGTGTCCCAGGCTCCACGGGACTCGGCGGCGCTGGCGTAGACCGATGCGGCCGCGAAGCCGAGCTCGCGTCCGTACCGCAATACGGCCTCGGTCAGGGCCACCAACTGCTGATCGTTACGTGCGAGAGCCGGAAGCCACTGCTCGAAGAACTCCATCGCCACGCGGACCATGTCGACTGTCTGGCGCAGAGTGAGGCGTCGGGCGAGGTCTTGGGGGATGACCTGAAAGGCATCGAGAGAGAAGCGAATGTCGCTGTGGGGATTCTTCAGCCACTCGAGAAAGTTGTCGACGGCTGTCTGAATCAACAACTGCACGCTCGCACGTTGGGCCGCGTCCAGATCGCCGAAGAACGGTAGCTGGCCCTGCATCGTCGTCACGGCCTCGGTCGAGAGTCGGCCGGAGAACTGTTTGACCCGTCGCAGCAGGGCGTCGGGCAAAGGGTCGCGCTTCTGGCGGGAGGGTGCAAGTGAGGCGACCGGAAGGTGCACCTCGTTGTCCGACGTCAGAGAATCGCGAGTCAACGAATCGCGCAACGCTTCGCGATAGGCGTCGCGTCGGGACACATCGCGTGCGGACGCGCTGCCCGGTGGGTCGGGTTTCGCATCGGACATAGGGAGAACCTACGCCCGACCCCCGCCCCTATCGCGCCGGACATGCTTCGCGACGTGGGACGGGGGTCGGCCGAACAGGCGTGGAACCTACGCCGAACCGGTATCGGCGAACGACGTCGGAGCTGCAGTGACGTCGTCGATCTTGTACTTCTCCGCGGCCTCGACGGCCTTGGACTTGTCGATCTCACCGGATGCGGCAAGAGCGGACAGCGTAGCGACGACGATCGACTCGGCGTCGACGTTGAACACCCGACGCGCGGCCGGACGGGTATCGGAGAACCCGAAGCCGTCGGTGCCGAGGGTGACGTAATCGCCCGGAACCCACTGGCGAATCTGGTCCGGCACTGCACGCATCCAATCCGAGGACGCGACGACCGGGCCGTTGGCGTCGGCGAGCGCGGAGGTGACGAACGGAACGCGCTTGTCTGCACCGGGATTGCGCAGCGACTCCCGCTCGGCGTCGACGCCGTCGCGGCGCAGTTCGCCCCAGGACGTCACCGACCAGACGGCCGAGCGCACGCCCCACTCCTCGAACAGCAACTCTCGGGCCTTGCGGGCCGAGACCATGCCGACGCCCGACGCCAACAACTGCGCCTCGGGTCCGTCGCCTTCCTGCGGAGCAGCGAACCGGTAGATGCCCTTGAGCAGACCCTCGACGTCGAGGTTCTCCGGCTCGGCCGGCTGCACGTACGGCTCGTTGTACAGGGTGATGTAGTAGAAGATGTTCTCGCCGCCGAAGCCCTCGACACCTTCGGTGCCGCCGTACATCCGTCGCAGACCGTCCTTGACGATGTGCGCGATCTCGTACGAGAACGCCGGGTCGTAGGCCACGGCCGCCGGGTTGGTCGACGCCAGCAGCAGCGAATGACCGTCGGCGTGCTGCAGACCCTCACCGGTCAGGGTGGTGCGACCCGCGGTGGCACCGAGGACGAACCCACGAGCCATCTGGTCCGCGGCAGCCCACAGGCCGTCGCCGGTGCGCTGGAAACCGAACATCGAGTAGAAGATGTACAGCGGGATCATGACCTCGCCGTGCGTGGCGTACGAGGTACCGACCGCGGTGAACGACGATGTGGAACCGGCTTCGTTGATGCCCTCGTGCAGGATCTGGCCGACCGAGCTCTCCTTGTAGGCGAGCATCAGCTCCGAGTCCACCGAGGTGTACAGCTGGCCGTTGCGGTTGTAGATCTTCAGCGACGGGAACCACGAATCCATGCCGAACGTGCGGGCCTCGTCCGGGATGATCGGCACGATTCGGTGGCCGATCTCCTTGTCTCGCAACAGCTCTTTCATCACGCGCACGAGCGCCATGGTGGTGGCGACTTCCTGCTTGCCGGAGCCCTTGCGGAGCGTCTTGTACGTGTCGTCGCTCGGCTGCGGGAGCGGCTTGACGTCGACGCGCCGCTCAGGGACAAATCCGCCGAGCTTGGCACGCCGATCGAGCATGTACTGGATCTCGGGAGCATCCGCACCGGGGTGGTAGTACGGCGGCATGTACGGATCCTTCTCGAGCTCCTCGTCGGAGATCGGGATGTGCTGAAGATCGCGGAACGTCTTGAGATCGTCGAGCGTGAGCTTCTTCATCTGGTGCGTGGCGTTACGGCCCTCGAAGTGCTTGCCGAGGGTGTAGCCCTTGATGGTGTGCGCCAGGATGACCGTCGGCTGGCCCTTGTGCGACATCGCGGCTGCGTAGGCAGCGTGCACCTTGCGGTAGTCGTGACCGCCGCGCTTGAGGTTCCAGATCTCGTCGTCGGACAGATCCTTGACGAGCTCCTTGGTGCGTGGATCGCGGCCGAAGAAGTGATCACGGACGTAGCTGCCGTCGTTGGCCTTGTAGGTCTGGAAGTCGCCGTCGGGGGTGGTGTTCATCAGGTTGACGAGCGCGCCGTCGCGGTCTGCGTGCAGCAGCGCGTCCCACTCGCGGCCCCAGACGACCTTGATGACGTTCCAGCCGGCTCCGCGGAAGAACGACTCCAGTTCCTGGATGATCTTGCCGTTGCCGCGGACCGGGCCGTCGAGGCGCTGCAGGTTGCAGTTGACGACGAAGGTGAGGTTGTCCAGACCTTCGGTGGCAGCGACGTGTGCAAGTCCACGTGATTCCGGCTCGTCCATCTCGCCGTCGCCGAGGTAGGCCCACACGTGCTGATCGGTGGTGTCCTTGATGCCGCGGTCGTTCAGGTAATGGTTGAAGCGAGCCTGGTAGATGGCGTTCATCGGGCCGAGGCCCATCGACACCGTCGGGAACTCCCAGAAATCCTGCATCAGACGCGGGTGCGGGTACGACGGCAGTCCGCCGCCCTCGGTCTCGTGGCTGGCTTCCTGGCGGAAGCCGTCCATGCGCTCGGCCGGGATGCGGCCCTCGAGGAAGGCACGGGCATAGATGCCGGGGGAGGCGTGACCCTGGATGAAGATGTGGTCTCCGCCGCCCGGGTGATCCTTGCCGCGGAAGAAGTGGTTGAAGCCGACCTCGTAGAGCGCTGCGGAGGACGCGTATGTGGAGATGTGTCCGCCGACGCCGACGCCGGGTCGCTGCGCGCGGTGCACCATGATGGCCGCGTTCCAGCGGATCCAGGCACGGTAGCGGCGTTCCATCGACTCGTCGCCGGGAAACCAGGGCTCGTTCTCGGTGGGGATCGTGTTGACGTAATCCGTAGACGTCAAGGACGGCAGCGCGACCCGGCGCTCGCCGGCGCGCTCGAGCAACCTGAGCATCAGGTAGCGAGCGCGGTTGGGGCCGGACCTCTCCAGCAAGCCGTCGAACGATTCGATCCACTCGTTGGTCTCGTCGTTGTCGATATCGGGCAGGTACGACGCGACACCCTCACGGATGACGCGGACCCGGCCGTCCGAGCCCTTCTTGCCTGCAGACGATGTGTTCTGCCGTTCGCCGCTGTTCACTTCGGACAACGTGTGCACTCCTCAATGTGGCGGACGCTCGGTGTGGCGCCCGGTCCCGGTAGACCCGCCCCTGTGACGGCGGTCTACTTTCCTCGTTCTCGTGATTCCTCCCCAATCCTGCTACATCTTGTTGGTTCTGGTAGTACAGAGGTCCAATACCCACCAGTAGAAATTTATGTACTCAATTTCGGCGCGGTCAGCTTGCGCGAACGGCTTCAACACTGTTCGCTTTGTCTACTGCACCCACAATTCAAGGAGGTCACCACCGTGGTCGCCGCGGCGGACGCTCAGAACTACGCTCAGAAACTTGGCATCACTCGCGACATGGTCGTACAGGAGCTGGGCTGGGACGAGGACACCGACGATGATCTGCGCGCCGACGTAGAAGATGCGATCGGTGGGGAGACCCTCGACGAGGATTCCGACGAGGTGATCGATGTTGTGCTGCTGTGGTGGCGCGACGGAGACGGTGACCTGGTCGATGCGCTCATGGATGCGATCGGTCCGCTCTCGGACGATGGCATCGTGTGGGTCCTCAGCCCCAAGACCGGCATGTCCGGTCATGTCGAACCCAGCGAGATTGCCGAATCCGCCCCGACCGCAGGATTGACGCAGACCTCTGCGGCAAATCTCGGCGACTGGATCGGAAGTCGATTGGTTCAGCCCAAGACTCCTGCCACCAAGCGGTAGGCCGATGCTCGACACAGGAAGACGGTTCTAGATGCCGATCGAGGTTGGCGCGGTTGCGCCCGACTTCACCCTCAAGGACCAGAACAACCAACTGGTCACGTTGTCGTCGTACAGGAACGTGAAAAACGTTCTGCTCGTGTTCTATCCACTGGCTTTCACCGGTACGTGCCAGGGCGAGCTGTGCAAAGTGCGCGACGAGCTACCGACGTTCGAGAACGACGACACCGCGATCCTGGCGATCTCGGTGGGTCCGCCTCCGACCCACAAGATCTGGGCTGCAGAACAGGGTTACACCTTTCCGCTGCTGTCCGACTTCTGGCCACACGGTGAAGTGGCTCAGGCGTACGGCGTGTTCAACGACAGCGCCGGATTCGCCAATCGCGGAACGTTCGTGGTGGACAAGTCCGGAATCATCAGATTCGCCGAAATGAACGGACCCGGGGAAGCCCGAGACAGTTCATCGTGGTCCGAGGCGCTCGCACAGGTGAGCTGACCTGCGGAATTGTAGTTAGAGATCAGACACGATAAATTTCTCCAAGCGTTCCGGTGGCCCGGGGTTGTCCCCAGGCCACCGGTACTCGGGCGTATAGCTCAGCGGTAGAGCTCTGGTTTTACACACCAGCGGTCGGGGGTTCGAACCCCTCTGCGCCCACCAAGATTTCCGCAGCTCAGCAGCTTGGCGACCTATTTGCGATGGTTCGATTAACCCCCGCAATGTGCCGCGACAGTGCCGAATACGGAGTCTCCCACTTTCATCGCAGTTAGAGAAGCCGCGTGCGCTACGGTCCACGCGTGGGAACTGAAGATGACCCCCTTCGCGGGTATGACGAGCGCTGAACGGAAACGTGCGCAAGAGCGCATCATCTTGGAGTTCGTATATCGGCCCGACGACTTCGACGAAATCGATGAGCGGGAGCGTCCCGACTTTGCGCTGCGGTCCAACGCGGACACGGAACCGTTCGGTGTCGAGATCACGCAGATGTTCCCGGACGGATCCCACGCTCGGGTGCACATGATGCCCGGTTACTTGGAGTCGCTGTGGGAGGGGGCGCGTCACCGTCACCGAGATGATGTTGACCGCCTGCAGGCCACCACCGCGAAGGTGACCGACAAGGACGGAAACGTCAAGCACGAGAACCTGCCGGTCGTGCTTGTCGAGCATCCCCCTACGCGGTCTGATTTCCACGCTGTCCTGGCTGAAACCATCGAGGGAAAATCGAGACTGAACTACGACCACACAGAGTTTCAGCACATCAACCTCATCGTCCTCGACTGGTTCCGACTTGATTTCAACGCGCAAAGATATTCGGCATCTTTGCTGTTGAACGAGTGCGTGCGCGATGCACTTCGCGCTACACCGTTCCGTGAGGTTCACCTGCTCACCTACGACACTGGCCCGGACACGTCGAGTAAGGCCCCAACCACGGACGACGATCGATCCGTGCGAACCCTTCGACGAGTGCCGCTAAAAGAGTTGATGCTCCTAGATCGCTTCTACAGTGCGTGCCACGGAATCAACGAGATCCTTGATGGCACTGACCGTGACGACGACGCGGTGTACTTGAACCGCTTGGCATGTGAGTTCGTGACTCGTCGTCTTGAGATCGGCAAGATCGTTAACGAGCGCGGAGGCCCGCACGTCCAGTTCGGCAGTGCTGCTGTGGCGCTTACTGAGGAAGGCAAGTTCGAAATCCTTGAGTTCCTGGAATTGCCAGATATTCATGATGAGGCGGTACAAATCGCAGAACGTCTCACAGCAGAACAAGAGGAGCGCCTTCTAGAGCACCTCAGTAAGGGTGCTTTGGAGCAGGGGCTCTCTTACGAGACGTACGATCCCCCTTCGCGACCTCGTAGGTCTCGCGCCGATCTTGATGGCGAAAACTAGAACAGCGCGACCCAAAACGCCAACCATCACGTCGAGGTGAATCTGTCGTCGGTCGGCGGGAGTGGTGGTCTCGTCGAACAGCATGCCGCCCGTTGCCGCGAGCGCATCGTCGCAGACGTCCCCGTAAACCCACAGCGTCATGAACGGGGCAATAGCCCAGCCACTTCGCCGTCGAGACAGGCGTACCTCGTCGAACAGCCCAAGCGGAGGCTCCGTTGACGTCAAAGGATGGAAATGGGTCCTCAAAATTTCCTAGCTTCGCGGTCTTCCTCTGTATGACAAGGACCTCACCTGGGAAATCAAACTAGGGGGCCGTCATCATCCGCCACCGGCACATGCGTCCTACCCTCAATCGCAGCGAGTACATGCGCCTGCATTGCTCTTGCGCCACCCACTGCTTTTGGACCCAACTTACGTCGCCGACGTTCCATCTCATCTCGTACATTTCGTTGAAGGAGCCGTGGATTGTCCGAATGAACTTGATCACGCACTGCTGCGGCTTCGGTGAGCAATTCGGGTGTCGCGTACTCGAACAAAGTCATATCGGTAGTCGTCGGGAGATCGATTAGTGTGTCGCGCTCAATGGATTTCCTTAATGGACTGAGCCGCAACAGTTGTGAAAGAAAGTCAGGACTTAGAACTGGCGAGTCGGGTGCGTCTTTACCCAGCCGATCCCGCATGAATTTTCCTAAGTTATTCGCAGTCTTGTCCAGAGTGAGCCACCAGGCTCGATGGCCCATCGGCGATCGAGCTAGTGACTTTCGGAACTGAATAACTCCTACCGAATTCTCTACATCATGCGCGACTAGTCTATAACGAATTGCGTCCTCTGTTCGCCGCCGGTCGTGAGCCTCATTCCATAACTCCTGTACGGCGCTACGAAGCTGCAGTGGCGCCTGATCCGAGAATGGAAGCAAAGATTTGGTATTAATTTTCAGCTCATCATCTAAGAAATCAGATATATCTTCTTCAGGCCGCTCCCGGCCGGAAAATTGGTTGCGCCAACTGTTAAAACTCACGGACGCTTTCCCGGACAGTGCGAAAGCAGAATATAGAAACGGCACACGGCCGTTCCAGTTATCACCGCTAGTGTTTGCGTACACAAAACAGCGGTTAAGATGGCGTTCTACCTCTTCTATGACACCCTCGGTGACGTGAATTTTGAGACCGGAATCAGCCGCAGCGTTCATGAGTAAGGTGTACTCGCGTTCGTGCGGATTTTCGATCAAAGTTTCTGCTAGGAGTGGAAGAATGACGGAGGTATCGAGCCATATATCGCCGTCAGAGAAAATATCGACTACGACCTTTTGGACGTCAGGAGTCTGGCGAAGGAAAGCGAAAAGGGTATATGCATCACCCAGTCGACCAAGGTGTCGCCGTACCTCTATGTTGGGTGTTCGCAGAAGCGCAAGAACCACCGCCGTAAGCTCATCCAGGGTCAAGACTGGCGCAAGTCCTCTGGTCTGCAGCGTTCGTGCGATTTGATCTGGGTCAAGCTGAAAAATCGACCCCGCCGCGACGGCTGCTACGAAAGCCTCTCCGCGATCGAACAAAACAGCATCAACTGCAGTCCGAAGATCAGATATCTCCGTTTCTTCGGCGCGTTCTGCACCTACAGTGTCGATCAGAATTATTGAAATCTCCGCGTGTATTGCGTCCTCTTCTAGTAGAAATTGAGCAGATCTGGCTTGGATGTCCTTGGCTGCATCAAACGAAAGATGATATGTGTTGGACTGGCGGACATGCTTTATCGGTCCCTTCTTGGAGAGTCTGCCTAGAGTGCCAATTACTAAGGACTCAACCTGACCGTCGGCACCTGTAGGAACCCGGGCGCGCACTTCCTTCTGAATTTCTTCTATGGTGCGCAGATTTGCGCTGTTCGTGTCGTGAAGTGCGGCAAGGACTAATGCATCGAAACAGCTTCTCGTCAAACTTCTTTCGGTTTCCAAATCTCGATTTTCGAGAGCGAGATGTAGCAACGCTACTCTACCCTCGTCTCTATTGAGTGCAATTCCCGCTCGGTCCCGGAGTCCACTCTTGGCGAGTACTGGTTCGGCATACTTGACAATTAGCGTCTCGCTGGCAGCGATACGTTGCGGGTAGCTGAGCTCGCGCTCCAAGAACCATGACTGGTCTCGTATATCAAGAATTACTTGAAATTCTTTGCGCGCTCTGGTGCGTACTCGATCTCCATCCGCGCCAATGTACTGATTGGTAGCGTAAATCAGGTGACTGTAATGGAATCCTTCGTCGGTCAACCTGTTGAGAGTTTGAATAATTTTTGCGTTGAAGTCTTTGGCCACTGAATATTGAGCGCCCACACCGGGTTCTCCGTCAACCGCAAAAACCTCACCGTCCCGGCCGCGATCCCCGCTTCCGCTTGCCGTACTTCGAAGGGACGGGTATTCCACAGCCAAAAATTCGGCAGCGAAGAGCTAAAAGTCGCGCCACACACCTGCGTGCAGCTGCTTGAGCGCTAACTCAAGTCGGGGGTTCGTCACGATTCCAGTGTAGAGCCGTTCCGCTTGCTTTTCTATCATATGGAGCACTTAGCAGGACATCTCGATCTGAACCGCTCCCCGGAAGTTGGACTGAGTAATTCAGTTCCGACTACTGGGGAGCGTGTGTATGCGTGTACGAAGTTCGCTTACCGAGGATCAGCGGGTCGCGGCGGTAGCGTTATTCGAGGAGGGCCGGGGGTCGCGCTCGGTCGCCGCGCAGTTGGGTATCGGGTCGTGGGCGGTGAGGAGTCTTCGCGACCGGTGGCGGGTTCGAGGCGGGAGCGCGTTGATGGAGAAACCGGACCGAAAAAGTTCTCGTTCGAGTTCAAACTTGCTGTGGTGCAACGCTTTCTTGCGGGTGAGAGCAAGGTCGAGTTGGCGTGCGAGTATGGACTGTCGTCGGCGAAGATCGTCGAACCGTGGGTGCGTGCGTACCGCCGCGACGGCGACGAGGGATTGCGTCCCAAGAGTGCGGGTCGACCACCGAAACCGTCGACGGCAGATCCAGGTGTGCCCAGCGAGCTCGACCGCCTGCGTGAAGAGAACGAGCGGTTGCGCATTCAGGTGGCGTACCTGGGAAAATTGCGGGCCTTGAGGGAACAGGGACGACGGTGAAGGTTCTCGCTGTCATCGCCCTCAAGGCTCAGTACCGTCTCGATG
>NZ_NPFM01000032.1:0-13923 GCF_002258645.1 Rhodococcus sp. 15-649-2-2
CCCGTACGTCGCTGCCGAGCGTGGGTACCTCGATGCCGTCATTCCACCCAGTCATACCCGCGGTCAGATCGTGACCGCGCTGCGTCTGCTCGAACGCAAACAAGTCACCCTGCCGCCGAAGAAGCACGGAAACATCCCACTATGAGCGGCGAAGCGAATCATGACGCAGTGAGCGCGAATGATGACGCAACGAGCGGCGAGGTCGTGGTGGCGGAGGATGCCTCCGCCACGTCTCCGGAAGTTCGCGTGGTGAAGGGCAATCCGAGCGACGAGGAACTCGCCGCGCTGGTGGCTGTTCTGACGGCTGCCCAGGGTGGACCTGCATCGGTGGGCGACTCTCGGCCTCCGGAGCTGTGGGGATCACCGACGCTCCTTCACCGAGGTTTCGCGCCTCAGTCGGCGTACTCGTACGCAGCCTCGGGTCGCTACTCGCGGTGACTGTGCCACCCGCGGAGGACGATCGGCGTCCGATACGTCTGGTCCTGGCGTCGGCTTCCCCTGCCCGCCTGTCGGTGCTGCGCGGAGCCGGCGTCGAACCGATCGTCCAGGTATCGGGTGTGGACGAGGATGCGCTCGCCGAGGCTCTCGGGCCCTCTGCGTCTCCGGAAACAGTGGTGACCGAGTTGGCCAGAGCCAAGGCAGCCGCAGTGGCCGAGACATTCACGGACTCGACAGACGATCTGGTGATCGTGGGCTGCGATTCGATGCTGTCGATCGGCGGCGAGCTACACGGTAAGCCGCATTCGGTGGAGGTGGCGCGGGAACGATGGCAGTCGATGGCGGGGAACAGCGGTGAGCTGCTGACCGGCCATGCGGTGCTTCGAGTGACGGCCGGCGTAGTCGTGGCGCAGGCTGCAGCGCACAGTTCGACCGTCGTGCATTTCGCGACGCCGTCGTCGGTGGACCTCGAGGCCTACCTCGCGTCCGGTGAGCCGCTTCTGGTTGCTGGGGCCTTCACGCTGGACGGGCTCGGCGGTTGGTTCGTGGACCGCATCGAGGGCGACCCGTCCTCCGTGATCGGGATAGGCCTACCGCTGGTGCGAACCCTGTTGAACCGGGTGGGGACGTCCTTGGCCGAGCTGTGGGGTCGAGCCTCGTCCTAGCCGTGTCGGTGTCAGGGCAGAAGGTCGATCAGTTCGCGAGCCCACTCCTCGGCCATGGTCTTGGGCTTGATGTTGGACGAGCTGTCGTGCCGAGCGTGGCTGCCGATCTGCTTTCCACCGAGTTCGGTGAGCTTCTCTGCAATGATCTCGCCGCCGCGGTTGAACGTGTCCTCGTAGACCCGGTCACCCAGTCCGAACACTGCGAACTGAAGCCCCGCGAGGTCGGGAGCATCTTCGACGAGTGCATCGAAGAACGGCTCTGCACCGGTGGGGAGCTCGCCGTCGCCGTAGGTGGAGCAGATGATCACGTGGACGTCGTCCGTGTCGATGTCCGACACCTCGTACTCGAGCATGTCGCGTACCTCGGCGTCATGATCGCTCAGAACGTCCGCAATCTTGTCGGCGACCTCCTCGGCCGTACCGGTCTCGGACCCGAACAACACGACCACTGCCATGGATCGCTCCCCTTTCTCACACCTGCTCGAACACTCGAACAGTCGGCAAGCATAGCGGCATCGGGGATCCGGTCGAAAATCCGTGTGCCCCCACATTTGTGATGTGTCTCGAGGTCACCAGAATTCGGGCGTCAGACCCCAACTGTCGTATTCCGCCTCGACGAGCTCACGCAGGTGTTCCTTGCTGGGGAATCTGTCCGGATCGAGCCCGGTCACGCACAGAGTCGCGCGGTCGCCCGATTCGTTCCACCATGCGCTGACGCCGCCTCCGGTGCGCCGGAGCAGCGCCACATCCGTGTTCTGTGTGATCGACCTCATTGCCACCGCGGTGGCGTCGACACCTCCGATGGTGCGCAGCGCGACGCCTCTGCTGCCGAGATTCGAGCACAGACACAGCGGTGCCGATCCCGATGCGGCAAGTTTGGCCACGATCGCGTCGGGCAGCAGTTGCATCAGGGGTTTGAGCAGCTCGAAGGTCGTCGTGACAGTTCGGTCGGCCTGGGCCTGGAATGCCTGTTTGCTCGATGCTCGGATCGGCCCGAGATCGTCGCGGTACGCCCCTCCCGCGTCGACGTGGATCGAGACGCCGGATGTTGCGTTGGCTCGCCGATCTCCCGCCCTCCTGGTGCTGACCGGGAGAGCGACGCGAACCCGCTCCTCCGTGGTGATTCGTCCACTGCGGGTCAAGATGCCGAGTACGACAGCGACCAGCAGACTGTTGGAGCTGCCACCTTTGCCGGCTGCGGCAGCAGACCAGTCCGCGGACATGCAGTCGACGACGACGGTGCTCGGCACCCACGCGCCCTCCGCAGGTGCCACCCTCACGCGCGGGCGGTCCGTGGAGGCAGAGTCGGTCGATGCCGAGCCGGAGCCCGTGGTCCGTGCTCGCACCGCCTCGACCGCGGCACCGCCGAGAGCTCGTGCCGCACCCGAGAGCGCCGCACCGATCCGTCCGACACCGTCGACGATGTCGGCACCGGAGCGAGCCGACACGGAGTCGGAATCGTCGAGTCCGACTCGCTCGAAATCGTCGGGAACCGCGCGTCCGGACAGCGCGGACGCGGCGGCCGAGGTCAGAGCACCTCCGTCGCCGACGACGTGGGAGCCCACCAACGACACGATCGTGCCGCCACCTTCGACCGCTGTGGCGGACAACCGCCACGCCGGTCCCTCGATCGGGTCCAACCTCACGGCGGCCTCGTCCTCGATCCACCGGTCGACTGCCGCACGGTCGATCGGTGATGCGACGACGATGGGATCGGCAGGTCTGCGGGCCGCGGTCCAACTGTCACGTGCTCCCGGGACTCGTGCCCGCCGAACGGATCGATCGATAGGGCCGGCGGCGAGCAGGTGCCACATCGCTTCGAGTGCGTCGACCGAGACCGGGCGGTCGAATCGCCAGACGATCTGGTTGACCACGGGTACCCCGAGAACGCATTCCATGCGGAGGAAGAGGTCGTCGTCGTACGTCAGTCGTTCCACCACGAGAGCCTATCGCTGTGGGCGTACGCACGCAGGTGGGCCGCAATTGTGTTTCCCGCCATATGTTTTCCGTATCGAATCGAAGCAGACGGTACTGATAGGTTGTCTCCGATCCGAAGTCGACGTGCTGCGAAGGACCGTATGAAGTTCGTGATGCCCTTCAACGGGAGCCGCGGTGACGTGACACCCGGTGTGGCGCTCGGTGTGGAACTTGCGCATCGCGGGCACGAAGTGGTGCTCGGCGCACCCCCCAATCTGCTGGACTTCGCGCGCTCGAATACGGCTGGGTCCGAACGTGTGCACGTGGTCTCGTTCGGCCCGGACACCCATCGCCTGTTGGAGTCGGAGCTCATTCGGGTGCGAATCAAGTCGGCGAACCCGCGGACCCGAATGACGGCACTGGCGGAGTTGGCCAATCACGGTTGGGACCAGATGACGGCCGAGCTCGCACAGATGGCGGAGGGCAGCGACGCGATCGTCACCGGCTCACTGGGGCAGGAAATGGCCTTCAACATGGCAGAGGCGACCGGCAATGCCTTTGTGGCTCTGCACTATTGCCCGCTCCGACGTAACGGAGTGGTCCCGGTGATTCCGGGGGTCACCCTGCCGCCCACTGTCAACCGATCGATGTGGGCGCTGGCCGAGGCGCTGCGGTGGAAGTCGATGAAGACTCGCGAGAACACCCAGAGAAGAAACCTGGGATTGGCAACCACCAGCGATTCGTTACCCAGACGATCCGAGCGGTACGGCGGCGTCGAGATTCAGGCGTACGAGTCGGCACTCTTTCCCGGGCTGGCCGAGCAGTGGGGGCCACTGCGTCCGTTCGTCGGATTTCTCGGGCTGAGCACCGGGCGGCAGGAGACCGATCCCGCACTCGAGCGATGGCTGCAAGCGGGTCCCGCGCCGGTGTACTTCGGATTCGGCAGCATGCCGGTTCCCGACCCCGCAGCACTGTTGCGCATGATCGACAACGTGACCGGACAGCTGGGTCTGCGGGCCTTGATCTGTGCCGGCTGGAGCGATCTCACCGGTGCCGAATCGATTGCGGCTCGGGCGAATCCGAACATCATGATCGTCGAATCGGTCGATCATGCGAGTGTGTTTCCGCGGTGTCGTGCAGCCGTTCACCATGGTGGCGCAGGCACGACGGCCGCGAGCGCGCGCGCAGGCCTGCCGACGCTCGTGTGCTGGTTCAGCGCCGACCAGCCGTTCTGGGGAGCTGCGCTTCGCCGAATCGGGGCCGGGGCCAGTACGAAGTTCTCGACGTTGTCCGAACCCGTTCTGCTACAAGGAATTACCGACATCACCACCGATGCGGCCAGGAATGCGGCACGGGAGCTCGCAGATACCGTGGCACCGACCGAAGCAGCCGTGGCGGCCGCGGCCGACATCGCCGAGGCCACTGCGCGCGATCACTGACGCACTCACCAGAAGTGCGCGGACAATCCCCATCGAGTCAACGCATCGGCCACGTGGTCGGTCAGCGCTCGGTCATCGGGGAATCGATCCGGGTCCATGGCGTGAACGGTCAGGGTGACGGTGGCGTCCGTCTCGCACACCCAGGCCGTGAGTCCACCGTCCAGCGATCGAGCGAACTCCGCGTCGGCACCGAAGAAAGTCGCTCTGCCGGACACCGCACGAGCACGAACACCTGCCACCGTGCTGAAGTCGTCGGGCAACACACCCAGGTTGGATGCCAACCCTTCGGCACCGTCCCGAGGCTGCGGAACGCGGGCAACCACGGCGTCGGGCAGCATCTGAACGAGAGCCTGCGAGATTCCGGCGGGAGCGTCACCGGCCGCCTGCGTGGCGGCGAACGCGGTGAACGCCGCTTTGCTGATCGACCGGATGCGCGACAGGTCGAGAGCGGTGGCGTCGGTGACAGGGACCTCGATCTTGACGATCTTGGTTGCGTTGGAACGGATATCGTCGGCGGCGCGATCGCTGACGGGAAGTGACCACTGCACGGTGTCTCCGACCGAGGCGCGTCCGGCGTTCCCGGACGCGGCCGTCAGAACCGCAATGAACAGCGAGTTCGACGTGCCGCCCCATCTTTTTGCCACCGCATTCCACGTCGCGGCGTCCACCTCGGCAACCACGTGAGGCGATGTCCACGCCGAGTCCGCGGCCGGCTCGGTCGCAACATCGGAGCGCCTCGGTCTCACCCGGGGGGATGCCGGTGCCGGAACGGATCGGGTGGGGATCGGTAGGGCTGATACCGCGGAATTCAGCAGCCAGCCGGCGGCGGACCGAAGTTGCTCCACCGCGTCCTTCACGTCCGCGCCGATCGCTGCCAGTCCGCGCTCGGGTGGAGCCAGCTGCGGGTGCTCGCCCCGGACGTTCGCGGAACGGGAATTTGCAGACCGGAACGCGGCGACCAATGCACCGCCGTCGGCGACCATGTGCGAGGCAGTCAACGACAGAACCGTCCCACCCTTCGCAAGCGGGGCAGCCGCCAGCCGCCAGCCGAGGCCTGTCTCGGGGTCGATATCCGAACCGAGGCAGCCGTCTGCCCAAGCCAGCACCTCCGTCGACTCGATGGACTCGGGATGAAAATCGAGTGCGTGAGAAACAGAGGAGTTCACCCAACGTTCACGAGCAGTGGGCACCGAAGGCGTACACACGCGGCGCGCAAGCAAACCGTCGGACAGGTTGTCGCGTAGTTTTTCCAGGTCTTCCCGCCGGACCGATTCGTCGAACCACCAAAGAAACTGGTTATAGACGGGATATCCGATGCCGTGGTGCATTCGCAAGAATAGGTGATCGGCAAATCCAATTCGAGTCACGCGCCGAACCTACTACATCCACGCATCGAAGTAGCGGTGTGAATTCGCCCGCGAAATGCATTCGCATTCGGCAATGGATCCGTCGACAATCGCCGCGCTGTGTCTCGCGCCATGTTCGCGCTCTGAGGTGGCGCGGGTCGCGTGTCACCCGGAAATCAATACCGATCGGGCGGTTATTGTGACTCGTCATCATGGCGAAGTGCAAATACAGTGAATAGGTCGTACGATACGACAACCGAGCACAACCACCGCAGGTGAGCGACGACCGGCGGTCAAGAGCTTCGGTAGTGAGAAGTATTACTTCTACGCGTCGCGAAATAGTTCCACGTAGCCCCTATCGTGACTTCTTGACTCACTTCGGATCGACAGCAATGACGTTGTTCTTTCAATGCGGAAAGCAGCAATCCGATAAACGACGAGTCGAATACACGGTCACACGACACCTTGCTTTACATACTCGGCTCGACCGTAATCGAAGCCTTGCTGATACCGAACTGACGCCGAACACCGCCGGCCAGGCCCGGAATGGAAGAGGACTCACATGGAATACACCGAACTCGCCGACTATCCGCTTCCCGCCGGACGACTGACCGAGTGGGTCCCACGCGTCGACGACGACCGGTGGGCACCGGATTCCCGCGGGCTGTCGTTCACTCATCAGGACCATTGCGAGCGCAGCGCACCGGGATCGTGGATCGGGACCGTGTTCGAGATTCATCGCCGCTACGACGTCGAAGCAGTGCGAGCGACCATCGTTGCGTACATGGGACGACACGAGGCCTTCCGGACCAAGGTCAGTCGTGAAGAGGAGTCCGGATCGTGGCAGCGCTACACCGCGCCGACGGATGCTGTGCGGGTCATCGATCGAGCGCACACCGAGCCACGAACCGAAACACAGGTCTTCAGCCATCTGCACTCCTGGTTCGGCGAGACGGTATCGCCGACGGCATGGCCGCACTTCGTACTGGCGACGATCGAACCCGACGATGCCTCGCGTGCTCTCTCGAACGGGCCCGGGGAGTCGTTCCTGCTCGCATTTGCTGCGGACCACTCGGTGATGGATGCCTACAGCCAGATCTACGCCATCAACGAGATCGACCGGCTGTACGCGCAGGCGCTGGAGGGCACCGATCCGGAACTGCCCGAGGTGGGCAGTTATGTGGACTTCAGTCAGTCCGAGCGCGAGCTGGGCGACAGCCTGACCAGGGACCACAGTGCCGTCCGCACGTGGCAGGACTTCCTGGCCGTGGAAAACGGACGCTTTCCAGGCTTCCCGCTTCCCGTGGCGGTCGAACGGGCGTCCACGACCGACGGTCCTGCCGCTCAGAGCAGCATCTCTTCGTGGCTGCTGACCGCGGATCAGTCGGACGCCGTGAATGCCGCGTGCCGCGCCGCCGGGTACAACATGCAGGCCGGGATACTCGCGGCTTTGGCGTTGACGAACGCGCGCCTGTCCGGCCGCACGTCGCTGCGCACCGTGATGCCGATGCACACGCGAGACGAGCAGAAATGGGCGGCGTCGGTCGGCTGGTACGTCGGGATCCTGCCGATGGAGATCCAACTCGACAGCGCGCGCACCTTCGGCGAGGCGCTCGAGGCCGCGGCAGCGGCGGGCTCGGCGAACAAGGGGCTCGCACGCATGCCTTACTCCAAGATCGCCCAGATTCTCGAGTCGACGGAGATTCCCCGATTCGTCGTCTCGTACATCGACCTGAGGTTTCTTCCGGACGCTGCCCAGTGGCAGGCTCGCAAGGGTCGCGCCTTGCGGAGCAACTGCCACGCGGACGACGAGGTCTACTTCTGGGTCAACCGGACGCTCGAAGGACTGAACATCTCGGCGCGGTTCCCCAGCTCGGATGTTGCGTCCACCAATGTTCATCGCTTCATCACCGAGTTCGTGGCGGTATTGACTGCGGTGATCGATTCCGACGCCGGTACCGATACGGTGCTCACGTCGGTCTCGCAGTCGGTGACCGTCGCCGCGGAGTGAGACACTCGACCGGCCCGCGGCTCGTATCGCAAAGGACGAAGCAACGATGATCATCACCGCCATGGGCAGCTGGAATCCTGCGCCGGGCCGTCTGCTCGAGTGGCATCCGACACCGGCTGCCCAGGCGAGAGCCGCAACGGCACCGGTCGATGCGACTCCGCCCTCGTTCCTGCAGGAAGACCATCTGAAGGCGGCATGGGCAGCGCGGCAGCGCAGTGATGTTCATACCGCGTACACCGGGGTGGCCACCGAGATCGACGGCGACGTGGACACCGCTGCGATGAGCCGAGCCCTTGCGACCTACGTTCTGCGGCACGAGGGCCTTCGCTGCTGGTTCGAGGTGGAGAGCACCGGTGTCGTACGCCACCTCGCGGAACCCGAGGTCGCCGAATTCGAGGTCCTGGACGCCGGCGAGTCGACGGACGACGATGAGTTTCAACGCTATGTGCGGCAGCGCTTCGGGGCCGAGGCAACTGCAGATGTCTGGCCCGGATTCGTCCTCGGCGTCGTGTCGAGGCCGGGGAGCTTCACGTTGTACTACGGCGCGGACCACGCGTTCACCGATGGCGGTTCGCAGGCGTTGGTCATCAGCGAACTCGCCGATCTGTACGCGCTCGAGATCGGCGACCCGGCACCGAAGCCGGCAGACGCAGGCAGCCACCTCGCCTACGCCGCAGAGGAGCGAGCGCGAGCCGCGACATACGGGCCCGACTCCCCCGAAATCTCCGCCTGGCGAGATATTTTCACCCGGCACGACGGCTTGATGCCACGATTCCCACTCGATCTGGGACTCGCACCAGGGGAACGAGCCCCGGTCCGTATCGTCGAACGCCATCTGTTGGACGCAGGCGCGACGGCGGCGTTCGACGCCGCATGCAAGTCCGCTGGGGCCCGGATGAGCAGCGGCATATTCGCCGCCGTCGCGATCACCGATTTCGAGCTGGCAGGCACTGCAGAGTATTTCGGGATCACCGTGCTGAGTACCCGCCACCACGGCGACTACGGACAGTCTCAGGGTTGGTTCGTCAATTTCGCGCCGGTCGCGTTCGAGGTGGCGGGCAACGGAAAATTCTCCGATGTCGCGCCACTGGCTCACTCGGGTTTCGAGCAGGCCAAGCAGATCGCTGAGGCACCCGTGCACGCCGTACTGGGTGCACTCGCCGCAGACGGGACCTTGGGCAGCGAGCTCGCCGTCAGCCCGAACATGCTCTCCTACATCGACTTTCGCTGGTTTCCTGGAGTCGGACGGGACGCGGACACGCGAGCGAAGCATTTCACCGGAGAAGGCTCCACATCGAACGCATCGATGTGGATCAACCGAGACGAAGAGCACCTGTACCTGGTAGCGCAGACCCCCGATACCGATACCGCTGCCGCATCGGTACAGCGTTATCACTCGCATTTGGCGAACGTGCTCGAAACCATTGCACGCGAAGGTGATTACACGCTCTCGCTCGACCATCTCGTTCAGGAGCCGGCCGGTGCAGGTCACCTCGATCACTGAGTACGCCCCTCGGGCAGGTGCCCTGGTCGAATTCTCTGCACACGTCGTCGGCGATCCGGAGCCGTCGTCGATTCCGCCGTCGTTCAACCAGCGGTTTCACCTGGGCGACCTCGGCGAGGCCGAACGCGTATGGATCGCCGGAGCGTTCGACGTGCCGGGCAGCCTCGATGTCGAGGCACTCGGGTGGGCCTTCGGGTACCTGATCGACCGACACGACACGCTGCGCAGCTCCTTCGTTTCCACGACAACAGGTATCGAACGGATGCTCTACGGGCCGGGTGCGATCGAGATGGAACTCACCGCCCGATCCGCCTTCCACTCGACACCCACGCTCCGAGACCACCTCCGGACCTCACTCGAACTGCACTGCGATGCAAGGCGATTCCCGTCGTACACCTGTTTCGGAATCGATCGACCCGACACCTCCACGGTGTTGTGCGCATTCGACCACGTCAACGTCGACGCCATGTCGATAGCGGTCGTCGTCGACGAGATCCACGCCCTGTACGACGCCTACCGCCGCTGCCCCTCCAACCCGAAGGTCGATCTACCTCCCGTCGGTGGTTTCGTCGAGTACTGCCGCATCGAAGCCACCGAGCCACTCGTGAACCCCGCGGACGAACGCATGGCGGCGTGGTCGAACTTTCTTCTCGAGTGCGGCGGCACAACGCCGAGGTTCCCGTTCGATCTCGGAGTGGCAGAGGGTGAAACAGCCGTGCAGGCCACGACGGTGAACACACTGCTCGACGCCTCGCAGGCTCTCGACTTCGAGCACCTCTGCGCCCGATCCGGTGCCGGAATGTTCGCAGGAGTCGTCGCGGCGATCGCGCAGGCCGTTGTCTGCATCGGTGGGCCGAATCAGGTGCCCTTCCTGTTCCCCCTGCACACCCGACACCGTCCGCAGTTCTCACGTGCACTCGGGTGGTTCACCACCAACGCCCCGATGACCGTGCCCGTCCGAGCCGACCTACCCGACACGATCCGCGCCGCTCACAGCGCGTTTCGCTCGGCTCTCCCGCTCAGTACCGTTCCGATCCCGCAGGTTCTGGCCAACCTCGGGGACGCATTCACGCTGACGCGGCAGGACGTGTTCATGGTGTCGTACATCGACTACACCAGAGCCGAGGGACCCGAACGGTTCGACGAGTCCAATGCACATCACATCAGCAACGCGACCGTGTCCGACGATGCCCAGTTCTGGATCTCCCGCACACGATCGGGTCTGGCATTGCGATCGCGCTTCCCCGATACCGCGGTGGCACGCGCGGTGATGACCGCGTTCGTCGACGAACTCGTCACTCTGATGCGTGCGTGCACGGCGAACGCAGACATCGGTGCGCTGACGACCTGACCGCACTCCGATCCGCAGGCTCCACTGGCACCTCTCGGCGGCGATACCGCATAGGATCGATGGTGCAGACCGCTCACCCCCGGGCGGGCCGCCAGACGAATATCTTCCGTAGGAGCCGATACGTGCCTGTACCAACCGATTCCAACGCAACGTACGCCGACTATGCGCATCCGGATCGACTCGTATCGAACGAATGGCTCTCCGCTCATCTCGGTACCCCGGGCCTTCGCGTCGTCGAATCCGACGAGGACGTGTTGCTCTACGACGTCGGCCACATCCCCGGTGCGGTCAAGATCGACTGGCATCTGGACCTCAACGACCCGGTCACCCGCGACTACATCGACGGCGAGCAGTTCGCGAAACTGATGAGCCGCAAGGGCATTTCGCGAGACGACACCATCGTCGTCTACGGCGACAAGAGCAACTGGTGGGCCGCATACGCGCTGTGGGTGTTCACGCTGTTCGGTCACCAGGACGTGCGTTTGCTCGACGGTGGGCGCGACGCCTGGCTGTCCGAGAACCGTGACACCACTCTCGACGTGCCCGAGTACCCGGCAACGGACTACCCCGTGATCGAACGCAACGACGCGCCCATTCGCGCGTTCGCGTCCGACTTACTCGGCTCACTCGGTACCGTTCCGCTGATCGACGTGCGCTCCCCCGCCGAGTACACCGGAGAACGCACGCACATGCCCGATTACCCGGAAGAAGGCGCACTGCGCGGCGGGCACATTCCCACCGCCGTCAGCATTCCCTGGGCCAAGGCGGCCGCACCGGATGGACGCTTCCGCTCCCGCAAGGAATTGGACGAGATCTACGCCGGTACCTCCGCAACCGACGACGTGATCGCGTACTGCCGCATCGGTGAGAGGTCGAGCCACACCTGGTTCGTTCTGACCCATCTGCTGGGTTACGACTCGGTCCGCAACTACGACGGCTCGTGGACCGAATGGGGCAACGCCGTTCGAGTTCCGATCGCCAAGGGCGAGGAGCCCGGATCGGCACCGGCCACTCGATGAGCGCGCTTCCGGAATCACTCGCCGAGATAGTCGAGGACTTCGCCGCAGTGGAGGGACAGGACAAACTACAGCTGCTGCTGGAGTTCAGTCGAGAACTTCCTCCCCTGCCGGAGCACCTGGCTCAGGATGCGATGGAGCCGGTGCCGGAGTGCCAGTCGCCGCTGTTCCTGTCGGTCGATGCCGGCGACCCGTCCCGGATTCGTCTGTACTTCAGCGCCCCGCCCGAAGCCCCGACCACCCGCGGCTTCGCCTCGATCCTCGCTCAGGGACTCGACGGTCTCAGCGCGCAGCAGATTCTCGATGTACCGGACGACTTCTACTCGGCTCTCGGCCTGAGTGACGCGGTCAGCCCGTTGCGCCTGCGCGGGATGTCAGCGATGTTGGCTCGAATCAAGCGGCACCTGCGCTGACTGCGCACGTCGCTGTCGTCTTGATCGATACATCACGTGATCGGTAGACTCGTCGTACGAGCGTCGATGCTCTATTCACCCTCACCCCTGATGTGGTCGAACGAAGGCTGGTTGCTGCCGACATGGAGTTCACGGAGTTAGCGGACTACGCGGTTCCCGCAGGCACGCTCACCGAGTGGATACCCAGCGTCGGCCCGCAGGCCCGCACTCCTGAAGCCGCAGGGTGGCGTCCGGACACTCGACCGACGTCCTACGTCCACGAGGCGCACCTTCGTACGAGTCTGAGCAGTCCCCGTCGCGGAAGAGAATCGTGGCTCGGTGCGGCCTTCGAGGTCGCAGGCCCACTGAACAAACCGGCATTCCGACAAGCGGTTCTCAACTGGATCGACCGGCACGAAGCCATGCGGTCGAGTGCGTCGATCGACGAGACGACGGGCGAGATGTCGCGGGTGACCGCCGCCGAGGGAGCCATCGACATCTGGCAGGTGGAGCAGGAGCGGTGCAGCCAGTCGAGTGAGGTCTTCGAGCACCTGCAATATCTGTTCGACGAGTTCACCTCACCGCTGATCTGGCCCGCGTACGCCTTCGTCACTCTCGAACCGCTCGACGACACGCGTCCGATCACCGTGTTCTTCGCGGCCGATCATTCGATCATCGACGGTCTGTCCACGGTCCTGGTCGCGCACGAGATCGCTGCCCTGTACGGAGAGGCACTGGGTGGCCCGGCTGCCGCTCTGTTCGAGGCCGGCAGTTACCTCGATTTCGGTTCCTCCGAACGTGAGCGTCACGCCGAACTCGAGCATTCTCACGATGCGGTGAGAATGTGGCGCGACTTCCTGGTCGACGGCGATGGCGAATTACCTGCGTTTCCGCTCGACATCGGCGATCCGAGCCCGGAGGACGTGCCGCAAGGCGGTCTGTCGGCGTGGGTGCTCGACGCCGAGCAGGCCGACTCGTTCTCGACGGCCTGCCGCAAAACAGGACACAGCCTGTTCGCCGGACTGCTCGCGGTCCTGGCCATCACCGGTGCCGAGCTGGGCGGCGGTACTCGCTTCCGCACGGTTACTCCGGTGCACACCCGCGACGAACCTCAGTGGGCATCCGCGCTGGGATGGTTCGTCGGACTGTGCCCCATCTCCTTCGACATCGACGGTGACGATTCGTTCGGTTCGGTGATCGCAGCCGCCTCGGCGGAGGTGAAAAAGACCAAACCGATCGCCCGCGTTCCTCTCGATCGGGTGTTCACCACTCTCGGATACTCCGCCCGCCCACGTTTCGTCGTCTCGTTCATGGACGTGCGGTTTGCGCCTGCCGCCGAGCACTGGCCGGACTGGAATGCCCGTGCGCTGCGCAGCAAGCAGTACCAACACGACGTGTACGTGTGGATCAACCGCACGCCGCAGGGGATCAACATCGCCGCTCGGTACCCCAACACCGAACAGGCGACGGCACGGGTTCACGAGTACGTCGGCGCACTGCGCAGGCTGCTGACCGAAGTTGCGGACACCGGTACCGCACGAATCCAGGGCACCGCCCCCGAGCCGTTCCATGACGGCAACATCGACAGCGGTCGGATCGCTACCAGTCAGTAGCCCCTGTCCACTCGGCGTGGCGATGCAGTCCGATTGCAGCGACGACGGGGCCGGTGCTTAGACTCCGACGTGACGTTCGCAACGAAAAAAATACATCCGTAGGAGGCTCAGTGCCCAGCCATGCCAGTGCTCAGATCACCAAGGTTCTTGTTGCCAATCGTGGTGAGATCGCGGTGCGGGTGATCCGGGCGGCTGCTGATGCCGGGTTGGCCAGTGTCGCTGTCTACGCCG
>NZ_NPFM01000044.1:0-8633 GCF_002258645.1 Rhodococcus sp. 15-649-2-2
GCCACGGTGAGCGCTATGTTTTGTGCACGGATGGACAGATGTCCACGTACTGTTGCCCACCATGCCGAAACCTGGTTGGCGTGTTTGTATCACTCCACACGAGTTGGTGCCGCGGCCAGCGGTTCCGGACACAAATTTGGAGTGGCCTGGGTTCGCGCGGCCAGAGTTGGTGGCCGGCACGCCGTTCCTCATCGACCCGGTATTCGAGTACGACGTCGAACTAAATGCCTTCTTCAGATCAGTCGATATGCAGACGAAGGCGCGCAACACCCAGGTGGGCTACGCCCGCGATCTAGCCGCGTTTTTGAACTTCGTTGCTGTCTCACGAGACAGAACTCGTTGGCGCGACGTCAACGAGGCTGACCATCTGGCGTACTGGCGCTGGCGCAGGATCGACCCCCAAGGGCCGCACATACAAGGTGCGACATGGGACCGAGAGGTTGCCGCAGTCGACAAGTTCTACCAATGGCAGGTCCGCGCGGGCCACATATTGACAAACCCTGTGCCGCACAGAGTTCGACAGCCAACACCGTTCGGCGCGGGCTTCGTCCGTCATGACTCTTCGACCACAACACCGGCAACCTACTCGCACGATGCCGCGACGGATCGTATCGAGTGGCTCCCACCCCAGTCCTACCGTTTGTGGCGCGATGTCGGGATTCGCGGATATCGCGCCGACGGTGTCCACGACACCGGGTTTCGCGGTCGCTGGGCGGCGCGCAACGCGTCATTCTGCGACTTGATGGTGCGCACCGGGATGCGGTTGTCCGAGCAAGCGGCGCTGACGGTATTCGATGTGCCCGCAGCTCGCAGTCTGGGGGGCTATCAACGTTTTTGGTTGCCGACGGCCATCTCCAAAGGTCGTTCGGCCCGCCGGGTCTACGTTCCTGAATCCGTGATCGCCGACCTGATCGGGTACGTGACACTCGATCGCGCGGAGGTCGTCGACCGCGCACGCGCCTGCGGACGGTACGAACAGGTTCGCCGCCCGCTCGTGATCCCTGATCCGCATTCGCCGGTCGTCGTGCAGACTCGGTCCGGTCTGAGATCGACCGTGAAAGTTTCCAACCTCGATGCCGACGAGCGCCGCCGTTTGCTCATCGACGGGCCCGATGGTTTGACGCCGGCCGCGTTCTGGCTGTCGGAGTTCGGCACCCCCATGGCGGTCTCGACCTGGAAAGACATGTTCGCAGTCGCCAACACACGGTGTCGTCGAGCAGGAGTTCCTCTGTCTGCACATGCTCACCTCCTGCGGCACACGTTCGCGGTGGTGACTCTGGAACAGCTTCAGCGCGGACATATCAGCGCGATGACTGAGATGACTGCCGAACAGCGAGGGCAATGGACACAGATCTTCGGTGACCCTCTGGACTGGGTGCGACGTCGGCTCGGGCACCGCTCCGTGGTGACAACACAGATCTACTTACACGCGCTGTCGGAATTGGAAATGGAAACGCGAATGATGTTGGTGCCCAACACATGGGAAGATCCCCGCGACACTCCACTCGATGTCTTCGACGTCGCCACTGAGAACAAAACGCAGTGAGCGGTCGCGGCAGTACCGGGACCGGGCGCCGCGCGATGCTCCCATCTGGCCTGTACACACCGACCGAAGGCGAACACGCCATCGCCTCCGGCCTTACGGTCCGATTCTATGGTGAAGACGGCCGGACTCTGCTGGTGGACGTCGCGAAGATGGCGCTGCCCGGTTGGCACACGGCAGTTGCGGAGGCTCTGTCCCTTGCCCTCGGGCCGACAGGACGCAGCAGAACGCTCAGCTCAGCGAAGGGACTGGTTACGAGGGTGCGATCCATGCTGCGATCCCTCTCGGAACTGCGGGATCCGCCGACCGGACCACCGTTGCTGGAGACCGCCCACCTCCAATCTGTCTACAACCAGCGCAGAGTAACGCAGAAGGACGTCTACGCCTGGCGAGGCATCGCACTTTTCGGACAGTTCCTGACGTTGCCACCGCTGGTCGATACGGTGAATTCATCAGTGATCGACTACACCTGCCGCCAGATCGGGCAGACCCGGATTGGCCAACCTGGCTACTCGGACGGAGAGTTCGATCGTATTCTCTCAGCCGCTCGGTCTGACATCACCGCATTGCGCGATCGGATTCGACTCTCGGAAGCTGCAATAGGACAAACGGGTGAACGGGAAGGCTTGGAGGGCGACAAAGAGCTCGTCGCGATTGCGGAATCAGGAGTCGTACCCCCGAGCCGGAGCTTCAGCGCGCACGTTGTCAGACTGGAGCTTGCGAGCCGGCTCTATATGACGATCCGGGACCTCGCGCCGATGCTCGTGTTGATGGTGGCGCTGACCGGCCGCAATATCGAAACCATCAAAGAGCTCCCCTGGGAACACAGAATCCTGGAGACACGCGCCGTCGAAGTTCGTGTCATCAAACGCCGCCGCGGCAATCACCGATGGTTCGAGACCGCGACGTGGGAGATCGGGCCACCGGGTCGCGAACTGCACTATCCCGGCGGTCTCTACCTACTGCTACACGAACTGACCACTCGCAGCAGGAACACTTCTGGCAGCGCATCCGTTTGGTCGATCTGGCGTAGCGGCCACAACACCGGCCTTCGCGGTATCGAAGAACATTTCGACCCATTCGCTCGCGAACTGACCGCAACAGCAATCAACCTTGCCGGATGGCGCACCCGGCATTGCCTCCACGCTGACGTCGTCGACGGAACGCCCCCGGCTCCGCTTGCGGTCACCGGCAACCGGATCAAGACCACGGCAGACGTGCGCCGTACCAAACAGATCGGCGGTCACCTCCCGTCCGCTGCCCGGAGCAACACCATCCCGGTTCTGTTCCGGAACTATCTACGCGGAGACCCGACAACACAGGAATGGGCACACACCGTTGTCGCGGCTGCCGTCAGCGACGCCGAATCGAGCGCTCTGGCAGCACACAGACGAGCGCTGCACGTTGCCGGAGGCACACTGAACGTGCAGCCGGAACGCTCCACCACCGATCCCGATGGTGAAACCCCGTCGACGCATGCAGACGCAGCCGATACCGCCTGGTCAGCGTGCCGGGATCACGAACACCATCCCGCCACCGGGAGAAGCTGTCGCGCATCGTTTCTCGACTGCTTTCACTGCGGAAACTGCGTGGTCACACCGGATCACCTTCCTGGACTGCTCGGATTGCTCGATGCGCTGGCGGCCCGCCGCGATCAGCTGTCGGAGGCCGATTGGTGGGTCCGATACGGACCGACGTGGGCGGCCATCCGCCATGACGTTCTCTCGAAGTTCAATCGGTCCGAGATCCTGGCGGCAACGGAGATCAAACCCACCGATGCACTTCTCGATCTCGTCGAATCACCATGGGAGCAAACATGACCAACGCCCACCCTCAACCGTCGACGTCGCATCCGTTCGACGAACGATGCGTATTGAACGGGCGGCCGGTGCGCCCGGAGACAGAACTCAGCCGAGCTTCCCGATTCGTAGACGACGTCTGGGATCTCAGTCCAGCTTTCTTTCAGCAACATCATGTTGCTCTGATCCTCGACTTCACATCCGTGCCATCTGTCTATCGCACCGTGGCCAAAGAACTTTTCATCGGGCTACTGGGCGGGCCTGCACCCGCCAGAGGACGCGGCTTACCGAAGGTAGCAACGATTGCCTCGATGTTGCCCACGCTACGCCACTTCTTCTCCTGGCTCGCCTCGCGACCCAACCTGCGCCAGCCGCTGCTATCGGAGTTGCAACCTTCCGATTTGATTGCGTACCAAATGCATTTGCTCGCGACGCAACCCACTCTCACGGTTCGTGATCGCTATCGCAGTTCGGTTCGGTCGCTCTATCGCTACCGCGGACTCATGGTTACCGATCAGCTGACTTTCGACCCGTACCACATCGATGGTTGGAGCGAGTCCGGCGACAGGAGCGGACCAGACAACGCGACCGCCAGAATTCCGGAGGCGGTGCTCGGACCCCTACTCACATGGAGTCTGCGATTCGTCGATGAGTTTGCATCGGACATTCTCGCGGCAGACCGCGAGTGGCGACGAGTTCGATTGGGACAAGGGTCAATTCCGCCCAAGACGAGACGATGGGTCAAGGAGGAGCTGGACCAACTCATAGCTGAATACCGTGCCGCGGACCGCCCACTACCGGGGCATAACGGACAACCGAGCATTCGCCACCTGTCCCGCATGCTTGGATGCGATCGCACGACCTTGCGGACCTACCGCCACCTCATCGAAGACACAGCTCGACTGGTCGGGGTCGACAACGACGTCTCGTGTGACGTGGTGATCAACGGACGGATCAACGGGTCCCCCTGGATCGACCGCATCCTGTTCAATCGACGTGATCGTCAAGCCGGGATCTTGCACCTGCTGTCGGCGCTGAGCGCAGCCTGCTACGTCATTATTGCGTTCCTGTCCGGCATGCGTGACAGCGAGATCAAGCATCTGCAGCGGGGCTGCATCAGCGTCAAACGTGACCCTCACGGCAGGCCCTACCGGTGGATGATGACCAGCCTCGCGTTCAAAGGTGAACGCGACCCCACCGGAGTGCAAGTGACCTGGGTTGTCGGCGCTCCGGCCGCCCGCGCCGTGGCGGTCCTCGAACTCCTCCAACCCGGTAACGAAACCCGGCTGTTCGCACCCTCAACTCATGGCACCGCAGTGCGGATCGGCAAAACCGCCGCCCACGTCAATTTGACCAAGACCACGAACGACCACATCAACAATCTGGTGTCCTGGATCGACGGCTATTGTCGCGCACATGGTCTCGCAGAGAACATACCGGCTGTGAATGCCCAAACCTGGCGGCTGACAACCCGCCAGTTCAGACGAACGCTCGCCTGGTTCATCGCACGCCAACCCGGCGGATCCATTGCCGGAGCAATTCAATATCGCCACCAAGCTGTCCAGATGTTCGAGGGCTACGCCGGCACATCGGATAGCGGTTTCCGCGCCGAAGTCGAGTCAGAGGTGGCCCTTGCCCGAGGGGAGGGTCTGATGGCAATGATCGATACCCATGAACACACCGATCTCGTTGGACCCGCCGCCGACGAAGCCCGCCGACGTCTGAGCGAGCTCGAGTCGAATATCCGATACCAAGGACAGGTCGTCACCGACCGGCGTCGGCACGACCGCTTGATACGCCGATTCGACCCAGCAATCTATCCAGGCCGATACGCCACCTGCGTCTACGATCCGGACAAGGCACTGTGCACACGCGCACAGAACCTTTCGGGCCAGAACGCGCCGACGCTCGGTGATTGTCGACCGCTCGAATGCCGCAACGTCGCGCTCACCTCAGGCAACCTCGACGAGTTGCGTTCGGAGAGCTCCGATATCGAGCGCGAGCTCGAACGAACACCGTCGCTGCCTCCGTTGCTGCAGCATCGACTACGGCAACGGAGTGAGCAGATAAATCAGTTCGTCGACCGACACGATCCGAACTCAATCCGATGAGTAAACGCATCGACCTCCCGAGCGAGCAGGACGTCCGTCGAGTGATGACAGAGCACCTCGAAGACGCAGCATCGGCCGGCGGCCGCGCCACTGTCATCGGCCTTGCCCGTCGACTGGGTCTGTCCAACGCAACCTTCTGGCGGCACTACCCCGCTATCGCTGCCGAACTCAGAGCCGCTTCCGTCGCAGCTCCCGTCGCCACACGGCATGACGACCGGACCGAACTCCTTGCCTCCAACAAGCGCGTGCAACGAGACAACGCGGCGCTGACTCAAGACCTCACCCTCGCACTGGCCGTCATCCAGCGGCTAACACTCGACAACCACGCCCTACGGAAAGAACTGGAAACAACGTCAGGGGTGATCTCCCTGCAGTCACGCTCGAACTCCGCGGACGCTGTCGTGGGCGCGTGTGGCCGGCAGGACCGCTAAGCCTCGATAAAGCTGCAAGATACTGGCGTCGGGGAGGAAGTATCCTCTGACCAGAATTGATTCGAGTTCTCACACAGCGAATCAGACCAGACCACCGAGTATGTTCACCGCTGTCCTTTTTGAGATGACTCGTTCAGCTTTTGACGTCGGACGGCAGATACACCAACGACAATGCTTGCGATCCCAGCCATGAGGACAAGCGTTGACAGCGGGTCAAATTCATGAGTCTCCACACGCGTGTCAAAATCCTGTGCAGCGCAACGCACGACGACCAGCGGTAGAAGGGGACGACTGGACTCGACGTCGACAGCCCCCGGATAAGCATTCTCGCAAATCTCTGAGGCCGAGCGACCGAGCCCAATCTGGCTGGTCGCCCCAAAAGCAACACCAACGAGCAAGACGCCGACTAGAACCAGCAGGACAGCTGGCCGTAGCCACCGAGAACCTGTATTGCTCATGCGTTCGAAGTCTAGCCGCCGTCGAGTTGGCGGCGGTCACGGTGACCGAATTGTGACCAAACTCGTGTTCGCGTGCCTCTCCAACGGTGGGCAAACTGACCGTACTGTTCGGTTCGTCCTTGATGCCCTTCACTGTGGGAGCTCCATGAAACCGAGCAGGTTACCTCTCAAGTCGCATATTGGCGATCCAAGCCCATTGATCAATGTCCGCTTCAGGCAGCATCGGACGCGAAACTAAATTGTCGCTCGAAGAATGTCACTTATCGGTGCGTTAATTACATCCCTTGCATTGCTAGTTTCTACACCTGGCGTTGCGAACGCCGATCAATTTCGCAACAACCAGTGGGTCCTCGGCTCCATCGAACGCGAATTTATCGATTTCCTTTCGGGCGCTAACCAATACGGCCAAGGCGGCACCTCGAGTATCGGAGAACCCACCAGTGGCGAGCTCTGGGCAGGAAACAGCAACGAGGGGCGGTGGCAGGAATTCGGGTTCACGAATCGCATTTACTGGTCGCCAAATGTCGACCCAAATAAAGGTCGTCAAATCGGCGGCTTGATCATGAACAAGTGGCTCAATTTGCCATCGCGTCAGTACAGAACGTATGTCAACGGCCCGTATCAATACGAGAAGCGAAGCGACGAACGTGGACGACTCGGCTACCCGGTCACACGTGAGAGCCCTGCTTCGGGCGGGCGATACAACAACTTCCAGGGCGGCGCGATTACATACAAGTTCGGAGCCACATCCGCCTATGCCACCTGGGGGAACATTCGCGATCAGTGGGCTGCGCAGAATTACGAGCTTGGACCCTTGGGCTTCCCGAGCAGTGATGAGTACCTGTGTCAAGATGGAACAACGTCCAATGATGGTTACGAGTCATATGGCGCTTCCGGACAGAACTTCCAGAACGGCCAGTATCTGACGTCAGGACGCAAGCCGCCGACATTGGGCTACAGCTCGGTCCTCTTCTCCAAACTCACCTATCAGTCATCTTCCCAATACACGACCGCAATTTCGCAGGCATCCACTGCTTGGAATGCACTTGGGAGCGTCCAGGTTACCCCCTATGACCCTGTGAACCCGACGCTCACTAATGTGGAAATTTCCGACGCCAACCGTCCGGACGTCACATGGGCCGGGCTATACAGCAACACCGACTTTGGGGTGGACACTATTCAAATGAATACAGCGAAGCTCGGTAACGCCAGTAATCAACGGAACGTTATGACACACGAGATGGGTCATGCGCTCGGTTTGGCGCACAACTGCAAAAGTCAGCTGATGGATCCGATTTCAAACTCATCGGTTTTTGCGCCGCAGTTCATGGATCAAGCCGCCTACCGTCAACTCTGGGGATGACATGATGAAGGTCAGAAGTTTAGGATCAAAGTACGGCAGGGTGGGCGTTGCGAGCTTATTCGCCTGCATTGTATTAGTTGGCTGCAGCACTTCGGCAGGCACGCAACCTGGAGATGCTGGCGCGACTGCCAGCGTGACTACGCGCACACAAGCAGTGGAAATGGACTCGGCTTTCGATGTGACAGACCCTCAGCAGCTTGCCGGTTGGGCCGACGCGGTCTTCGTCGGAACAGTGATTGAGCAAGTCGGTACGAAGGCAGTTGGGCCGTTTCCCGAGACGCAGTTTTCTGTTGAGGTGCTTCAGACCCTAAAGGGTGACGTCGCGGGCCAAATACTCGTCAATCAGCAAGGCGGGTATGGCACCGACGGTACGTTGTACTTACTGGACGATGACCCACTGATCGAGCCGGGAGCAACATACCTTATGTCGGCTGGCTTCTTGCCGTCCGAAAACTGGTACACGGTCGCTCCACGCGCGGGCAAAGTGACGTTGTCAGCAGAGGAAGTTGCTGCCGTCAGCGATGGAACTGCGCGGCGATCAACCGATGAGCCAGCGCCGGTCGCAACAATGCGAGATGCCATCGACAACGAGATTCCGTTCGATCCGAACCGCGAATCGGAGCCCGTCAGCTCCGAACCGCCAGTGCCACCAAGGTAGGTGTGTGTGACTTCAGTCGACTGGACCGGAAGCTGATCTTCACGTCCCACCAGTGCAGTTCGGGGGTGTATGCCTTATTCCCGAACTGCACTGACGTTTTAGCCTGTCTTGGCTGTCGACGGGCCAAATCCTCATCCGCGTTGGCTCCGCTACAGCGGCAGCTCATGGTCCGAGCCTGATTCGGGCAGGTATCGAACCTCGTTGGTGATGGCCCGAAACAGCGGGAGACTAATCGGATGCACAGTGGTCAGAGGCAAACCCCGTCTACAA
>NZ_NPFM01000052.1:0-3467 GCF_002258645.1 Rhodococcus sp. 15-649-2-2
GTTCGGCGGTGTCCTACTCTCCCACACCCTGTCGAGTGCAGTACCATCGGCGCTGGAGGGCTTAGCTTCCGGGTTCGGAATGGGACCGGGCGTTTCCCCTCCGCTATGGCCGCCGTAACTCTGCGAAACAGTTACACACGGAACACAACGGTCGTCACTGATGTCCACTGATCGTGGTTCGGTGAACGATGTTGGTTCATTCAATTGTGGGTTCATCCTGAAACGTGTGTTGTTTCAGATATTGCACAGTGGACGCGTAGCTTCTTTGTGGTAAGTCCTCGGCCTATTAGTACCAGTCACCTGCATACATTGCTGTACTTCCAGTTCTGGCCTATCAACCCGGTGGTCTGCCGGGGGCCTTACCCCCTCGAGGGGGTGAGAAACCTCATCTTGGAACAGGCTTCCCGCTTAGATGCTTTCAGCGGTTATCCCTTCCGAACGTAGCCAACCAGCGGTGCTCCTGGTGGAACAACTGGCACACCAGAGGTTCGTCCGTCCCGGTCCTCTCGTACTAGGGACAGCCTTCCTCAAGTTTCTTACGCGCGCGGCGGATAGAGACCGAACTGTCTCACGACGTTCTAAACCCAGCTCGCGTGCCGCTTTAATGGGCGAACAGCCCAACCCTTGGGACCTACTCCAGCCCCAGGATGCGACGAGCCGACATCGAGGTGCCAAACCATCCCGTCGATATGGACTCTTGGGGAAGATCAGCCTGTTATCCCCGGGGTACCTTTTATCCGTTGAGCGACACCGCTTCCACTTGCCGGTGCCGGATCACTAGTCCCGACTTTCGTCCCTGCTCGACTTGTCAGTCTCACAGTCAAGCTCCCTTGTGCACTTGCACTCGACACCTGATTGCCAACCAGGCTGAGGGAACCTTTGGGCGCCTCCGTTACATTTTAGGAGGCAACCGCCCCAGTTAAACTACCCACCAGGCACTGTCCCTGAACCAGATCATGGTCCGAGGTTGAGGTATCCAATACGATCAGAGTGGTATTTCAACAACGACTCCACAGTAACTGGCGTCACCGCTTCACAGTCTCCCACCTATCCTACACAAACCGAACCGAACACCAATACCAAGCTGTAGTGAAGGTCCCGGGGTCTTTTCGTCCTGCCGCGCGTAACGAGCATCTTTACTCGTAATGCAATTTCGCCGAGTCTATGGTTGAGACAGCTGAGAAGTCGTTACGCCATTCGTGCAGGTCGGAACTTACCCGACAAGGAATTTCGCTACCTTAGGATGGTTATAGTTACCACCGCCGTTTACTGGGGCTTAAATTCTCAGCTTCGCCATTGCTGGCTAACCGGTCCTCTTAACCTTCCAGCACCGGGCAGGCGTCAGTCCGTATACATCGTCTTACGACTTCGCACGGACCTGTGTTTTTAGTAAACAGTCGCTTCTCACTGGTCTCTGCGGCCCACACCAGCTCACACTGCAAGAGTGATCACCGGCAGGGGCCCCCCTTCTCCCGAAGTTACGGGGGCATTTTGCCGAGTTCCTTAACCATAGTTATCTCGATCGCCTTAGTATTCTCTACCTGACCACCTGTGTCGGTTTGGGGTACGGGCCGTGTAACAACTCACTAGAGGCTTTTCTCGGCAGCATAGGATCACTGAATTCGCCTCAATCGGCTACGCATCACCTCTCAGGCTTCATGAACGGCGGATTTGCCTACCGTTCGCCCTACAGGCTTACACCAGTACAACCACTGACTGGCCCAGCTACCTTCCTGCGTCACCCCATCGCTTGGCTACTACCAGATCAGGTCCCACGCATCCACCCGCCCCCGCACACCCGAAGGCGTGAAGTAAGCGAGATTCAGGGTGGTTAGTGTCACTGATTCACCATGGGCGCGGTTACACGGGTACGGGAATATCAACCCGTTGTCCATCGGCTACGCCTGTCGGCCTCGTCTTAGGTCCCGACTCACCCTGGGCGGATTAACCTGGCCCAGGAACCCTTGGTCATTCGGCGGACGAGTTTCTCACTCGTCTTTCGCTACTCATGCCTGCATTCTCACTCGCGCAGCCTCCACACCTGGATCACTCCGATGCTTCCATGGCTGCACGACGCTCCCCTACCCACCCACACACCTGGCTGAACCCTCGCAAGGGAACAGCGGGCTATTGTGTGAGTGCCGCAGCTTCGGTGGTGTACTTGAGCCCCGCTACATTGTCGGCGCAGGATCACTTGACCAGTGAGCTATTACGCACTCTTTCAAGGGTGGCTGCTTCTAAGCCAACCTCCTGGTTGTCTTCGCGACCCCACATCCTTTTCCACTTAGTACACGCTTAGGGACCTTAGCTGGCGATCTGGGCTGTTTCCCTCTCGACTACGAACCTTATCGCCCGCAGTCTCACTGCCACGCTCTCACTCACCGGCATTCGGAGTTTGGCTGATTTCGGTAAGCTTGTAGGCCCCCTAGACCATCCAGTAGCTCTACCTCCGGTGAGAAACACGTGACGCTGCACCTAAATGCATTTCGGGGAGAACCAGCTATCACGGAGTTTGATTGGCCTTTCACCCCTACCCACAACTCATCCCCTCAGTTTTCAACCTAAGTGGGTTCGGTCCTCCACGACGTCTTACCGTCGCTTCAACCTGGCCATGGGTAGATCACTCCGCTTCGGGTCTAGAACACGCCACTACACCACTCGAGGTGGATACGCCCTATTCGGACTCGCTTTCGCTACGGCTACCCCACACGGGTTAACCTCGCGACATGCCACTAACTCGCAGGCTCATTCTTCAAAAGGCACGCCATCACCAGCAACAGTAAACTGTTCACCAGCTTTGACGGATTGTAAGCGCACGGTTTCAGGTACTATTTCACTCCCCTCCCGGGGTACTTTTCACCTTTCCCTCACGGTACTAGTCCGCTATCGGTCACCAGGGAGTATTCAGGCTTATCGGGTGGTCCCGACAGATTCACAGCAGATTTCACGGGCCCGCTGCTACTTGGGTATCCACAACGACAGTTGCAATGTTTTCGTCTACGGGACTCTCACCCTCTACGACAGGCCGTTCCAGACCACTTCGACTAACACCACAATTTCTCACTGTCGGCCGATCCGGCAGAATCGACAATGCAAACCCCACAACCCTCCATACGCAACCCCTGCCGGGTATCACACGCACAAAGTTTGGCCTCATCCGCTTTCGCTCGCCACTACTCACGGAATCACTATTGTTTTCTCTTCCTGTGGGTACTGAGATGTTTCACTTCCCCACGTTCCCTCCACACACCCTATATATTCAGGTGCAGGTAACACGACATCACTCGTGCTGGGTTTCCCCATTCGGACACCCTCGGATCACAGCTCGGTTGACAGCTCCCCGAGGCTTATCGCAGCCTCCTACGTCCTTCATCGGCTCCTGGTGCCAAGGCATCCACCGTACGCTCTTCATTACTTACAACAAAGATGCTCGCGTCCACTGTGCAATTCTCAAACAACACACACAC